>NZ_JBHSHB010000014.1:0-283446 GCF_042652845.1 Dokdonia genika | reverse complement strand
AACCCCTTTTTAGCCTTCCAAAACATTCAAAAAAATTACCTGAACTTCGCTAGATGTGTTACTGTTTCTCTAAGCGGGTGCAAATATACAACTGTTTTTAATACTGACAACTTTATTTTGAAAAAAAATTATTTTTTTCTGAAGCAATAAAAACAACAATTCTAAGAACAACTCTTACAAATAAACCCCTATTTGTTAGCGGCTGCAAAACTACAACCTTTTTTGACTTTACAAACTATCTTTTGAAAATAATTTGAAATAAATTTTAAAGCCAATTAAACAAACATTTATAAGAACTACCGCTTGCAGTCAAACGGGTGGCAAAGATACACAGAAGTTCAAGTCTGACAAGTATTTTTTGATATTTAATTCAAATAAAAATCTAATCCTTTGACCTTGTTTAGTCTAGCTTTATTATTTATTTATTGAAGCATTTTTATCACTCACTTACTGCTAAAAAAGATACCCGTAAATAGACGACAAAGACTGTTTTCTTCCTACAAATAGTAAAGGTGTCTTATTGTAGAGCTTTTTGTGGATCTACTTAAGCTTTCGCGAAAGCGTAATTATTTAAAGAAAGAAGTTCCAAACGATACCAAAACGTATATTAAAGTCTCTATATGGATACCCTGGTGCGCTATAAAAGTCGTTACCTGTAAAGCTACTATTAAAGTGTTCGGCCTTGAGAAAGATTCTGGTCTGGCGAACTTTCATATTAATAAAGAAGTCTAGCAGGGGGAAGTTTCCAAACTCTTGAGAGTTTTGCACATAAAATTCTGCGAGTATGGGGTCATATGCATTGAGATTATACTTTGTAAAGTAGTTTGCAGTAAACCCTGTTTGTAAAAAAAGTGCTTTTTTAAACAAACGGTCTGTAAAATATAAGCTTCCTCTACCTACGAAATCTGGAACATTAAGCACTCCCTCTGCCCCACTCACGTTTTGATATGTGGCAGTGAGATCTAGATTAAACTTCTTATACTTGATATTTTTACTGGCTGTGACCTGAAGATGATTTATGGACTCACTGGTTTGAAAAGAGTTTACAAGTGAGTCTACAGGATCTAATGCAAAATATGCATAGTCTTTTATAGTAGCGGCAGAGGCTTTGAGGTTTACCCACTTTTTTGAATCTAACTGAGCCGTGAGTGTATTAGTCTTTACAGTTGCATAAGCTTCTTGATTAGACCAGTTATAGTTTATATAGTTGCTTTGAAAAAGTAGATGGTTAAATCCTGCCGGTCTTGCATTGCTCAATATACTTGCCGAAAAGCGCTTGTCTTTATCTATAGCATATCCAGCTTCTCCATATATATTGTATCCATCAAAATCTCCTGAGACATTTACTTGAGCATCTCCCAGTATATCAAAACCACCTATTTTATTTTTATACCCTCCTCCTACTGCAATTGTGGTAGTTTGTATTCTATTAGGTACTCTTACCGTTTGCTCGTCTATACCATCACCATCTTGATCTATACCTTGTATAAGTACTGCATCATAGCCATAGTTAAAATACGTAGCATTTGCTTGAAACTTGAGCTGCCCTAGTTTTTTATCTTCATAAACAACGTTAAGTTCGTTATAGGTTTCTTCGTGATCTGTTCTATCAGAAAAGTCGGTTTGTCTAAATGCTTCTCCAAAAAGATCATTTGCTGCATCTTGGCTATATCTATAAAATTTGTTCTCGCTATTAAAAATGTGACCTACTCTCAAACTATAATCTTTAAGGCTATCTTGTTTTTGAATAATATTATAGTGATGGTTTACATACACTCTTGTACCATCTAGTATATTTTCGGCATCTTCAAAGTTTACTGGCAATCTTGATCTATCATCAAAATCTTCGTCACCACTATTAAACTGCTCTATACCTAAAGTGGTTAATCCTCCGTTTTCTTGATTACTTAAATCTTGAGCAACCCAGTGTGCCTTTATGTAGTATCGCTTATTTTTTGTGTTATAGCTACCCGCAAATCTAAAATTACCCGAACTGGTTAATGCATTTTGATATTTACCTAAGCTACGCACTCCTTTATAAGCTATAGACATATTAAGTCTAGGGTGTATATTAAGGGTAAAGAAAGCATCTAGTTGTTGTCCTTGCTCAAAGGCGCTCTTATAAAACAACTCTGTGAGCGGTGTAGGTAGGTAGTGATACTTTATATCTTCTACCTCTTGATAAGCAAAGTGTCTAGCATTTGCAATATAGCCAGGCGTGGTGCGCCTGTTATCAAAATGATGTATGAGTGTATTGTTAGTTTGCCCGGTGTTTGCAAACGGCAATAAACCATAGCGGTCTTTACGCAGGTAATTAAATTTATAATCCTTTTCTATAGTAAGAGTAGTATCTACATATAAGGTATCTCTTTTTACAGAGATAATCTTATAATCCTCTACAGGAGGTCTTTCAAACTCTTTAATATTTGTAGATTTTGCATCTCTAGCATTAAGCGGGTCGTTATTATCACCAAGACCTTCACTTCGTTGCAATGTAGGCGTTTGCTGTATAGGTGATGTTTGCCCAAAGACTGCTACTTGCACTAGACAAAAAATAAACCCAAAAATCTTATTCATATAAACAATTTGATGTGTCAAAATTACATTATTTGCACCGATTCTAGTATTTTGACCCGTTCAATATATGCTTAAACTTAAATATCATACTCATCTTATAGAATGTGGCACAGACGAGGCTGGTCGTGGCTGTCTTGCAGGACCCGTTACGGCAGCTGCTGTGATGCTGCCCGATAGTTTTATAAACGAGATTCTTACAGATTCAAAACAACTCACAGAGAAGAAACGTGATTTACTCAAACCTATTATAGAGCAACAAGCAATTGCCTACTCTTTTTCTCACGTGATGATGGAGGAAATAGACGACATTAACATCCTTAACGCCTCTATCACTGCTATGCATCGTAGTATTGAGGGTATGATAGGTACGCTTTCGCGAAAGCAAAAAAAACCGCAACACATACTTGTAGACGGTAATCGCTTTAAACCATTTACTGGCCTAGAGCACACAACTGTTATTAAAGGTGATGGAAAATACCTCCCCATAGCCGCGGCATCTATCATTGCCAAAACAGAGCGTGACCTATTTATGGACCGCATACACGAAGAGTACCCTATGTATAACTGGAAAAAAAACAAAGGGTATCCTACAAAAGAACATCGAGAAGCGATACGCACCTATGGTATTACAAAATACCACCGCAAAAGCTTTAAACTATTACCCGAACAATACTCGCTAGACTTTACTTTTAAAGACCATAAGTAATATACTGTTGAAAAGGTGGTCAATAATATTATGACCACAAAGGCCGTAGGTCTCACACAAGACTGTATTTTTGAACAACCAGTCTTTACTATTTATGAAAATTCTATTATACCTCTCTGCCGTAGTTGTATTGCTAGCTAGCTGCACAACCTCAACAAAGAACTCGTCTTCACTCACAAAATACATTCCTCGCAAGGCATCTGTTGTTGTAAAAACTACAGATCTTAAAGATTTTAAAAGTGCGCTAGTCAATAATGATTTCATACAAGAGCTGGGCACCACTAGTCTATACAAAACACTAGTAGATAACCAAGCCGCATTTGCAGCTGTACAACCAGATGGAGAGACACTGTTTTGCTATACTAAGCTAGGTCGCAAAGCCTACGATTTGAGCATTATTACAAAAAACCACCTAGGCCTTTTTAAAAATGACTCAACACTTATAAGAGAAGCCTCACTCAATGACAAAAAAATTAAGTCACTAGGAGCAAATGCTCATTACCTTATATATAACGATGTTTTTATAGCAAGCACCTCAAAAATTTTACTTGAGAATGTGCTAAGAGAGAAAAATAGAGAAACGTACACAGACCCTTTGTTTGACCGTGCCTATAATTCTTCTAGTAACAGTGCGACTGCTTCTATTTTTATAAAAGGATCTGAAGGAGGAGATTTATACAAAACACTCTTTCCTGCAGCTGGCGTAAATGCGCTTAAAGACTCCTTTACTTGGGCCACGGCAGATATTGACCTTGACCAAAATGATGTACGTCTCAATGGCGTGGTACTCGTACAAGACTCTACAAACTTGCGTCTCTCCCTACTCAAGAACACAAACCCTGTGGTAAACAGAATCACTAGCATTACTCCCACCGCTGCCGTAGCTGTAGAAGCTATAAGCTATGACAGCTGGGAACAACTTAAATCTAATAAAGCAGACTTGCTCAAGGTAGACCTTGCTCAATATAATATCCCGCAAGAAGACCTCTTTGCTAGTTTTACAGAGATAGGTGTTATTCATCTTGCAAAGAGTTCGGTGATTGTAGGTGTTTCGGCAGATGTGAGTGTTACAGATAATGTGCTTGCAAGCGGGTCAGAACTTGCGACCTTTAGAAAAGTTAAGATATATGAAGTTGGGAATGCTTCCGCTTTCGCGAAAGCGTACTCACCTCTACTCAACCTCTCTTCTCCAAAGATGTATGCCACAATAGATGACTTTTATCTCTTTGCCGAAAATCAAGAAGCACTAGAAACTGTTATTGCAAATTATCAAAACCAAGCAATATTAGCTACCAGTGCGGCATTTGCTCCTACAAAAAACGCATTGAGTCGTGCATCAAGTTACTTGCACATCACAAATCTTGATAGCAAAAACTACCAGCAACTTGTATCACAACAGGGACAGAAAAACCTAAAAGAAACTACGCTAGAAGGCTATCACTATGCCGCTCTACAACTCGTGCAAGAGAAAGATTACCTACTGCTCAACACGACAATACTTAAAAATGAAGACAACACTACAGATGCTAGCATTGCACAAATTGCAAATGTGAAGCTCAGTGCACCTATTACAATGTCTCCACAGCTGGTAAAAAATCATCGTACAGATGGACAAGATATTGTTGTGCAAGACATAAATAATACCTTATACCTTATAAGTAATGCTGGCAAGGTGTTATGGCAAAAGGATCTGGATGGTCAAATACTGGGCGATATGCAGCAGATAGATATCTATCGTAACGGGAGATTACAGCTAGCCTTTACCACAGAGAAGTCGTTCTATATTCTAGACCGTAATGGTAATGATGTGGGGCCATACCCACTGTCTTTTAAAGATACGATCACGCAACCACTTGCGATATTTGACTATGATAACAATAGCAACTATCGTTTTGTTATTGTGCAGGGTGAAAAGGCACTTATGTATGATAAAAAGGCAAGCCCTGTTTCTGGATTTACCTTTAAAGAAGCTACGAGTACAGTTATATTTCCGCCAGCACACATACGTATTGCAAATAAGGATTATATCGTAATTGCCGAAAACAATGGAAAACTCAACATCTTGAGTCGTACTGGTACTTCTCGTATAGAGGTGAAGAAAAAAATAAACTTTGGTGATGTGCCAGTTTATAGAAACAGAAATACGTTTGAAACATATACTGTAAACGGAGAGAAGGTAAGAGTCACTACAAAGGGAGAAATCGTACAGACCATCTCAGATTTTGACTCAGACTCACGCATAGCGCTAGGCAAGTCTCTTGCGGTAGGACAGCGAGAGAATCTACTATTAATAAACGGTAAGAAAAAAGAAATAGCTTATGGTTCTTATAGTGCTCCACAAGTTTTTGAAGCTGCAAAAAAGCAATACATCACACTTACTAATACAGAATCTAGTGAGGTGTATCTATATGACAGCAAAGGAAATCTACTTCCTAACTTCCCTATTTACGGCACATCAAAAGCCTCTGTAGGTTTACTAGAAAAAAACAAGTCACTAGGTTTTGTCACACAGGGTGGTGACAAGTCTATCCTTATTTATAAAATAAACTAGTAAAATAGATTTTAAGTAATTGAGAGATGTGGAAATTACTCTGCAACTTCCGGAGTAATAAACTCCGCTTTAAAAAGGGCTGTAAAATGTTTTTTAAGCTTAGCCTTCACCTCCTCTTGATCTACTGTAGCTTTACCTAGCTCTACATTAAGTGAGGTAACGGCCTTATCTTTTATACCGCAAGGTATCATAAGATCAAAATAGCCTAGATCTGCATTTACATTAAGTGCAAAGCCGTGCATAGTAACCCAGCGGCTCGCTCTCACACCCATAGCACATATCTTTCTGGCAAATGGCGTCCCTACGTCAAACCAAACTCCCGTCTCCCCTGGAGAACGCTCGGCTTTGAGTCCGTATTCGGCTAGAGTGAGAATAACCATCTCTTCAAGTAAGCGCAAATATTTATGTATATCTCTAAAGAAGTTATCAAGATCTAATATAGGGTATCCCACTATCTGACCCGGCCCGTGGTAAGTAATATCACCACCTCTATTTATTTTATAGAATGTAGCATTTTTTTCGGCTAGCTCTTTTTCACTCACAAGCAGGTTAGACATATCACCACTCTTACCTAACGTAAAAACGTGTGGATGCTCTACAAAAAGAAAATGGTTATGAGTTACTAATCCTGCATCTTCTCTTCTGTTTGCAATTTTCATTGCAACAGTTTTCTTAAAAAGCTCATCTTGATAGTCCCAAGTTTCTTTGTAATCGCGATGTCCTAAATCCTGAAAAATGATATTTTTATTCACGCCGCAAAGGTAAGAATTACTTCACATTAAAAAACCTCCTACCAGATGGTAAGAGGTTATAAAATATCGTTAAAGACACTGTAGCCCCAACATAAAGCAATCACTTTTGTTCTTTCAAAAGATCATCAACACCTAGCAAAATAATGCTACTATATCGACCTCTCTTTAATTTTTGGGATTGTTTAAAATAACGAGTGCTGCAATCACGCCAGGCACCCAGCCACAGAGCCAAAGTAAGAAAACTATTAATACAGACCCACACCCTTTACCTATAACAGAAAGGGGCGGAAAAAAGATGGCTAGTAAGACACGCCAGATACTCATATAAATTGATTTTGATAGGTTACCACAAAGGTAACGCTTGATTGATGTACTTAATATGTCTACATATTATTAGAATTGTTACAAGCATTTCATTTCTGACCCTGCTATGACTATCTTTGCAAGCTTAAAAATTACCGTATGCAACTGTCAGAACAAGAACAAGTACGCCGCCAGAAATTATCTCGCTTGCGCGAAATAGGAATCAACCCCTATCCCGCAGCACAATACCACGTGACTCACGCTTCCGCGAAAGCGAAAAATGACTACACAGAAGGTGAAAAAGTAGTAATGGCTGGAAGGCTAATGTCAAGACGTATACAAGGAAATGCCTCTTTTGCCGAAATACAAGATGGTGAAGGTCGCATACAAGTATACTTTAACCGTGATGAAATCTGTACAGGAGAAGATAAATCTAAGTATAACGAGGTTTATAAAAAGCTTCTTGACATAGGAGACTTTATAGGTATAGAAGGTGAGATGTTTACCACTAAGGTAGGAGAGATCACTGTGCTTGTAAAAGACTTTACTCTATTAAGTAAAGCACTCAAGCCATTACCACAACCACGCACAGATGATGAAGGTAAAGTGCACGATGCATTTACAGATCCAGAGATGCGTTACAGACAGCGATATGTAGACCTTACTGTAAACCCGCACGTAAAAGAGGTTTTTGTAAAACGTACAAAGCTCTTTAACGCAATGCGTAATTTCTTTAACGACGCAGGATACTTTGAGGTTGAGACACCAGTATTACAACCTATCGCAGGTGGTGCAGCTGCAAGACCATTTATAACACACCATAACTCACTAGATATGCCATTATATATGCGTATTGCAAATGAGTTATACTTAAAACGACTTATTGTAGGTGGTTTTGAAGGAGTATATGAGTTCTCAAAAAACTTCAGAAATGAAGGAATGGACCGTACGCACAATCCAGAATTTACCGCAATGGAAATTTATGTAGCCTATAAGGATTACAACTGGATGATGGACTTCTGTGAGCAATTACTAGAGACTTGTGCCATTGCAGTAAATGGTACAACAGAGGCTACCTTTGGAGAGCACAAGGTAGACTTTAAAGCTCCATATGCCCGCGTTACTATGGCAGATAGTATCAAGCACTTCACAGGTTTTGACATTAACGGTAAGACCGAAGATGAGATACGCGCCGCTGCAGAGGGTATGGGTATCGAGGTAGATGATACAATGGGTAAAGGAAAACTCATAGATGAGATTTTTGGAGAGAAGTGTGAGGGTAACTATATACAGCCTACCTTTATTACAGATTACCCTAAAGAAATGAGTCCGCTTTGTAAAGAGCACCGCGATAACCCAGAGCTTACGGAGCGTTTTGAACTTATGGTATGTGGTAAGGAAATTGCAAATGCATACTCAGAGCTTAACGACCCTATAGATCAAAGAGAGCGTTTTGAAGCTCAGCTAGAACTTGCAAAGAGAGGTGATGATGAGGCAACAGCCTCTATAGATTATGACTTCTTAAGATCATTAGAGTACGGAATGCCTCCTACATCTGGTATGGGAATAGGGATGGATCGTTTAATAATGTTCTTAACAAATAACCAGTCTATACAAGAAGTACTTTTCTTCCCACAGATGAAACCAGAGAAGAAAGCACTTGACCTTAATGAAAATGAAAAAGCCATTTATGAATTACTCAAAAAGGAAAGTCCGCAGGAGCTTAGTGTTTTAAAGACAGCTGCCGGATTAAGTAACAAGGCTTGGGATAAAGGAATAAAAGGGCTTACAAAAATGGGCGCCGCAAAAGTTTCAAAAACAGATGACGGTCTATTTGTAACCATCGCAGACTAAGGTAACCGCCTTTCTTACTATATAAAACCTCTGTCTATCGGCAGGGGTTTTCTTATTTTTAGTGATGTGCTCAATGTTATAATTGATAACTACATCTTCATTATATGAGTTTATGAGGGCTTTATTACGCTTTCGCGAAAGCGCACTTACACCTAGCAGCATTATACTTCCCTAAGTGAAAAGGACAGTTTACAGTCATATAACTGGCATTTGCGCATTTATAATTTTAAGAAAGAGTTTCTCCCCATAGTTTTGATATAAACAAAAACACATTTATTATGAAAACAAAACACATCACAACAAAGAAGAAGGTAACAGGCGCCATTGCGACTATCTGTATGGTTCTAGCCTTCGTGTTTACATCTCAAACGGCACAAGCACAAGCTGTAGAGCGCACAGTATCTGGCGTAGTAAAAACGCATAATAGCGTTGTACCAGGAGCGGCAATCGTTCTCAAAGGAACAAACATAGGTGTTATGGCAGATGACGATGGCGTTTTTACCTTTCCGCAACCACTTAAGGATAATGATGTTCTTATCGTAAGCTCAATGGCTTTTGAAGATATGGAGGTAAAAATTGAACGTGGCACTACCTACATCGAACCATTTTTAGAAGGTACAGCCATTGTTATTGTAGGAGCTTTGAGAACTGCACCTGCCCAAAAGAAAGCTATACCTAAATCTATGTAACTATATGTACAAGCTTACGCTCTTTATATTCTTCATCTTCACAACTGTGACAAGTGCACAGCGCTCAGACTTTGCACACATTGACTTTACAACTGCCGATTATAAGGCATCACTTCTTGAAGGTGAAGAATTATATAATCTCCCACTATTAAGCCACAAACTCACCTCAACGCTTACTACAGATGTTGAAAAATTTAGAGCAATTTATTACTGGGTTACTCATAATATAAAAGGCAATGATGCACTTACACGCAAGAGCAAGAAGATGTATCTGGATAAAAGTTACTCAGATGCCAAGCGTTCTGTGTTTAAGCAAGAAGTTCTTACAACGTTAGTTAATGATAAGGAAACCCTGTGTACTGGATATGCCTATCTAATTAAAAAGCTTGCCCTATTATCTGGAATCACTTGTGAGGTCATAAATGGGTATGACCCTACAAGTACTTTTAAATCAAATGGGAAACTTATTGCAAATCACGCGTGGAATAGCATACAACTTAACGGGAAATGGTATGTATGTGATGCCACCTGGTCTAGCGGCTATACTGATGTTAAAAGTCAACTTTTTATTTACGACTTTGACCCTAGCTACTTTTTAATGGAACCAGAGGAGTTTTTAAAAAAGCATCACGCTACTAATGAACAATGGAACGACTTACTTGTAATGCAATAATGATATTACATTTTACCACTAGGCTGTTTATCTAGCCACTGCAGGTAATAAATTACGTTTGTTAACACATCACCATCTACATCACCATCTTGTGTATTGTTTATTGCTATACTAGCATTATAAGTGGGGATATAAATAAACAGCGTCCCCCAAAAACCAGAATGCAAATAGGTCTCTACGTCAAGTTTTTTACTGTAATAGCTATCAAAACCTAGACGTTGCTTAGGGATATTTCCTTCCTTATACCTGCCATCTAGTAATAGCATTGTGTCTAAGGTATTTTTATTTTCAAAAACACGATTATTAAAAACCGCTTGAAGAAATACACTTAAATCTCTTGTAGTAGAAACCAGACCACCACCTCCATATAAATCTACAGAGTTATGCCACTTTGTAGCATCAAGACTACCTACATAGCGATGCACTTCTTGTGGCAACTCTTGCGTAGGTTCTTCTAGACTTTGTAAATAGGTAGACGTCATACCTAGCTCGTCAAACTTAAGTAATGACCTAAGTGCAGCCGCAAGATCGAGCTTAGTTGTGCGTTCTATGATTTCGCCAAGTAAGATATAACCTGTATCGCTATAATTATTTTCTGCTCCGGGAGCAGCATAAGGACTCCCATTATCTATTGCAAATTGTATTTGCTCTGTACGGCTCCATATTTTGTTTGGAGTTTTTGAAGCGGCTTCTATATATTCTGGCCCTCCCTCTGCATAATCATATAAACCACTTGTATGACCTAGACAGTGGCGTATAGTTATTTTATCTGGATCATAACCGCCCTCTTTAAGTAATGCGATATGCTCCTGAGAGATATATTTTGAGATAGCATCTTCTAGCAACACTTCGCCTTGCTCATATAGACGTAATATAGCCACAGCTACAAATACCTTAGTCACACTCGCTATTCTAAAAGGCTGATTTGCCTTTAACAACGCATCCTTATCTATACTATCATATCCAGCCGCTCCAGAAAAATCTATTTTGGCAAAAGGGGCAATTACAGATAATGAGACACCGGTTACATCTTGCTTTGTATCAGTAAAAGTGTCATCTAGAAAAAATTGCAGCTGCTTATCAGTATCTTGAGTATAGTTTACCTCTTGTGTACTGCTGCAGCTTAGGGTTATTAAACAAAGTGCAATTAGGTATGGGATATATTTCATTTGTGTTATTTTTTACAAAGATTACGCTTTCGCGAAAGCGGTCATTGTAAATTTTCGTCAAAAGTAGTTAGGTCTTACTTCTATAAAAGATGGTGTCTTTAAGAGTTGTGACGGTGTATGATTTGTATATCTTTTTATCTCTTTAATAAAATGACTCTGATCATAATATCCATACTTTACTACATAATGCTGCCAGTCGCTATTGCGAGTGACATATAATTCTCGTATGGCTTTTTTATATCGCTGGAGTGATTGAAACTTTTTTGGAGTGAGACCTGTATCTCTCTTGAAGTGACGCTCTAGTGTAGAATAGGAGTAATTTGTAGCCTTAATAATAGTTTGTATATCACAACTAGCACTCACTTCTTGTGCCATTGCTACTACAAAACCTTCTCGCTCCTTTTTATACCTCTCTGCAAACCATTGATCTAATTCGCTTGCAATTTCTGAAGGTGATAATGTGAGTAGATGAATCTTAAGTAGCTCGACATCCATCCCAAAAACATCATCTGCAAAGGCGACGCTGTCTTTCATAATGGCTTCTGTCTTAAGGTCTAAAAATGGTTTGAGCGAAGACAGTCCCCTGCTTTTAAATTTTATGATGATACAGCTTTTGAGATGCGAGAGATCTACAACCACTTCCTTATGAATAAAGCTATACAACTTACTTCTATTAGATGTATAGGTTTTCCCCATATAGCTCATTGTGTAATGACCATCTAGCACAATAATCATATCTGGAGTGATGCCAGGGTATGCATACATTGTAGGGCTTCCCATAGACAAGAGCGCAGCATCTTTTACAATCCAGTAATGGTCTATGTGCTTTTTTACCTCTGCCATATGTGGCTCAAAAATCATAAGACCAAGCTACTCATTAAAAAATAGAAACCTACTCTTAAAAAACTGTTTTTGAAAAGTTCACTATTTTTTTTCGACTCAATGGTTAATTACAAAATTGATTTACTATGAAGAATCCAGTTACTAAGAGCCTTATAATTTTTGACGGAGAGTGTAACCTTTGCAATGGCGTTGTGGGGTGGTTATTAAAATTTGCTCCAGAAGACCTCTTTGAATTTATAGCTTATCAATCTCCCAGAGGTCAACATATTTTGATAGATAACAACAGACCTACAGATAGTCTAGATACGGTAATTCTTATAGATAATAATGTTTTGCACACACACTCTGATGGATTTTTAAAGATTGTATCAAAAATACCAAAGTGGCAGCGTGTTGCCGCCTTACTCGCTTTTATACCTAGAATGCTTAGAGACTTTGTATACCGTACGGCTTCTCGCAATAGGGTACGATGGTTTGGTACATCTTCCTCTTGTACTATTAATTTTAAATAATAAACCCAACACTCCCTAGGGAGCATCGGGTTATCAAACAACAAAATGCGGTGCCCTAGAGCACCGCATTTTGTTACTTATCTTCTTGATTATCTATGAATTTTACATCTCTCGTGTTTTTTTGAACTGCAATAGCAGCAAAGAGACTTAGCGTAAATGACATCCCGTAAAAACCTTTTTCACTTAACTCTAGATCTGCGTTCCATAAACCTACTACGAGTAATAAGATTGAAATAATGGTCACAAACCAACTTATGCCATAATAAATGTCTGTAACAGGTACTCCCTCTAGTCTATCGCGTACACTTTTTTGCACAGAGACTACTGCAAAAAGACCAAAGAGTAAAATTGTAAAATAATATCCTTTTTCATTGAGATACATATCTGCGTTCCATAAACCTACACAGAACGATATCATCCCAACAAATAAGGCACTCCACGATGCACTTATAAAAGCGCCGGTAGGCTTATTTGAAAATGAAGGTTTTTCTTTTACTTTCTTCTCAGTTACTGGTGTTTCAAATTGATTTTCCATAATGTTTTGTTGTTGTTTAACGAGGTCAAAGATGCAACCCAACCTCACATCAAAAAATCAATAATTTCACTATTACTTACGATATACAATATACTAGTATTACATTTATACAATTAAAATAAGCTTTCAAACACATATAACTTACGATATAAAATGTCATTATTTTCTATTATTACTAGTTTTTCTAAAGAAGAAAGTGATCTTTTTATACAATACATACGCTCCAGAAATAAAAGAAAGGACACAAAAAACACAGAACTCTATATGCTCTTGCGTAAAGGAGTACCTGTAAATGATATCATCACCACATTATATGGCTCGTCAAACAGAAATGCCTATCACGCATTATCAAAGCGACTGCAAGACTCACTCATAGATTTTATTGCTACACGCAGTTTTGAGACAGAAACCTCAGAAGATATGACCGTCTTTAAGTGGATACTTACAGCACGTATACTTTATGAGCAAGACCAGATTGACCCTGCCCATAAACTACTCAAAAAAGCTATTAAAAGAGCAAAACAACTAGACCTCTACACAGCACTAGTCGAGGCATATCATACACAAATACAATACAGCCACCTTCACCCTGAGCAAGATCTACCTGAGCTTGTGGCAGCGGCACAGCAGTGTCACAAGCTCTTTTTACAGCAAGAAAGGCTCAATATGGCATATGCTCACATTAAGAGAACCGTCCAGTTTAACACAGCCCTATTACAACAAGGAGTACAAGAAACTATAGAACAAATTCTAGCAGATTTTAAAATAGACATACAAAAAGATCTTACCTATAAGTCCCTCTACCAACTCCTTGAGATTATTAATACAGCAGCACATCTAGATCATAACTTTAGCAAGGCATTACCGTTTATAACAAAGGTTTATAAACTTATAGAGCAGAAGGATCACGTTGCTGCAAAGCATCGTTTTTACCATATACAGGTCCTCTATTTTATGGCAAATGCACATTTTAGAGTGCGTGATTTTACACAGGCTCAGTCATATCTCAAGCTTATGGACGAGCAAATAGGTGCAGATAGAAGAAAATGGGAATCCCGCTTTCGCGAAAGCTACTTACTTATACACAGTTTTGTTATGAATTATAGTGGCAGTTATACAACCGCCATCACCTCTTTAGAAGAATACATAAAAAATACTAAAGGAAAATCACACCCAGATACCAGACTAGCGCTTGTTGTTTTTCTCACCCAGCAAGGTTTATATAAAGAAGCCTTAGGCCAGCTTAATAAATTAAAACACTCAGATCAATGGTATAAGACGCAATTAGGCAAAGACTGGTTAATAAAAAGAGATCTTCTCACCCTTATTATTTATTATGAACTAGAGTATATAGACCTGGCGCACGCTACTTTGAGAAGTTTTAAGCGCAAGCATAAATCTATCATTCGCTCTGAGGCGAGGTTACATTCATTTATTGCAGTTTACACAGCTATGCATAACAATCCTCTCGTGATAGATGAAGACCGCTTTCGCGAAAGCGTAAAAAATAACTTTACCACCTCCACCCTCAAAGAAGAAGACATCTTTATGGTGAGCTTTTTTGCCTGGATAAAATCTAAGCTTGACAATACACCACTTTATAACACTACCCTTCACTTGTTATGATTTTCTTAACAAGATAGGCGGGATCTGGGCAGTACCTTTTAGCCTTGTAAAACATCCAATTGAATGAATAGAAAATTATCCTACGTAATTGCTACACTACTAGCTATTACAATTGCGAGTTGTGGCGCATCACAATCTAAAGTTGCCAGTAAGGCAAGTGCCTCAAAATCTGCAAAAAAAGACAAGAAAGAGGCCATAAAACCTTATGGCAAAGTAATCACAAAAGAAGCAAAAACAGACGAAGGTCTCTTTACCGTACATAAACTAGACGGCAAGTACTTTTATGAGATTCCAGACACATTGATGGGTCGCGAGATGCTTATGGTCACTCGTATTGCAAAGACTGCCACAGGACTTGGCTTTGGGGGAGGAAAACAAAACACCTCTGTACTACGCTGGGAAGTAAAAGATAAAAAGGTATTACTACGTGTGGTGTCACATCAAATTTATGCCGCAGACTCACTTCCTATTTCTGAGGCTGTAAAGAATAGTAATTTTGAGCCAGTTCTGTATGCTTTTGATGTAAAGGCATATAAGAAGGACTCAGTTTCTGGCAATAAGAATATTGTGATAGACGCGAGCCCTTTATTTGAAACAGATGTTAAACCGCTAGGTTTACCACAGAGACGTCGCAAAAGTCTTAAAGTGTCTAAACTAGATGCAAAGCGCTCTTACATAGATACAATAAGAAGTTACCCGCAAAACATAGAAGTACGTACCGTAAAAACATACAGCGGTAGCGCATTACCGTCTAATAATGCTACGGGTACACTCTCACTTATGATGAGTAACTCTATGATTTTATTACCAGAAGTACCTATGCAACGCCGTATGTTTGATGAGCGTGTAGGGTGGTTTGGACGCGGCCAAACAGATTACGGTCTAGATTTACAAAAAAGTAAAACCATACGTTACTTAGACAGATGGAGATTAGAAGTTAAGGACGAAGATATGGCAGCCTTTAAAAGAGGCGAGCTTGTTGAGCCTAAAAAGCAAATCGTTTATTATATAGATAGAGCAACACCAAAAAAATGGGTGCCATATATCAAACAAGGTATAGAAGACTGGCAAGTAGCTTTTGAAGCTGCTGGATTTAAAAATGCTATAATCGCGGCAGATCCTCCTTCTGTAGAAGAAGATCCAGACTGGAGCCCAGAAGATGTACGTTATAGTGTAGTGCGCTACCTTGCGTCTCCTATTCCTAATGCAAATGGACCTCACGTGAGTGATCCCAGATCTGGAGAAATTTTAGAAAGTGATATAAACTGGTACCATAATGTTATGACCTTATTACATAACTGGTACTTTGTACAGACAGCAGCGATTAATCCAGAAGCAAGATCTAACGAGTTTAAAGATGAGATTATGGGACGATTAATTCGTTTTGTGAGTTCTCACGAGGTAGGTCACACTCTTGGTCTTCCTCACAATATGGGAAGTAGTGTAGCATATGCTGTAGACGATTTACGTGATCCTGAGTTTACAAAAAAGTATGGAACAGCACCTTCTATTATGGATTATGCTCGTTTTAACTATATCGCACAACCAGGTGACGGTGATGTAGCCTTGATGCCTAACATAGGTATTTATGACAAGTATGCTATTAAGTGGGGATACCGTCCTATACTTGAGGCAAAAAGTGCCGAAGACGAAAAGAAAACCCTAGACAGCTGGATACTTGAGCACGCTGGAGACCCTATGTACCGTTTTGGGAGACAGCAAAGAGGCGTTATAGACCCTAGCTCTCAAACAGAAGATCTAGGTGATGATGCTATGAAAGCTAGTGCTTACGGTATTGCAAACCTTAAACGTATTGTACCTAACCTTATCACTTGGACTGCAGAAGAGGGCCAAAACTATGATGAGCTAGATAAAATGTATGGTCAAGTACTCTCTCAGTATAACCGCTATATGGGGCACGTTGCCGCAAATGTAGGTGGTGTGTATGAGATGTATAAAACCTATGATCAAGATGGGGCTGTATACACACACGTACCTAAAGAGAAACAAAAAGAAGCACTTACCTTCTTACAAGAAAACCTTTTTGAGACGCCAGAGTGGTTACTAGACACAAACATTTTTGATAAAATAGAAAATGCAGGTAGTGTAGAACGTATAAGACGTTTCCAGACTAGAACGCTTAACAACCTTCTAGATTTTGGAAGAATGGGACGTATGCTAGAGAACGAAACTCTTAATGGCAACAGTGCATATACCTTTATGGATATGATGGAAGATACTCGCGAGGGCCTCTTTAGTGAGTTAAGGACAAGAAGTACCATAGACATCTACCGTCGTAACCTACAGCGTGCATATGTAGAGCGTCTGGAATATTTAATGACTAATGAGCAAGGAGCTTCTAGCCGTTTTAGCACTAGAACTTCTATTGATGTAAGCCAGAGTGACATTAGAGCCGTAGTACGTGCAGAGCTTAAAGACCTTAAACGTGATTTACAAAACAGCAGACTACGTGATCGTATGAGTCGTATTCACACAGAAGATCTTGTAGAGCGTATCAATTTAATACTTGACCCCAAATAAGGGATAATTTACCCCTAAGATTTCCCCTTCCCATATAAGCCGGCTGTCATTGACAGTCGGCTTTTTTTTATGTAAAAAATTCTCGTTACCAGACTACTCTAGAGTTCATAAATTACTGAGGATATATACGCTTTCGCGAAAGCGTAACAAATCACAAATAAATCCTAAAAATAAAAATGGATTAAACTTTGTGCATTTTACACAGTCATATAAGTGTTCAGTAATTAAAAAAATAAAGAATATGAAAAAGTTAATAATGGCATTTTTAGTACTAGCTACTATATCAATGTCTGCACAAAGAGGACCAAGAGGCGGAGAAGACAGAAGAGGAAAAGACCTTACTGTAGAACAAATGGCTACGCTTAAAACTAAGAAAATGACCCTAGCACTTGCTCTAAACGATAACCAGTCTAAAAAAGTGTACAATGTACTGCTTGCACAAGCAAAAGACCGCAAGCAAGCAATGGAAGCTCGCAAAGCTCAAACAGAAAAACCTGAGCTTACAAAAGAGCAAAAATTTGCTAAGACAAATGAACGTCTAGATAAACAAATAGCTATGCAACAAGAGATGCAAAGTATCTTATCTGAAGACCAATTTAAGCAGTTTAAGAAGATGAGCGCAAAGCGCAAAGGTGAAGGAAGACGCGGTGGCAAACGTGGTAGAGGCCAGCGTGGTAAATAATGTTTTTATTGATTGATTAATTTGGTTTGAGAACGGCATCCTTTAGTTAGGATGCCGTTTTCTTTTATATGTAAACTTATAAGGTTTTACTCACCTTTGCTACAGCAGCAATTGTATCATCTAGATCTTGATAAGACAGTGCATCGTTTAAAAACCAGCTCTCATAAGCACTAGGCGCTATATAAATACCCTCTGCGAGTAAACCGTGAAAGAATTTTTTAAAAGTATCATTATCTCCAGCTGCCGCTGTTTTAAAATCTACCACAGCTTCTTTTGCAAAGTGCACAGAGATCATAGACCCTAGTCTATTTATTGTAAATATTACACCGCTTTCTGTAAGTGCCTGTTCTATACCTTTATGTAGATACTCGGTCTTGTCTTTAAGGCTTGTAAATACTTCTGGGTTCTCATTAAGTTCTGTAAGCATAGCAAGACCTGCAGCCATCGCTAGCGGGTTGCCACTAAGTGTACCAGCCTGGTAAACGGGACCTTCTGGTGCGAGGTGACTCATAATCTCTGCTCGAGCTGCAAATGCTCCTACAGGTAGACCACCTCCTATTACTTTTCCAAAGGTTACAATATCTGCTTGTACATCCATAAGTTCTTGAACGCCTCCCTTTGCAAGGCGGAAGCCGGTCATAACCTCATCAAATATAAGCAGAGCACCATTTTCATCACACAGCTCACGAAGTCCTTGTAAGAAACCTTCGGCTGGGAGTATGCACCCCATATTACCTGCAACAGGCTCTAGGATAATGGCTGCAATCTCTCCAGGGTTTGCTGCAAAAAGGGCTTTTACTTGCTCAAGATTGTTATAGTCTGCTAGTAAAGTATCTTTTGCCGTACCGGTAGTTACTCCCGGACTATTAGGAGAGCCAAAAGTCACTGCACCACTCCCGGCTTGTATTAAAAATGAGTCAGAGTGACCGTGGTAACAACCTGCAAATTTTATAATTTTCTCTCTTCCAGAAAAACCTCTCGCAAGTCGTACCGCACTCATACAAGCCTCTGTACCACTATTTACAAAACGTATTTTATCTATACCGGGTACCATTGAGACAGCAAGCTCTGCTATTTTTGTCTCTATCTCTGTAGGCATTCCAAAAGAGGTTCCTTTTTGAGCTTTTTGCACTACGGCATCTACCACAGGCTTATGTGCGTGACCTAATATCATAGGCCCCCACGATGCGATATAGTCTATAAGCTTGCGACCATCCTCATCATATAAATAAGCTCCTTTTGCTTCTTTTACAAAAATAGGATCACCACCTACAGATTTAAAAGCTCTTACTGGGCTGTTTACTCCACCTGGTATTACTTTTTGAGCCGCTACAAATAACTCACTACTTCTCTTATAAATCATATGCTATATATTTCACTCTGCTAGAGTGCTTTTTTCCTTTATGCCTTACTAAAAAATTAATACCCTCTATCAAACGGCTTGATGTATAACACCTGCCCTTCAAAGATATTATCGCCATCGATACCATTCCATTCTTTAAGTTGGTCTACAGTTACGTCATATTTTTTTGCTAGACGATACAGCGTTTCACCCTTTCTTACAGTGTGCTGGTTATTATTATCTGTTACTTTCCTATAGTCTTCTACAGGCTTACCTAGCACCTCGCCGTCGTACGTATATAACTTATAACGCTCTATAAGACTTATTAACTTTTGAGGATATTTCTTATCTGTTGCATACCCTGCTCTACGTAGTCCTTTTGCCCAGCCTTTATAATCGTCTTTTGGTAGTTTAAAGAGGTCCGTATATCGCTTGCGGCCAGTTAAGAATAAAGAGTGATCTCTATATGAGAATTTTGGTAAACTATATTTTCTAAAACACTCGCCTTGTGTATCATCATCGTGATATACTTTTTGACCTTTCCAGTCGTGGCATTTTATACCAAAGTGGTTATTTGCTTTTTTTACAAGCTCCCCTTTTCCTGCACCAGATTCTAGAATTCCTTGTGCTAGCGTAATAGATGCCGGGATGCCGTAAAGCTCCATCTCTTCTTTTGCAATGGCAGCATATTGTTCTATATAACCGTCTACACCACCCTTTGGAACAGGATTTACACCATTATCAAGATTATCATCTGGTGTGGCAGCTTCTTCTACATCTAGCTCTGAGTTAGTCCTCTCAACCGTGCGAATTTTTTTTGTGCGTTTTGTGCTGCGTGTCACCTTTTTTGAACCACCGCAACCTACTGTAATTATTGCTATTACCAGAAGTACAGTTAATCTTTTTAACATAAATCTATTGTATGAGTGGGAGTCCCTTTTTTGCAAGTCGAGTATTCATACCCGAGATGCCCTGTAAACCTCCCGTATGAATGGCTAAAATACGAGAATTCTCTGGGAAATACCCACGATTCATCAAGTCTGAAAGCCCAAAAAGCATCTTACCCGTATACACCGGATCAAGCGGAATGCCATATGCATCCTTAAAGTCATTTATAAAAGTGATTAACTCCCTATTTACTTTTGCATATCCTCCACAATGATAGTCGGCTATGATTTCCCATTGCTCACTATCCACATATTGTGCTACCTCATCACGTACCCAATCTCCTTTTAGGGCGGGAAAGCCCAGCACCTTTTGATGTTTACCAGCACTATTTATGATACCGGATATCGTACCCGCCGTTCCTATAGGGCAACTTATATAATCAAACTGACTATCCTCTGTAGTTAGAATCTCTTCACATCCTTTTATTGCAAGCGCATTTGTACCTCCTTCGGGTATAATAAATGGGTTATTAAAGGTTTTTTTTACGCTTTCGCGAAAGCGTAATTCATCCTTCTCCTTATACTCAGCCCTAGTAACAAAATGAAATTCCATCCCACAAGAGTGAGCAAATGCTAGCGTAGGGTTTTGAGCTAGTGTTTTTTTAAGATCACGGCCCAACTCCTCGCCTCTTATAACCCCTACGGTTTTAAAACCTTCTAGTTTACCCGCCGCCGCAGTAGCAGCAATATGATTTGAGTATGCACCACCAAAGGTGAGTAATGTATCGTGACCAAGTGCTCTGGCTTGAAGTAGGTTATACTTAAGCTTTCTAAACTTATTACCGGAAACGGTGGGATGTAACTCGTCCTCACGCTTTATGAAAAGCGTACAGCCATTTTGCTCAAAGACAAATTGATTTTTTGAAGTAAAATTCACAAGTTTATAAATAAGCTATAAAGCTCCAGAACGGGCGTTCTCTAAGATAATTAATTTCACACTCACGAGCATAAGCCTCTCGCTCAAAACTTATATTAAGATATGCCACATAATTATCTCTATACTGTACAAGCCTATAAAGGTACTCTATTGCATACCATATAAAGAAAGGAATCACCAGCATCTCGGCTTGCTGTCTTATGTGTATTTTTTCGTGATTAATAAATACCTCATCCTTTTTAAGATCTGGTGTGCGCATCACAATAAATGGCCAGAGTGTAACTCCCACAAAGCGCCTGCGCAACAAGTATTTATTTACAACAAAAAACATAGGTCAAAAGTACTTTAATATCTTTTTTAAAAAACATCGCCAGCCATATATTTATCTACCGCATTGTTAACAGGTTAAGCAGTATTCAAAGTTTGTGCCGTATCCTTATCTTTGTATATGTCTTACTTAAAAAAACATATCCCTATAGAAGACGGCGACTATTACTTAACGCCAGAAGGCTATAGATGTTTTACAGAACAGTATCATCTCAAAAGAGGATACTGTTGTGAGAGTGGCTGCCGTCATTGCCCTTATGGCTATAGTAAAAAGACAAATACTCAAAATGGATAGACTGCTACTCTTATATCGTAAGTGTGTCTATAGAAGCTACCATAGAGTAGATATACGTTATCCATAGTGTGTGAGTAAGAGTTTTTAAACTAGTACTTACTTAATATCATTACTTATGACATTTCAACAACAAATACTTGAAGGGATTCCTGCAGTACTTCCTGCACAAAAGGAATATGACCCGGCTATAAACCACGCCCCAAAAAGAAAAAAGATACTCTCTCCTAGTGAAGAGAAACTCGCACTTCAAAACGCCCTGCGCTATTTTGAACCCCAGCATCACGCAACACTATTACCTGAATTTAAAAATGAGCTAGAAACGTATGGCCGCATTTATATGTATCGCTTTGAGCCAGAATATAAAATATATGCGAGACCTATAGACGCCTATCCGGCTAAATCTAAGCAAGCGGCAGCTATTATGCTTATGATTCAGAACAATCTAGATCACGCTGTGGCACAGCACCCGCTAGAGCTTATCACTTATGGTGGTAATGGAGCAGTTTTTTCAAACTGGGCTCAGTATCGCCTCACGATGCAATATCTCGCTCAGATGACAGATGAGCAAACGCTGGTTATGTACTCTGGTCACCCTATGGGCTTGTTCCCATCTCACAAAGAAGCACCTAGAGTAGTTGTCACAAACGGAATGATGATTCCTAACTATAGTAAGCCAGACGACTGGGAAAAATACAACGCCCTAGGCGTCACCCAGTACGGCCAGATGACGGCTGGTAGTTATATGTACATAGGCCCTCAAGGCATTGTACACGGCACCACAATTACCGTTCTTAACGCTTTTAGAAAAATAGGCAAATCACCCAAGGGAGGGATTTTTGTCACTTCTGGACTAGGCGGTATGTCTGGGGCACAACCTAAGGCTGGTAATATTGCAGGCTGTATCACCATATGTGCAGAAGTAAATAAAAAAGCGGTACACACAAGGCACTCACAAGGATGGGTAGATGAAATAATTGATAACACAACAGCTCTCGTTACCCGTGTACAGCAGGCACAACTTGATAAGGAGACGATCTCCATCGCATATCACGGTAATGTGGTAGAAGTATGGGAGGCCTTTAATGAGCACAATATAAAGATTGATATAGGTAGCGATCAGACTTCTTTACATAATCCTTGGGCTGGTGGTTACTACCCTATGGGATACACTGTTGAGGAGGCAAATGATATGATGGCAAATGATGTAGAGCGCTTTCGCGAAAGCGTAAAAACCACCCTCTGTCGTCACGCCGCAGCAGTAAATGCACACACCGCAAAGGGCACCTACTTTTTTGATTACGGAAATGCTTTTCTACTAGAATCCAGCCGTGCAGGAGCAGATGTACTCGCCGAAAATGGCATTGACTTTAAATACCCCAGCTATGTACAAGACATAATGGGACCTATGTGTTTTGATTACGGTTTTGGACCCTTTAGGTGGGTTTGCGCTTCTGGAAAGGAAGAAGACCTTGCAAAAACTGATGCGATTGCTTGCGCTGTCTTGGAAGAACTAGCAGTAAATGCTCCAGCAGAAATACAACAGCAATTACAAGATAACATCACCTGGATACAAGGTGCACAACAAAACACGCTCGTAGTAGGCTCACAAGCACGTATACTCTATGCAGATGCAGAGGGACGTTCAAAAATTGCACAAGCCTTTAACGATGCTATTGCTCGCAACGAGATAGGATTAGTTATATTAGGTCGTGATCATCACGATGTATCTGGTACAGACTCTCCGTACCGCGAGACGAGTAATATTTATGACGGCAGTCGCTTTACGGCAGATATGGCAATTCACAATGTAATAGGTGATAGTTTTAGAGGAGCTACCTGGGTGAGTATTCACAATGGTGGTGGTGTAGGCTGGGGCGAAGTTGTAAATGGTGGTTTTGGTATGGTAATTGATGGTAGTAAGGAAGCCGAAAGACGCTTACAATCAATGCTTTTCTGGGATGTAAACAACGGAATTGCAAGAAGAAGTTGGGCTCGTAATGAAGGTGCTGTTTTTGCCATAAAAAGAGCAATGGAAATCGAACCAAATCTTAAGGTCACCATACCAAATATTGTAGAAGAAGATTTATTTAATAACATTTAAAAAAAACTACTATGAAAGCATTAAGACTTTTACCCTTACTAGGAGCCGTATTATTACTCGCTTCTTGTAGCACTGTGCGCGTAGCATCAGACTACGACAAAGACACAAACTTTAGTGATTACAAAACATTTGCCTTCTACAAGCCAGGTATAGATAAAGCAGAGATATCTGACCTTGATAAAAAACGTGTGCTACGCGCCGTAGAGGCACAAATGCTCGCAAAAGGTTTTACAAAATCTAGCAACCCAGCTGTGCTTGTAAGCATATTTACAAAAGCAAAAGAGCGTGTGGATGTATATCAAAACAACTTTGGTTTCAACGGTGGTTGGGGCTGGGGAGGCGGCTTTTGGGGTGGCCCTTGGGGATGGAATAATGGCTTTTACAACAATACCGTCTCAAGATCTACACAAGGAACATTATACATAGACCTTATAGATGCAAATAAGAAACAACTTATATGGCAAGGGCAAGGTACAGCGCCACTCGTATCTGGAGATGTAAACAAACGTGAGGAGCGCATTAACCTTATCGTACAAGAAATTATGGAAGTATACCCTCCACAAGTTGCAGGTAACTAATCCATACTTTAATAGTAACAATAAAAAAAGCACTCATCTGGGTGCTTTTTTTATTACTTAAGCTAGCCATACTAGTATGCAATTAACTCTTCTATCTTTTTCTTTACCTTCTCAGTACTAGGTATCATCGTTTGTTCTAACACACTATTGAGCGGTATTGCTGGCATATTTTCAGATCCTATGAGCATTACTGGCGCATCTAGATATTGAAAACATTCTTCTTGTATACTTCCTTGCAACCCTCTGCTAAAGCCATTATTAGAAGGCTCTTCTGTTATAACAAGACACTTGCCACATTTCTTTACAGACTTAAATACCGTCTCATAATCTAGTGGATGTAGTGTTCTTAAATCTACCACCTCAACGCTATCTTGTAATCCTAATTCTGCACTAGCATTCATAGCCCAGTGCACACCCATACCGTAAGTGATGATAGAAATTGTTTCTTCATCTTCTTGCTTCCAGATTTCTTGCAGCACATTTGCTTTCCCAAAAGGAAGTACATAATCTTCATCTGGCATTACAGATGTAGCGCCTTGCGTTCCTTTTACCTTAGACCAATATAGCCCCTTGTGCTCAAAAATCACAACTGGGTTAGGATCATAATAAGCCGCCTTAAGAAGTCCCTTAAGGTCTGCTCCATTAGAAGGATATGCAATTTTAAGACCGCGTATGTTAGTCACCACACTTTCAACAGAAGATGAGTGATACGGCCCTCCAGAACCATAAGCTCCTATAGGTACTCTCAAAATCATTGAGACTGGCCATTTACCATTACTCAAGTAACACGATCGAGACACCTCTGTAAATAGTTGATTGAGGCCCGGCCATATATAATCTGCAAATTGAACTTCTACTATAGGCTTGAGCCCTACGGCGCTCATCCCTACTGTAGACCCTACGATAAAAGCTTCTTGTATAGGAGTATTAAAAACACGGTTATCACCAAATTTTTGAGCAAGTGTCGCCGCTTCTCTAAAAACGCCTCCCAGTCTACCTCCTACATCTTGACCATACATCAAGCATTCTGGATGTTTACGCATAAGCTCTTCTACGGCAAACAATGCACAGTCTACCATCACTACCTTTTCTCCATCCTTTGGTGAGCGCTCGCCACGCTCTTCGGTGATAGGTATGGGAGCAAAGTCGTGTGTAAATAAATCTGCTGGAACTGGATCTTCGGCTTGTTGTGCTTTGTCAAAATCTTTTTGGACTTCCGCTTTCGCGAAAGCGGTCATCTCCTCAATCTCTTTTTTATCAAATCCATTATTGAGTAGTAGCTCAATCATTTTTGGATACGGGTCGCGGCTTTGTGCCTCTTCAAGATCATCTCTGTACCACTCCATACGCACACCAGAGGTATGGTGATTAAGCAGGGGAACTTTTGCGTGTACTAAAAATGGTCTACGCTCTGTCCTGATGGTCTTAATGACCTTCTCGAGCGTCGTGTAACTTTCTTCAAAATCTGTCCCGTCTATGGTTACTGCCTCAAGACCGTGAAAACCTTGTGCGTACTCAAATGCATTTTGAGCACGGGTCTCGGCAGCATTTGCAGAGATGTCCCAGCCGTTATCTTGCACTAAATATAAGATAGGCAACTGCTTGAGCGCTGCCATCTGGAAGGCTTCGGCTATTTCACCCTCAGTCACAGATGCATCTCCTAGTGAGCAAACTACAAAAGGGGCTTCTGTGCTGGAAACTGCACTTTCTGTCTCATTGAGCGCAGCCGACAGTTTTTCAGAAAGTCCTTCTTTATAATAAAAACCCATTGCAACACCCGTTGCAGGTATGGCTTGCATACCTGTAGCACTACTCTGGTGCGGTATTTTAGGCTTATCATCATCTCGTAAACTTGGGTGAGAGTAATACGTACGCCCCGCCGAAAATGGATCATCCTTCTTTGCTAGCACTTGTAACATTAACTCATAAGGCTTCATCCCTATGGCAAGAAGCATACTATCATCTCTGTAGTAAGGAAAAGCATAATCTTGTGGTTGCAACTGCATCCCTATAGCGGTTTGTATCACCTCGTGACCACGGCTTGTAGCGTGTACATACTTTGATACCACCTTAAAATTTTCTTCATATAACTCTGTGAGTGCTTTTGCTGTACTTACGTTATGAAATGCTTTTTTTAATACCTCTTTATTCATATTACAATGTATTAATGTGCTGTAGTAAACTATTATTAAAGTACCGGTGTCATCCAGTTAAAAGGGTCTTCGCCCCCGGTTTTGATATCGTTAAGCATATCATTTACCGCCTTACCTACAGGGAATTCTGTAGAAACAGGTATTACATCATCACCCCAACCTATTTCTTGTATATGAGCAATACCTACTGCAGTACCTGTACCAAAAGCTTCTTCAAGCGTTCCTTGTGCTGCAGCTTCTTTTATTTCTTGTATCGATATTTTACGCTCTGTAACCGTATAGCCTTTGTGCTTTAAAACATCTATCACACTTTTACGAGTGATACCGTGCAGCACAGACCCGTCTAGCGTAGGCGTTATAAAGTTGCCATCTACTTTAAAGAAAATGTTCATTGTACCTACCTCTTGTATATAGGCGTGCTCTTGTGCATCTAGCCATAGTACTTGATCATATCCTTTAGACTTTGCAATCTCTGTTGGGCGTATGGCGGCAGCATAATTTCCTGCGGCTTTTGCCTCTCCAGTTCCTCCACTAGCAGCACGTATATAATGTTTTTCTGCCCAAAGCTTTACAGGCTTTGTAAAAAATGGTCCTGCTGGTGAGCCTATGATGATAAACTTATAACTAGTGGCTGCACGCATCCCTATAAAAGGTTCATCTGCATACATAAATGGTCTTAAGTATAATGCACTACCATCTACCGGCGGAATCCAGTCTTGCTCCATACTAACTAGCGCTTTTAAACCGTCTACAAAAAGATCTTCTGGAAATGCCGGCATCCCCATACGCTCTGCACTCGCGTTAAGACGGGCAGCATTTTCATATGGTCTAAAAAGTAGGGGTTCACGCTTTCGCGAAAGCGTACTCTTCATCCCTTCAAAAATTGCTTGACCATAGTGAAGCGCCATTGCCGCTGGGTGTGTAGGTATCATTGCTAAAGGGTCTACACGGGGGTTTTGCCACTTACCATCTTCATAATCACAGATAAACATATGGTCTGTAAAGGTTCTTCCTAGTGGGATGTTATCAAAATCTATACTCGCTAGTTTAGAATTTGTTGTTTTTGTGACTTCTATTTTCATAGCAATAGGTGTTTACCACTGCGTTATGCAGTGGCGTGGTGGTTGGTTTTTATAATGCTCTAGTGGTATCAAACTGCTCGAGATGGTCTGCTATTTTACGCAAGAAGCTCCCGCCCAGATAACCATCTACTATACGGTGGTCAAAACTTAAAGACAAGTACATCATCTGGCGTATCTCTATGGTGTCACCTTCTGGGCGTTCCATTACCTCGGCTCTTTTCTTAATAATCCCTGTGGCAAGAATCGCCGCCTCTGGCTGGTTTATAATAGGTGTTCCCATCACACTCCCAAAGGTCCCTACGTTACTTATCGTAAAGGTGCTTCCCTTTACATCATCACCTCCTAGTTTGTTTTCTCTAGCTAGTGACGAAAGTCTGTTTACCTCTGCTGCAATTTCTACAAGGTTTTTTTGATTTGCATTTTTTACTACTGGTACAATTAAGTTTCCAGAGGGTAACGCAGTTGCCATCCCTATATTTATATCTTCTTTGACAATGATATTTTTACCATCTACAGATACGTTTATCATTGGGAACTCTTCGACGGCTTTTGCAACGGCTTCTACAAAAAGAGGTGTAAACGTAAGACGCTCACCGTGTTTTTCTTGAAAGGCAACCTTATTATCATTACGCCATTGTACCATCTCTGTTAAGTCTGCCTCTACATATGCGGTTACGTGCGGGCTGGTATGCTTACTGTAGACCATATGATCTGCAATCATCTGGCGCATACGATCCATCTCTACTATTTTACCTTTACCCTTATCGAGTTTAAGATTTGGTATTTTATAAGCATCTGGATCTGGTTGAGCTACTGGCTGTGCAAATTGAAATGGTCTACCATCATCTATATATTGCATTATATCTTTCTTTCTTAATCTGCCTTTAGTTCCTGTACCAGGTATTCTAGCGATTTCTTCATAAGATATATGATGCTTGCGCGCAATACTATCTATAAGCGGACTCACAAAAACATTCTCGTTTGAGACAATTGCTCTTGTAGCTGGTGCTACTTTTTGTTTAGGTTGTTTTTTTGGTGTTTGCGCTTTAGTAGGCTGCGCTTCTTTCTTTTCTGAAGGGTTGATAGCTTTTTCTGCATCTCCTCCTTGTGCTAGATAGGTTGCGATAGGCTCGCCTACAGCAACAACGGCATTTGCATCATAAAGGTGCTTTTGCATCACACCTGCACTGGTAGCAGGCACCTCGTTATCTACTTTATCTGTAGCAATCTCTACAAGGATATCACCTTCTTCAAAAGATTCACCCTCGGTAACAAGCCAGTTTATGATGGTTCCCTCAGTGATAGACTCTCCCATTTTGGGCATTAATAAAGATGTTGCGCTCATAAGTATAGGTATTTCTATATCCATACAAATTACTACAGAATAAGCTAATTTTATTTATAAAATCTACTTTATACTTTCACAATAGAATAAACCACTATATTACCTTATTAATTGTTTTTTTATTCTAAATAGCTCATCTTTACAGTCTAAATAAAGTGATTTATTATGCGACTAGATGCTACAGACCAGCAATTACTCATATTACTACAAGAGGATTCTAACCAAACGGTAAAAGCCCTGGCAGAAAAGCTAGGTAAGTCTACAACGCCCATTTTTGAACGTATCAAAAAGTTAGAAAAAGAAGGATTAATAGATGGGTACTCTGCTCGTATAAATGCAAAAAAAGTCGGGCTTAAACAAACTGTCTTTATCGCTATATCGCTGCAAGGACACACCCGTAGCTACCTAGAGAAATTTGTAAATGAGATAAACAGCTTTCCAGAAGTAATAGAGTGTCACCGTGTGAGTGGAGGCTTCGACTACCTGCTCAAACTTGTGGTTGAAGATATAGAAGCCTATGAGCGCTTTATCATCACAAAGCTTACCCTGCTCCCATACATAGGTAATTTACAAAGTCACATTGTACTATCAAGTAGTAAGGAAACTAATAGGCTAGACTTGAGTTCCTTGTTTTAGTTTTCTTTTCTAAAATCTTGCAGCGTTTTATAAAAATCTTCTTGCTCTGGTCTGTCTAGGGGTATCTCTCGTAAAGGCTCCACCTCTCTTAAACTCCCGTGACAGTCTGCAGGTAACTGCTGGTATAACCTTGTTCCTGCAGTTTTCCAAGCTATCATTTGATCTGTAACCTCCTTAATAACCTTTGCAGGATTTCCTACGATGAGCTGGCGAGGTTCAAAAACACTTTCGGCTTTTACAAATGCCATTGCACCTACTATACATTCATCACCTATAACAGCATCATCCATAATCACGCTATTCATCCCTATCAAGCAGTTACGCCCTAAGTTTGCTCCGTGTATAACGGCTCCGTGACCTATATGTGCGCTTTCGCGAAAGCGTATACTCTTACCTGGAAACATATGTACAGTACAGTTTTCTTGTACGTTTACACCATCTTCAAGAATGATCTCACCCCAATCACCACGTATTGCGGCACCTGGGCCTATGTAGCAATTTTTACCAATAATGACATTACCAGTAACCGCCGCCAGCGGATGTACAAAACTACTCTCGTGAACTACCGGTATATGTCTGTTAAAAGAATATATCATTATGCTAAAGTTGTTTTAAAGTGTGAATGGTACTCACTAGAACTTGTTAGTTTTATTATAAATATACGACGTATATAAAAAGAGAAGGATTATGAAAGGAGATACAGAAATATACAACACTACAAAAGAACGACTACATTTACACCAATTTGCAGAAGACGAGGTAATTAACAACGAAACTGATAAACGTAGAAGGTCACTTGCGCTCATACGAGCAATGCGACTGGGAAACCTCTTTAAAAACAAAGTCTCAATTTATTTTAGAGATTCTTTAAACCGTCTTATAAGAGTACACACTACAATTTGGGGTGTTACTCAGAGGGATGTTATACTTAAAAAAGGTACATTGATTCCTATACACAGTATAGAGCGCATAGATTAAAAAAAAGCTCTCAAGCACTTATTTAAAGCGCTTGAGGGTCTCTTTTGTAAAATCTGATAACACAAGCTTTCCTGAAATAGCTGCACGCTCTGCAAGTAGCTCATCCCAGTGCTCTGTACCAGCCCACATCATCTTTTTCATCTCACGCATTGCCTCTGGGTTATACTTGCAAAGATTTTCGGCAGTGGCTTGTACTGCAGCATCTAGCTCTTCTGTACTATCATAAACGTGTGCATATAACCCTTTTTGCCTTGCCCACTCTGCATCATAAAATGTATTTGCATCGATAGCGATTTGAGACATCCCTGTAAGCCCTAATTTACGCTCTACAGCTGGACCTACCACAAAAGGACCTATCCCTATGTTTAGTTCGCTCAGTTTTATACTGGCAAATTTGCTTGCCATACAGTAGTCTGTTGCACTGGCAACACCTACACCGCCACCTACAGTTTTACCTTGCACGCGCCCTATAATAAACTTAGGACACTTACGCATTGCATTAATCACATTTGCAAAGCCTGAGAAAAACACACGTCCAGTCTCTTTATCATTAATACTTATAAGCTCCTTAAAACTTGCTCCTGCACAAAAAGTACGGTCACCTCCAGATTTAAGTACAATTACTTTTACGGCATCATTCTCACCAGCTTCTTGTATAGTCAAGGCTAGTTTTGCAAGTATATCACCTGGCAAACTATTATGCGCTGGGTGAAAAAACTCAATGGTTGAAATTCCGTTTTCTATATGTTCTTTTACGTGTGGATCACTCATATTGTAAAATTACTATTATCGTTGCTTGTAAAAATCACAGGCAATACGTTTATTAATCAATAAGGTTAAATTGTTCAAAGTGGTGATTAAGATGCTTGCGCTCCATTAAGTACCACTCATATTTGTTAAGCTTGCCAAAGACTGCATTGTTAGTCGTTGCCTTTTTATTGTTCTTGTAAAAATCTAGATATGCCTTTCTTGCGTCTAGCATCGCTTTTTTTGCTTCATCTAGGTCTTTGTGTTGTAAAGCCGGTTGAATTCCTGCTTCATATAGCGGGAAGTTGTAATCTCTAGGCATTTTATTATAATCCCAGAGGGTTGCAGCCACCTTGTCAAGTACTTTTTCTGGTGTGGCCACCTCAAAATCTTGTATTTCACCAGCGGCTATACGGTAGGTCAACTCAAGGTGCTCTACCATTTGTTGTGGAGTCATTGTTCCCCAAGATGGTTGGGTATTTTCATTGAGTTTTGACAAACAATTATTAATGCGGCTCTCTGTCATTTCAACAAAGGTAGTTTGTTTCTTTTCTACCATTGTAAGGATGGTCGCCACTGCTACTAGCGCCTCTGCCTCTTCATCTGTCTTTCCATTTTCATAATCTACTGGCTCTGCGTCAAACACCTCAACATACCATTTTACAATACCGCTAGGGTGCTCCCTACCGCTCACATCTCTCTCACGCTTTTCCTTACAGGTAAGGCGCACATAGATGGTATCATTGTGATATAACGGTCTCAAGAAGCGAATATCTTCAAGCCCATAGTTTGCACTCACCGGACCTTTGTTAGGATACACAAATAATCCTGCCGCAGCCGAAATAATAAAGTAACCGTGTGCCGTTCTTTTCTCAAATATACTCCCATCTAAACTTGTAATATCAGTATGTGCATAAAAGTGATCCCAGGTAAGATTTGCAAAATTCTGTATATCATTATCAGTAATCGTACGCTTATGAGTTTTTAAACTCATCCCTGGTTTAATATCTTCATAATGGTATGCAAAAGGATGCTGTTCTGCCTCCTTGTAATCTCCATTAGGCTGGTAGATACCTGTAATTTCAGTAAGGCTTGTAGGGCTTCCCTGCACGGCACAACGCTGCATATAATGTTTTATACCGCGTATTCCTCCCATCTCTTCACCTCCACCGGCACGACCTGGACCTCCGTGTACCAGTAATGGTAATGGTGAGCCGTGACCCGTACTTTGTGGCGCACTGTCGCGGTTAAGTGTTAATATTCTTCCGTGGTGTGATGCTGCTTCTATGGTGTACGCTTTCGCGAAAGCGTCATCTGCAGTAACTACACTACTCACAAGAGACCCCTTACCCATCTGGGCGAGTTCTATTGCTTCTTCTACACCGTTATATGGCATAAGTGTCGTTACGGGGCCAAAGGCTTCAATCTCGTGCACCTGTGTATTTTTAAACGGATTATTTTCACGCATCACAATAGGGCTCATAAAAGCTCCCTTTGCTCCATCTGCACCCATCGCCTCTATGGTATCTGTAGATCCATACACCATATCTGCTGTTTGGGCTATTTTGGCAATTTGCGTTTTTATAGCATCACGCTGGTCATTATTAATGAGGGCTCCCATTCTTACCTCACGCAATTTTGGGTCTCCTATAACCGTGCGTTCTAGCTGTTTGCCTAGAGCAATCTGCACATCTTCCATCAAATTTTCTGGTACAATCACACGGCGTATTGCCGTACATTTTTGACCACACTTAGACGTAATCTCTTTACGTACCTCCTTAATAAAAATAGCAAACTCTGGTGTACCCGGTACAGCGTCTGGACCAAGTATTGATGCGTTAAGACTATCTGCCTCCATTGTAAAAGGCACACTCTCTTCTGTAAGTCGAGGATGTACTTTTAACTTTCTACCAGTATGCGCGCTTCCAGTAAAGGTTACCACGTCTTGACTATTTACGGTATCTAGTATAGATGTTGTAAGACCTGAGAGTAATTGTAAAGCTCCCTTGGGTAATATACCGCTGTTTATAATCTCTCTCACAACAGCCTCTGTTAAGAAAGCGGTTTGTGGTGCTGGTAACACAACTGCTGGCATACCTGCCATCCAGTTTACAGCACATTTTTCTAACATACCCCAAACAGGGAAGTTAAAAGCGTTAATATGAACCGCAACACCTTTTTTTGGAACCAAAATATGGTGCGCCATAAAACGCCCACCTCTTGATAAATCTATTGCATCACCTTCTACAGCATAGCTTTGATCTGGAAAGAGCTTACGCAAGCTAGCATTTGCAAAGAGGTTTCCAAAACCTCCTTCTATATCTACCCAGCTATCTGCTCTTGTTGCTCCGGTTTTGTAACTAATCTCATAAAACTGCTCCTTGCGCTTGTTAAGGTAAAGCGCCAGTTTTTTAATCATATTACCACGCTGCTGAAAGGTCATATCTCGTAACGCCTTTCCATTATCACGTCCAAATTGTAATGCACTGGCAATATCTAGACCTTCGGTACTTGTGAGGCCTATTACATCTCCCGTGATGGCGTCATACATATTACGTGTATTGCTGTCATCACCTTTTACCCAATGGCCATTTATATAAGATTCTAAAATCATAAAACTCTCGTTTTTGAAATCGGAAACTGAAATCGATATCAGCGCCGATGTTATTCTTTTTTTTGCTTTCGCGAAAGCGGTCTACCCTCGTATTACAATCGAGTAGGAATTATAATACTAAACAGCCATATTTTCGATCACTGCCGCATAGCCTTGACCTACGCCGATACACATTGTCACAAGTGCATAGCGTTTTCCTTGTTCTTTAAGCTCTACAGCCGCCGAATATGCAATACGCGCCCCTGTTACACCTAGCGGATGACCTATTGCGATAGAGCCACCGTTAGGGTTTATTCTCGCATCATCATCTGCCAGTCCCCACTCGCGTATACAAGCTAGAGCCTGTGAGGCAAATGCTTCATTAAGTTCTATAACATCCATATCTTCAAGTGTAAGACCTGCTTTTTGAAGCGCCTTGTTTGAAGCTTGTACTGGCCCTATTCCCATAATGCGTGGTTCAACACCTACCACTGCAGAACTTACAATTCTTGCAAGCGGTGTAAGGCTATATTTTTTTACAGCAGCTTCACTGGCTACAATGGTTGCAGCTGCACCATCATTAAGTCCTGAGCTATTACCTGCGGTTACGCTTCCGCCCTCCTTTTTAAAAGCTGGACGAAGCTTTGCAAGCACTTCCTTTGAACTATTAGGCTTTATAAATTCGTCATCCTTAAAGATGATGGGATCTTTTTTACGCTGTGGGATTTCTACAGGTACAATTTCCTTTGCTAGACGGCCACTTTTTTGAGCAGCTGCAGCTTTCATCTGGCTGTGATATGCAAAGGCATCTTGATCTTCACGTGAGATGTTATATTTTTCTACAAGATTTTCGGCAGTGGTTCCCATTCCATCTACTCCGTATAGTTCTTTCATCTTTGGGTTAATAAAACGCCACCCAAAAGTCGAGTCATACATCTTACTATCTCCACCAAAAGCTGTAGAAGGCTTTGCCATCACATACGGGCCACGTGTCATATTTTCTACACCACCAGAGATAAATAGGTCTCCGTCTCCAGCTTTTATAGCTCGGTTTGCGTGTATAATGGCCGAAAGTCCAGAACTACATAAACGGTTTACGGTCTCTCCAGGTACGGTAAAAGGTAGTCCAGCAAGTAGCAAACTCATACGCGCTACATTACGGTTATCTTCTCCAGCCTGGTTTGCACACCCCATAATCACATCGTCATATGCTTCTTTTGGGATATTTGGGTTACGTTTTACGACCTCGCGTATCACTTGCGCTCCCAAATCGTCTGTGCGCACAGCACTTAATGTTCCTTTATAATTTCCTATAGGAGTACGAACTCCGTCTATGATATATGCTTCCATATTTTGAAATTGAAGTCGAAATCGAAGTCGAAATCGAAGTTCTTTTTTTATTATTTAATCTATTTCCCAATCTTTTGAAGTACGATATACTACCCCTTTAAAAAGTGCAACAAGCTCGTCACCTCTTTTTACCTCCACAACATTAAAACCTACTTTAGTTTTCTGGAGGTTTACCGTCGCCTCTGCAGTGATGTAATCTCCTTCCTCTAAAGCTTCTATATGATTTATACTTGTCTCAATAGACACGGCATATTTTCCGTGCGTGTTTGCAGTAAATCCAAAAGTCGTATCTGCCAGTGAGTAACTTATCCCACCGTGAGCCTTACCCATACTATTGAGCATCTCCTTGCGTATAGTCATCCCCACTTTTACAAAACCTACTTGTGCCTCTATAATCTCAATACCTAGCCAACTGCTGTATGCGTCTTGAGATAACATTTTATAAGGTATTTGCGCTCCAGTCATAACAGCATCTAGATTAGGCAAAAAATTGTTTTCCCTCTTTTTCCATCCTTCTTAAAAGTGGGCTGCATCTGTATCTATCTTCTCTATACTCATCATACAGAGCATCCATTTTTTGCACACACCAGCTTATTCCTTTCTCATCTGCCCAGGCTAGTAATCCTTTTGGGTAGTTTACCCCTTTGGTCATCGCATTGTCTATATCTTCGGCACTTGCTACATTCCAGAACAACGCATCTGCTGCTTCGTTAATAAGCATTATAAGAATACGCTCAAAAATTGCTTCCTTATCTTGAGTAGCTGTTGCTGCTTGTGATGGCGCTTTCGCGAAAGCGTTATCTGCCTCCACATTTTTATAATCATAATAACCGCGTCCCGATTTACGACCTAGATATCCCGCCTGGCTATATCGCTGTTGGGTAAAAGATGGCTTGTATCTTGGATCTTGATAAAAGGCATTAAACACGGTTTCTGTAACGGTATAATTTACATCGTTACCTATAAAATCCATCAACTCAAAAGGTCCCATACGGAACCCTCCCACACTTTTCATAGCTGCGTCTATAGTTGCAAAATTTGCCACACCTTCTTCATACATACGTAACGCCTCCCCATAAAATGGTCGTGCAACGCGGTTTACAATAAACCCTGGAGTATCTTTTGCGATGGCTACAACTTTTTTCCAACGTGTAATTTCGGCAACGCAAGTGTTTAAAACGTTTTGCGAGGTTTGTACCGCAGGTATCACCTCAACAAGCTTCATTAATGGCGCAGGATTAAAAAAGTGAATCCCAATGCAACGCTCTGGATTTTGCAATGATGCTGCAATTGATGCGATAGAAAGACTTGAAGTGTTTGAGGCTATTATCGCTGTGTCAGAAACGTAGGTTTCTAATTCTTGAAATACTTTTTTCTTGACCTCAAGATTTTCTACAATAGCTTCAATGGTAAGATCTGCTTTTGCTAACTCTTTAAGCGCAGTAACATACCTAATATTAGCTTGTATTCTATCTTTTTCTGAGGCGTCTATGCGTCCCTTCTCTATAAGACGTTTGAGTACTTTTTCTAGTGCTGCCTTTGCTTTATCAAGCGCCTCTTGATTTACATCAAAGAGTTTTACAGCACAACCAGCGGTTGCAGCTACTTGAGCAATGCCAGAACCCATTGTACCAGCGCCTATAATTCCTATGTTTTTTATCATTAACAATGCTTATTTTTTGAACACCGAATATCGATTAATGAATATCGAATGCAGAAGTTTTTCTCACTCGTATAAAAACAGTTCGTCAGTCTCTACTTCCCTTTAAAAACCGGGCGTCTTTTATTTACAAAAGCGTCTACCCCTTCTTTAAAATCTTCACTCTCTGATGCTTCTATTTGTAATTTACCTTCTAGCGCAAGTTGATCTTCAAGATTATTAGTCATAGATACATTGAGTAATCTCTTTGTAAGACCTATTGCCTTTGTAGGCATTTGTGCTAGTGTCACTGCAGTCGTGGTTACAGTATTATTAAACTCGTCTAGCGTGGTCACCTTATAAATCATACCCATCTTCTCTGCCTCTGTTGCAGATATTTTATCACCCAGCATCATCAATGCGCTTGCTTTACCAAAACCTATGAGCCTAGGCAAGAAAAACGTACCTGCACTATCTGGCACGAGGCCTATCTTGCTAAAGGCTTGAATAAAACTTACCTTCTCGTGTGCAATAACAATATCACAGGCTAGTGCAATATTTGCTCCAGCTCCAGCGGCAACACCATTTACAGCGGCAATAATAGGTTTTTCAATCGCTCTTATTTTTTCTATAATCGGATTGTAATGCTCCTCTAGTATTTTCTTAAATCCTGGATTTAATGTAGGATCTGTAATTTCTTTTAAATCTTGACCAGCACAAAATGCCTTACCACTACCGGTGAGAACAATGGCTCTTACTTGTGTATCCTTATTACAAGCATCTAACTCATCTTGCAGTAAGAATGCCATCTCACGATTAAAACTATTAAATACTTCTGGGCGATTAAAGGTGAGCGTTGCTACACCATTCTCTATTGATTTCTGTATACTACTCATATAACAAAGAATCCCGCTGCTGCGGGAATTATTTTAAACATTTAAAATAGTCAAAAGGTTCTTGACACGTATCACATTTAAACAATGCTTTACAGGCGGTAGACCCAAACTGACTGACCAGATGTGTCTCTGTAGAGCCACAGTTGGTACATTTTACTATCTTCTTATTTCCTAGCAGGGCTTCTTTATCTGCTTCTGGAGATAATGGTGCTGCAATACCGTATTTTTCAAGCGCTTCTCTACCACGTGGAGTTATCCAGTCTGTGGTCCAGGCCGGAGCGAGTACGAGCTGGATTTTTGCGGTTTTTCCCGCTTTCGCGAAAGCGGAAACAATATCATCTCCTATAACATCCATTGCAGGGCAACCGGAGTAAGTAGGTGTTATTTTTACACGCACAATACCGTCTTGCTCTATTGCCTCACGTACCACACCCATATCCATAATAGACAACACAGGAATCTCTGGATCGCTTACTCCTTCAAGTATTGAGATCAAATGCGGTTGTATGTTTTGCGTTTCTAATATCAATTTTTAAATATCGAATAAAGAATAACAAATATGAAACGCCTAAGTAATACTTCGATGTTCAAAATTCGATATTCTGTGTTCATAATTCTCTACCATTCCATATTTGGGTAGGTGCGTTGCATATATTGCATATCTGAAAGTATATATCCCATATGCTCTGTATGTATTCCTTGCTTACCTCCCTTGTGCCAGTACTTACTTTCTGGAATAGGTAATGTAGCTCCTTCAAGAACATCTCCTATCATTTTATAATAGGTCTCTTTAAGTGCTAAGGTATCTACTCCTACGCCTTGGGCTATCATAGCCTTATCTGCCTCTGTCTGGTAAAAAAGCTCATCTGTATACATCCACAATTCATTTACAGCTTCAAGAACACGAGTGTGACTCTCTTCTGTACCGTCACCTAGCCTGCGCACCCAGTCTGATGAGAAGCGCCAGTGATAGCTTACTTCTTTTATGGATTTTTTTGCAATGGCCGCCAGCGTCTCATCTTTGCTAGTTTCTAACGCTTTAAGAAATAAGAGATGAAAGGCATCAAAATAAAACTGACGTACAATTGTATATGCAAAGTCTGTATTGGGTTGCTCTACGAGTAACACGTTTTTATACTCTCTTTCTATACGTAAAAACGCAAGGGTATCTTCTGTAGCATTCTCATCACCTGAGACTTGTGCCGCATACTGAAAATAACTGCGCACTTGTCCAAACAAATCTAAAGAGATGTTTGTACCTGCAATATCTGTCTCTAGGCTAGGGCCGTGACCACATAATTCTCCCAGACGCTGCCCAAGTATCAAGCTATTATCTGCAATACCTATGATGTAGTTATATAAATCTTTGTTCATAATAAACTTTTAAAAATAAAACTGAAATTGAAACTATAATCGACCATCTTAGGTCTATGTCTTCATTTTTTGAGTTTGAGTTTCAGTTTCGATTTCGATTTCACTATTACATATGTTTTACCTCATCTGGCAAATCGTAAAATGTAGGGTGACGGTATACCTTATCTGCAGCTGGTTCAAATAGCTCTCCATTATTTTCTGGATTGCTTGCTGTGATATTATTGCTTTCTACTACCCATATGCTCACTCCCTCACTGCGACGTGTGTATACATCGCGAGCGTTCTCCATTGCCATTTCAGCATCTGCAGCGCGTAGACTTCCAAAGTGTCTATGCTCCAATCCGTTCTTGCTTCTTACGAAGACTTCCCAAAGGGGCCAATTCTTGCTCATACTAGACTGCTTTCTTAGTTTGATTTTTTCTTTCTTCTTTCTTTTTGGCGTGTGCCATTGCTGCATCACGTACCCACTCACCACGTTCCCAAGCGCCTACTCTATCTTTCATACGCTTTTTATTACTTGGCCCGTGACCTTTTACTACTTGCCAGAACTCCTCCCAGTCTATTTCTCCAAAATCGTAGTGTCCCGTCTCCTCATTCCATTTTAAATCTGGATCAGGTATGGTAAGTCCAAGCAACTCTGCTTGTGGTACAGTTTGATCTATAAATTGCTGGCGTAGCTCGTCATTAGTCTTACGCTTTAATTTCCATTTCATAGACTGGGCTGTGTGTACAGACTCTGCATCTGTAGGGCCTAGCATCATAAGTGACGGCCACCACCATCTATTAAGTGCATCTTGCGCCATATCTTTTTGCTCCTGCGACCCGTTTGAGAGTTTAAGCATAATCTCAAACCCTTGACGCTGGTGAAAACTCTCTTCTTTACACACTCTAATCATCGCTCGTGCATAAGGACCATAAGAAGTACTACAAAGCGGTACTTGATTTATAATGGCTGCACCATCTACTAGCCAACCTATTGCTCCCATATCTGCCCAAGTAACCGTAGGGTAATTAAATATAGAAGAGTACTTTGCCTTACCAGAGTGTAGTTGCTCATATAACTCCTCACGCGATACACCTAGAGTCTCACAAGCCGAGTATAAGTATAAACCGTGTCCTGCCTCATCTTGCACCTTTGCAAGTAACGCCACTTTACGACGTAACGATGGGGCACGTGAGATCCAGTTGCCCTCTGGCAGCATCCCTACAATTTCAGAATGTGCGTGCTGACTTATCTGGCGTATGTGGGTTTTACGATACTTCTCAGGCATCCAGTCTTTTGGCTCTATCTTTTCATCACGCGCAATGCGAGCATCAAAAAGATCTTCTAGGTTTTTTACTTCTTTATCACTCATAGCAATTTGTATTAGATTTCCGCTTTCGCGAAAGCTTAAACATCAAAATTTACTTTTACACGCTCTGTTGTAGGTACTGCCTGGCAACTTAATACTAGGTTTTGTGCTACCTCATCTTCTTCTAGCGCATAATTTATTTTCATCTCTACATTTCCTCCTTCTACCTTACACTTACAGGTAGAACACACCCCACCTTTACAAGCAAATGGAAGATCTGCCCCAGCACCTAGTGCCGCGTCGAGTATATTATCATACTCATCTGTCATAGTAAAGTGAAATTCTTTACCACCATCAATAATGGTAACTTCTACTCCCTCTACCTTTTGCTCTGCCAGTCGTGCAGCACGTTTTTTATCTTCTTCAGAGAGTCCTGTTACAAAGAGTTCGTAGTGTACTTTCTCTTTTTCTAAACCTGCCGCTACTAGCTCATCACGTATTAAGAAAATCATCTCTTCTGGACCGCAAATAAAAACCTCATCTGTAGTGCTTACATCGATAAGCGTTTTCGTAAGCGTCTGTAATTTTTCTGAATTAAATCTACCGTTAAAAAGCTCGATATCTCGTTGCTCTTTTGTGAGAAAATAAAATATCTCAAACCTTCCAAAATATTGATTACGAAGCTGTTCTACCTCTTCTTTAAAGATAATAGATTTAACCGTGCGGTTCAAATAAAACAGCTTGAAGGTCGCGTCTGGCTCTGCTGCTAGATGTGTCTTTATGATAGACAGCATAGGTGTTATACCACTTCCTGCCGCAAAGGCTACATAGTTTTTTTTCTTTTGTGTATCTACCGGCACTCCAAATTTTCCACTAGGCGCCATTACCTCTAGTGTGTCTCCGGTTTGCAACTCTTCATTTACATAGGTAGAAAAGAGTCCTCCTGGTATTTGCTTTACAGCTACCTTCCACTGCTGCTCTAGCGGACTAGAACAAAGACTATATGAACGTCTTACATCTTCTCCATTTATAATGGCTTTAAGAGTTAAATGCTGCCCAGCGTTAAAACTAAAATCCTGATAGAGATCTACAGGTACATCAAAGGTTACAACAGAACAGTCTGTGGTTTCTTTATAAATATCTTTTACTCTTAGAGAATGAAAAAGTGCCATAGTATAGTTTAGAACTATGTAAAACTAACGATTGTTAGTTAATATTACAACTATTTAACATAAACCACAAAAGCACAACAAGTTAACCCTACTAAATAGTGGTTTGTGATATATATCTCAATAAAAGTAAAAAGTAAGTTATGCAGTTTTAACCCCATTAAGTAGGGTCTCACAGAGAGAATCTATGAGCTTTGATCGTTGTAAATCTGCCTTTTTAGGAATCCACAGGTAGAGATTTCTTAAAGTTCCTAAGGTTGAAAAGAGAATTATTTCCTCATCTATATCCTTAAGTACATTTTGTGCTTTACCCTCTTTTATAATTTCTCTAAAGTGCTGCTCATAGCTACTACGTAAGGCAAGATACTTTTCTTTGCCCTCCCCCAGGTGCATCCAGTCATTATTGAGCGATGCCATTCCATAAGGATTATCTGCCGTGAGGTGTACGTGCTGGGCTATAACAGCTTCAAGTTTTTCTGCCACTTTTGTATCTGCAAGGCGTATGTCTTGTATGCCCTCGGTAAAACTTTCGGCTATGTTTACTATTACCTCGTTAAGTATTTCTTCTTTTGAGGCAATGTGATTATATAAACTTGCCGCTTTTACACCTACCTCTGCAGCGAGATCACGCATTGTTACAGCGCTATACCCTTTCTGTTTAAAAAGTCTTGCGGCTGTGATACAGATCTCTTGTTTTCGCGTAAGCGTAGTAGATTTCATTATGTGCAAGATAATGCACAACAACTAACTGTAAAAACATCTTAACTATTACAGCCAGATTATTACCCACTCAACATAAAAAAAGCCACCTTTAACGGGTGGCTTTACTATTATATCAAATCAAGACTATTGGTTTGTTTTACCATCACGTATTTTCTTGAGCTCCTTAGTCTCCTCTTTATATTCTTCTTGACCATCTTTGCCGTTCATCATTTTAGAACGGTTTTTTTCAATTTCTTCTTTATACTCTTCATTACCATCCATCACGTTTTTACGGTAGTCAATAAAAGTTTCCATCGCTTCTTCTCTTAAATCTTCATACTGTTCTGAAATTTCTTCAAGATTTTCTCTGAACTCATCATTATCTACATTCATCTCTGAGGTGAGTTCCATATACTCTTTCTTAAAATCTGATACATCTTCATTAATCTCCTCTGTGTTCATCCACATAGGCTTTGTAGCTTCTAGTGACATCACTGTAGGCTCCATAGCGCGTATCATTTTAATAGTATTAAAGTAGTTTGCTCCTTTAAGTTTATACATCTGTGAGCTCAACTCATTAAAACTTGTCCAGCCGCTTATCCCTACCACGCCTGTCTCATTTATATCATCTTGGGTACCGTTCATCTCAACTGGCGTACTATTTACTGCCATTGTTTCGGTTTGTGCTTGTATTCCTGTTGCTATTGCAATTGCAAATAACGATGTGATTATTGTCTTCTTCATAGTCTTATATTTTTTGTTTGATACAAATGTATAAGGACATCGAGGCTACATAAAATATATAGTTATAAGCCTATGCTAAAGTCTGGAGACATCCTTAACATAACCCTCCAGTCTCTTAACAAACGCTTGGGCATTAGCATAATTTTTCCAAATATTAACGAGTACTTATGATACTCCTTATTCTAAAAAAGGGGCTAATGGGCTTTATAACGCTTTCGCGAAAGCGAACTTATGAGATTCACGATCTAAGGGAGAGCAAAGCGATAAAGTGCAACAACACTCCCCACAATTATCAAACAAATCTTGAAATTATATGAGGACAACCACGACTTATGAATTAATTTTACGCTATGCATACAAACGTTGAGAGTAATCCTCTATTAGACAGGCTTCCGCCGCACTTAAAACAATATATCAAAGCACAAGATTATGAGCAGTACACGCCCATAAATCAAGCCGTATGGCGATATGTGATGCGTAAAAACGTAGACTATCTAAGTAAAGTAGCTCACGAGAGTTATGTAATGGGGTTAGAAAAAACTGGTATCTCTATAGATAACATTCCTTCTATGTACGGGATGAATCGTATCCTTAAAGAAATAGGGTGGGCAGCCGTGGCGGTAGATGGTTTTATACCACCTAATGCTTTTATGGAGTTTCAAGCTTACAAAGTGCTTGTTATTGCCAGTGATATACGCCAGCTAGAAAACATAGAGTACACCCCTGCGCCAGATATTATACACGAGGGAGCCGGGCACGCGCCTATTATTGCAAGTCCAGACTATGCGGAGTACTTGAGAAGATTTGGAGAGATAGGTGCAAAAGCTATCTCTAGTGCCCACGATATGGAAATGTATGAAGCTGTACGTACATTATCTATTCTTAAAGAGGCAGATGGCATCACACAAGAGGCCATAGACGCCGCTGAAAGAAGTGTCGAACAATTACAAAACAAAGAGGTACAGCCTTCTGAAATTGCACTTATACGCAACCTGCACTGGTGGACGGTAGAGTACGGGCTCGTAGGTACTGTAGAAAACCCAAAAATATACGGAGCAGGATTACTCTCTTCTATAGGAGAGAGCACCTGGTGTATGACAGACGAGGTAAAGAAAATACCTTACTCGATAGATGCTGCTTACCAAGAATTTGACATTACAAAACCGCAACCTCAACTCTTTGTCACACCAGACTTTGCATACCTAATGCAAGTCTTAGAAGAATTTGCAGGTACAATGGCAGTACGTAAAGGTGGCTGGCGCGGACTAAAAAAACTCATAGAATCAAAGCAAATAGGCACACTAGAACTCAACACAGGTTTGCAAGTAAGTGGCATTTTTACAGAGATGATTCAAAATGACGATAACGAGGTGGTTTACTTTGCTACTCAAGGTGAAACAGCACTTTCTTATAGAGAGAAAGAGCTTATAGGTCACGGAGTAAACCGTTACAAGAACGGTTATAGCTCTCCTCTAGGTAAGCTTAAGGGCATAAATCTCTCTATAGAAAATATGGGACCAAGAGACTTAAAAGCTTATGACTTTTATGATGGTAAGCCTATCTCTTTTGAATATGAAAGTGGCATCACCGTAAGCGGGTTAAATGTTACTGGGATGCGTAACCTAGGTGGGCAGTTAATGCTTATACAGTTTACAGATTGTACGGTAACTTATGGTGACAAAATTTTACACGACCCATCTATGGGAGACTTTGATCTAGTGATAGGCTCACAAATCGTCTCTGCCTTTGCAGGAGCGGCAGACTTCTTATCTTTTGATCTCATTACACACGTCGCAGAGACTAATACGGTAAAACCTACGCTCTCAGAAAAAGAAGACACGCTTAACAGGCTCTACCAGCAAGTACGATTACAAAGAGAAAGCAATCAAATAGACAAACAAGCACTTCTTGAGGTATTTACAAGCTTACAAAAAGACTATCCTCAAGACTGGTTATGTGCCTTAGAAATTTATGAACTCACAAAAGACTCCGCCGTACTCGCACATCTTAAAGAGGTGCAAAAACACAAAGAGAAGGTAGCACACCTCATCACAAATGGCCTAGAATTAATACAGTAAACTATGGGATTTTTAAGTAAGCTCTTTGGTAATAAAAAGGATAAACTTAATGAGTATATCTCTCGTGGCGGTATCATTATAGACGTACGCTCAAAAGCCGAGTATGATAGCGGCGCCATACCAGGCTCAAAGCACATAACTGTGCAAAACATAGCCGCCCAAGCCACAACGATTAAAAAATGGAACAAACCTGTAATATGCGTTTGTGCCAGCGGTGGCCGCAGTGCTACAGCCGCAGCCGTCCTTAGATCAAAAGGTGTTGAAGCTATGAATGGAGGTGCCTGGATGAGTGCTTATAAGAAAATGAATGAATAATCCTTTTTTACTTTTATTATCTAGAACCTCATAAAAGGATACACTTCAGTTAATGCTTGCTGTTTTTTTGTGAGATCAGTAATAAATTTTTGGTGAGCAGCGCTGTCTTCATTAAAAGGTTTGTGAGCTAACCCTTGTTGGACTTGAGCTACTTTTTTCATTATTTGTTGCGCTTTCGCGAAAGCGTACACCTCAATAAAACGCTCCCCTACATAGGTCACAGCTTGCTCAGATGGGTGTACCATATCACTTGCATAAAAGCGATAGTCACGTAACTCATCCATCACAATCTCATAAGCCGGAAAATAACTCGCCTCACGACTATCTACAAGTTGATGAACTGCTGTAAGTAAATGTGACTTGCTGCGGGTATTTTCTACTATACCATCTTTAATATGACGCACTGGCGACACCGTAAAGGCAATCTCAATTTTTGGATTAAGAGTTTTTGCCAGCTCACATATACGAGACAGACTTTCTTGAATTTCGGTGACAGATAGTAATTTTTTAGTAAAAGCTTGTTGAGGAACCTTGTGACAGTTTGCCACCACCTCATCACGTTCAAGATGTTTATAAACCCAAGCAGTACCTAATGTGATAAATAAATGAGAAGCGTCTATGAGCTGTTGCCTGAGCAATTGCTGCGCCTCTTGTAGGTATATCACAGCTCCTAGTCTCGTAAGGGCGTTTTTATCACTGTGTGCATAAAAAGATTTCCAGATGCCGTCTAGTTCAAAAACATCTGCTTCTGTATAGGTTTTATTTGCAACAGCATCTGCTACTAACCGTTCTAGTGCGACGGGATTAAAAATAATTCCAAACGGATTTGTAACCGCTTGGAATTTATAATATGCTAGCTTGTCACCTATGTTCTGCGCAAAGCAAGAACCTAACAACAATAATTTATGATCATACCCAAATTGACGAGCAGCAGGCTCTAACGCTATTTGGGTCTGTAGTTTCATTATACAAGATAGTTCTTAACCTCTGCAATGGCAGCGTCTATACCTGCTGGATTTTTACCTCCTGCAGTTGCAAAGAAAGGTTGTCCTCCACCTCCACCTTGGATGTGCTTTCCTAACTCACGCACGACAGTACCTGCGTTGAGATTTTTTGAAGCGACAAGCCCTTTTGAGATGTAGCAACTTAGTAATGCTTTACCATTTTGCTCTGTTCCAAATAGCAAGAATACGTTGTCTTTATTCTCTCCTAATTTAAAAGCAAGATCTTTAATAGCTCCCGCATCTAGATCTACCTTCTTTGCTAAGAAATCTACTCCATCTATATCTTCAAATTCTTTTGCTAGATCACCACTTAGGTTTTGAGCTTTCTCTTTTATAAGTGCTTCTACTTGCTTTTTTAAAGCAGCATTCTCATCTAGTAGGCTAGTAATCGCCTTTACTGGATCTTGATTCCCTTTAAGGGTTGCTTTTACTTGATTATAGGCTTCGGTTTCTGATGTAAAGTAATCTTTGGCAGCATCGCTAGTAATTGCTTCTATACGGCGTATACCAGATGCCACTGCCCCTTCTGAAGTGATTTTAAAATGCCAGATGTCTCCTGTATTTTTTACGTGTGTACCACCACAAAGCTCCATAGACTTCCCAAAGCGTATTGTCCTTACTGCATCACCATACTTCTCTCCAAATAATGCTATCGCTCCTTCTTGAATAGCTTGATCATAAGGAATACCACGTTGCTCTTCTAGAGATAAGTTTTCGCGTATGCGTGCATTTACAAAATCTTCTACCTCTTTTAACTCCTCGCTTGTCACTTTAGAAAAGTGAGAGAAGTCAAAACGTAGGTTTCTGCTATGTACCATACTTCCCTTTTGCTCCACGTGTGTTCCTAGTATCTTACGAAGCCCTTGGTGCAATAAGTGTGTTGCAGTATGGTTTGCAGCTGTACGGCTACGTTGCTTCACATCTACCACTGCCTTAAACGTTCCCTCGGTAGATCTTGGGAGGTTTTTGGCAAGGTGTATAATAAGGTTGTTTTCTTTCTTTGTATCTATGATATAAACCACCTCTCCGCTTGGAGTTTCTAGATACCCTTTATCACCTACTTGTCCTCCTCCTTCTGGATAGAATGGCGTAAGATTAAATACTAGTTGATATAACTCCCCGTCTTTTTTACTCTCTGTCTTACGGTAGCGAGTGATTTTTACAGATGCTTCTAGTGTATCGTAGCCTATGAATTCCTCTTCAGCATCTTCCTGTAAGATATTCCAGTCGTCTGTCTCAACTTTGGTTGCTGCACGAGAACGGTCTTTTTGCTCTTTAAGAGCAGCTTCAAAGCCAGCTTCGTCTAGTTTTAGATTTTTCTCACTAAGTATAAGTGCTGTAAGATCTATTGGGAAGCCATAGGTGTCATAAAGCTCAAAAGCCTTATCTCCAGAAACCGTATCTCCAGAGGTATTTGCAATTACATTATCTAATAAGATGAGTCCTTTATCAAGTGTACGCAAGAACGAAGCCTCCTCTTCTCTTATCACATTTGTAATAAGATTTTTTTGTGCTTCCAGCTCTGGAAAGGCTTCTCCCATCTGGTTTACAAGTGTAGAAACCAGTTTATAGATAAATGGTTCCTTAGTGTCAAGAAACGTAAACCCATAACGAATGGCACGACGCAGTATACGTCTTATCACATACCCAGCACCTGTGTTAGACGGTAACTGTCCATCTGCTATAGAAAATGAGACAGCTCTCACGTGATCTGCAATCACACGTACAGCGATATCTGTTTCTTCTGCCTCTCCACATTTTGATGAAGTAATAGTTTCTACCTCACGCATAAGCGGTGTAAACACATCTGTATCATAATTAGATTGTACACCTTGAAGAACCATACACAATCTCTCAAAGCCCATTCCCGTATCTACGTGCTGGTTAGGAAGCTTTGTGAGCGACCCGTTTGCCAGACGGTTGTATTGCATAAATACCAGATTCCAGATCTCGATTACGAGCGGGTGATCCATATTTACAAGTGACTTACCGTCTACGGCTGCTTTTTCTTCGGCAGAGCGTATATCTACGTGTATCTCAGAGCAAGGTCCACAAGGACCTTGAGCACCCATCTCCCAGAAGTTATCTTTCTTGTTTCCGTTTATAATGCGGCTCTCGTCTATATGTTTTGTCCATATATCATATGCCTCTTGATCGCGCTCAAGCCCTTCAGACTCGTCACCTTCAAAAATCGAAACATATATACTGTCCTTATCTACCTTTACTACCTCTGTAAGAAACTCCCAAGCCCAAGCAATCGCTTCTTCCTTAAAGTAATCTCCAAAAGACCAGTTACCCAGCATCTCAAACATCGTGTGGTGATACGTATCTTTTCCTACCTCCTCAAGATCATTATGCTTACCAGATACACGTAAACACTTTTGGGTGTCAGTAAGTCGTGAATTTTTTGGCGTAGCGTTTCCTAAAAAGTATTCTTTAAACGGAACCATTCCAGCGTTTGTAAACATCAGGGTCGGGTCATCCTTCAAAACCATTGGCGCAGAGGCGACTATGGAATGATTTTTGGACTTGAAAAATTCTAAAAACTGTTTACGTACCTCTTGAGATTTCATACGATAGAAGGTGTGGATAATTTATTTTATATTTGACTGTTATGAAGTTGAGAAATCACGCTTTCGCGAAAGCGCACAGCTCCATAAATAAACCTCAAAAATAAGCATTTTAACTTATGTCTAAGGTAAAATATTACTATGATAGTGAGACACTATCTTACCGAAAAGTAGAGCGAAAAAAGGGACGCACCTTTGGAGCCGCACTTATATTTATTGCTTCTTCTGCTCTTATGGGGCTTCTTATAACAATTGCTGTATTTAACTCTGGTGTAGATACGCCTAAAGAACGTAAGTTAGAGAGAGAACTTGCAAATATGTCTCTGCAGTTTGAGATGCAAGAAAAAAAACTCGATCAGATAGAACGCGTGCTTGCAAATGTAGAAGAGCGTGATAATAATGTATACCGCGTACTCTTTGAAGCAAGTCCTATACCTAATGATGTGCGTCTAGCCGGTTTTGGAGGAGTAAACCGTTATAAAAACCTTGAGGGTTATGACAACTCTGCTCTAATTACAAATAGCGCTAAGCGTATAGACCAGATCACAAAACGACTTGTTATACAATCTAAATCACTAGACGAGATTGCAAAACTCGCCGAAGAAAAAGAAGCTCTTCTCAAAACTATACCAGCCATACAACCGGTACAAAACAAGGACCTCTCTAGAGTTGCCTCTGGTTATGGTATGCGTGTACACCCTATTTTAAAGTATAGAAAAATGCACAATGGGATGGATTTTACAGCCCCTCCAGGTACACCTATTTATGCAACCGGTGATGGTACTGTAACAAAAGTAGGTTTAGGTAGCGGGTATGGTAAGATGGTAATTATAGAACACGGTTTTGGGTACAAAACCTACTATGCTCATATGAGCAAGTACAATACAAAAGTAGGACGCAAGGTAAAACGTGGAGAGATCATAGGTTATGTAGGTAACACCGGCCTCTCATCTGGACCACACCTACATTACGAAGTTTGGAAAAACGGTAAGGTGGTAAACCCAGTAAATTTTTATCACAATGATCTTACTCCTGAGGAGTATGATATTATGCTAGCTGCCGCTGCACTAGAAAATCAATCACTTGACTAATGCACATAGATCTTCCAGAAAAGCGATATTATAGTATAGGTGAGGTTGCAAAGGCCTTTGATGTAAACGCATCGCTCCTGCGCTTCTGGGAGAAAGAGTTTGACGTGCTTCAACCTAAAAAGAATGCGCGTGGCACTCGTAAGTTTACTCCAAGTGACATTAAGAATTTAGAGCTTATCTATCACCTAGTAAAAGAGCGTGGCTTTACACTAGAAGGCGCAAAAATCCATCTTAAGGAAGGAAAAAAGGAAATCTTGAGCAACTTTGACATTATACGCAAGCTAGAAGGCGTAAAGGCGCAGTTGCTAGAGATTAAAGGTGACCTCTAGATTGCCTTGCTATATCTATTATAGCGAGTATGATAAATAGTGTACTTACTAAAACAGCACAAAAACTCATCACAGCATAATCTCCATAAACCAAATGGTATAGTCCGGTAAAAACACCGAGCAATCCCATAGAGCCGAGTATATGTATTAGTTTTAAGGTCATAAACAATTTATTCATTAAGTCGATAAGAGTGCAAAAATCATACATAAAATGTTATGACTAGGCCCTCTTAACAAAACCTTATCCTTAATAGTTACATAAATTAGTACCTTGCTACTAGAATGGTAGTGTGTAACAAATACTACTATAAGACAACTAACAATCAAAACCAATTTATATTATGAATAAAACTAAAATCGCAGGTCTAGGGTGTCTTGGAATTATACTAATAGGTGCTGTTATTGCAGTAGTTATTGCATTTGCAGTAGGACCTAAATTTTACAATACAGCAATAGATCTCCAAGAAAATGCTACATCTCAATGGGCTAATGTTCAAAGCTCTTATCAACGTCGTGCAGACCTTATACCTAACATAGTAAACACAGCAAAAGGGTACGCAGAATTTGAGCAAAGCACACTTATAGGTGTTATCGAAGCACGCTCTAAAGCAACTTCTATTACAATAGATCCATCTAATATTACTCCAGCACAATTAAAGCAATTCCAACAAGCTCAAGAAGGTCTTACCTCTGCGCTATCTCGACTTTTAGCTGTTTTTGAACGTTACCCGGATCTTAAGGCAAATGAAAATTTTAAGGAACTTATCAATGAGTTAGAACGCACAGAGAACCGCATCAATGTAGAACGAAATCGTTTTAATGAATCAGTGAAACCTTTCAATGTACACATCAAAAAATTCCCGAATAACTTTATAAACAATTTCATTGGTAAATTCTCTGAGATGGAATACTTTGAGGCAGATGCAGGATCAGAAAATGCTCCAAATGTAGAATTTGATTTTGGAAGCTAGATGGCATCTACGGTAGAAGACTTTTTAAGCAAAGAAGATGAGCAGGCTATCATTACAGCCATACGCGAGTCTGAGCAACAGACCTCTGGAGAAATAAGAGTGCACCTAGAGCATCATTCTAAAAAGGATGCTCTAGTGCGTGCTCAAGAGTTATTTCACCTACTTAAAATGGACAATACTAAAGATGAAAACGGCGTGCTCATTTATGTAGCTGTAGATGATCATAAACTTGCCATTTGTGGCGACAGGGGGATTAACAACAAGGTTCCTGCAGACTTCTGGGAGTCTACAAAAGACAAAATAATTGCTCAGTTTAAGCAAGACAACTTCCGTGATGGACTTATAGATGGGGTGCGCTGTGCTGGTGAGAAGCTTGCACAATACTTTCCGTGGAAGCACGGAGATGTAAATGAACTTCCAGACGAAATAACGACTTCTTAATGCTAGAAAAAGAATTTTTTATGGGATTCCGCTTTCGCGAAAGCGTACTCACACTTCTTCTCTGTATTGTGAGTATAACGGCAGTTGCACAATACACAATACCAGATAAACCCACCAAGGCAAATCCAGATGCTGTTTATGACTATATAGGTTTACTCTCTGAAGGTCAAAAAAACGCTTTAGAACGTAAACTTATTAAGTATAGTGATACCACCTCAACACAAATTGTAGTTGCTGTAATCTCATCATCAAACGGTGAAGGTCTCGATATGCTAGGTGCAAAATGGGGACAAAAATGGGGAATAGGTCAGGCAGATGAAGACAATGGGATTCTTATACTCCTAGCAAAAGACGACCGAAAGATTGATATCAATACTGGCTATGGTATTGAGAGTATTATCTCAGATCGTGACGCAGAGCAAATCATAAATCGCATAATGATTCCGCAATTTAAACAGGGGAATTTTTATGCAGGCCTTGACCAAGGTACAGATGCTATCTTTCAAGGGTTGCAGGGTAATTTTACAGGCTCTCGACCAGAGGATAGTGGTTTCCCCATACAACCTATCTTAATGTTTATCTTCTTTGTCATCATATTGATTATCATAAGTCGTAACAATCACCGTGGTGGTGGTCGTGACGGTGGTAACGGTACTAGAAGAACTGGCTCACTACTAGACGTTATTATACTCAGTAATATGGGGCGCGGCGGTTTTGGTGGCGGTGGCGGTTCCTTTGGAGGTGGCGGCAGCTTTGGAGGCGGCGGTGGCTTTGGGGGAGGTTTTGGCGGTGGCGGCTTTGGCGGCGGTGGTGCTTCTGGAGGTTGGTAAGTTCTTATTTTATCTACAAAGGCCTATTGCATCTTTTATTTAGAAAATGAACTGAGTATCGATAAGCTGCATAAACTCACGATGTAATTCACAACTAGACTAATCTTAATATTCTAAACACCTCGCACTCTTATTACTAACATATTGCTTAACTTTAAGGAAAACAACAATTTATTAATTCTTAAAACCAATAAAATGGCAGTATTAAAAGTAATAGAAGTATTAGCAAGTTCAGAAAAAAGCTGGGAAAACGCAGCAGAAAATGCGCTCGAGCACGCAAGCAAGTCTCTTAAAAACATACGCTCTTTATATGTAAATGAGCAAAACTGTGTAGTAGGTGAAGACGGAAAAATTAAAGAATACCGTATGAACTGTAAGATTACTTTTGAAGTAAAATAATAAGAGGCTTTTTAAAGAGCTATATAAGGTCCCGCTCTAAAGTGGGACTTTTTTTGTTTGTATTTTTACCTTATGAAATTACATATCCCTGTACTTGCCTTTATTACTGCGATTCTCATTACAAGCTGTGAGGGGAAAACCGACACTACTATGCAACACGATTATACAAACGACCTTATAAAAGAAACAAGTCCTTACCTTTTACAACACGCCCACAACCCTGTAGACTGGAAAGCCTGGAACGACGAAACGCTCGCTCAAGCAAAAAAAGAAAATAAGCTCATACTGGTAAGTATAGGATACTCATCGTGTCACTGGTGTCACGTGATGGAGCACGAGAGTTTTGAAGATACTCTGGTCGCTCAATTTATGAATGAAAATTTTATAAATATAAAAGTAGACCGCGAGGAGAGACCAGATGTAGATAATGTATATATGAATGCTGTACAGCTTATGACAGGTCGCGGTGGCTGGCCTCTTAATGCTGTAGCATTGCCAGATGGAAGACCAGTATGGGGTGGCACTTATTTTCCAAAAGAAGACTGGCTCAACGCGCTAGGTCAAGTTGCAGACATCTACACATCAGACCCTAACAAGCTGGTGGAGTATGCAGATAAGCTAGGTACGGGGCTTGCTCAAATGGACCTTGTAACACCTAACCCTAATAAACCCAGCTTTGTTATAGATACACTCCAAACATCTATTGAGAAGTGGTCACGACAATGGGACACTCGTCAAGGTGGTCTCAACAGAGCGCCAAAGTTTATGATGCCTAATAATTATGAATTCTTACTGCGCTACGCACATCAAAATAATGATGACGAGATACTGGAATATGTAAATACCACATTAGAGCAAATCGCCTTTGGCGGGGTAAATGACCAAGTAGGCGGTGGCTTTGCGAGGTATAGTGTTGATACAAAATGGCATATCCCCCATTTTGAAAAAATGCTATATGATAACGCTCAGCTCGTGAGCCTTTATTCAAACGCTTACTTAAAGACTAAAAATCCGCTCTATAAAGAAACTGTATATGAGACACTCGAGTTTATAAAACGAGAAATGACCACTGCTCAGGGAGGTTTTTACAGCGCGCTAGATGCAGATAGCCTTACCCCAGACGGTGAACTAGAAGAAGGTGCTTATTATGTATGGACAGAAGAGGAGCTTAAGAACCTTGTAGGAGATGATTTTGAACTCTTTAGCGCTTATTACAACATCAATGATTACGGTAAGTGGGAGAATGATCTCTATGTGCTTATAAGACAAGATCTAGATACAAATTTTATAAAGGAGCACGAGATTTCGCTAGAAGAGCTTACCACTAAAAAGAGTAAGTGGCGTGAGGATTTATTACGCTTTCGCGAAAGCAAAAAAGAAAAACCGCGGCTAGATGACAAAATTCTCACCTCTTGGAATGGCTTAATGACCAAAGGATATGTAGACGCCTACCGCGTATTTGACGAAAAGGAATTTCTCGACGCAGCTCTCAAGAATGCAAATTTTGTGGTAGGCAATCTGCTTCGTAAAGATGGAGGTCTTAATAGAACCTATAAAGATGGCAAGAGCACTATAAATGCATACCTTGAAGATTATGCTGCAACTATAGATGCTTTTATTGCCCTTTTTGAGGTCACTATGGATGAGCAATGGCTAGAGAAGGCAAAAAGTCTAACAGACTATACGTTTACTCACTTTCAAAACGCAGAAAATAAACTCTTCTTTTTCACCTCAAACGAAGACCCTACGCTGTCTTCTAGAAACACTGAGTTTTATGATAACGTGATCCCGTCATCAAACTCGATAATGGCAAAAAACATTTTTACCCTATCGCACTATTATCTAGATAAAACATATACAGATACCGCAGCTGCTATGCTCAATAATATGCAGCCTAACTTCACACAAAGCCCTACTAGTTTTTCTAACTGGATGGACCTTATGCTCAACTACACAAAGCCTTATTATGAGCTTGTAGTGGTAGGGCCAGATGCTCAAAACATTCTCGCAGAATTAGAACAAGAATATTTGCCAAATAAATTAATTGCTGCCACTACTACCGCTAGTAAACAAGAAATTTTTGAAGGCAGATACCTAGAAGGTGAAACATTAATTTATGTATGCGTTAACAATGCGTGTAAACTACCAGTAAAAACAGTTAAGGAAGCCTTAAAACTCATAGAACTTTAACAGAAGTTTATCCCGACATTTTATAGAACCTTAGGGGTTATTTTCAACTTTGTAAAAAATACATTGTTATGAACGACCCCTTAAGTACACTAAGCCAGTACGAAGAATATATAAAACGCGCTGCAAACTGGATATGGGCTTTTATCCCAGGATTTATAAGTGCACTTATATTGTTATTTGTAGGTCTCTGGATTATACGCCTCATAAAACGTTTTACTCGCAAGTTTTTTGAGCATAGAGACTATGATCCTACTTTAGAAAAATTTGCTCAAGACCTTATAAACTGGACACTTAAAATTATACTTTTTGTTACAGTTATTACCCAACTGGGAGTAAAAACCACATCACTTGTGGCTATAATAGGTGCTGCAGGTCTTGCCATAGGTCTTGCGCTACAAGGGTCACTTGCAAACTTTGCTGGTGGTGTGCTCATACTATTACTTAGACCATTTAAAGTAGGAGATTTTATAAAAGCCCAAGGACAAGAGGGAACCGTAAAGGAAATTTCTATTTTCCAGACCAAGCTCAATACTTTTGGAAACCAACTTGCTATCATCCCTAATGGACAATTATCTAATGAAACCATTGTAAACTTTACAGAAGAGGGAATACGTAGAGAAGCCCTTACTTTTGGAATAGGTTATGACGACGATGTGAAGCTTGCAAAAAACATTCTACTAGATTTAGTAAATGAGCAAGAAACTGTGTTACAAATAGAAGGAAAAGAACCTATGATAGTGCTCGCAGAACTAGGCGATAGCAGCGTTAATCTCTCATTAAGGTATTGGGCACATATAGATGATTTTTGGAACTTACGATGGACCGTGCTTGAAGAAGGAAAAGAAAGACTAGAGGCTCAAGGCATCACAATACCTTACCCGCAGCGTGATGTGCATCTGTACAAACAAGAATAGTTATAGATGAAAGACACATAAGTATAGACCTATGCTTATTATTAAATAATTACAAGAATATAACGCGCTCATAATTTTTATTATGGGCGTTTTTTTTAGTTTTAAAGTATCAAAACAACTTAAACTAAAAACATTGTAATGGAAGACTATCAAAAATGGATTGATCTAGCTATCGAAAAAGGTTCAGAATACGGGCTTAAAATACTTATGGCCGTTGTCATATGGACTGTAGGTAAATGGGTTATTGGAAAACTTATGAAAGTTTTCAAAAAAATGCTCGAGAAGAATAAAAATATGGACAAGACCCTAGAAAAGTTCTTGTCTAACCTAGTAAGAACCATATTGCTAGTACTTCTTATCATTGCTATTTTAGGTCAATTAGGTATAGACACCGCTTCTTTTGCAGCGATACTTGCTGCTGCTGGTCTTGCGGTAGGCCTTGCTCTACAAGGATCATTATCTAACTTTGCTGGAGGTGTACTTTTAATACTTTTCAAACCTTTTAAAGTAGGAGATCTTATAGAAGCTCAAGGCGAAATAGGTGTTGTGACAGAGATTCAAATCTTTACTACAAAAATATCTACACCAGGTAATAAGCTAGTAATCTTACCTAACGGTGCACTATCTAATGGTAATATAAAGAACTATACAGAGCTAGGAGAACTACGTGTAGACCTTACAATAGGTGTATCATACGACGCAGATATTAAAGCTACCAAAGAAGCCCTAATGCGTGCTATGGAGTCTCAAGAAAATGTACTTAAAGTACCTGCTCCATCTGTAAATATGGGTGAACTTGCAGAGAGCTCTGTAAACTATGAGGTACGCCCGTGGGCAACACCAGAAAACTACTGGGATGTGTACTTCCAAACTATTGAAAACTGTAAAATCGAGCTTGACAAAGCTGGAATTGAAATACCTTACCCTCACGCTGTCGAGATACAGAAAGAGGCATAATATCAAGTCCCTCATAATGACAACGCCCTTAATATTTACATTAAGGGCGTTTGTCATTTATAAAGCTGTGCTTATTTTTTCTTAGGCTTGCCAGCAATAAAATCTTTGAGATAATAAGGTTCAAAATAAGCTACATCTTCAAACAATCCTTCTGTAAACTTTTGGTCTGAAATAGCTGCCATTTGCGCAGCGCTAGGCAATTCATTAGTTACAAATCTAGCATTAGGGTGTGTACACACTTCTTTAAATTTTTCAACTCCATTACCTATAAAGTGCACAATGTTCTTATCTAAATATTTGGTAAAAGAGGTTTCATCTAGTATTTGTGCTTCTGTACCTCTTATAACATTCCCCTCACTATCATAAATAGCGCTATACACTTCCATACGGCGGGCGTCTAGCATAGGTACTACAAGCTCATTATGAGTTAGGTTTTGCTTTCGCGAAAGCGATCTAAGCGTCTCTACAGCTATTAAAGGTATATCTAGTGCAGCACAGAGACCTTTTGCCGCCGAAACTCCTATACGCAGCCCCGTATAACTCCCTGGGCCTTTACTTACCGCTATGGCATCTAGTTTTTCTTGAGCAACACCTGCTTTATCTAAAACTTCTTTAATAAAAGTGTGCAGCCGCTCTGCGTGAGAATACTTCTTTGCATTATCCTCCTGCATCATCACGACTTCTCCATTAATAGACAAAGCCACCGAACAATTTGTGGTGGCTGTCTCTAGACATAATATGTGTGTCATTCTTTTATTCTTCTGTATTCTTTTCTTCTTGATTTTCTAGCTCTACCTTATCGCCTGTTTTGAGTGATTTTGCTACTAAGCTATAAGGCCCTGTAATGATCTCATCTCCTTCTTCAAGGCCCGAGAGAATTTCAATTTTTGAATCATCTTGTATACCTGTAGTTACAACTTTGAGCTTTGCGGTGTCGCCATCTTTTATAAATACACACTCAAACTTCTCATCTGAGGTAACATCACTTGCTTTTGCACTAGATCTCTTAGTCGCACTAGTATCACTTTTTACAACTATAGCGCTTATAGGAGCAGCTAGAATATCATTACGTTTTTTTGTTATAATATCTACCGTTGCCGTCATCCCTGGTCTAAACGGTGAGTAAGTATCTTTTTTACCCTCTAGAAGATCTTTATACGACTCCTCAAGGATACGTACTTTTACTTTAAAATTTGTAACCTGGTCTGCTGTGAGGGTTGCTTGAGCAGAGTTTGCAATCTCTGTAACTACTCCTGCAAATTTCTTTTTAAGATATGCATCTACCTCTACAATGGTAGAGTCACCTACTTGTATTTTTACGATATCATTTTCGTTTACATCTACCTCTACCTCCATATTTTGAAGGTTTGCAACGCGCACAATTTCTGTACCTGCCATTTGTGCTGTACCCACTACTCGCTCACCTAGCTCAACATTAAGCATTGAGATGGTACCATCACGTGGTGCAAAGATAGAGGTACGTCCTAAGTTATCTGTAGCTTGCTTTACTTGTGCAGCTACACTCTGTACATTATAAAAGGCACTCTGGCGATTAGCCTGTGCTATCTGGTAGTCAGACTCTGCACGCTCAAAATCTGCCTTTGAAATAACCCCTTTATCAAAAAGTGGTTTGTTACGTTCAAAAGTAAGTTTTGCCTGGTTGAGCGTGGCCTCTGCTTGTGATAAACCAGCACGACTATTTTGTAAAGCTGCTTGAGACTGGCTCACTTGTGCTTGTACTAAGTCTGGGTTGATTTTAACCAGCAGGTCACCCTTCTTAACATCTTGCCCCTCTTTAATAGGTAAATCTATTATCTCTCCAGATACTTCAGAAGAGAGCTTTACTTCTATTTCTGGTTGTATTTTACCTGTGGCTGCAACTGTTTCAATAATCGTTGCTCTCTCAATTTTTTGAGTCTCGACAGCCTTAAAGTTTCCGGTTTTACCGAACGCCCCAGATTTCTTGCCGGCTATTAATGCTACAATTACAATGGCAACAATACCTAGTAAGATGAAAAGTGTTTTTTTACTCATTTTGGTTAGAATTTTAGTTCGGTAACTGGCACTCCAAAATAGAGCTCCAATACCTTTATGCGGAAAATATAATCATATTTAGAACGTGCAAGTTCTATCTGTGCGTTATCATAACGTAATTTACTCTGGCTAAAATCAAAAGCGTTAGTAAGCCCTACATCATACCTGTCTTTTGCATATTGATAAGCTAGCTCTTGTGACTCTACAGCAAGTTTTGCTGCTTCATAACTTTCTTTTGCAGCTTTTGCATCTGTATACGCTTGGTAAACTGCTGTTCTTAAGTTTTGCTCGGCAAGCTCTTTCTGATACTCTGCACGCATCACATTTACCTTGCTACGCTTTATTTGATTTTTTGTACTCCATCCATTAAAAACAGGCACTCGCAAAGATAAACCATAAGAAATACCATCATTAAGATATAACTGCTCTATAAATGGTAGAGGACCTATCTCATTGCCTCCTATAATATTAGGCGTTAAGCTGGTTACCACATCTCCTGTAGCACCTACTACTCCTATAGGGTTACCAGAATCTATAACTGGATTATCTGGATCAAGAATCGTATTAAAACCACTTGCTCTGTTAGACTCTCTAGTATTATAATTAAAAAATGCATCTAGTGTGGGGTATAGCCCAGTCTTGCTTATCTCAAGATCTTTTTGTGCAATCGCCTCATTTTGTTCGGCGATTTTTACGTCGTATCTATTGTCTTTTGCAGAACTTATAAGTACTTCTGGTTGTGTCTCAAGTATACTCTCGCCTTGAACAGTATAATTACCATCTGCGATATCAAAATTTTCAAAATCTGAAATATTAAGTAGCTGTGCAAGATTTACAAGTCCTATCGCTATTGAATTTTCGGCAGCAACGATACGTTGTCTTTCGCTTGCATTTGTAGCTCTTATCTCAAGTAAGTCTCCTCTAGGTAATACACCTCCGTCTACCAGCTCTTGAGTGCGATCTATTTGCTCTTGTGTAACCGCGTTTTGTGTAATTATCACCTTTGCACTTTCCTTTGCAAGTAATACTTGTAGGTAAGCTACGGCAACATTAAGTGCTACATCATCTTTGAGCTTTGCAACATTATAGTCTGCCGCTATTTTACTAAGCTCTGCTCTATCTAGTACTTTATGGTTTCTAAAACCATTAATTAATCGTACTCCTGAGCTTACTCCAAAAGACGAGTTACGTGTTTGTTGTGATTCTAGTACCCCGGTAAGAACGTTTTGCGTTAGACCTGTCTGCCAGCTGTTACTAGCAGTACCATTAAGTGTAGGTAAAAATGCTCCTACGGCATCAGATTTATCTATAGCTGCTGATTCAAGGTCTAGCGTAGTTTGCTGTATGTTGATATTATTCTCTATCGCATACTGTACACATTCTTGAAGAGTCCACTTTCTCTCCTGCCCGAAGGTGGTAAGAGCTAGTAAGGCTGTGATACAAAATAAAATGGCTTTTTTCATAATCTAGATTGATGTCCAATATGACTATTGAAACGGTTATATGTTACAAAAACTGTTAATTATTTTTTTTCGGTATAGGTGTACGCTTTCGCGAAAGCGTAAAAAAGAAACTCCTACCCGCTCTTAATCAAGGGGTTTATCCCCTTCCACCAAATCCTGCTGGTGCTTTAAGTTGATTCCAAACTTTGATATTATCATCTGCTGTGATACCGCTCTTTACCTCTACAAAGATGCCATCGCTTACTCCTACTTCTATATCACGTCTCTCAAACTCTTGATCTCCCGTAGCCACCTCAACATAAGGTGTTTTTGTTTTTGGGTCGTATTGTACAAGCGCTTCTTTTATAGAGAGTACATCTTCTGCCTTTTCTAAAATAATACTTGCATTTGCACTAAGGCCTGCACGTATGAAGGTATCGTCATCCTTCTTTGCTAGGGTTCCTTTTATTTCAAATTGTATGGCGCCATTTTCGGCAACGCCCTTTGGAGCGATGTAATCTAGGGTAGCATCAAAAACTTTATTTTCTATAGCTCCTACCGTAATCTCAAGTGGTAAATCTTCTTTTATTTTACCCACTTCGCTCTCGTCTACCTTACCTTCAAAGATCATCTTTTCAACATCTGCTAGCGTAGCAACGGTGGTACCATCATTAAAGTTATTTGCCTCTATTACCTGGTTACCGGCTTTTACTGGCACGTCCAGAATCATACCTGTAATAGTAGATCGTATTTGAGTAGTTGCTGCGTTACCTAAGCCACTGGTGGTTCCCGTTTTTATAATGTCATAATTTTGAGAAGCGCTACGCAGGTTTACCTGCTCTTGCTTGAGTCTTTGCTCTGCAGCGTTATAGGTATTTCTAATATTATCAAAATCATTTGCAGAGATTACACCTTTATCAAAAAGCGCTTTCTGCCTATCATAAATGCTCTTTTGGTTTGCAAGTGCTAGTCTCGCTGTCTCTACAGTAGTTTTTGCTCCTGCAATATTATTTTTTGCATTAGTAAGTGATGATACATTAGGCACTACATCTATCTGGGCAATAAGGTCACCAGCTTTAATATTATCACCCGCTTCTACATACACCTCTTTGATAATACCAGAAATGTTAGGTTTTATGAGCACTTCTTCTTTTGGGACAATACTTCCCGTCGCAACTGTTTTCTTTACAATTGTACGATTAGTCGCTTGCTCTGTGGTGTATACCACTGGGTCTTGCTTATCTTTTGTATAGATATACCAGATACCTATGGTGAAAAATACAGCGATTAGTACGAGCGTGATTATGGTTCCTGTGCGTTTCATTCTATTATATGATTGGATTGTATTATTCTATTCTTAATGCGTCTATTGGTTTCATTTGTATAGCTCTTGTCGCAGGTATAAAACCAGCGAGCAAACCAGAGATAATGAGTATAGCTAGGGCGATAAAAATTACTGTAATATTTACAGAAGGATTTGCAAAGTTATCTACCTTACCTACTTGATCTAGTATACTATTCATTACCCATATAAATCCAGCAGCAACTGCAATACCAGCCATACCAGAAATTATAGTGAGTACTAGTGATTCTTGTAATATTTGAGATTTAATCTCCCAAGGTGTTGCACCTAGAGCGCGACGTACTCCTATCTCTTTGGTACGTTCTTTTACTACTATGAGCATAATGTTACTTATCCCGATCACTCCAGAAAGTAGTACAAGAGACCCCACGAAGTATCCTACAAAAGTGAGTATTGAGAATAGCCCCATCACTCTCCCAAACTCTTCGGCAAGGTCAAAATGTCCTATGGCTCTTTTATCATCTGGATGAATAGAGCGCTGCTCTCTCATTGTCGTAAAAACTTGTTCTTTTATACTGGTGATACTTGTACCATCGTGAGCCGTTATAGCCATCCACCCTACATTATCTGCACGATTAAAAGCCTGCGAAAATGTAGTAAAAGGAACAAAAATTGTATTTGCAGACTCCTCTGCATCTCCACTACTCTTAGGGTCTCTAAAAGTTCCAACCACCAGAAAGTTGACGCCGTTTATTTTAATATAGGTGTTAAGCGGTTCTTCACCTTTGTCATACAGCCCCTTAACCACATCTTCACCTATGACGCATATTTTTCTTTTCTCTTCTATATCAGAATAAGAGATGTAGCGACCAGAAGTAATATCTTGTGGTTGCTGTTTTATAAATTCTGGGTAATCACCATACACACTAAAAGCGCCTGTCTTCTCTTTATAGGTGACATTATTTGCTCCATTATAACCTCCTAACTGATTTCTAGGTGATATATATTTTAACTGTGGGTACTTCTCCCGTAAAACCTCTACATCTTCTAATTTGAAATTGAAATAACGTCCCTTAGGCAAACCCTTATATGACATCGAGGTTCCTTGTGACCACATAAACATCGAGTTTGTGGCAAAGTCACCAAAATCTGCCGAAACGCCATTCTTCAACCCGTTAGTAAGTGCAAGTAGTAAAACCAAAATGAGTATTCCCCAAAACACACCAAATGCCGTAAGCAGGGTTCTAAACCTGTTTGCGTTAAGTGCTTCTAGTATTTCGTTCCAACGATCTTTACTAAACATTATATTCTTTTTTTGCTTTCGCGAAAGCGGTATAGCTCTCCATACTACTCATCTCTTAATGCTTCTATAGGTCTAATATTTGCCGCTCTTCTTGCTGGTATGTAACCTGCAAGGGCCCCCGCTACAATAAGAATAATTACTGTTGACATCGCAGTCACAAAATCTACCTGAGGAAACTTGATGAAATCACTATCAATCTGTGGGCCTATTAACTCTAATAACCCAACACCTAAAAACAGCCCTAAAAAGCCAGCTATTGCAGTTATAAAAATAGACTCTTGCAATATCATCCCGATTATAGAGCTTGGTAATGCTCCTAGTGCTTTGCGCACACCTATCTCCTTAGTACGTTCTTTTACAATGATGAGCATTATGTTACTTACACCTACCACGCCTGCTATAATTGTACCTATGCCTACAAACCAGAACACCATACGTATGGTATCTATGAGGCTATAAATTTTTTGTGCTTCTTCCAGATTATAACGCACGCGTACGGCGCTACGATCATCTGGTGAGATTTGATATCTAGACTTAATCTCATCTTCTATACCTTGACTCACTGCTGCCGAAAGTGCTACGGCTTCGTCAAAATTATCAGACATTTTTACTGTAAATGCCATAGACCTTAACTTGTCTCCTGCATTAAAAACGCGTTGTGCCGTGCTGAGTGGTATAAAAATACGAGACTCCTCACGCTCTCCTCCAGGGTCTGTAAATACTCCCGCTACTAGAAAGTTTATACCCATAATTTTAATAGTTGCTCCTACTGCTTGCTCTGTTTTAAAAAGGTCGTTTTTTACCTTCTGGCCTATGATGGCAACTTTAACACCTTCTTCTTCATCCTTCTGAGTCAAGAATCTACCTGCAGATAGCCCAGCATTCTCAATAAACTGCTGTCCGTAGTTTGCGCCTTCTATTCTATAATTACCTGTTTCGTTGCCGTAGTTAACAAGTCCTCCCCAGATATTGTATAAACCAGTTTGATGTTCTATTGCTTCACCAAATTTTTGATCTACATTTTCTAAATCACTATTGTGCATCTGGATACGACGTCCAGGATTGAGACCTGCGTACTCTTTTGTAGTAACACCTGTCCATACATTTACTCGGCTCTCTGCATCTTGAGCAAATTGTGTTTTTACCCCTTTCTGAATACCCGTACTAAAACCTAGAAGAATGACTAATATGAAAATACCCGAAGCTACAGATAGCCCAGTGAGAAAGGTGCGAAGCTTGTTCTTACCTATAGTTTCAAATATTTCTTGCCAGCGCTCTACATCAAACATGTAAACTTGCTTTTACTTGATTTACAACAGAGTCATCTATGATGCGACCGTCCTTTAGATTTACAATGCGCTTAGTCATCTCTGCAATATCTGGTTCGTGTGTTACCACAAGTATGGTCTTACCCTCATCATTTATACCTTGTATGAGATCCATTACTTCGTAAGAAGTTTTTGTATCGAGTGCTCCTGTAGGCTCATCTGCCAGTAGTACTTTTGGGTCACTTGCTAGTGCTCTCGCGATGGCAACTCTTTGTTTTTGACCTCCAGACATTTCACTAGGCAGGTGTGTTGCCCATTGTGCAAGGCCTACCTTTTCTAAGTAATGCATAGCTCTATCTGTTCGCTCTGCGCGCTTCATACCTTGGTAATAAAGCGGCATAGAGACATTATCTAACGCATTTTTATAATTGATAAGATTAAATGACTGAAAAATGAAACCTAGAAATTTGTTTCTATACTGTGCGGCAACCTTTTCATTAAGATTTTTTATAGGAACATTATCTAGATTATACGTTCCCTTATCTGCCTCATCTAGCATACCTAGAATATTAAGCAAAGTTGATTTACCAGATCCTGAAGACCCCATTATAGAAACCAGCTCTCCCTCTTTTACAGAAAAATTTATTCCCTTTAGAACGTGAAGCGAGTTGCTCCCCATTTGATATGATTTATGTAAATCTTTTATTTCAATCATAGTCAGCACTTTATAACAATATAGACAGATAATCTGTTACATATTGCAAAATTCTTGTTAAGACTACTTCGGGTTGTTTTTGGTTAGTCGTCGGTAGTGTATAGTATTATAGACTATTAAGGTGATTATGTGTTACAGTTGAAATTGTTAGGGTTTTGTTAAAATGAAACCCTACCTAAGAAATAAACGTAGATTCTATAATTAACAACCAAACATTCTGAAACAAAAGCAACACATATCAAATTCATTAAGCTCAATAACCTTGTGCATTGCAGTGATATGTTTTGTCTCTTCAACAAAGGAGGCTATTATAGAACTGGCCCACACTATTGAGCACGCTATAGCACAAAGCGCACATCACGGTGCTCACCATCATAACGAGCACTCTAATCTGACAGTAAATAATCCTCAACACAGCCACCAAAGCATAGACTTACTCGTCAAGCTATTTAACACAGATTTAGATAAGGAAGTTCCTCAAAAAAAAGAAAATTATAATACAGATAAGAGATTATCTATCTCTAGATACACAACGCCTTCAAATCTACAAGCTCATACCAAAAAGGACAATTACTACTATCTTTTAAAACTATATACCTCTATAAGATGGTTGCCTTTTGAGCCCCCACAAGCATAAATTACCTTTTATCAAGCTTATCTCTAAACCCACTCGGGACTAGGGAAGCTATATGCCATTCTCAAAATTCAATTATCAAATTATATTATATGAAATTCCTTATTGGAGTATTTGCTATGCTCTTTATTATCCCGTTATATGGGCAATCTATAACAGGTGTCGTATTAGACACTAACTCGTCTCCACTAGAAGACGTAAACATTTTTAATAAAACCTCTGGACAACATAGTCATACTAACACTACAGGTTATTTTGCCATACCTAATACAAAAAAAGGCGACTCGTTATACTTCTCACGCATAGGTCACGAGACCCTGCTTGAAGTAATTACAGATCAACAAACGTCGTTGCAAGTAATACTAACACCATCATCAGTCTCTCTAGATCAAATTGTGATAGTTTCTGAAGTAGATCAACTAAGTCGCATTGTTGATATAGATGTAAAAAACAACCCTGTTAAGTCCTCACAAGAGATTTTAAGGAAAGTGCCTGGCCTCATTATAGGTCAACACGCCGGTGGTGGTAAGGCAGAACAGATATTTTTACGAGGTTTTGATATAGATCACGGTACAGATCTCGCGCTTAGCGTAGATGGACTGCCCGTAAATATGGTATCTCACGCTCACGGCCAAGGGTACTCAGATCTACACTTTGTCATACCAGAAACTATAAATAATATAGAATTTGGCAAAGGACCTTTTACTGCAAGTCAAGGTAATTTTGCAACAGCTGGATATATTGATTTAAAGCTAAAAGATGTTTTAGAAAAAAACCAAGTCACGCTAGAAGTTGGCCAGTTTAACACGCAACGCTTTACAGGCTTATTTCCTGTTATCAATAGTGATTATAATTCGCTATACCTAGCTTCTGAAGTTTATCTTACAGATGGACCTGTAAACTCACCTCAAAATTTCAACCGTATTAACCTTATGAGTAAGTACGTTTATGACCGCCCTGGTGAAGAAAAGCTTGACCTCACTGTATCGCACTTCCAAAGTAAATGGGACGCTTCTGGACAAATACCACAGCGCGCTGTAGACGCAGGGTTAATAGATCGTTTTGGGGCTATAGATGACACAGAGGGCGGCAACACAAGCCGTAGTAATGTGTCTCTAAGCTACACCAAGAACTTAAATGAAAACGACTCGTTTACCACAAATGCTTTTCTATCTAAATACAACTTTGAGTTGTTCTCAAATTTCACCTTCTTTTTAGAAGATCCTATAAACGGAGATCAGATAAAGCAATATGAAGATCGTTTACTAATGGGAGTGAATAGCACCTTTGAGAGAAAAGGGAAAGAACTTGCTAGCTTTGATCTAGATTATCAAGCTGGTGCTGGCTTTAGATATAATGACGTAAATGACGTTGAATTGTCGCGCACAAAAAATCGTCGTGAGACGCTTGAAAGACTTTCTTATGGTGATGTAGATGAGCTTAATGCGTTTGCATTTTTTAATGCCGAGTTTAAAAAAGGTAACTGGAATATTAATCCTTCGCTACGTCTTGATTATTTTAAATTTGATTACAACAACAAGCTTAGCGCGGTTTATGACAACCCTAGCGAGAACAAAGTTGCTGTAAGTCCTAAGCTTAATGTAATTTATACACCCTCTACTACCTTTCAATATTTCTTAAAAACAGGTGTAGGTTTCCACTCTAATGACACGCGTGTCGTTGTGGCAAATGAAGGGGAAGATATTTTACCCGCTGCCTATGGTATTGACATAGGTACAATTATAAAACCTGCAAGCAGGCTAGTGGTAAATGCAGCGCTATGGAGTCTTTTTCTAGATCAAGAATTTGTGTATGTAGGTGATGCAGGTATTGTAGAACCTAGCGGTCGCTCCCGTAGAGTGGGTGTTGAGCTTGGGGCTCGCTACCAGTTTAACGACTGGCTATATGCTTACTCAGATGTAAATTACACCTATGCTAGGAGTACAGATGAGCCAGACGGAGCAGATTTAATTCCTCTCGCACCAGATTTTACAGCTGTAGGGGGTATTAATGTAGATAACCTAGGAGCCTTTTCGGGTTCTCTTGCGTATAGATATATAGATGACAGAGCTGCAAATGAAGACAATTCTATTATTGCAGAGGGTTACTTTATTACAGATATGAACCTTAATTATAAAGTAAACAACTGGACTTATGGAATCATTATAGAAAACCTATTTGACACGGAGTGGAATGAAACACAATTTGCAACAGAAAGCAGACTTTTTAACGAGCCGGCTCCTGTAGAAGAGATTCATTTTACACCGGGTACTCCTTTCTTTATAAGAGGAAAAATAGCTGTGACTTTTTAGAATCACTAACTCACATTTTTTAAGGGCGATTTATATAATCGCCCTTTTTTTGTGGGTTTTATATACGCTTTCGCGAAAGCGTAACAAAAAAAATCTCCCGATAAACACGGGAGATTTTTCTAACATCTTAATCTATTAATAACAATTATCCTTCAAAATCACCGTCATCATCACCGCCACCGCGGTTACCTCTTGATCGTTGTTTTTTCTGATTAAAACGGTATGTAAATGCTAGGTTAAACGAACGCACTCGAAACTGAAACTCACTATCACTCACAAAAGAGTCTGTTTGAGTAAGTGACTGCCTTTTACTTGAGTTAAAGACGTCACTTACGTTAAAAGCTATCGTAGCATTATCATTAAGAATGTCTTTACTAAAAGCGAGGTTGGTAAACAAGAATCCTTTTGTTTCCGTTTGAGCATTGTTACGTGGCCCTCTATAAAACACATTAGTTTGCCAGTCTATTTTGTACGGCAATGTCACTTTTGCACTACCCCTTGTAAAGAAACTAAAGTTACTTGCCCCATAATCTACACCATTAAACTCACCCTCCGTTTCAAATAAAAATGCATTTGCACTAAAGTTAAGACGTAACCATTTTTTTGGGTTATAAAGAACGCCCATCTCTGCTCCATATCGCTGGTTTGTGCTCAAGTTAATAGGCAGGGTTCTAATAATAGGAATTCCGTTTGCCGTGGCTAGTCCTGTATCTTCTTGTATACGCTCAAAAGAGTCTGTCTCATACTGATAATAGATAGATGAAGTAAGTGTCACTTTATCCCATCTTTTTAAATACCCTATGTCATATGCACTTGCAAATGATGGTACGAGATCTGGATTACCTTGAAAAATGTTTGCCTCACTAGAACGTGACGGGAAAGGGTTTATAAAACGCCCTCTAGGTCTGTTTATCCTTCTATTATAACCTAGTGTAAGGTTCTCACGATCGTTAAACTCATAGGTTAAGTTAAGTGTAGGAAATAAACCATCTGTTTTATTATCAAAATCAAGATTAGTACCCAGATCGCTATCTTCTACAACAGCATCTACAGCTCCTTGCTGTCTTGTGTTCTCATAACGCAGACCAGCTAAAAATGAAAAGTCTCCAAATTTATTACCATACTGTGTGTATATAGCGTGTACATCTTCTTTATAGGTAAAGATATTAGAAAGACCATCATCACGTATAAAAGCGCCGCCGGCTTCTTCTTGTTCTAGTAGTGTATAATCTGTAACTGTTTCTTCAAAATTACCTCTGTAACCAAACTCAAACTGAGCATTCTCACCTATAGGTCTTACATAGTCTACTTGTGCAAGGTACTCTGTTTGATCTTCTATTTGAGTAATATCTTCTGCAGGAAGGGTTACATCCATTGGGAAGGTATTAAACTCCGTAATGGTAGAAAGTTCTGTTTCTTCATTTACTGCATATTGAAATGCAGAGGTAAGCTCGTGACCGCTCTCATCAAACTTTGTAATAGAGTTTAAAGATAACTGGTAGGTTTTATCATCTTCTACCTCGCGCTCTAGACGTGTTCTAGAGATAGCAAGGTCACCGTTTGTATCAAACTCATCTGTAAAGTTATCTGTTCCAGAAGAGTTATCGCTTAGTCTTAAAAATCCGCTAGCGGTAACAGAAGTCTTTTCTGTCAAGAAGTATTCTATCCCTAGGTTAGTGTTGAAACCACCACGGTTTCTATCAAATTCTCTTGTTTCTTCTATAAGAGGATTTGTCACATCATCAGAAAGGAATCTGTTTTCAAAAAATGCATTACCCGGCGATGTACGTTTACTATAGCCCGTTGTATTAAAGATATTAAACTTGTCTGTACGTAAGTTTATATTACCCGTGATACCATAACGTTCTGGATCACCCACGTTAGTTTGTATAGATCCATTAAGACCTAGTGTTTTCTCTTTTCTTAGTATAATATTAAGAATACCTGCCGTACCCTCTGCATCATAACGTGCAGATGGTGATGTGATTACTTCTACACGCTCAATAGCATCTGCCGGGAGCTGGCTCAAGGCATCTACAGAGCCAAAACCTGCAATAGCAGATGGGCGACCATTTATAAGGATACGCACGTTTTCATTACCACGTAACGCGATTGCCCCATCTACATCTACCGTCACAGAAGGTACATTACTCAAAGCGTCACTTACCGTGGCACCACTTGTAGTAAGATCCTTACCTATGTTATATATTTTTTTATCTAGTCTTACCTGCACCTCTGTAGTTTCGGCACGTACAATTACTTCATCTAGTGATTGTGAGTCTATTGCCAGTGCTTGTGTAGGTAGCGTTGTGCTTTTAAAGAGCTTTTGACCAGGTAGAACTTTGGTCTCAAAAGAGATAAACTCAAATTTTACATCATATACTCCAGCAGCTACTTCTATACTATAGTTTCCGTTTGGGTCTGTGATTCCTCCAGTAACGACTTTACCTTCACTATTTGTAAATGATACCGTTGCATACTCTAGTGGCACGTTAGTCTCTGCCTCTAGTACTTTACCAGTGATAGTTACATCTGGTCTTCCTCCCTCTGGTCTCTGTGCAAACACTAGCGTAGTAAATGCAAGTAAGGTGAGGGTAAATAAATATTTCATCTCTTTGATAATTTGGTTCTGTTATGAGACACGCAAATTACGGCTGGGTTTAGTCCAGTTATACTAAGGTTTTGTTAAAGAATAAAACCTTATCACAAAAGATGAAAATATAAGGAGAGAACTAGTGATTATTCATCTGCCCCATTCTCGGCAGTGACCTTCTTTTTTGACTTATAAATAAAGTAAAATACGCCTCCTACTAAGATGTATGGTATCACCATTAGATACTTAATACCATTGTTTATACCCTTTGCAGTACTATTATCTTCTTCAGACTCGAGAACGGCGCGACACATTGCACACTGTGTAGTTGCGACAGTGGTGGTTGCTTGTAAGTCCGCTTTCGCGAAAGCGCAACAAAAAACAATTACAATAGTGATGTACTTAATATATTTCATCTAGTGCACGTAGTATGGAGATATCATAAGGTAAACGATCACCCCGGTTATGGCAACATATAACCATATAGGGTATGTGATGCGAGCAAGTTTTTTATGCTTATCAAATCGCTCTGCAAGCGCACGAACATACGTAAATAGCACAAGCGGAATGATAATGATAGATAGTGCGATGTGTGTGATAAGTATAAAGAAATATACATATCGTATAAAACCTTCACCGCCGAATGATGTAGAGTCTGACGTCATATGGTATGCCACATACATTAAAAGAAAAAGTACAGACAGACCTATGGCAGTCTTCATTAATCGCTCGTGTGTTGCTCTATTACCATTTTTTATAGCTCTTACTGCAAGAATAAGTACAAGTGCCGTAAGCCCGTTAATACCAGCGTAGATAGGTGGCAAGAAGGTAAGTGGTTCTACATCTAATCCGAAATCTTTGAGCTTGATGGTAAAAAGCACAGCGACAGCTACGGGTATCACTACAGAGAGTATAATAATCCAGTTTCTGTATTTCTTTTCGGTGGGGTTTTGGGTACTCATACTATTTTAATAATTTATTTATGTCTTCTATTAAGATATCTACTTCTGATGTTTCGCCTCCTTCTGGAACGACTTTATCCATAGGCACAAAACCACGATAATATGGCTTTGGGTTTCCATAAGGGTCAAGTCTAGATCTTATAAAACCGTTTTGATCTACAAGTGCAAAAAGTCCCGAGTGATATAAATCTGTCTCATCTCCTTCTTCATTTGTTGCGAGGTAAAAACCTTCATTAGACAACTTGCGTATCACAGATCTATCACCTGTCATAAAATGCCAGTTAGGGTTAGTTACCCCGTAATCTTGTTGATATTGTTTAAGCACCTCTGGCTGGTCGTGCTCTGGATCTATAGAGAATGAGGCAATACCGAAATCATCACGACCTTCAAACTTCTTTGCTATAGCTTGCAGGTTATGACTCATAGGGATACAGATATCTGTACACCTTGTAAAGAAAAACTCCACTAGATATACCTTACCCTTATAATCTGCATTGCTTATGGTATCGTTATCTTGATTTACAAACTTAAAAGGAGGCACTTTACGATCTACACCATTTTGAGTAATATACACTAGACCATCTGGTGCTTCTTCTATAGGTACACCACCTTCTTGGTGCATTCTTCCGCCGCGAGATACATCATCATTTGCGAGTCGCTTGTATATTTTTGGGATTACAATAATTCCAAAAATTAATACGATGGCCGCGATGCCTATGTAGGTGTTCTTTCTCATTTGTTTAAAAAATCTATAAACGACTGTTAATCTCTGCGTTGTTCTATCTTAGGACTCGCATTGTTATTTTTCTTAAGCGCTAGTCTATACTCGGCTAATAATATTTTAATATCATCCTTAAGGTATCCCATCTCTACAGCTTGCGTAAAATCATAGCCGTAAGCATTTGCTTTTTTGTCTTCGTGACCAGAGCGTAGTGATAATGCTTTATCAATCAAGAACACATTAGGGTGACCTCCATCACTCATCATAGATAAACCTGTGTCAAGTGATTTAAAATGTGCTGCCGTTTGCTCCTTTGTTGCAACTACAAAACGCATTTTTGAGGTGTCAAAAATACGGGCAAGCTCTGTTTTAAGAGCCTCTACCACCTCTTCACTGCCTTTATTTACAAAGAGTACCATTTGAAAATCATCATACCTCTCAAAGTATTTAAAGATCATCAAATTAAGGTTTGCGGTATATCCTTCATTTTGCATTAAACCATCACCTAGGTAACCTACCAGTGTGATATGATTATTTAATGTGAGTGGTACCTCTGCCGTTTGCACAACTTTGTATTCTTGACTTGCATAACGGCTTACATCTTCAACCTTTTCTGTAACAAGTGGCAAGTTTGCAAAATTATACACACCAGATGCAAAGAAGAGGTAAGCAACTATAGGTAAGACAAAAAGCGATACCAGAACGAGTTTCTTTTTCATAATTACAAAGATAAATCCCAGACGGGAATAGAGCGAGGTATTCTTTTCAATTTTTGTGAAATAACGCTTTCGCGAAAGCGGAAATAAAACGCATAAAAAAAGCGACCCGAAAGTCGCTTTATAAATACTGTTTGATTCTTAAAAATCCCAACTCTGGAAACCGTTGTTGTAAACCTCAAAGATGTAATCTCCTTCTGTAAGTAGTATAAATACTAAGTAGCAAATAAGGAATATACCTGTCCAAACTACAGCTCTTCTTAATCCCTTAACCTCATCACGCATATGCATAAAGTCCCAAGTGATATAGTAAGCCTTAACTATAGTAAGTATAATGAAGATCCAGTTAAGAAGCTTCATTCTTATAAATGTAGTTTCTATTAAGAATTCTGGCTTATAGATACCTAGTACAACTTCTACAGCTGTTACTAAGGTTAAAAATATAAGTACACCCCAGATTTTCTGAATGTTATTTTTGAACTTTAAAGTTCCTCTAAATATTGCAAGTTTATGTTCGTGTGCCATAATATATAACTGTCTGCGTGGTAAATTAAACTAGGTAGAAGAATGTAAATACAAATACCCATACAAGGTCTACAAAGTGCCAGTATAACCCAACCTTTTCAACCATCTCATAGTGTCCTCTTCTCTCGTATGTACCTAACACCACATTAAAGAAAATAATGATATTAATTAGTACCCCAGAAAATACGTGGAAACCGTGAAAACCTGTAATAAAGAAAAAGAAATCTGCAAATAGTGGTGCTCCATACTCATTGTGTATAAGGTTTGCTCCTTCTACTACTTGCTTACCATCTTTGTTAAGCTTAGCAAGTGACGCTTCTCTAGAGAGTACCGTTTTCTCACCATCTTCTGTAAGTGTTTGTATACGTATAAGTGCATTAGGCGTAGCAGCAAATCCTGCTTTTACCTCCTCTATAGAGTACGTTGTAGGCGTAGCCTCTTGATCATACCAGATACCGTTTTTACCTAAGTGCTGCTCACGCTCGCTAGCCTGCTCAATAGCAAAGTCTGCAAGGGCAAGACGGTTACCCTCTGTATCTACAAACTGAAGGATTTTACCACCCTTAGTTTCTACTGCTCCAAAGTCTCCCTTGATAAAAGTTGCCCACTCCCATCCTTGTGATCCCACGAAGATAATACCTCCTATAATCGTTAAGAACATATAGAATGCTACACTCTTATGCTTTAAGTGATGACCTGCATCTACGGCAAGCACCATAGTCACAGAAGACATAATTAATACAAATGTCATAAATGCCACATAGATCATAGGGAAGTTACCGTGTACAAAAGGTACGTGGGTAAAAACCTCATCTGCAATAGGCCAGGCATCTATAAATTTAAATCTTGAAAAACCGTAAGCCGCAAGAAACCCAGAAAAGGTTAATGCATCAGATACGATAAAAAACCACATCATTAGTTTTCCGTAGCTTGCTCTTAGTGGTTGATTTCCACCACTCCAAGTTCCTTCCTCAGAGTTATTATGTGTCACAGTCGTGTCCATTCGTAAGAATTGGTTAATTTAATGGTTGCAAAAATAAGTATTTTCTATTCGGAATTCAACACTCAGACTCCGATTTATAATGGTTTTAGATACGCTTTCGCGAAAGCGTTCTCACAATCTCTATTTTGTCACAAAGAGTAATACAAATAAAAAGACCCATAAAATGTCTAAAAAGTGCCAAAACGTGACTCCCAGCGACAATCCTAAATGGCTCTCTGCCGAATACTTACCTCTTAAATGATTAATAATCACTACCAACAGAGCAATAAATCCAGCTACTACGTGTGCAATGTGAACCGCTATAATTAAAAATAAAAATGTCGTGGTAATATTACTAGAAGCTCCTGTAAAATAAAAGCCTTGCTCTTGAAATGATGCAAAACCAGCAAATTGTGAAGCCACAAAACCTAAGCCTAGTAAAAAAGTGATTAATAATAGCGCCGTACCCAGACTCTTCTTATTATTAATTATCGCATTTTTTGCTAAATGTATGGTCACACTACTTATCACAATAAGCACTGTAGATATGATAAGTGCTTGCGGAAAATCATAGGTTTCTAACCAATCCCGACGCTCCATACTCACTATGTACGCACTTGTAAGCCCAGCAAAAGTCATACATAAGCTTATAATACCAAACCAGAGCATTTGCTTTTTTGCACGCTCTTCTTTTAATCGTTCTCCTCCTTGGGTATAATCCATCTATCTTAAAAATTTATCTACAACAAAAACAATTTGAAGTAGTGTAATATACGTTACACTTGAAAGCATTAGTCGTTTGGCTGTTTTTGCATCTCTGTTCTGGTACAATTTTATTGCCCAGTACAGCATAAATAATCCCAGAGCACCCACTACAATAGCAGATATAGGTGATAAAAATAAATCTCCAGTCACTCCAAAGGCAGGAACAAGTGAGATAAGCACCGTCCAGACTGTGTACAGTACAATCTGTAAGGCCGTACCCTTATCACGTTTTCCCGTAGGTAACATAGCAAAGCCTCCTTTTTTATAGTCATCAAAAAGAAACCACCCTATTGCCCAAAAGTGAGGAAATTGCCAGAAAAACTGTATCATAAACAGTGTGCCTGGCTCTATACCAAAATCATTTGTCGCAGCTACCCAACCCAGCATATATGGTATCGCACCTGGAAAGGCTCCTACAAAAACAGATAATGGTGTTTTAGTCTTAAGTGGCGTGTATAATAGTACATACATAAAAATAGAAATCCCACCAAACATTGCTGTCTGTGGGTTTATGTACCATAACGTACCAAGACCTAATATCGTAAATACAATGGCTATAGCAAGCGCCGTACTCACAGACATACGCCCAGAGGCTACGGGTCTGTTTTTTGTACGATCCATAAGTGCATCAAGATCTCGCTCCAGCACTTGGTTATAAGCATTAGACGCGCCTACCATAAAATAACCACCTACAGATAAGAGTGCCACCACAAGCCAGTCTATAGTATCTGCCGCAAGAAAGTAACCAGCAACACTAGAAAAGACCACACTTATAGATAAGCGCATCTTTGTGATTTCCTTAAAATCGTACCAAGCCGAATAGGTATTTGTATGTACTGCAACGTCGCTCAAAGGCCGTAGTTTTTGCTTTATTTTTTGTCGTGCAAAGATACCTCACAAAAGCAATCTGTACAACTCATAAAAAATGAAAGCTTTACACAAGGGATTGTTAAAATTGCGCTTTCGCGAAAGCGTAATTAATAACTTGCGACTACAAACAAAAATAGACTCCTAATTATGAAATATATTACGCTCTCGCTTGCCCTTTTACTCACAACGATAAGTGTCGCTCAAGGGCGCTTTGATAATGTAGAAATCACAGTAAAAGAAGTGTCAGACCACATCTATATGCTACAAGGTGCTGGCGGAAACATAGGCATATCTACCGGAGTAGATGGTGTATTTATGATAGATGATCAGTTTGCGCCACTTAGTGATAAAATTACCGCAGCTATAAAAACCATCTCACCACAACCTGTAAAGTTTCTTGTAAATACACACTTTCACGGTGATCACAGTGGTGGTAATGCAAATTTTGAGGCAGCCGGCGCAATGATTGTAGCTCACGATAATGTGCGTAAAAGACTATCAGAAAATGAAAACACTGCAAATGCAGGACTACCCGTAATCACCTTTAGTGAGGATGCAACCTTTTATCAAAATGGAGATGATGTGTTTTTAACACACGTGCACAATGCACATACAGATGGTGATGCTTTAGTCTATTTTGCACAAAGTAACGTACTTCACACTGGCGATACGTTCTTTAACGGGCGATTCCCCTTTATAGATATAAACAGAGGCGGAAGTATAGAAGGTGATATTGCCGCTGCAAAAAAAGGATTGATGCTCGTCAATAATGACACAAAAATCATCCCTGGTCACGGGGCACTCGCAACAAAGGCAGACTACCAGAAATATCACGATATGCTCGTTACTGTATATACTGAGGTTAAAAAAGCTGCTCAAAACAATGTATCTTTAAAAGAGGTTACTACAATGGAGTCTATAACAAGCTCATTTTTTACAGATGCAGAAACAGCAAAAGATTTTATCTCTGGACCAAAATTTAGAAATACAGTCTACAAAAGCATTTTGCAAGAGCTAGAAACGAATGAAAACTAAACGCATATGAGCTCAGAAATACACATCAAATCCATAAGGCCTTTTATAGGCTCAAAAGACTTTAAAACCTCGAGTGCCTTTTACAAAGCCATTGGATTTGAAGAACGTATGATCTCTCCAGATATGACACTGTTTACACGAGAAGGCTTTGGCTTTTATTTACAAGATGCCTATGTAAAAGACTGGGTAGATAACACAATGCTCTTTTTAGAAATAGCACAACTTGATGAGTATCTCTCACACCTACAATCTTTACAACTTAGTGAGCAATTTAAAAATGTAAAGCTCTCTAATATTGTAAATAATGACTGGGGACGTGAGTTCTTTTTACACGACCCCTCAGGTATACTATGGCACATAGGTAATTTTAAGTAAGATCAATCTACTAGATATTCCATAGAGTCATAAACGAGACTCGATAAGGCATAAGCAGTTTCTTTTCTTTTATACTTTAGACCTATAAGCTGCGCGCCTTGATAACCTTTACTAGCGTCTATGGCTATGTGAGAAGCATCCTCTTCTGAGATGACCAGGCAGAGCTTACCACAAAAAGCATCTCCATATGCACTCACGACAAGATACACTTGACCAAAAATCTCTTCCCTCATCTCATAGTAGTAATCTACATCTGGGCTTTCTTTTATAAGTCTATACAGCTCTGCTTGATACGCTTTGCTAGAGTAAATATTTGAGGCAAGTATTGGGTTGCGTTGTGTATTATGACACTCCTTTTTTTGAGCACAAGAGACAAGAAGCACAGCGACAACCACCCAGAGAAGGTTGATTTTGGATAACATAGCAAATTGGATTGATAAAGTAGTTTCTCGCCTTTACAAATAACGAGCACTCTTATTCAAATAGTATGTGCTACCTATTTATCTAGTAATCGTAATACCAGTTAAAGAGATCTGTTCTAAAACCTACATTAAACCATAGTGTTTTAGTATCAATTCCAAGTGGCGCTTCTTGAACATCTGCTGTTTGAGAGCGATATATTGGGTTTACATATACTTTTAAATTGGTGGCGGGGTTTATGAGATACCCTAACTCCAGATCGCCATACACACTAGTTACCTTATTACCTTGAAAAAATGCAATCCCGTTATCTGAAGGTCTATTCTCATCATTACCATAAATACTACCTCCATAATACACCTCGTTTATATTACCTATCTCGACTCCTCGAGCACCTACAATAAGCTTTGCCGTACCATACCAGCGATCACGCTCGTATCTAGCAATACCTATGAGCTCCTTAAAGTTTGCGCCCCATTGGTGTGCTAGTGACTGGTTAGTGTGACCATAGTTGAGCTGTATCTCATTATTAGAGTACACATACGGTCTCACTTGATTATACTCGCCTTGTAGTGTAAGGTTTTTAATTCCAAAGGCATCATAATACTTTGCTCCTAGCTGAAAACCTTGCTTATTTTTATAACTCTGGCTACCATTAAAAACATCACCCGCCGAAAATTCGTCAATTACAATCTGTCCGTATACGTTTACTCGGTCATTTACCTTGTATTTACCTGTGAGACCTATAAGTGCATTTCCTCCTCTTGACCCTGTAGAAAACTCAATGGCTCTGTAAAAAATTACTGGGTTTAAGAAATTAAAATCAAAACCTCTACCATTTTCATTTTCCCATATTACAGACTCAAAGAGACCTACGTTTAATCGTTTTGAGACATTCCAACTTAGATAGTGATTACTCATATACTTTGTGCGGAAAGCACCATCTGCAGTTACCTCTGGTCGCACATCACGCAGCGAGGTCCAAGTATTTGTATACTTAAACTTCCAGAATGTAGTATTGAGTTTTAAGTAAGGAAAATAACTGGCATTATCACTAAGTAACAATGATCTATACCCATCTCCTATAAATTGCTTACCGTGCCCTAGCTGTATATTAAAATACTTAGACGGTGTGTATGACACATACCCCTCTGCAACCGGATAATCAAGATCGCCATTTGTCCCCTCCTTTGCAATACCTCTTCCCGGTATAACTGCTGGGTTTCCTCCATCTGGTCTTAATGACCTAGCTATGGCGTCAAAATATCTTGGGAACCGCCCTTGACTCTCATACACGGCTGCAAAGAAATTTATCTTCTTACCAAGCCCTCCTTGTACGTAAACAGCTCTGGTGTTGTTATAAGTAAAGTCATTAATTTTTGCATCATCGGTTTCATAACCTAGTTGCAAATCTGCTGCAGGGTCTAGAGTGATCCAGTAATCTTCACCTTGTATTTGCACCATATGCTCGTTAGACCACTTTCTCCCAAACCACGTAGACTTCTCCTTGAGCAGTGCATCTTTCTTCTCTTTAAAATTATAATATGGGTTTACCGTGTTATATAAGAAAGGCTTGCTTGCCGTATGTGCATTTGTCCCCACAAGATTAAGCTCCTGGTCAAACCTACTATATACTTGATGTGAGAAAGGGATATTTAGCCCACTCGTATATTCATTTTGATCATCAAACTTGAGGTTTCTAATGCGGTCATACTCTTGCTGCATAGGATTTACGGTTTCTTTTTCCGCTTTCGCGAAAGCGGAATTACCACCATCCTCCACGATCATCGTATCCACAACATTTCTATCTAGTGGTAATAAAACAGGCATTGTAAACTGCAGGTACGTAGGCTCTCCATTATAGGTAGCCGGAGCAACTTGAGGCAGCGTCTCAAAAACATCCTGAGCAGCGGTCTTAAGCTCTGGATACATCGCATCTGTATAGAGTAGCTTAAAATCACCTGTTTTAGTAACCTCAAAAAGGATTACCATTTTACCTTGAAAGTTATCTTGACTCACCACAGCTGGCACCTCAAAATTGTCAAGTATATGCGCAATAAACTTCTCATTAAAACAATCTTGCAGTTGTGCGATATCTATAGTCTCACAGCCTGGGAAAACAGGATATTTTTCAAAATCACTAGTCGTAACCTGAGCTGTTATAGTAGTTGCTAAAAAAGAGACAAAAAGAAGGAGGTATTTATGCATAATAAGCCGTGATGTTTGCAGCCGAAAGATAGGGTTTATTGCACAAAAAATCCCGTCACCTCAGGTAACGGGATTCTTAACGTAAATTAATTCATTTAGTCTCTGATTTCAAAGATTATAGGTAATGAGAATAAGACAGCTACATCTTTTCCTCCCTGCTTACCAGGAGTCATATCTGGTAATAATCTTGCTACTCGCAATGCCTCCTTCTCTAGTTTAGGGTGAGGGGCCTTTGCCATTACATCTACCACTTTACCAAACTTATCTATCTTAAAGTTTACGTAAATACGGTTTACACCCTCTAGACCCAAGCCCTCTCCTCTTTCGGCTCTAAACTTTTTAGTGACAAATTTTGAGATGTTTGCACTCATACAATCACGGCGCTCGTCATTATCACTAAGACCTTCACAACCTGGAAAAAGCGGAACGGTCTCAATAGCAACAAAGGGAACCGTCTCCGGCTCTACAGGCTCCTCTACCTCTGTAACACTACCCGGTTCTACCATTTTAGTATCGTCTGGCTCTGAGTCTGATGTAAGATCTTCTACTAAGTCTTTTACATCATCTTCTTGCTTTTTGATATTGTCAAGCACTTTAGGTTCTTGCTGCTTTTTAGGCTGCACCTTTTTCTTGACTTTTACCTCCTTCTTCTCTACCCGGACTTCACCTATCGTATAGACTTCGTCATAACTTTCGGTAGGCTCAACTACTGCAAAATTCTTTTCTACAGTGCGCATTTCTATAAAGAATATGGATGCGAGAAGTGCTAAGATTAACCCAATTTGAAAATGAAGCGTGGGATTTCTTCGTAAATTTGCCTCGTGTTTGCGGCTTGATGTGTACGTGCTGTTTTGGCGAACAGTCGTACCTTCTTTGGAATTTTCCATAAGATATGGTTTTAAAAATGTTGAACAATTCTTAAAACGAATCAAGAAGTAAGCCAAACTAAGAGATCACCTAGCGGTGGTCTCTTTTTTTTGACACAAAAAAAACTGCCTCATCGCTGAGGCAGTTTTTATATAAATTAAGTCGTATAGACTAGTCTTCTACTTTAAATGTAATAGGTAGAGAGTATAATACTCCTACTGGCTTACCACGTTGCTTACCTGGTGTCATTTTAGGTAACAATCTAATTACACGCTCTGCTTCTGTTTGAAGTCTAGGGTGCGGTGCACGTGAACGTATGTTTGTAATGTTTCCTTTTTTATCAATCTTGAAACTCACAAAGATTCTGTTTATTCCAGAAAGACCAAGGTCACTTCCTAACTCAGTATTAAACTTCTTATTTACAAGTTTACTTACCTTTTCAGACATACACTTTTTACGCTGGTCGTTGTTCTTCATAGACTCGCAACCAGGGAAGATAGGCACGTTTTCAATAACTGCAAATGGTACATCTGCAATTTCTTCTTCTTCTTCTACTACTTCTACTTCTTCTACTTCAACGATTTCCTCTTCGGCATCTGTCTCTGTAGACTCAATTACGGTTTCCTCTATTTCTTCTTCATCTTCTACAACCTCGATAATTTCCGGCGCTGGTGGCGGCGGTGGTGGAGGTGGTGGTGGAGGCGTATTTAACTCCGTGATTGGAATTTCTTCGTCATCAAGATCATCAAGATCTAACTGCCCTATATCTACAGCAGCGTTGTCATACGTTTTCCACTCTATAGTGATATACGTAAGTGCTAGAACTGCGATGAGTCCTAACTGAAAAAAGAGCACACTCCTTTTACGAAGATCTGCTTTTGGATTTTTCTTGGGTTCCATAATTAATGTATTAAGTAGATAGCTAAAATAGCAAAATTATTATCACTATAGAAATTAATATCGCGTATTTAACGCTTTAAATTTCTTAAAAAACAAAGCAAAGCACAAACATCCAGAAAGGACACCTATGGTATTTGCAATTACATCCCAGCCATCTGGTTGTCTATAAATGGTTAAGCTCCCTTGCATTACCTCAATCACTATGCCGTAACCTATTAAAATTAAAGCGATAATGAGATAGGTCTTAAGCTGTGTACTCTTTTTTACTGTTATTTTCTTATACATAAAGTAAAACAACAACCAGAGTAAGGCAAGACCAAAATAAGCTCCTGCGTGCAGGAGCTTATCAAAATTAGTTACTTTAGGAACTACGTGAACAGGCTTAATAAGTGAGCCTATAGTTAGTAGTATTGTATAAAGAGTAGCAACAACTCCTATAATTTTACCCACCGATGAGCTCTCCATAAGCTTCTGCACTTAAAAGCTCTTCTATTTCAGAAGCATCAGAAAACTTAATTTTTATCATCCAGCCAGCTCCATATGCATCACTGTTTACTGTCTCTGGTTCATCTTCAAGACCTTCATTAAAAGCAACTATCTCTCCAGAAAGTGGCAAGAAAAGATCAGAAACTGTCTTTACAGCTTCTACTGTTCCAAAAACTTCATCTTTATCTAAGGTCTCGTCAAGAGTTTCTACCTCAACGTATACGATGTCACCTAGCTCTCCTTGAGCAAAATCTGTGATTCCTACTACGGCTACATCTCCTTCTATACGTACCCACTCGTGGTCCTTTGTATATTTCAACTCTGCTGGTATATTCATTTCTTGGTGGTATTAATTATGTGTTTAAAGTATGCTTACGCGAAAATAATTATAATCTTTTATTAAATATAAATTATATAGCATCTAGCTTTCGCGAAAGCGTAATTATTTTAGTTTCCAAAGTTATATCTCAAGGTAAATCCTGAACGAATCGTTGTTTGCGGAAATGCCGTTGATATGGCAAATGTCGAAAATGTATGATCGTAATAGAAAAGTGCTGTTAAGTTTTTAGTGAGTGCATAGTCTGCTGAAAAACGCAAGCCGTATATGTCTTGGCCCTGCGTGGTCTGACTATTATCTATATCAAGGTATCTTATAATAGTCTCGTTTTGCCTAAGAGATAAATCTGCCTTAAAATTTAAGTCACTTTTAAGTACTCTACGCGAACCTCCAAAGTTTGTCACAAAACGAAGGTCTTTAATACGATACCCCAGCCCTAGTATGTACTCATTACCTTTAATCTCTGTGAGCAGGTTGTTATCAAAGCTTAAGCCGAGTGCTCTATCACGCTTAACCTCTGCAAGTATTTTGACTGAGTTTTTCATTTCAAAGTCTATACGTACTAGTGGTGTAAATTGCTCTGTGAGTGTAACGTTGCCTAGTAATGTTTGGTTTAAGAAGTTACCCGCTTGATCTCTCTGTGCGGTTTCTGGATCTCCATCTGTACTTCTATCATAAGCTAGGTTAGTCTGAAAATTATTTACAGAATACCCCGCTGTATAACCGTGTTGTATTGAGAACCTTTTAAACTTGCTTCTAAACCAGTCTAAGTTCATTAGTCCCGTGTACTTAATATTCCAGTTAGGAAGTGGGACATTTCTTAAGAAACCAGAATCTGTCTTGTTTATATCTTTACCGGTATAAGCAGATAAAAATGCTGGTAATAATACACGCTGGTTTGTTCTTCCAAAACCTTCTGGGAAACCGTTTTCATCTCTTTCAAAACCTGCTCCTCCATAAAAATCTGTGGCGAGCCTGTCTGCAACTGCTAATCTGTTTTCTCTAAACGTATTAAATGTTTCAGAAAAATCTGATGTGCTCTCATTAAAGGCTGTTGCAATGAGTAACGTTGAAATATTAAATCTACCAAAGCTATTACCCGTAAGAGACTCATACTGTAATGTCTCTGGATCTACACGGTAATTTTCTTGATAATTTTCTTGATACACTCTATTCATATTAAGATCAATATCAAGATCTTTTAAGAGTCCTATTCTTGCCTGGACACCTAAGTTTCTACTCTCGACCTCACGATACTGCTCATTAAAATCTTGAAATAATGTAAGCCATCCATTCTTAGCTGCTAGTTCTCGCACCTCTGCCTGGCTACCAAAAATAAATCCTGGTGTAGGCTTTAAACTTCCTGTAAATCCTACAGATGGTAAATACCCTGGCAAGTAAATTCCATTATTTTCTTCGTAGTTGAATTGCACTCGCTTTATTGCTGTAAGTAAACTTACACCTGTGTTAAGCGCTTTATCTGAACCGCTCAAACCGCTACTATTCGAACCTTGGTCCTCGGCGATTTTACGTTCTCTATCTGATGTTTTACGGGTATCTTCTGGAGATGGTAGCCCTCTAGGCCTAGAGGCTGTTGCTCGCTTCTTTTTCTTCTTATTAAGTCCTACATATTTATAGAGCTTTTCCATATCTAATGTACCATTTATGGCGTGGGTATTTGTGTTTTCTACACTATTCCCAATCTCTGGTATATTATCTAAAACTTGAAATTGCTGTGATCCACGTTGCCATCTATAGTTTGCTGTATATGCATATGTAGCAGTTATCCACTCTGTAAACGGAAACTTCTCAAATGGTAAATCATAGTTAAGCTGTAAAACTCCAAAGTGTGTGTCTGGCGTACCTACATCTAAGAATCCATCATATATACCAAAACCAGCTACCTCTTGACCTTCATCATCTAGAAATGATGGAGAACCATCACTATCGAGATAGTTTCTCACCACACGATTATGATTCATATTGTAGTTGAATCTTAGACTTTTTGTAATAGGAAAGTCAATGGCATACCCCCAGTCAAATAAATAATTACGTTGAAATAAACGTGGTAAAGCTATATCACCATCATTTGCAAATACATCTCTAAATTTTTGCTCGTTACGCTGGCGCACAATGTTAGATTGCACTGCCACACTAGAAGGTAGGTAGTTGAAATTAAAATCCTTTAAGAATTTATAGTACTTCCCTGTAAAAAGGCTATCGTTCTTTGCAAATGGTTCGATAGGCTTTGAGTTAAAATTAAAATTGTACGTCCCTCCCAATCTCACATTTTGATCTAAAGATTCTTCAATCTCAAAATCCTTATGATCTGTCTGGCTATATGAATATGAGAAAGTAAGGTTTTCTATATCATATGGCATAGGTTTACGGTCTGTGTTTGTGCGCTCCTTACGCACACCTATTGCATTAAAGCTTTGACGCTTTGTATAGTCTATAGCATAGTCTTCTATCTGATCTCTCTGCTCTTGATCTGCCGCATTATCAAGTGAGGTATCTAGCTCAACATCTTCATAAAGGGGGTCAAACTTAGGTGTGATACTCTGCTCTCCTATAGAATAGTTAAGTGGTAATTGCACACCCCATTTTTTAGGTAATAGTTGTCCAGCGTTTAGGTTTGTAACTACATCATACTGCATTACATCTTCAAGACTACGCTCTCCAGCATTTTGCTCAACACTTCCAAAACCAACTGTGCTTACTCTACCGGTAGCAGATACATTTGCAAAGTCTGCAATGTTACCATCAAGACTTACAATACCTGCATATCCTCCATCATTAGTAAGATCAGACAAACGAAGTTCATTAAACCAAACCTCGGCGCCAATTTCTCCAGGCGAACATCCCATTGCCTGATTACTGGTAGGGTTACCATTTTTAACCCCTAGCATTAATGTTCTTACATCTCCAAAACTAGGAAGACCCTGTATACCTATACGAAGTTGCCCTTCCTCATAACAAGTTTCTTCTGGATTAAGAATACGATCTCCATTTTGATCAAAATAAGTTATATCATCTGGATCTGACTCTACATCTCCTGCAATTACTTTAGATTTTATGGTTTGCAGCAATTCTAATGACAGATCTAATTCATTTGCCGCTGGCCAAATCGCCTCTCTATCTTGATTTGAAACATTAAATGGTGTAGGTGCGAGTGGCAGCTCTATTTGATAAAAATTAGAATTAAGGTCGGTTCCCATTCTAATAAACCCTACAACATTTTGATTATCTAGCCCATTTTCAATAATAGGCTCTGCGTGCATAAACATCTTAAGATTTTTATACTGTCGCATATCAAGCGAATAATACTTATATACTCCTCGCGCATCTTGCTCTTCAAGATTTTCAACTCTTAAAGAAAGAGACTGCTCGTTTTGTCTTATGTTATTATTGTTGTTGTTAAGGCGCTCTCTTATTACACCTGGAGGTAATGCATAAGGAACAGGCTCTCTAGTTTCGTTTGCCTCAATGTTTACTGCGGCAACTTCAAAAAGTGTATCATCACCATCATTCATCTCTGTATTTTCATTAGGATCTAATGAAAGTAAGTATCTTCTAAAATCTCCACGCACAAGATCTAGTGTTCCAAAACGAAGTACAACATCTTCTTGCCACCCACTCATATACATACGCATAAAACGGATTGCTCTAAAATCATTAATACCTCCTACCACATTTGTAGCTTGATTTATAGGCACTCTAAACTGAACCCACCTCGTAGGTAATTGCGATCCATTTTGAGTAGTAACTGTAAGCTCCCTTACATCTGTGACAAATGGATTATTTTCTACACTAAGTGAGGAAGGATTAATAGGTAATTCATACTCAAAATATGCATCTACCGTGTTCATTGTATTATCACGGTTTACATCTTCTACATCTGGAAAAGTAGTCGAGCCACGATTAGTTTGCGTAACCTCAACAGGTGAGTTCCCTTGATTATTATTATAATCTCTATAACGTTCTACAACTCCCCCCTCTGTATTAAGAAAGTAATTATAGTTATCACCAGCTGGGTCAGGTAAGTTTGCAAAGTTTGGAAACTCTATCATTTCTTCTGCATCACTAAGACCATCATAACCTATATCTTGATTTGCACGTTCTTGACCTTCTGTATCAAAAGCATATACTAATGACTGGTTAGTGGGTACTTTTCCCCATACAGTTTCTGAGGTTCCTACCTCACCACCATCGTTAGGTAATCCATTTTCATACTGTTTACGACCATCCTTAAGGATATCTTCAGAAATACTACCTAGGTTTATGGTTAGATTTCCTCCTGGGCTTGTTGTATCGCCATCTGCATAAAATGGATCTAGTAACCAGAACTCAACAAACTCAACATTTGCTTGCTCAAAATCTGTAGAGGTTAACTGTCTTGTTATACCTCCAAAATTCTCTTGAGGATTAGATAATGTTCCGTCTACAGCATCTGGACTGAAGTTATAAGGCCCCCTTTGATCTGGAAAATAAGCTAAATCAAGTGTGAAAAGAGCTTGCGTTTGACCAGATATGATATCTTGTTGTGGGAAAATTTCATCTCTGAACACACGACGTGTTTCTGGTAACGACAAGTCATCATCAGAAATTCCATCAGGTCTCTGGTTATTATAGAAAATAGGGTCAATAGTATACCAAGCAAATTTTGCACGACGATATCCTGTTGCAAGGTCACCATTTGCAAATTCACCACCAAAACCTACTGGAGGTGATGACAAACTCCACTGCAATGGGCCTCCTACGTCTATTGATGTCTGCGCTCCTTCAAAGTCATCTATGTAAGAAGTAGCCTCACCATTAAAATCTGTTCCTTTAGGTTGACCTGGGAGCAAGTAAGCAACTTCTCCTCGCACAGATAAGTTAGAAGGTACATCTGTATCAATGTTAGGCAACTTATTCACCCATCTCGTTAAGAAAGGGAGCTCAGTTGAGTAGCTTGCATTAAGACCTACAATAGTATTATTTATAGGCTCAAAGTTATATGTGGCTTTTTGCGTAAGCGGTCTTTCATTTAAATTTAAAAAAGTACCTCCTACTATGAAGTTTTCACTAAACTGGTGTTCTACATTAATTCCTGTAAAGCGCTTATTTTGCTGTCCAAAAATGGTGTTATTCTCAACAGATGCAGAAATAGGAATTCCAGATGCCTCAAGTGATTTGTCTAAAATAATAACACGCCCTAATTGATAATTTACAGTATAATCAAGACCTTCTACAAGTACACGGCCACCAGCCGTTACCCTAACAGAACCCTGAGGAATATTAAAAGCCCCTAATGGAATACCTTGCTCTTGTGCAGATTTATAGCGCCCCTTTAGTAAGAACTTATTTTTTTCTGCATTATCACGTGCTATTGTTTTTGTAGACTGATAGAGTGAGCTATAAACATACTTATCTTGGTGTGCATTATAGGTGTCTTCATTTTCATAATTTTCCGCACCATCATTAACACTAAGTAACTCAAATAGATTTTCTCCAAAAGGCTCAACCGTGGTAAATACTATACTTCCATTTTGAACGTGTACAGTAACACCCGGTACAAAATCAAAAAAACCATCTCCTCCTACTTGTGGATCACCAAAAGTGGTAAGTCTATCAAGATTAAAAAGTCGCAATAACGTATTACTCTCAAGCGCGCCACGATCTTGACCTTCATCCATCGTATTGTCATTATTTACACCATCAAAGAGTGTAGGTAATGGCTCACCAGCGACTGGTGAGATAAAATTAATAGGCGAAGGATCTGCATAAACTATATTAAGTCTAAACCCATCTTGCTCTAATTGAAAAGCACCTAGTGGGTAAATATTCTTCATCATCAAGTCCCAAATAGGCTCCTCAACATTTGTGAGGTTACTCTTAAGCATTTTTACGACAAGATTTACAGGGCTTCCTGCTTGACCTGCGGGTATAACAGTATCTAGTATACCGTCACCATCTGCATCTTGACCGTTTAGAATACCATCCCCATTACTATCTGCATCTGCATCATTTGCAATACCATCATTATCATCATCTGGTCGTGTAACCGGGCTATCTGCATCTGCGATATCTGGTATTCCGTCCATATCTGCATCTGGTCTATTACCCTCGGTAGCATTTACACCATCATTTGCAAATTCTCCTACTTGATACACTTGTCCTCCTACGGTATACTGGAAAGCGACTCCCAGCACCTCATCATTATTAAGGCGCTGGTTTAATGAGATATAACCAAGACCTGGATACAAAGTAAATTGTGAGTTATCTAGTTTACGAGCATTTTCTAAAAGCACATAATCTGTCCCATCTTGTACAGTTATATTCCCAAAACCTTGCCCTACTGTTGCAACATCTCGTATAGCTGGAGATAACTGCGACTGCACAGAAGCATCATTAATACCTCTCGGGTTGAAATCATTATTTGCATTATCTGGAAAAGCATTAAAACTACTGTTTATAAAACCAGGGTTTGCTCCAGCGTTAATACCTATATTATCTGGGTTAGACTCACCTATATCTTGTATTGCAACAATGTTACGTGCATTTGTAGTTTGATTTTGTCTATTTGTAATCCATACTTCTACTCGAGTTACTTGCACCCCACTGTTATCTATAAAGGGATAATTTTTAAGCGCGTCGTTATAACTGTCTCTAAAATAATGTGCTAAGAAGAAGTGACGATTCTCATCATAGTTAAGCGCCGGAACTTCAAACTCTTGCACCGTCGCACCACCCTCTGCAGTAACAGTTTTGGGTTGTGACTGATTTTCTGAGAATACTGCGGTCACCCTAGTTTTACCAAACTGCAACTCAGTCTTAACACCAAAAAGGCTTTGCGAACCCTGTATCAATGCACTATTAAGAGGCATAGACACGTTACCCACTTCTATCTTCTGGATGATGTCATCCTCAGTAGGCGTGTATTCTAGTTTTATTTGATTCTGAAAATTAAAGGTAGACTCCGTATCATAGTTTGCCGTGATCTGGAGGCGTTCACCTACTTGTCCTAATAAACTAAGACTTATACGCTGGTCAAAGTCAAATGTAAAATTTCTTCTATTACGAGGAGAAAAGGCTGGATTATCTTGCTTTGTAAATAACAGTCCGAGATCCATCTCTACAGAACCTTGTGGTGTAAACGTAATCTCATCTCCTCCGAAAATAGATTCAAAAAGATCATTTTTTACATACAGAGATTTTACAAGACTATTTCTAGAGTCATCCTCATCTGCACGACCATCTATTGCTGTGATTTTTTCTCTAAAATATTGACGCATTTGTTCATCACGCACGCGTTTTTCATACTCTTCTGGAGTAAGTATAAGTGGGTAGGTTACATTAAAAGCACCTAGTTCTTCGGTATAAATGTATCTATCTAGTACAGGGTCATAGGTGTACTTTGCTACAATGCTATTTGGGTTAGGTAACACAAGGCTTCCTAAAGAAAAAGTCGCAGGTGCGGTGCTCTCTTCACTTTCACTAGGGTCCTCTTCTTGTGCTATAGCACTTAGGTTACCTATAAAAATAACCGCAATAAACAATATCGCTACACGTAAATTCAAGTAATAATTTCGCTTCAAAATAGACCTACAGTTTTTTTAATGCCTCTTTAATAATAGTCTCTACGCTCGCGTCTGGCTTTTCTTTTGTGATAGCTAGACATACTTTCTCTGCCTGCTTACGCGCAAATCCTAAAGTCTCTAAAGCAGATAACGCCTCTTCTTTATTAGTATTGTTTTGCACAGCACTTTCGGTACTGATATCGTATACTTTAAGTATTTTATCCTTAAGATCTAAAATCACACGCTGCGCTGTTTTTGCCCCTATTCCCTTTATGCTTTGTATGGTCGCCACATCATTTGAAGCGATAGCCTGCTTTATTTGATTAGGCTCAAGTGAAGATAACATTGTTCTTGCGGTACTCGCTCCTATTCCAGAAACAGAGAGTAATAGTCTAAATATCTCACGCTCCATCACCTCCATAAAACCATATAGTGTATGGCTATCTTCCTTAACCTGGAGATGGGTATACAGCTTGAGCGCCTCACCATCACCTAGTTGCCCAAAAGTATGCAAGGAGATGTTTATAAAATATCCCACTCCATTGCAGTCTAATACAACGTGTGTAGGATTCTTCTCAATAAGTCTACCGCTTAGGTGCGTAATCATTTAACAGTATTTTAAGGTGCGTAAATGTAAGAAATATATGTCTAGGAGAAATGTTATTTATATCCTTACGCTTTCGCGAAAGCGCACAACCCCACCACACCGAAAAATTAGGCACTTACACCGTCATTTTTATTCTATTTTCAAAACAAAAAAAAGGTTCAGAAATAAATCTGAACCTTTAAATTATGAGGTATTATTACGCTTTCGCGAAAGCGTAAAACCGCTTACTCCTGCTGCTTGTTAAAAAAGTTTTCCTTCTTTTGAGCATCAATCACCGTGATAGCAGTCATATGCACCATCTCGTCTACACTCGCACCTAGTTGCAATATATGCACAGGCTTGCGCATACCAAGCATTATAGGACCTATGTTATCTGCATTTTCTAGCTCTTTTATCATCTTATAGGTGATGTTTGCACTGTCTATGTTTGAAAACACGAGCGTGTTTACTTTTTTACCGGCAAGTTTTGAGAACGGAAACTTACTTTGCAACATATCTCTATTAAGTGCAAAATCTGCCTGCACCTCTCCATCTACAATGAGTTCTGGGAAGTTGCGGTGTAAATAAGATACAGCGTCGCTTACCGTTTTTGCCTTCTCGTGTGTAGATGACCCAAAGTTTGAGTAAGACATCATCGCCACCACTGGCTCTAGTCCAAACATCCTTACAGCCGTCGAAGTCATCTGGGCAATTTTTGCCAGTTCCTTTGCATTAGGATCTATGTTTATAGAGGTATCTGCAAGAAAGAGTGGTCCTTTTGAGGTAACCATCAGGTTGCAAGCGGCTACTTTTTGCACACCTGGCGCAGTACCTATTACTTCTAGAACCGGTTTTATCACAGATGGATAACTACGGCTAAAACCAGAGAGCATCCCATCTGCATCACCTTGACTCACCATCATAGAGGCGAAGTAATCTCGCTGTCTAAGTAGTTTTTGTGCGGCATAGAGCGTGATACCCTTGCGCTTTCTTGACTCCCAGTATATCTCACCATACTTTGCTACGTGAGCTTTCTCTTCGTCAGATTTTGGATCTATAATCTCTACATCTGCATCAAAACCTATCTCTTCCTTAAGTTCTAATATCACATCACGGTTTCCTAATAAAACGGGTATTGCGATACCCTCTTCGTGAGCGATTTGCGCAGCTTTAAGCACATCTAGTTGATCTGACTCTGCAAAGACTATACGTTTTGGGTTGCGGCGTGCTCGATCCATTAGTAATCTTACAATCTTGTTATCTTCACCCAGTCGCTCTAGCAACTCATCGTGATAAACTGCCCAATCTTTTATAGGTTCTTTTGCTACTCCAGACTCCATCGCTGCTTTTGCAACCGCCGGCGGTATTGTAGTTATTAATCTTGGGTCAAATGGTTTTGGGATAATATAATCGCGACCAAAGGTAAATCTAGTCTCTCCATATGCGATATTTACCTGTTCTGGAACAGGCTCCTTTGCTAGTTGAGCCAGCGCTTTTACCGCCGCCATCTTCATCGCTTCATTTATTGCAGTTGCACGCACATCTAGCGCACCTCTAAAAATAAATGGAAAACCTAGCACATTATTAACTTGGTTAGGATGGTCAGACCTTCCCGTTGCCATTATTAAGTCTGGTCTTGATGCTATCGCAACATCATAATCTATCTCTGGAGTTGGGTTTGCCATTGCAAATACAATAGGATCATTTGCCATAGACTGTATCATTGTAGGTGTTACAATGTTACCCACAGAAAGACCTAAAAACACATCTGCATTAACCATTGCCTCTGCTAGTGTGTTAAAACTCTCTTTACTTTTAAACTTAAACTGCTCTGGAGATAAGTCTGTACGATCCTCTTTAAGAAGACCATTTATATCAAACATTGCAATGTTTTCTAGCTTAGCACCAAGTAAATGATATAAGTTCATACACGAGATAGCCGCACTACCTGCGCCAGACACTACGATACGCACATCTTCTATGCGCTTACCTGCTATTTCTAATGCATTGAGCATCGCTGCGGCAGATATGATTGCCGTACCGTGCTGGTCATCGTGCATTACTGGTATATCTAGCTCTTCTTTGAGCCTGCGCTCAATTTCAAAAGCCTCTGGTGCCTTAATATCTTCAAGGTTAATCCCCCCAAAGGTAGGAGCGATATTTTTTACAGTTTCTATAAAAGCATCTACATCTTTTGTCCCTACTTCTATATCAAAAACATCTATCCCAGCAAATATTTTAAAGAGTAAACCTTTACCCTCCATAACAGGTTTTGACGCTTCTGGACCTATATCTCCCAGACCTAGCACCGCAGTACCATTTGAGATTACAGCTACAAGGTTACCCTTTGCTGTATATTTATAAACGTTATTTATATCTTTTTCTATCTCTAGACAAGGCTCTGCCACCCCTGGAGAATAAGCGAGCGCAAGATCACGCTGGCTTGAGTACTTTTTTGTAGGAACTACCGCAATTTTACCTGGTTTTGGCTTTGCGTGATATACGAGGGCTTCCCTCCGTCTTTTGTTCTGCTGACTCATAAAGTTGGTTATCTATTGACTTGCAAAAGTACTGAATTCCCTCTCGGTTATAAACTCAGTCTTGTTAACATCTACCTAATGGAGGTTATTATTTAAAATCTAGCAACTGGGTGAGTATGTCAACATTTTGAGGTAATCTACCCACGTGCTGTAATTTTATAGCAGCCAGTGACAGCGCGACTTTGAGACATTTTTTGATGTCATACTCTCTTATGTAAGCAAATAAGAATCCACTCCAAAAAGCATCTCCTGCACCCGTAGCATCAAGTATTTGCTCTACTCTTGCCGCTGGCTCAACAATCATTTCTGGAGGGTGATTTTTACGCTTTCGCGAAAGCTTAACACCTTCTGATCCTAAGGTGAGACAAACAAGCTCTACTCCAAAATCATTATGAAAGAAATCAAAAATATCCTCGTGGCTTCTTTTCTCACCAAAAAGGCGCTCCATATCATCCTCACTTATCTTCACGAGCGGGTTATAAGAACAATACTCTCTAAAGGTTTTTATCGCCTTCTCCCTATTAGGATAAATACGAGGCGAGTAATTAAGATCTATACTAAGTGTACAACCAGCTTCATAAGCTTTTTTTGCTTTGGCTAAAATTGTAGTTCTTGCAGGCTTCTTACTTAGGGCAAATGCTGTGGTATGAAAAATAGTAGTTTGCGCTAGCAAAGCATCAGACACTTGGGTTTCTGAGATCTTAGTGTCTGCATACCGATAAGGTATAAAATCTGGTGTGCCCGTAGTTTTTGACACAAAAATCACACTTGTAGGGTTTTCAGGATCTGTCGCAATGAGATCTGTCTGCACGCCATTTTCGGTAAGTTTATCTTTAATGTAAACGCCTAGCCCATCATCTCCTATGGTAGCAGCAAGTTTTACTTTCATACCTAGTCGCGCGAGATTCATCGCCACATTAGTAGGACTACCACCTAAATACCTGTGGTAATCACGTGTTTTATCTATACGCACTTCTTTTTGATGCCCTATAAAGTCTATGAGCACCTCACCTACACATAAAATATCTAATTCTCTTTTCACTTAAGTAGTCTTTAAATTCTAAAAAAAATGATCTGTATTTTTTATTTACATTGTAAAGTATGAAAGCACCAGCGTGAGCCAGTGCTTTCAGTTGGGTATTAACCACTTATCAGCCTCAAACGTCATATGATTATTGGATTTAATCTTATGAACAAGATGCTGTAAATCTTAGCAATAATGAGACAGTTATATAACTGTCATACAGTTCTTTTATAGTGGCTTAAGAAAAAGAACTTCTATTGTTCTACTAATATACTAATAAGTTATTAGTACTAGACGGTTTAATGAAAACAAAGTGCTTATTCAACAACACCCTCATTTTCTACATCATAAACTTCTTGTGCTTGTTTTGGTGTTAATCGTAAAGCCAAAAATGCTGAGATTAAAAAGAATACACCTGCAAAAAGAATGGCATTAATGGCGTTATCACCTAACAAATATTTATAGATAGGACCAAATGTTACCGTCTCTATTGCCATAGGTATTACAATCATCATATTAAGAATACCCATATAGATACCACGTTTACGCTGCGGTACTATTTTTGAAACCATTGTATATGGGATTCCCATCATAGCTGCCCACCCTATTCCAAATAAAATCATAGGTGCCAGTACTAGATTTGCATCTGCTATATACGGTATTAAAAACATAGCCAGCGCAGTCCCAAAGAGACTAGCTGCATAAATCTTTCTACCTCCATATTTCAACGTTAGTGGTACTAATACAAGTGCAACTAGTATGGTTGCAGAGTTATATGTCAAACTCATCTTAGCAGATTGTGAAGCAGCCTCGCCTATACTAAAGTTAAGAGTATCTCTAAACATAGGCACATTAAACTGCCAGTAAACAAATAACGCATACCATTGAAAAAGGTATACTCCAGCAACCTTCCACATAAACTTAGGCATAGTTTTTACCGTACTAGCAATCTCTATAAATGGCTCTTTAAATTTTTCTGCAAAAGTGAGCTTTCTAAAGCCCTCTATTTCTTCCATTTCTTCTGGCGAAGGCGGTATCTCTCTAGTCTTATACACAGACCATAATATAGTAGTGATAGAAAGCACAGCCCCTATAAAGAAAGAGTAATACAACCATAGTGGAATACTTCCCGCAACTTCTTCTGCTAGACCTAATATGTCTTGAAAATAAATAATTGAGATCATTGCTATTACTGTCCCTGCACCTACAAAAAGACTTTGCATCTGGTACCCAAGACTTAATTGAGTCTTTGGAAGTTTGTCTCCTACTAGTGCTCTATATGGCTCCATTGCCATATTATTCCCTATATCAAGTATCCACAATAAAGAAACCGCAACCCACAGGGCTGGACTAAAAGGAAATGAAAACAAGCAAAGACTACCCAGTAGAGCTCCTATAAGAAAGAATGGTTTTCTTCTACCAAATTTAGGAGACCACGTTTTATCACTTATAGCCCCAATTATAGGCTGTACAATAAGACCTGTAATAGGTCCTGCTATATTTAAAATAGGTAGCAAATCTTCGGCTGCGCCTAGGTATAAAAAGATAGGGTTGATGGCTGTTTGTTGTAGCCCAAAAGAAAATTGTATTCCTAAAAAGCCAACATTCATATTAAATATTTGCCAGAAGGACAGGTTGGGCTTTTTGATACTACTGAGTATTTTGTTCATAAAATATGTTGGGTTTTAATTATGATTCAAGACAGTAATATCCGTAAAAATATTAAGATAACGTTAAGTGTCTGTAATTTTAAGGATTTCGCAATTGAGGCGTCAATTACGGTTGTTTTTTTAACGCATCGATATTTCGCTTCAAGCCAGAAAATTTGGTTCGCTTTACAGCAGATTTTCTAAATATTTCTGAGAACACCTCTTGGGTTATTTCTTCCCATTGTTTTTTATCATAAGTGAGCAGCTTAGGGTTTGGGTTAAATAACGGCTCACTATGTGCTTTTGAAAATCGATTCCAAGGGCATACATCTTGACATACATCACAACCAAACATCCAGTCATCTAGTTGACTCTTTGCATACTCAGGTATTTCATTTTTAAGCTCTATCGTAAAGTAGCTTATACATTTACTACCGTCTACCTTATACGGCTCTACAATAGCCTGTGTGGGACAAGCGTCTATACAAGCAGTGCAGCTCCCACAGTGATCTGTAACAGGTGTATCATACTCAAGGTCTAGGTCTACTACAAGCTCTGCAATAAAATAAAATGACCCTGCCTTTTTTGAAAGTAAATTACTGTGCTTACCTATCCACCCCAGACCACTCTTTGCTGCCCAAGCTTTATCAAGTATAGGAGCGCTATCCACAAAAGCACGGCCGTTCACCTCTCCTATCTGTTCTTGTATAACGTGCATAAACTCTTTGAGTTTATCTTTTATCACAAAATGATAGTCTCGCCCATAGGCATACTTAGAGATTTTATAAGACTCCTCATTCTGCAACTCGTGAGGGTAATAATTAAGTAGGAGTGATATTACACTCTTAGAACCTTCTACAAGTTTTGTAGGGTCAAGGCGCTTGTCAAAGTAGTTTTCCATATACTGCATCTCGCCGTGCATATTTTTATTGAGCCAAGACTCAAGACGAGGCGCTTCTTCTTCAAGAAAACCTGCTTTACTTATACCGCAAGACATAAAACCTAAGCGCTGTGCTTCTGCTTTAATAAATGCTGTATGTTTTGATTTATTCTCTATCACCCTATCTTGTAGCAAACTCTAAGATTGCATTTTTTGGCTTAAGGGTAATGAGCGGTAATATTTCTATAGGTGTGTTTATAGGGGTGATTTTAAAACGTGATACCATTTCGGTAACCGCAAGAATCATCTCATACATTGCAAAGTTATTACCTATACACATTCTAGGTCCTGCGCCAAATGGGAAATAGGCATCGTGGTACATCCCCGCATTGTCATCAAATCGAGTAGGGTTAAATTGTAATGGATCTTCCCAAAAATCGTCGTGCTTGTGAATCTCAATACACGAAAACAATAAATTAGAACCTGCTGGTATTTTCATCCCATTATATTCGTCTTCTTCGATATTTACTCTGTCTATAAAGTAAGCCGGTGGATAAAGTCGCATTGTTTCCTCTAGCACTTGCTTAGTGACTGTACATTGTCTCAAAAACTCGTTTAATGATGTTGAGTTCGCTTTCGCGAAAGCGTATTCCTTATAAATTTTATCTTGCCACTCTGGATGTCTTGCAAGTAATGAGGCGGCAAATGTAAGCGCATTTGAGGTTGTCTCGTGACCCGCTGTAAAGAGTATGAGAATCTCATCTATGAGCTGCTCATCATCCATACCTGTGCCATCCTCATAAGTAGACTCCAGAAGCATATCTAGTAAGTCTCCTACCTTTTGTTGTGATGCTCGACGTTCTTCTACGAGTTCCATAAGTATATCACGCGCCTCTTGAGTAAGAGCTAGATGCTTATCTATAGGTCCAGCATACTTAAAATACCAAGATTTATAAGGTTGTCTCAACTCTTTTACGAGCATCTTTTGAGCTTGCTCTGTAATGTATTGTAAGCGGTTTATCTTTTTACGATCTACCTCGGTCTGAAAGAGTGACTTTGCAACTGTATTAAAAGCAAGGTCATTAAATATCTCAAATACATCAAACGCCTCTCCTGTCTTTATGCTTTGTAACTCCTCCTTTATTACTGTATGCATAGCTTCTATAAGCTGTGCAAGCTGTTTTTTATGAAAGGCTGGCTGTATGAGTTTGCGTTGTTTTTTCCATAGAGAACCTTCTGAGGTTAAAAGTCCCTCGCCTACATACTTTGCAAGATCTTTAGTCTGAATGGGTGACTTTGTATAGTTGCGCTGGTTTTTTTGCAAAGCATACTTTGCAAAGCCCGGATCTCTAGAGAAGACGACTTCATTACCAAATCCCAACTGCAGCTTGAAGGTATCACCCTTAATCTCAAAATTATCGTGATGAAAAGGAAGCGGATTCTTTAAAATACTCCCAGCATTTGCCAGAAACTTTAAAACCGAAACTGCTGGAATATCATTAGACATAGGGTGCTTTTATATAAAATTTTAAATAGAATGTTTCTAAAACAGACCTCCCTGCACAGGGCCTTTTACTCTACCTAGATGCTTGTATGCATCCTCTGTAACTTCACGTCCTCTTGGAGTACGCATAATAAAACCTTGCTGTATTAAAAAAGGTTCGTAAACCTCCTCAATAGTTTCGGCGCTTTCAGAAACGGCAGTGGCAAGTGTAGTAAGTCCCACAGGCCCGCCTTTAAACTTATCTATAATCGTAGCTAGTATTTTATTGTCCATCTCATCCAGCCCGTGAGCGTCTACGTGAAGTGCTTCAAGGCTATACTTAGCAATCTTAATATCGATACTACCATTCCCTTTTATTTGTGCAAAGTCACGCACTCTACGCAATAATGCATTTGCTATACGAGGTGTACCACGACTTCTACCGGCTATCTCTATAGCAGCTTCCATAGAGATAGGTACACCAAGTATACTAGAGCTACGCTGTACGATGGTTGTAAGAAGTTCTGTTGTATAATATTGTAATCTACTAGATATACCAAAACGTGCGCGCATAGGCGCCGTAAGAAGTCCAGAACGGGTAGTTGCTCCTACGAGTGTAAAAGGTGCTAGATCTATCTGAACGGTACGTGCATTTGGCCCCGTCTCAATCATTATATCTATACGATAATCCTCCATAGCCGAGTATAAATACTCTTCTACTATAGGACTAAGTCTATGTATCTCATCTATAAATAGCACATCACGCTCATCTAGATTAGTAAGTAATCCAGCGAGATCACCAGGCTTGTCTAGAACAGGGCCAGAGGTTATCTTAATATTTACCCCAAGTTCGTTTGCAAGAATATTTGCAAGGGTAGTTTTACCAAGACCCGGAGGACCGTGAAAGAGGGTGTGATCTAATGCCTCTCCTCTAAGGTTTGCTGCTTGTACAAAAACCTTGAGATTTTCAAGCACTTGATCTTGTCCTGCAAAGTCTTCAAACGATAAAGGTCTTAACGCTTTCTCAATATCTACTTCTTCTCTTGAGTAACCTTCGTTTGTAGGATCCAAGTGCTCATTCATACGTCTAGGTGATTTCTATCAAAGATAAGAAATAGTCTTGTTTGAAACTTTACAGCACCCTTCCATTTAAGACTAATAAAGGATAATGTTACGCTTTCGCGAAAGCGCAAAACTAAAAAACCCACTCGTTAAGAATGGGTTTTAAGTAATCATATAAGTATGATTTATGTTATGACATCTCTAGTGATGCATTTCTTCTTCATTGTCTTGAAGTGGAACTGTTTGTGGTACATAATCTTGACCAGCAATCACATAATCTGACTCATCCTTATTCAACTTAGAATAATCATATGGCCAGCGGTGTACTTCAGGAATTGCACCTGCCCAGTTACCGTGTATATGCTTGTGATCTGTTGTCCACTCTAATGTGTTAGATTTCCAAGGGTTTTTAGAACCTACTTTTCCATAAAACATTGAGTGTATGAAGTTGTATAAGAATACTAACTGTGCAGCCGCTGTAATGAAAGCAAAAATAGATATCGCTTTGTTTACATCTACAAGATCATCAAAATACGGGAACGCTGAGTTTGTGTAGTAACGTCTAGGTAATCCTGCCATACCAATAAAGTGCATTGGGAAGAAAATACCATAAGCTCCAATAACTGTAATCCAGAAGTGAACGTAACCTAGGTTCTTGTTCATCATTTTACCTTCAAACATTTTTGGGAACCAATGATAAACACCTGCAAAAAGTCCATATAATGCAGAGATACCCATTACTAGGTGGAAGTGAGCTACTACAAAATAAGTATCGTGTACATTTATATCTAATGTAGAATCTCCAAGTATGATACCCGTAAGTCCACCAGAAATAAAAGTAGAAACTAATCCTACTGAGAAAAGCATACCAGGGTTGAACTGAAGGTTACCCTTCCACAAGGTTGTGATATAGTTAAAAGCTTTTACAGCAGATGGTATTGCAATTAATAGGGTTGTAAATGTAAATACAGATCCCAAGAATGGGTTCATACCTGAAATAAACATATGGTGACCCCATACGATAGTTGATAAGAAGGCAATTGCTAAAATAGAAGCAATCATCGCTCGGTAACCAAATATAGGTTTACGTGCGTTTGTAGATATTATCTCTGATGAGATACCTAGTGCTGGTAATAATACAATGTATACCTCAGGGTGACCTAAGAACCAGAAAAGGTGCTCAAATAATACTGGTGAACCACCAGAGTTATGTAATACTTCTCCTCCAATATAAATATCAGATAAGAAGAATGACGTACCAAAACTTCTATCCATTATAAGCATTAAAGCTGCAGATAAAAGTACTGGGAAAGAAACCACACCAATAATAGCAGTCACAAAGAAAGCCCAGATTGTAAGTGGTAACCTTGTCATAGTCATCCCCTTTGTACGAAGGTTAAGTACTGTAACAACATAGTTAAGTGAACCCAATAGTGATGATGCGATAAATATTGCCATCGCTACTAACCACAATGTCATACCCATTCCTGAAGCAGGTATGCTGTTAGGTAGGGCAGATAATGGTGGATAGATAGTCCAACCTGCTGCAGCTGGTCCTGACTCTACAAATAATGATAATACCATTATTACAGAAGAAAGGAAGAACAGCCAGTAAGATACCATATTAAGGAATCCAGAAGCCATATCTCTCGCTCCAATCTGAAGTGGAATCAATAAGTTACTAAAAGTACCACTCAGGCCTGCTGTAAGCACAAAGAATACCATTATAGTACCGTGTATGGTAATAAGTGCAAGATAAATGTTTGGATCCATTACACCATCTTTACCCCAGTCTCCTAAGAGCACTTCATAAATAGTAAATTGGTGATCTGGCCAAGCCAGTTGTAAACGGAATATCAATGACATTCCAATACCGATAATACCCATTATCAAACCAGTAATTAAATACTGCTTTGAGATCATCTTGTGATCAGTACTAAAGATATATTTCGTTATAAACGTTTGCTCGTGGTGGTGCTCGTGATCATCGTGACCGTGATCTGCTGTTGCTGCGTGTGCTGCCATACCTAGATTCTTTAGTTAATTTTTCTTTTTCTTTTTTTTATTCTTGAGCTGCTGCTATAGAGCTACCAAATGTTTTTTGAGTTGCAATCCAAGCGTCATATTCCTCTTGAGTTTCAACAACAATCTTCATCTGCATATTATAGTGCGATGCTCCACAAATCTTATTACATAGCAAGTAATAGTCAAATTCATCATAAGCGTCTATTGGACCATCTCCTGCCGCTATAGAAGCTTTATTTTTTTCTTTTCTAATCTCTTTGATAGTAGCCATCTTATCTTTCATATAATCCGTATCACGAATCTCTGCGGTAGTTTTAGATGGAGTAAAAGAGAATTGAGTTATCATACCTGGCACAACATTCATTTGCGCTCTAAAGTGAGGCATATAAGCAGAGTGCAATACATCTTGAGAACGTAACTTAAAGATTACCTGGCGCCCTACTGGAAGGTGAAGCTCTGTTGTAATTTTATCATCCATTGCATCAGCATCACTTTCATCAACACCTACTGTGTTTGCTCCTTCAATGAAACGAACATTGGCATTACCTAAGATATTATCCTCTCCAGCATAACGTGCTTGCCAACCAAAACGCTTTGCATATAACTCTACAACTATAGCATCCTCGTCCTCTTCAAAGTTCATTATATCTGACCAAGTAAAGAGACCATAGATAATAAGACCTGCAAGAACGATTACTGGAATGATAGTCCAGATAAACTCTAGTTTATCATTATCTGCATAGAATAATGCTTTTTGACCTTTCTTACCTGAGTACTTATATGCAAAGTAATGAAGTAATGCTTGTGTGATTACTTGTACGAACATTATAAGTGCAAGAGAGATAAATAACAAGGTGTCATAATCTGCTCCGTGCTCAGAAGATGGTTCTGGCAAATAAAACTTACTGTAATTCCAAAAACAGTAAATAGTTATGGCATATAAAAATATGATAAACATCAACATCAATTTACCATTGATTCTGTTGTCTTTATCGTCTGCTACTTGAGCATTTTCACTATTGGTCTTCTTATTAAACTGAGATAGTTTAAAAATCTTTGACATTTGCCAAAGTGTGACTACAAATAGAATTACTACGATGAGTGCTAATAAACCTGTCATTGCTTTCTAACTTCTTTAATCTATATTCTAATAGTGAAAGTGTTTACTTTCTTCAATAAGCGGATTACGCTTAGGCTCTAATGGACGTTTTGTAAGTGAACTGAAAACAATCAGTACAAACAATCCAAAGAAGAACATAAGTGATCCTATTTCTACAAATCCAAACGACCAAGCCTGTCCTACTGTACCTGGCATAACCATATTGAAGATGTCTACATAGTGACCTAATAAGATTACTATACCAGCCATTACTACAAACCAGTTAACTCGTTTGAAATCGCTATTCATTAATATTAATAATGGGAAAAGGAAATTCATTACTAACATACCAAAGAATGGTAAGTTATAATCTTCTATACGTTGTATGTAATACGTTACCTCTTCTGGTATGTTTGAGTACCATATAAGCATAAACTGTGAGAACCATAAGTACGTCCAGAAAATACTGAAACCAAACATAAATTTAGCAAGATCGTGTATGTGGCTATCATTTACACTCTGTAAGTAACCTGCACCCTTAAGTATCATAGTTATAAGAGCGATGGTAGTTATACCACAAACCATCATACCTGCAAGTACGTACCATCCAAAGAGAGTACTAAACCAGTGAGGATCGATAGACATAATCCAATCCCAAGACATCATTGACTCAGTGTATAAGAAGAACACTAAGAATGCTGCAGCAAGTTTAAATGACTTTTTGTGTGATTTGTTATCAGATGCTTCATCCTGCTCTTTTGAGAACTTTACAGCAAAGAATCTATAGATGTTCCATCCAGCAATAAAAATTGCAGCTCTAATCAGTAACCAAGGCACATTTAACCATCCTGATTTACCAGCAATAAGCTTATCATAGTTATCACTTACTGGATCAGTAATTCCATCTGCCATCCAGTGGAACATATGGTTAAAATGGAATCCAGATAATGCTAGCAAAACAAACATTATAATACTTCCAGGTAAAAGATATCCTGTTATACCCTCCATTACTCTAAGTAATAAAGGCGACCATCCAGCCTGAGCAGCATATTGTACTGCGTAGAATGCAAGACACCCTAGAGAAATCATAAAGAAGAAAAAAGCAGCGATATAAACAGCAGACCAAGGTTTATTTTGGTAACCTGCTAGTAAGTGCTCATTATGCTCTTCTTCGGTCATTACGTGACCGTCTTCTGCGTGTGCATCATCGGTTGCTACGTGGTGTGTGTCTGCTTCGTGGGCATCTGCAACTGTTGCATCTCCGTGACCACCTCCGTGGGCATCACCTGCGTGCAAAGCTTCAATATCTGCTATTGTCTTTGGTAAGAAAACGTAATCTACAGCAAATAGGACAAATCCTACTACCATAAAGATAATCGCTGATAATTTTAAGTTTTTAGATAATGTGTACATATCTTAAATATCGGTTGTTCCGTTAGTTATTAGTGTTCGTTACCCGCTGCATTCATTGGCTCAGACTCAGGTCCTGGTATAGCATCTACTGCACCTTCGTTAAGATCTGTATCAATCTTACCCTCTGTCATTTCCTCAATAATTTCTGCTGCTGTAAACGCTCTCTCAGGTTTTCCACCTAATGCATCTTTAAGACCCATTACGTAATGATCAACCATCCAAAGTTCGTCTTCTGTCATCTGCGACGCATAAGATCCCATAGAGTTAATACCGTAATACATCACGTGGTATACACTACCTTCTGTGATGGCTCTACCAGCATCATTATATGCAGGGACACCTAGTATTTTCTCTCTTTTTGCTAATGTTCCTTTTCCGTCACCTTTTACACCGTGACATATAGAACAGTAAATGTTATATAACTCATTACCCTTAACATAATTCTCCTCTGTATAAGGTAATGGGTTTTTCAGGTTCGCTTTCGCGGAAGCTTTTCCTTCAATAGTATTTTCATAATCATATGGTAACCACCCTCTCATCACCGAACCTTCTGCCGGTTTTAAAGCTTCATACCCTTCAGGAAATACCTCATACTTACCGTAAGTTTCATAACCTACAGATTCGTACATATTAGGCATATACTGATAGTTAGGTTTATTATCATCTTGACAAGAAATCATACTGCCAAAAGCGATAAACAAAACAGCTATTTTAAATATATTCTTCATTGCGTTGACTTATGCTTCGTTTGCAATTAAATTAATCTCTACAGCTCCAGTTGTTACTAAAAAGTCTGCAAGTTCCTTTCCATCTTTTCCAGTTGCATCAATCTCCATAAGGAAGTGATCATCTGTCGTGCGTACATCTGGATTTTCAGCTTTCTTAAAAGGCCATAATTTACTTCTCATATAGAAAGTAATAACCATTAAGTGAGCTGCAAAAAATACCGTAAGCTCAAACATAATAGGCACAAAAGCTGGCATATTCTCAATATAGCTGAAAGATGGCTTACCACCAATGTTTTGTGGCCAGTCTTCGATCATAATGAAATTCATCATTAATGTTGCTACTGTAATTCCCACACATCCATATAAAAAGGCAGTAATAGCAAGACGAGTAGGTGCAAGCCCCATAGCCTTATCAAGCCCGTGTACAGGGAATGGTGTATACACCTCATTAATATGAAGATGTTTTTTTCTAACCTCCTTAACAGCGTTCATTAGAACGTCGTCATCAGAGTATATTGCGTGTATAACTGTAGATGCCATACTTAATTATTTAAGATTGTTAGCTTGACCCGCCCAATCATCACGCTCTGCGCGACCAGGAAATGATCCAGTTAGATTATCTAATAAATTGTATTCAACAGAAGTCATTTTACCTACTTGCTCGTACGTATAAATTCCTAGTTCGTTAAGCTTCTCTTCCATTTTTGGTCCTATACCATTAATTACCTTAAGATCATCTGCCTTTTGAGTAGCAGCATCAAAGATTCCTAAACGGCTCACTAATGAATCACTACCGTGTGTATCTTCTGGAATAACTGTTTCACCTTCGGCAACCTCTTGAGGTTTTGCAATGTATGCACCATCAAGATTAATCTTTACTGGCCCACCAGATGTACGAGGATCTGCTCCTGTACCTACTAGTGATTGTCCAGACTCACGTAATTTTTTATAACGCTCTCCAGATGACTTCATAATAGTCTTTACCTCTGCTTGTGCAATCACTGGGAATGTACGTGCATATAATAAGAACAATACAAAGAAGAAACCTATAGTACCTATGAAGATACCTATATCTACAAATGTAGGCGAGAACATCGTCCAAGAAGATGGAAGGTAATCACGGTGAAGTGAAGTCACGATAATTACAAAACGCTCAAACCACATCCCAATGTTCACAACAATTGATATGATAAAAGAGAACATTATAGATCTTCTTAATTTTGGGAACCACATAAACTGCGGAGAGAAAACGTTACACGTCATCATTGCCCAATAAGACCAAGCATAAGGTCCTGTTGCTCTGTTTAAGAATGCATACTGCTCATATTCCACTCCAGAATACCAAGCCATAAATAACTCCGTAATATAAGCAACACCTACTATTGAACCTGTAATCATAATTACAATATTCATAAGTTCAATGTGCTGTATTGTAATGTAAGCCTCAAGACTGACAACTTTACGCATTATGATAAGAAGTGTATTTACCATTGCAAACCCTGAGAATACCGCTCCCGCAACAAAGTAAGGAGGGAAAATCGTGGTGTGCCATCCTGGTATAACAGACGTAGCAAAGTCAAAAGATACAATCGTGTGTACAGAAAGTACAAGTGGCGTTGCTAGTCCTGCAAGAACCAGTGACACCTCTTCAAAACGCTGCCAATCTTTTGCTCTACCAGACCAACCAAATGAAAGTAAACTATAAATTTTCTTCTGGAATGGCTTAACAGCTCTATCACGTATCATTGCAAAGTCAGGTAATAATCCAGTCCACCAGAAAACTAATGATACAGAAAGGTACGTTGATATTGCAAATACATCCCAAAGTAGTGGAGAGTTAAAGTTTACCCATAAAGAACCAAACTGGTTAGGTATAGGTAATACCCAGTAAGCTAACCAAGGACGACCCATATGTATAATAGGGAACAATCCTGCTTGAACTACAGAGAAAATAGTCATCGCCTCTGCAGAACGGTTAATTGCCATACGCCACTTCTGACGGAATAATAATAGTACTGCAGAAATTAGTGTTCCTGCGTGTCCAATACCTACCCACCATACAAAGTTGGTAATATCCCAAGCCCAACCTACGGTTTTATTTAGACCCCAACTACCGATACCGTTTGTTACAGTATAGATAATACAGCCTATTCCCCATAAGAAAGCTACTAGTGCGATAGAGAATACGAGCCACCAAGATTTATTTGCACGTCCCTCAACTGGAGCAACGATATCTAATGTTACATCGTGATAGGTCTTATCTCCGGTAACTAGTGGTCTTCGTATAGGTGCTTCGTAATGCGCCATAATCCTATATAATTAGTCTTTAGATTAGTTGTTTTATACTTCTTCTGTATTACGTACCATTGTCTGGTAGAATACATTTGGTTTCGTTCCTACGTGCTCAAGTAAGTGATACATACGATCATCTTCTTTAAGCTCTGCAATCTTGCTATCCTTGTCGTTTATATCTCCGAAGGCAAGCGCTCCAGTTGTACAAGCGTTAGAACAAGCCGTTGCAAACTCTCCGTCTTTAACCTTACGTCCATCGCGCTTAGCATCAAGAATAGTCTTTTGTGTCATTTGGATACACATAGAACACTTCTCCATAACCCCACGAGAACGAACGGTTACATCTGGGTTGATAACCATACGCCCAAGATCATTGTTCATATGATAATCAAACTCGTCATTACCATTATAAAGGAACCAGTTGAAACGACGCACTTTATAAGGACAGTTGTTTGCACAGTAACGAGTACCTACACAACGGTTGTAAGCCATATGGTTTTGACCTTGACGACCGTGTGATGTTGCTGCTACTGGACACACAGTCTCACAAGGAGCGTGATTACAGTGCTGGCACATTATAGGCTGGAAAGCAACTTGTGGATTTGCAGCTGGATCTTCTAGCTCACCAAATCCTCCAAGAGAACCTTTATCACCACCTAATCCATCAAACTCCTCCTTCTTAATATCATCTTGAGCAAATGTATCCTCAGATGAATAATATCTATCTATACGTAACCAGTGCATATCACGGCTACGACGTATTTCAGACTTTCCTACTACAGGAACATTATTCTCTGCGTGACAAGCTATCACACAAGCACCACATCCCGTACAAGCATTAAGATCAATAGCAAGGTTAAAATGATGCCCTATTGAACGATCAAACTCTTCCCAAAGATCAACTTCTGGTGAAGTCACTTCATACTCTATGTGCGCTTTACTCACCTCAGGAACCGCGTTCCAAAAGTGCTTATCTTTTGTGTTAAATATCTCAAGAGTTGTCTCCTTTACGATATCACCACGACCCATAAGCGTGTTGTGCTGCTGTACAGAAGCAAACTCGTGTACACCACCTACCTTCTCGATAGTTACGCTTTGCGTAGTCTGGAAGTTTTGCATTAAAGGGAATGCGTTAACACCCGTTTGCATCTCTTCTTGAATACTTTCTTTACGACCGTACCCTAGCGCAAGACCTACAGATCCTTTAGCTTGACCTGGCTGTATCATTACTGGCACTTTCTCGATAGTTACATCGTTTACAGTAACATTTGCATAGTGACCATTAAGACCTCCATTTGCATCGTGACGTGCTTCTGTAAAGAATGAACTTCTATCAAACCACAAACCAAGTTCTTTGGCATCTGCCTCAGACATTGTCAAGTAGTTATCCCAAGTACAACGTGTTAATGGATCTGGCATCTCTTGTAACCAAGGATTGTTTGCCTGAGTACCATCACCCATTGATGTTTTTGTATACAACGTAAGCTCAAAGCCTCCATTACCCTCTTGCAATGTACTCGCAAGACCAGCGTCAGATGCTATAGAAGTGTTTGATGCGGTTACCGCTTTCGCGAAAGCGCTAGTCTCAACAACTCCTGCTTGAACAGACTTGTTAAATGCGATACCTGCCGAAGACATAGTCTCTTTAAGGTAGCTGTAATATGTTTTATCTACACCCATCCAGTTAAGTAAACTTTGCTGGAACTGACGTGTATTAAATATCTCTTTTATTGTAGGCTGCTGTAAACTTACTTCACCCATTTTAATCTGCACATCTCCCCAAGACTCAAGGTAGTGTGGTACCGGTGCAATATGAGTAGAAAGTGCCGCTGTCTCATCTGCTCTTAATGAACAAGCTACAGAAACATCAACCTTTGCAAGACCAGTAACAAACTCATCTGCATTAGGAAGACTATAAGCAGGATTTACTCCAGCCATAATAAGTGTTCCTACTTGACCAGCGTTCATCTCTTTTACAAGTTGCATCACTTTACGAGCATCTCCAGATCTTGTAAGCTTAGGCTTAGCAGTATCCATTACCACTTTACCTTCGTTAAAGTCAAGCGCGATTCTCTGCGTAGAAACATCTTGCACACCTGTTACAAGTAATCCTTTACTACCAGCAGCAAGAAGTGCTTTACGCGCTTGAGCAACTTTAGCCTTCACCCCTTCTGGAAGACCAGAAGCAGATCCACCTGCTAGTGCTTGCACTATTAATTTTTGTTGAGATGGTGTAGCTGGAACACGTACATCTGCATTTGCACCAGAAAGTGACATATTTGCCTCAAACTGGAAGTGCTTAGACATCTTTCCATTTTTAGGTACACGAGACTTACCATAAGCAGAGTCGTATCCACCACCATTCCAATCTCCTAAAAAGTCTGCCCCTACAGAGACAATCACTTCTGCATCACCAAAATTATAATCTGGTAATGCACGGAAACCGTATTTTATTTCAAAAGCATCTAAAGCAAATTGCTCTCCAGCAGCGTCATAAGCTACGTGAGAAACATTTGGATATTTTGCTATAAATTCTCCTATAAGTTTATCTGTAGATGGACTTGCAAATGTCTGAGTAAGCAATACTGCTTTCTTACCACTCTCAAGCGCAGCAACAACACCCTTATCTATATCTGTCCAAGAAACTTCTTCTCCTCCTGCCGTTGGAAATTGCGCACGCTTTGTATCGTACATTCCAAGAACAGATGCGTGTACACGAGCGTTTGCCCCAAAACCTGCTTTTGCAAGGTCATTGTTTTCTATTTTAATAGGGCGACCCTCACGAGTCTTTACAAGTACACTTGCAAAGTCAAAACCATCTGCAATAGTAGTCGCATAATAATCTGCAACTCCCGGTATTATTTGCTCTGGCTGCACCACATAAGGCACAGACTTTACAACAGGACCTTCACAAGCTGCTAGCGATGCTGCCGCTGTAGAGAAACCTACGTACTTCAAGAAGTCACGACGTGTAGTTTCTGTATTTTCAAGTGTTTCTTTATCACCTAAAAATTCATCTGTCGGAATTTCTTGTACAAACTCATTCTGTCTTAGTGCCTCGATAGATGCATCTCCGTGGAGCTCATCGACACTTTTCCAGTATTTCTTGTTTGATGACATATAATTGATTTATTAATTTGTGCCTCGACTACGCTCAGCAACCTTTATTAAGAGTTTCTTTCGAAACTTAAATTCTCTTTATTAGTAGTGACACTTACCACATTCCAGACCACCCATTTGAGCAGCTGTCACTTTTTCAACACCATACTTCTTTGCAAGTTGCTCGTGAATCTCTTCGTAATATGCATTACCTTCAATCTTCACATTAGTCTCACGGTGACAGTTTATACACCATCCCATAGTAAGAGGAGCGTGTTGATACATAATCTCCATCTCCTCTACAGGACCGTGACATTTCTGACACTCTATACCAGCTACACTTACGTGTTGTGAGTGATTAAAGTATGCAAAGTCCGGAAGATTATGAATACGCACCCACTCTACAGCCTGAGTTTCCCCAGTATATGATTGTGTTGCCTCATCCCAACCTACAGCTTTGTAAAGCTTTTGGATTTCTTTATCATAAAACTCTTTAGAGTAATCTTCAGTAACAGAGCTAAACTCAGACTCAGGTCCAGCAACTTCTGCGATAGACTTGTGACAGTTCATACACACATTAAGAGAAGGAATACCAGAATGCTTAGACACTCTTGCAGAAGAGTGACAGTACTTACACTCTATTGCATTCTCTCCTGCGTGAATTCTGTGCGAGTAGTGAATAGGCTGCACAGGCATATACCCTTGATCAACCCCTACTTGTGACATCCACCCGTAAGCGAAATATGCACTTCCTAATAATAAGAAGATTACTGAGACTAATACTAAGAATTGATTTTCAACAAATGCTTTCCAGATAGGCTTACGCTTCTCCGCTACCGGCATTTCAATTCCTTGAGCAGAAGCAAACTTATTAAGTGTGTTGTTTACCAAAAACAATACAGCAACAAGAAGCAACAACACAAATCCAAGAATCGCAAGGATAAGGTTATTTGAAACTCCACCTCCTTTATTTCCATCTGCACCTCCAACGACAGCTGTTGGTGCTGGCGCTTCTGGTTTTGGCGTATCCGTATACGCAAGAATGTTATCTATATCTGCATTAGACAATGCAGGAAAAGAGTTCATCACTTTATTACCATTCTCCTCATATACTTTTACAGCAAGAGGGTCTCCAGACTTAATAAGTCCCTGGCTATTCTTGATCCACTTATATAACCACTCACGGTCGTACTTCTCAGAAACCTGATGAAGTAACGGCCCAGTCATAGGCTTATATAATTTGTGACAAGCTGCACAATTTGCTTTAAATAAAGCCTCACCAGCCTTAGCATCTGCCGCAGGTGCATCTTGTGCAAAAAGAGAACTAGATAAAGTGAGAAGCACTACCGCAGCTAGGGTAAGTATTCTCGAGAATGAATTTTGGCGTTTAACCTGTATCATATTAATATTGAATTAGCTTCAAAAAGATGGCACGGTTTTTATACTGTTAAGCTCGTTAAGAACCTGTTAAACCCGCGCACAAAATGGTATGCAAAAATACTACACAAACTGCATTTTTTGGGGCACCTTACAGGGGTTCTTACTAATTTATAATAGTTCTAAATAATAATATTAATTTGTTTAAGTTTTTATCTTTTACCTTTGTTCAAAATCAGCAAATTATGAGCGTACAACCGTTTCAACATATCGTAATTGCCATAGCAGTTACCCTTACTTTTTCCGCTTTCGCGAAAGCGCAATCTGCACAAGTAACCGTAAATCAAGACAATAGAATTACCGAATTACTTGATTTAAAAAGCAGCCTTACAAAAGACAACAAACTAGCAGACAGATATAAGATACAACTATACTCAGGGAGCTTAAACACTGCCAGCGCTACACTTAAGAAGTATCGTAACCGCATAGGCACCTGGACATCTGCCATTAAACACGAAACACCTAACTATAAAGTATGGATAGGAAACTTTAGAAATAGGCTAGAAGCAGATCGCGCTCTTATGGAAATAAGAAAGGAATTTTCTAGTGCTTTTATTTTTAAGCCAGATAACTAACCCACACGTAAAGACCCTATAAAACATCCTCAATACCTTTTTGATATTGAGGATTTTTTATGCTTTTTAATCTAAACAAAGCTCACACTCGCAGTGCATAATTTAAGGAGCTCAAACTACTAAGCAAACGTGCTCTCACAAATGACAGCACAATCCGTATGAGAAAGTCATATAAACGCCCTAAAACTGCTCAAAGGATATTTTTTTTAAGGCAATAATGCGCTTTCGCGAAAGCGCATAAAAAAATCGCCTTAGATATACTCTAAGGCGATTATATATTAAATATAGCTTTCTATTATTTAAGCTTCTTCTTTACAGCTACTTCTTGGAATGCTTCTATAACGTCATCAAGCTTGATGTCATTATAGTTTTTAATCTGCATACCACAATCGTATCCTTTTGAAACTTCCTTTACATCATCTTTAAAACGTTTAAGGGCAGCAAGCTCACCTGTATAAACTACTACACCATCACGTATAAGACGTATGTTTGAATTTCTAAATATCTTACCATTTGTAACCATACAACCTGCAATTGTACCAACTTTAGATATCTTAAATGTCTCACGTATCTCAGCCGTACCTGTAATCTCCTCACGCATCTCTGGTGATAACATTCCCTCCATCGCATCTTTAAGATCATTGATCGCATCATAGATGATAGAGTATGTACGGATATCGATTTCTTCCTTATCTGCTACCTGTCTAGCATTACCTGCTGGACGCACATTAAACCCGATTATAATCGCATCTGAAGCTGAAGCAAGCAATACATCACTTTCTGTAATAGCTCCTACACCTTTGTGTATAATATTTACAGCTATCTCCTCTGTAGATAATTTTTGGAAACTATCTGTAAGTGCTTCTACAGATCCATCCACATCACCTTTAAGGATAATATTAAGTTCTTTAAAGTCTCCTAGAGCAATACGTCTACCTATCTCATCAAGTGTGATGTGACGTTGTGTACGCACGTTCTGCTCACGTTGCAGTTGTGTACGCTTAGTAGCAATATCTTTTGCCTCACGCTCATCTGTCATTACAACAAACTTATCACCTGCTTGTGGCGCTCCATCTAGTCCTAAAACAGATACTGGAGTAGAAGGCCCAGCCTTCTTAATTTTCTTACCACGCTCATCGTGCATCGCTTTTACTTTACCAGAGGTAGTTCCCGCTAGTAAGTAATCACCCACTTCAAGCGTTCCTGCCTGTACAAGAATTGTCGATACATATCCTCGACCTTTATCTAAGAATGCTTCTACAACCGTACCATTTGCATTTCTATCTGGGTTTGCTTTAAGCTCTAAGAGCTCAGCTTCAAGTAATACTTTCTCAAGTAATTCTTTCACTCCCGTACCTTTCTTTGCAGATATTTCTTGTGATTGGATTTTTCCACCCCAATCTTCTACAAGAAGATTCATTTGCGCAAGTCCTTCTTTAATCTTCTCAGGGTTTGCCGCTGGAAGGTCAATTTTATTTATTGCAAAAACTATAGGCACTCCTGCCGCCTGAGCGTGAGAGATTGCCTCTTTAGTTTGTGGCATTATATCATCATCTGCAGCGACTACAATAACAGCAATATCTGTTACTTGAGCACCACGAGCACGCATCGCCGTAAAGGCCTCGTGACCTGGAGTATCTAAAAAGGCAACTTTTTTACCATCTTCTAGTTGCACACCATATGCACCTATGTGCTGTGTTATACCTCCACTCTCGCCTGCAATTACATTTTCCTTACGGATGTAATCCAGTAACGATGTTTTACCGTGATCTACGTGACCCATAACGGTTACAATAGGAGCTCTTTCTACTAAGTCTTCTGGAGAATCTTCAACATCTTCTATTGCATCTTCAAGATCTGCAGTTACAAACTCTACAGAGTATCCAAACTCATCTGCAACAATAGATAATGTTTCTGCATCTAGACGCTGGTTCATCGTTACCATCATACCCAGTGACATACACGCAGATATAATTTGTGTTACACCCACATCCATCATTGTAGCTACTTCACTTACTGTAACAAACTCCGTTACTTTAAGGATTTTGCTTTCTGCATCTTGTTGAGCTAGATCATCTTCTGTCTTTTGACGGTGCTGATCCCTCTTATCACGACGGTATTTTGCTCCTTTACCTTTATTAGACTTTCCTTGAAGTTTTTCAAGAGTCTCACGTATTTGTTTTTGTACTTCTTCTTCTGTAGGCTCTGCCTTAACAACACGCCCTCTACCCTTTCCAGAATTACCACGGTTGTTGTTATTATTGTTTCCGCCACGGTTATTTCCTCCCGGCTTACCTCCACCTGTACCTGGTTTTGTAATACGACGGCGACGTTTTTTCTTATCGTCTGAAGATGATTTCTTTTCTGGCTTCTTAAACTTAGAAAGGTCAATTTTTTGACCTGTGAAGTTAGGTCCGTCCAGTTTTTTATAGTCAGTCTTGATAACTTCATCACCTAAACCCACTTCTTTTTCTGGAGCATCAGCTTTCTTAGGCTCTTCCTTTTTAGCCGCAGGAGCCTGAACTTTCTTTGCTTCTTTTTCTATAGGAGCAGCTTGTTTTGGCTTTTCTTCTTTTTTCTTTTCTTCTACAGCAGGTTTTGGAGTAGGTTTTACCTCCTCTTTTACAGGGGCTGCAGAAACTTCTGGCTTTTTAACCCCTTCCTTCTTGACCTCTGGCTTTTTCTCTTCCTTAACAGGTGCTGGTTTTCCAGATCCCTTTGAAAGATCGATTTTCCCTACTTGCTTTGGTCCATCTAACTGTGCTTTAGCTTTAACGACCTCTTGCTTTTTAGGCGCTGCTGCTTTCGCTTCAGCTTTTGCCTCAATTTCTACTTCACGAGCGGCGCGCAATGCTTCCTTCTCCTTTTCTTTTGCCTCTGCAACCTCCTTAGAAGCTACTCTCTTGTTGGCATCCGTTTGAAACTCACCCGAAAGCACCTCGTAAATTTCAGTCGAAATTTTCGTAGTCGGACGTGCCTCTATCTCGACACCCTTAGAATTTAAAAATTCTACGGCACGATCAAGAGAAATGTTCAATTCCCGTAATACCTTGTTTAATCGCATTGTTGCTGCCATAAACTGCTCTAAATTATTATCTATACCTACTTTACTATTGCGAGTAGGATACTTTATTCTTCAAATTCTTCCTTGAGGATACGCATCACATCAAGTACTGTTTCTTCTTCTAGATCTGTACGACGTACAAGATCACTTACTTCTTGCTCGAGTACACTACGCGCTGTATCTAGCCCTATTTTTCCAAAAGCTTCGATTACCCACGCTTCTATCTCGTCTGAGAATTCTGTAAGCTCGACATCTTCTTCTACACCTTCTCTATACACATCAATCTCATAACCAGTAAGCTGGCCAGCTAGACGTATATTATGACCTCCACGACCTATTGCTTTACTTACCTCTTCTGGCTTAAGCACTGCTTGCGCGGTCTTATTTTCTTCATCTATCTTAATACTCGTGATACGAGCAGGACTTAAAGCCCTAGTAATATATAAATTAAGATTAGTCGTGTAATTAATAACATCAATATTTTCATTACCCAACTCTCTCACGATACCGTGTATACGAGATCCTTTCATACCTACACAAGCCCCTACTGGATCTATACGATCATCATAAGAATCTACTGCTACTTTTGCCTTTTCACCAGGGATACGCACTACATTTTTAACAGTAATTAAACCATCAAACACTTCTGGTATCTCTGACTCAAACAACTTCTCCAAAAACAATGGAGATGTTCTAGACATAATAATTGCAGGCTTATTACCCTTAAGCTCAACGCTTTCTATTACCCCACGTACATTTTCTCCTTTTCTGAAAAAATCTGAAGGTATCTGGCGGTCCTTTGGTAATATAATTTCGTTTCCATCATCATCAAGCAATATTATTGCTCTGTGACGTATATGGTGAACCTCTGCTGTATACAAATCACCTTCTAGCTCTTTAAACTGCTTGTATATGTTTGTATTATCGTGCTCGTGTATTTTACTTATTAAGTTTTGACGTAGTGCCAAAATAGAGCGACGGCCTAAATCTATAAGCTTCACCTCTTCTGATACATCTTCACCTACCTCAAAATCTTCTTCAATCTTACGTGCATCTGTTAATGAGATCTCTTCATTATCATCTTCCACCTCTCCATCTGCAACAACCACACGGTTACGCCAGATCTCTAGATCTCCTTTATCAGGGTTTATAATTATATCAAAGTTATCGTCACTTCCAAAACGTCTCTTTAACGTACTTCTGAACACCTCTTCTAAGATGGCCATTAGGGTCACACGATCTATTAATTTATCGTCCTTAAATTCTGAAAAAGAATCGATTAACGCTAAATTCTCCATATCAACTTTTGTTAAAATTTAATCATCACTTTTGCTTGCACTATCTCACTATAAGAAATCGTTTCTGTCTTTTGAACAGTGACTTTCCCCTTTCCAACAGGTTTTGGCTCTCTTGTTTTCCAAGTGAGCGTTACATCTGTATCTGTAGCATCGGTCATTAATCCTTCGATTTTTGTCCCATCCTCTTTCTTAACCTCAAGATGCCTTCCTACATTCTTTTTATACTGCCTAGGTATAGCCAAAGGGCTTGTAGCACCAGCAGACATTACCTCTAAAGAAAAATCTTCTTCTTCCCTATCTAGGTTATGCTCTACCTTGCGACTCACTGCAATACAATCTTCTACCTTTACACCATCATCTCCATCTATGATAATTTTAACCTCGTTATTCCCTTGAATATCAAGACTAATCAAAAACAAATTAGGATTTTCATCCAGTGCCTCTTGTAGTAAATTGGTTACTTTTTCCTTCAACATATAAGCCTATAAAAAGAGGGGACCGCTGTCCCCTCTGTATTCACTGCGTCTTTCAACGGTGCAAATATACTATAAATTATCCGTTATTAAAAGCCTTAATAGCTCCCTATTATTTTGTAGATTTAAGAGACCCTTCTTTTAAAGTATTTAAAGCCATATAACTAGCCCGCAAGGCATAGCACTATGGTATTGTTTAACTATAAACTATGCTCTTATGATCAAAAAAATACTTGTACCCACAGACTTTTCAGAACAGGCCGAAAATGCCCTAAGAGTTGCAGCAGATCTTGCAAGGAGACACAAGGCCTCCATAAACCTTCTTCATATGGTAGACTTACCTATGCAACTGGTAGATGCTGTGTCTGGACAACAAAGCGATTTACCAGAAGCTATTTTCTTTATGAAACTCGCACATCAAAAATTTGAAGCAATGATGAATGCTCCATATCTAGATGGTATCACTGTAGAAGAAACTGCCGAGTTTGATGGAGCCTTTGAAGGCATTATGGACTACGTAAACAAATACGAATCAGACATAATCGTGATGGGATCCCACGGCGATAGTGGCTTACACGAATTTTTTATAGGCTCTAATGCTGAGAAAGTAGTAAGAAACTCAAAAGTGCCCGTTCTTATTATTAAACAAAAGCACGAATTGTTCAAACTAGACAAGTTTGTGTATGTATGTGATTTTAAAGAAGAAAATCATACTGCCTTTAAAAAAGCAGCTGCTTTTGCTCAAGATAGCGACATAAAACTACATATGCTTTACGTAAATACCCCGAGCAACTTCCAGACCACACACGACATAGAAGAGGTAATGAAAGAATTTATGGCAAAAGAACCAGACATTAAAAATTACTCACTCAATATTTATAATGACAATAGTGTTGAGAGTGGGGTTCTCCATTTTGCCGAAATGATTAATGCAGGAATTGTAGGCATAGGCACTCACGGCCGAAAAGGACTCTCTCATTTTTTAAACGGCTCCCTAAGCGAGGGGCTTGTAAACCACGCCAAAAGACCCATCATTACTTTTAGAATTTAAATCAATACTTAATTATTATACATCAAGACACTTTCACTCACTATGAAGGTGTTTTTTTATGCTTTCGCGAAAGCGTAATTACACCACATAAATGTGTTAACTAATTGCTAATTAGCATTTTATTACGATTTTACAAAGAGAGATGTGAGTACTTTTAAACAAAATATTGGTTATGAACAGATCATTAAAACACACCGTTCTCACAGAGTTGCATAATCTTATAGATTATAGTTGCAAATCACACCCTAGCCAACCTGTAGATTTTACAAGTCTTCACAAAGCACTTATTAAAAAATATTTCCAAGCAGAGGCAGTACATTTTGAACCACAAAATCAAGTTGTTATCCTTGAATTAATGGTAGACAGTGCTCTTAAAGAGACTGCACGCGTTCAAGTCCCTGTAGATTACAGAAGATTTAATGAATTTTTAAAGTCGTGTATAGAAGATACGCATAGCTCATTACGCTTTTATAAAAATATGCTCACTTATTACCACGTGATACAGCCACTGTCTGCATAGACCTTTTGTCAGACAAGCCGCACGAATAACCGATTAATTTCCCCAATTTATTTCGTGATTATTGAAATAAAAAAACCCGACCTAATAAAAGGTCGGGTTTTTAAGTTGGCCCACTAGGTCTCGAACCTAGACTCTTCTGTACCAAAAACAGACGTGTTGCCAATTACACCATAGGCCACTATGTTTTTTCAATAGCGAGTGCAAATTTAAAGGAAAGTTTTACATTCACAAACATTATTTAAAAAAAAATGACTCATTTTTAAAAAAATGTTTGTGATGGCCCTGAAAACTCGTGATAACCAGCTATAAATGAATCTCAGAGCATAATTGTTAAAATTTCAAACATTCATTTTTATGAAATAATTAATGCCACCACTACGTTACCACAAATCAGGGGTATTGCTTAACTTCGTCCCTTTACAAAATATAACATAATGAGCGACTTCAACTTTGCGAAGTATAATAAGATTTTAGGGTGGACCGTATTTGCCATTGCCCTTATAGTATATTCTCTTACCGTAGAGCCTACGGCTAGTTTTTGGGACGCAGGAGAGTACATATCTACCTCGTCAAAACTTGAGATAGGCCATCCACCAGGAGCGCCTCTTTATCAAATACTAGGAGCCTTTGTTTCTATTTTTGCTCCAGACCCAACTTATATAGCGCTTGCTGTAAACTACCTGTCTTGTTTAAGTAGTGCATTTACCATACTGTTTATGTTCTGGTCGCTTACTTTGCTTCTTACAAGAACGCTCACAGAAGAAAAGGAACTTCTCACAAAAACTAAGCAGCTTGCCATCCTTGCAAGTGCAGCTATAGGATCACTAGCATTTACATTTACAGACAGCTTCTGGTTTAATGCCGTAGAGGCAGAGGTTTATGCACCTGCTGCAGTTGTACTATCCTTACTATTCTATCTTGGGTTATTATGGGAACGTGATATGCACAAACCCCGTGGTAACCGCTGGCTCATACTTATCTCATTTATTGTGGGACTCTCTTTTGGGATTCACTTTATGGGATTACTCACCATACCAGCAATAGGTCTTCTTTACTTTTTTAAAAATACAGAAAAGGTTACCCCAAAAAACCTTCTTATCGCGCTAGTTATTGTGGTAGCCATATTGATGTTTATTTTCAAACTACTGCTTCCTTACACTCTATCTCTTTTTGGATACCTAGAAGTATTCTTTGTTAACTCTATAGGGCTTCCATTTAATAGTGGGACTATTATTGCTGGCTTACTTCTAGTAGGATTGTTTTATTATGGGTTAACGCTTTCGCGAAAGCGTAACAAACCCCTCATACATACAATGCTGTTATGTATGTTATACATTTTTATAGGATTCTCAAGCTGGATGATGCTTCCTATACGTGCAAATGCAGGAACAACTATAAATGAGAATAATCCTTCTAATGCACGATCACTACTCTCTTACTATAATCGTGAGCAGTATCCAGAAACAAAACTGTTTTACGGACCACAGTTTACAGCAGACTATGCAGGGCTAGATCCAGATACGCCCTACCTAGACAAGCCAAAGCTTTATGAAAAAGATGAAAAACTAGGCAAGTATGTAGTTGTAAACCAGTGGCGCAATGCAAAGCAAAATCTTGATGATGCACATAGTGCCATTTTACCGAGAATGTGGAGCCCAGAAAATAATGCAAACTATATGCAGTATACAGGGCCACTTAAGTTTAGTATTAAGTACGACCCAAATATGTCTGAAGAAGATCGCCAGTATCTTCAAGATGTCGTAACTCAGTTCAAAATAGACTTTAGAGAAGGTAAAGTAAACTATGAGGGATATGATGCCTTCTTAAAAAGCCAGATAGGTCAATATCTCGATGTAGAAAAACCATCTTTTGGTGATAATATGAACTATATGTTCAGCTTCCAGTTTGGGTATATGTACTGGCGCTACTTTATGTGGAACTTTGTAGGTCGCCAGAACGACATCCAAGGTAAAGGTGATGACTTTAACGGTAACTGGATTTCTGGTATAGACTGGCTGGATGGTATCTTTTTAGGACCGCAAGAAAACCTACCGTCTGATGTTGAGAACAACAAGGCACGCAACACGTACTACTTCTTACCATTATTATTAGGATTACTAGGTCTACTCTTTCACGCAAGTAAAGACTGGAAGCGCTTTGCAGTGTTACTCGTGTTTTTCTTGTTTACAGGCCTTGCCTTAAAAGTATACCTCAACGAGCGTGCTTTCGAACCTCGTGAACGCGACTATGCGCTTGTAGGCTCCTTTTATGTGTTTGCAATGTGGATAGGTTTTGGTGTTTATGCCCTCTTTGATATTGTAAAAGATTTTATAAAACCTAAAATAGCAATGCCTATTGTGGCTGTAGTATGTTTACTAGCTGCACCTGTACTTCTAGCATCTCAAAACTGGGATGATCACGATCGTTCTGGCAGAAAGACAGCGCTAGCTATGGCTAGAAAATACCTAGACTCTGTAGATGAGAATGCCATCATATTTACCATAGGTGATAATGACACCTTTGCCCTATGGTATGTACAAGAGATAGAAGGCTATCGTACAGATGTGCGTATTGTAAATACAAGTTTAATAAACACAGACTGGTATTTTGACCAGATGAAGCGCGCAGCTTATAAAAGTCCACCGGTGCCTAGCACCCTCACTCACGACAAGTATGCGGCAGATAATAGAGAGGCCTTGTTTTATCAAGAGACCAAAGACTCCATTATCCCAATCGCACAATGGATGAACTTTATCGCAAGTGACGACCCAAGGACTAAGGTTGAGTATGCAAAAGGACAGTTCTTTAATACCTTCCCTAGCAAGAAAATAAGAATCCCAGTAGATAAGGAGTCTGTACTTAAAAACAAGATTGTCCCTGTAGATGATGCAGATGAGATTGTACCTTACATAGACATCGAGTTAAGTGGCAATGTGCTTTATAAAAACAGACTGCTTATGCTAGATATTATAGCAAGTAACAACTGGGAGCGTCCTATTTACTTTACGGGTGGAAGCTTTGGTGATGATGATTACTTATGGATGAAGGATTACCTGCAGCTAGATGGTGTTACCTACAAGCTCATCCCTATACGCACACCTATAGACCCTCGTAACCCTTATGATATGGGTCGCGTAGATGCAGATAAGATGTATGACATTGTAAAGAAATGGTACTGGGGTAATAGCGGTAGTCCAGACATTTATCACGATCGTGAGACGCGCACAAACGCAATTACCTACAGAGGTAATATGGCACGTCTAGTAGAGCAATTACTAGCCGAAAATAAGCCAGAAAAGGCTAAAGAGGTTATGGATCTCGCGATGGAAAAAATGCCAGTAGACATCTTTGAATTCTACACACTGGTTGAACCTTACATCACAGGCTATTATGAGATAGGAGAAAAGCAGCGCGCTCAAGCCATATGGCAAGAAGTAGCTGCAAAATACCAAGAACAACTCAAATACTTTAGCGCGCTAGATGCAGAGCTACAATACAAGTACTACGAAGAGATACTTACAAACATTGAGAAGTATAGAAGCCTTGTAGACCTACTTATCATAAATGATGATAGAGAACTCTTTGAAAAAGAGGCTCAAATTTATGACAACTATATGCGCTCATTCCCCTATCTACTAGGAGATGATGAGGAGCCAGAAAATGGTGCTGTAGTAGCGCCATTAGAAACTGTACCAGCAACGGATGGTGCGATTAATGCTGACTCAATTATAGAGGAGTAGATATATTAGCACGTGTACTTAAAACTGTCCAGAGTCCCAGCATTCCTTAAGTGGTTATATCCACAATGGTATGTTTGGGACAAAAAGACTAGTAAGAAAACGGTCTATCTCACTTTTGATGATGGCCCGGTACCGGAGGTGACAGAGTTTGTTTTAGATACGCTTTCGCGAAAGCGTAAAAACCCCATTCCCGCTACCTTTTTCTGTATAGGTGATAATGTACGGAAGCATCCAGAAATTTTTAAACGCATATGCCAAAGCGGTCACTCCATAGGAAACCACACCCAGCATCACTTGAATGGTTGGAAAACAAACACAGACGCATATATAGATAATGTTAGGCTCGCCGAAGAGGAAATATCGACATATCTGCCTAAGACAATAAACACCCCTACTACGCCGCTCTTTAGACCTCCCTACGGAAAGATAAAACGCAAGCAAGCTAGAGTCTTAAAAAAACTTGGTTATACAATTATAATGTATCGCGTGATTGCCTTTGACTGGGATGCACATACTTCTCCAGAACAGTGTCTTGATAATGTAATTAAGAAGGCAAAAAATGGAGATATCATCGTTTTTCACGACAGTGTAAAAGCCTTTAAAAATATGAAATATGCACTACCGCGCGCTATAGCTTATTTTGAAAACGCGGACTTTACTTTTGGAAGGTTAGAATAATCTAAGAGGCATATTCTTGCATAATACCTATAATGGTATTTGCATCTAGCTCACCACTCTGGCGCCATATCATCTCGCCGTTTTTATAGATAATGAGCGTAGGCAAGCTTTTGATGCGTAGCGCATCTGCTAGTTCATTGTTCTTATCTACATCTATTTTTATGACTTTACCCTTATCTCCTACTGCCGCAGCAACATCTCTTAGTATAGGATGCATTGAGACAGAGTCTTCATTCCACTCCGTATAGAAGTCCAGAAGCACTGGAATATTAAGGTCAATAAGTTCACCAAATTTTGACATACCCTACAATTTTAATTAAACAATCAGGGGTTTCAAGCTTCGTAAAGATAGTATATTCTCCTTACTATGCGTTTTTACCACTTTTTTTCAACTCTATAACAGTTATCTCTGGCCAGATTCCTACCCTACCAGGGAAAGCTAAATACCCAAACCCTCGGTTTACATTTATGTATTGCTTTGCATCTTCATAAATACCTGCCCAGTACTTGTAACGCCACTTTACAGGGCTCCACTTAAACCATCCTGGTATCTCAATACCAAACTGCATACCGTGGGTATGACCGCTTAGTGTAAGGTGAAAATGCTCTGGGTGATCTTTTACCTCATACTCCCAGTGTGATGGGTCGTGACTCATCAATATTTTAAAGTCATCTTGAGCAAGTCCAGAGATTGCTTTATTAAGATCTCCAGCTTTTTTAAATCCGCCTTCACCCCAGTTTTCTACACCTACTATAGCGAGACGTTGCCCATCTTTTTCAATATAATGATGCTCATTAAGGAGAAGCTTAAACTCCATCTCTTTTTGAATTTCTTTAAGTCTATCAAGATTTGCAATCTTAGCTTCTGGCGTAGGCCAGTCTATGTAATCACCATAGTCGTGATTTCCTAAAACAGAAAACTTACCGTCACGTGCTTTGAGTCTTGCAAAGGTGTCTTTCCAAGGCTCCATCTCTGCCGCCTCATTATTTACCATATCTCCAGTAAATAATATAGCATCACTTGCCTGCTCGTTTATTAAATCTATAGCGTAGTCTAGCTTTTCGGCATTATCAAAACTACCACTATGCACGTCACTTATTTGAGTAATCTTATATCCATCAAACGCTTCAGGCAAATCATCAAAACTGAGTGTATACTTAAGCACCTTAAAGTTATAACGACCCTTGATTACACCATACAAAATAGATGCAAAAGGTATCGCTGCTAGACCCAGTGCAATCTGGCTTACAAACTTACGTCTGGATGGAATTGCACCGCCCTGTGTATTTCCAGTAAGCTTATTGAGGCCTCCCTTTATAAGCCTGAATATATCCTCACCAAACATTGTCGCGATAATGACCAACTTACAAACTATCAAAATCACAAAAGAGACAATAAAGAACTGTGTAAGCGTGCTCATATTGCGCCTACCTCCTGTAGAGAATTGATAAATCATCCCTCCTATTATAAATAAGGTGATAAGAAAGTATAGTATCGTACCCCATCTTCCTTTTACTAAGAATCTGAATGCTTGGTAGGCATAAATATCTAGGGCAATAATAAAGGCAATAAAAAATATGAGTCTAAGCACAAATAAAGAATTTTAACAAAAATAGCTGGTCACAACCTCTCAATACTGTATTTCACTTTTCTTTAACTATTAGTGAGCTATACAGTTACTTCAAGAATAGTAGCGCGGGCACTTATAAATTGTACAGTATCAACCTTAGCTGGAAGCACAACTGTCTGACCTTGCTTAAAATCATAGGCCTTATCATCATACATAAAAGAAGTACTTCCTGCCACACACATTAGTATGGTAAAAGAATCTTGATGACTATAATCTCTAAGTAATTCACCTTCTAAATCTAACACTGCTGTCGTAAAGTAATGATCTTCTATAACTGGAACAGAAGTGTTAAGCTCAGCCTTATAAGGAGTCTTGTAATATTCACACCCGTTATAATCTAGCACATCTGTAGCCTGCTCCGTATGTAGGTCTCGTTTCTTACCAGTCTTTACATCCACCCTATCATAATCATACACTCTGTATGTCACATCTGAGGTTTGCTGTATTTCGGCTAGCATAATACCAGCTCCTATTGCGTGTATTCGTCCTGCAGGGATATGAATAATATCACCTTTAGAAACATTTTCCTTGTGAAGTAAATCGATTATAGAACCCTCACTAACTGCCTTAGTGTAATCTTCTGGTTTTGTATCATTCTCAAAACCCACTATAATCTCTGCATCTGGCTCTGCATCCATAATATACCACATCTCATTTTTACCATAAGAGTTGTGACGCGCTTTTGCTATCGCATCTCCAGGATGTACTTGCACCGAAAGTGGCTTTTCTGTATCTAAAAACTTTATAAGTAATGGAAAATGGTTCCCAAATTTATCAATCACTGCTTCCCCTAGAAAGTCTGCACCATAACTAGCTATCAACTCATTGAGGGTTTTACCTGCAAGTGGTCCATTTGAGACAATAGTCTCACTGCCAGTAACACCAGAAACTTCCCAAGACTCACCTATATGATCTCCATCAAATTCTTTATGAAGAACTGTACGTAATTTTGTACCACCCCAAAGGCGATATTTAAAAAGCGGAGTGAAATATAAGGGGTATAAATTCATAATAGTATAAGACTGCAAATATACGTATAGCTTACTAAAGTCGCTCTCTGCGTTTATATCTTACCCGTGATCTGTATTTTTGTAAACGCTATGCTTATAATTACAGATGTCTTATTTTCTATTTCTGAACGCTTTAATGTGGGACCTATACAACTTCAAATTGAAAAGGGTACACACGCAGCTATTATAGGCGAGAGTGGTTGTGGCAAGACCACTCTATTACAAATGATTTACGGTCTTTATGATTTAGACCAAGGCTCTATAACTTTTGATAATAAAAAGGTCACTGGTCCCGAAGAAAATCTTATCCCAGGGATGCCATATATCAAATATCTTTCGCAAGATTTTGACCTAATGCCTTACACATCCGTCACAGAAAATATTCATAAATACTTAAGCAGACTAGAGCCAGAAACTAGCCAGGCCAGAACCGAAGAATTACTAGAAGTGGTAGAAATGACTCCCTTTGCTTCTGCTCACGTAAAAACACTTTCTGGCGGACAAAAACAGCGAGTAGCGCTGGCACAAACACTCGCCAAAGAACCAGAGCTCCTATTACTTGACGAGCCATTCTCCCACATTGATAACTTTAGAAAAAACAAGCTGCGCAGGCGTCTCTTTGCATACCTAAAAAAGCAAAACATCACCTGCCTAGTTGCTACACACGACAGCACAGACGTTTTATCATATATGGATAAGACTGTTGTTATGCGAGATGGAACTATAATCGCTCACGAGCAAACTCAAAAACTATATGACAACCCTCCTTCGTATTATGTAGGCTCCCTTTTTGGAGATCTTAATAAGCTACCTAAGCAATGTTTTTTTTCAGATGCACAAAAAGATGAGCAGCTACTGCGCTACCCACACCAGCTCACAATCTCTCCAGAGGGTATAAAGGTTGAGATTACCAGAAGTTATTATATGGGAACCCATTATTTGATAGAGGCTTTGTGTGACGGGCAATCTATACTTTTTAATTCTGAAAGCAACCTTGTTAAAGGAGACACTACATACATTAATCTCAAGTAACTAGTAAATTGTAGTGATCTTTATTACGCTTTCGCGAAAGCGTACTTCATCACCTTCTCGTTTACCCATTAGTAATTGACCTATAGGTGAGCCTATACCTATTGCATAAAAAGTGCGACCATCTACTTTTATAGCTCCTACAGGAATAGAAATAAAATAGGATGCCTGTGAGGTAACGACAACGCTACCCAAGTGCACTGGACCTTCTGAAAGATCAAGCTTTATTCTAAGAAAGATTTGTTCTAGTTTTTCTATAGCTGCCAGTTGCTTGCCGGCATTCTCACGTTCTAATTGCAACATCGCCCTGCCCGTCTCGTGTTTATCTCCAGCTGTACTCTTAGTCTCCTCTCTTAATGAAGTTGCTACATTATCTAGAATTTGCTGCACCACATCTCTGCGTTGCGCAAGATGCTCTTTACAAGATTTGAGAAGTTCTTCTTTTATTTCAGGATGGGTCATAGGTGATATTACGATCTGTAAAAATAGTCTATTATAAACCTACACTACGCAATAAGATTTGCTAAGTCTTCTCCCACAGTAGCGCCTATGGCAACGCCCATACCTCCTAGCCGAACCCCGCAATACGTGTGGTCTGATAATTTTTTAAGTAAAGGCTGTTTCTGGCTACCTACTCCCATAATGCCACTCCACCTATGTGCTATTTCAAACTCTGTATGTGGCAGTATAACTTCGTTAAGTAAGCGTTCTAGCTCTTGCTGTATGACTTCTGTTTGTGCGATTACAGTGGTTTCCTCTCCTGTAAAATCGAGGTTACGACCACCGCCTAAAAGTATCCTGCCATTTATATTTCTAAAATAGTAATATCCTCTATCAAGATGAAAGGTCCCTTTAAGATGCAAATCGGGTATTTTATTAGTTATCAAAACTTGTGCTCGTGCCGGTTTTACTTGATTAAGACCGAGCTTTTTTGCAAAGCCATTTGTAGCAATGAGGAGCTTTTTTGTTTTGAACTGTACAGAGCTAGTGACAACGGTTACTTCACTAGCATTTTCGGCATAAGAAATTATGTTTGTATTGTTCAAAATCAAGATTCCTTTAGACTGAGCGAGTTGCAAAAGTGATTGCATCATACGCCCAGTATCTATTTGCCCCTCACTATTATTAAAGATAACTTGGTCGTGGATTCCATCACATTGCAGGTCATTTGATTTTAAGCTATATACTTCCTTTTTAAAAATAGGGAACAGCAATTTATTTATAGTAGGTATGGCTTCAACACATTGCTTAAAGAGACTGTTGTCCTTCTTTAAAAATAGCTCGTAGCCTCCGTTTTCTTGATAGTCGATACTCTTATCAGTAAGCAACGCTCGCAGTTTTGTTAGGCCTTCTATTCTTTTTTTAATAAGCGCTACGACTTCATCTTCTGAGTGTGATTTTAGATCATCCAGTATTTCTGAAATACTACCAAAACAGGCAAAACCCGCATTTTTTGTACTTGCACCATTAGGAAGCATTCCTCTTTCTAACACGAGTATCTTTGCTTTTGGAAACCTTTCGCGTAAGCGTAAAGCACACGTAAGCCCTACAATACCGCTTCCTACTACGGTATAATCTACATTAGTAAACCACGTTTCTTGCTCCCAAAAACTAAACTCCATACATCTGTTTTTGTATAAAAATACATTTTATGTGTTAGTGACTCTAACTTCTCTCGTCTAAGGTGCTATGACAACCAAAGGTTTTATCATCTTTATTTTTGCCACCCAACTGCTTTTTATAGCAGAACCAAATAGTTACCATAAGGAGTATCATAACAATGGTACTATTAAGGCCGAGGGCTGGGTTATGGGTGAGCAAAAGATTAAGTACTGGAAATTTTACCACAGTAATGGCGAGCTTATGTCTCAAGGTCACTATGCAAACAACCTTAAAACCGACTATTGGTATTTTTACAATTCCCACGGAAAACTAGTGCGCGAGGGGCATTATGAGCAGGGAAAAGCGCAAAATTGGTGGATTTTTTACGATATTGCGCGGCAAGAAACACGCAAAACTCAATATGTTAATAATGAGCAAGAAGGTTTTTGCTTAGTCTATAAAAACAACAAACTCATCAAAGTAGAAAAATACGAAGCAAATCAATTAAAAGGTGAATGGACAAGTGTAAGAGCTTTTCGCCGTGATAATCCAGACATCTCTTTCTACTAGCATTATGGAGCCCCTTATAAAAGTTATTATACCAGCCTACAATGAACAAGATTCTATAGGACTTGTTCTGCAAGACATTCCCGCTATTGTTAACGAAGTAATTGTAGTAAGCAATGCCTCTACAGATAACACAGAGCAAGTTGCTCAAGAAAATGGAGCTACCGTTTTAAGAGAAGAGCAAATGGGTTATGGCTATGCTTGCCTTAAAGGGATGAATTATATTGCGAGCCATACTCCTAAGCCAGACATCGTTGTTTTTTTAGATGGTGATTATAGTGATTACCCAGAAGAGCTTACTAAGTTAATAGCACCTATTGTGCAAGACAACTGTGATATGGTGATTGGTGCTAGAGATAAACGCTTTCGCGAAAGCGGGTCTATGACAGGACCACAAATTTTTGGAAACTGGCTAGCCACAACGCTTATGAGTCTATTTTTTGGCGCACGTTTTACAGATCTTGGCCCATTTAGAGCAATGAAATATGATAGCCTCCTCGCCTTAGAGATGGAAGATAAAACATATGGCTGGACTGTAGAGATGCAACTTAAGGTCTTAAAAAAGAAAATGAAATATACCGAAGTGCCCGTAAACTACAGAAACCGCATAGGCGTTTCAAAAGTATCTGGTACTGTAAAGGGCGCAGTTATGGCAGGAGTAAAAATATTAGGGTGGATTTTTAAATACAGTTTTAAGTAATGATTTTAGAAATATCTATCATAGTTATCTACACGATATCGCTAGTTATCATATTTGCCTACAGTCTATCGCAACTCAACTTGCTTTTTAATTACCTAAGAGCGCAGCGCATTAAAGATGATGCTCCAAAGTTTAATTTTAAAGACCCGGCTCAAATCCCACTAGTTACTATACAGCTACCTGTATATAATGAACTCTATGTGATGGAGCGATTACTAGACAATATTGCGTTGCTAGACTACCCAAAGGAGAAGCTTGAGATACAGGTACTAGACGATAGTACAGATGAGTCTTTTGAGCGTACAAAAAATCATATAGAGAGACTTAAAAATCAAGGTTTAGATATAAAGCACGTTACTCGTGAAGACCGTTCTGGCTTTAAGGCTGGTGCTCTTAAGGAAGGGCTTAAGATTGCAAAGGGAGAGTATATTGCCATTTTTGATGCAGATTTTCTTCCCGAGCCCAACTGGTTGCAACGCACGGTACCTTACTTTAAAGATCGAAACATAGGTGTAGTACAGACTCGCTGGGGGCATATTAATAGAGAGTACTCACTACTTACTCGAGTACAAGCTTTTGCTCTAGATGCTCACTTTACATTAGAACAAGTAGGTCGCAACAGTAAAGGTCACTTTATAAACTTTAACGGTACCGCAGGGCTATGGCGTAAGCAGTGTATTGAAGATGCTGGCAACTGGGAAGGAGATACACTTACAGAAGACTTAGACCTAAGTTATAGAGCACAGCTTAAAAACTGGAAATTTAAGTATCTAGAGGATGTAAAAACTCCTGCAGAATTACCTGTGGTTATAAGTGCAGCACGCTCACAACAATTTAGATGGAATAAAGGTGGTGCAGAGAACTTCCAGAAGATGTCTAAAAAGGTGGTCACAAGCAAGAGCCTTTCTACAAAAACTAAGATGCACGGCATACTGCACTTACTTAACAGCACAATGTTTTTAAACGTGCTCATCGTAGCGATACTTAGCATCCCTATGTTATATATCAAGAACGAGTATGCTCACCTTAAGCCTTACTTTTACGTGATGTCTTTCTTTGTCATAAGTAGTGTGATATTCTTTATATGTTACTGGTTTATGTTTAAGAGTATTTACGGTGGCGGTTTTAAGCAATTTATACGTTATATAGGGATGTTCTTTACATTCTTTAGTATCGCAATGGGCTTCTCATTGCATAACTCTATAGCAGTAATAGAAGGGCACCTAGGGAAACGTAGTGACTTTATACGCACCCCAAAATTTAACATAAGCGAACTCAAGGAATCTTGGAAAGGGAACAAATACATCAAGAAAAACATCTCTATAAATGTGATTTTTGAAGGGCTATTAATGCTATACTTTGCCTTTGGGATGTACTCTGCCTTTGTGGTAGGAGACCAAGGAGGAGATTTTGGATTATTCCCTTTTCACCTAATGTTATTTATAGGTTTCGGGTTTGTATTCTTTAAGTCATTAACGAGCAAAGCGTGATAGCAACCCTGTGGAAATATCAAAAAACCTCATTGCTTCTTGCAGTTATTTCCCTTGTTGTTTACTACCTATTTGCACATCACTTACAAAGATCAGATTTTCCTCTTCTAGTAAGTCTTTACAGTATTTTATTTGCCTCTTTTTATCTAATCGTAAAGAGCAGTAAAAACGATTTTGGCCTCCTCTTTTTAATTGCCATTCTCGCTAGATTAATTTTTATAAATACCACGCCTAATCTCTCTCAAGACTTCTATAGATTTATTTGGGATGGTCGTATGCTCATACAAGGTTACAACCCGTATTTAAGCACTCCACAGAGTTATATTGATGCGGGCACAACAAACATTGTAGCACAAGCTCAAGAGCTGTATGCAGGTATGGGTACACTCAATGCTAGTCATTTTACGAACTACCCACCTGTTAACCAACTCATATTCTTAGTTGCAGCACTTTTCTCAAGTAAAAGTATCCTAGGAAGCGTTATCACATTTAGAATAGTAATTATACTAGCAGACATAGGCACAATCATCTACGGTAAAAAATTACTTACTAAGCTCGGTTTACCCATTTATAACATCTTCTGGTATGCCTTAAATCCTTTTATCATCATCGAGATGACGGGCAACTTGCACTTTGAGTCTGTGATGCTTTTTCTTGTTGTACTATCCCTTTACAAGTTATCGCAAGGCAAGTGGATTTTAAGTGCTGTGTTCTTAGCACTCTCCATATCAACTAAGCTGTTACCGCTGTTGTTTTTACCCCTATTTATGCAATACTTCTTAACCAGGGGTGGCGGTAAGACAACCCACTTTAGAAGTTCATATCCTTGGAAAGTCCGCTTTCGCGAAATAAAAACAAACATACCTAGACTCATTTACTTTTACCTCATCACCCTAGGAGTTATGGTACTCACATTTATACCATTTTTAAGCGGTGCTTTTGCTGAAAATTTTGGCACCACCATTGCCTTATGGTTTCAAAAATTTGAATTTAATGCAAGTATATATTACATCATAAGGTATATAGGCTATCAAGTTATAGGCTGGAATATTATAGGAGATGTAGGGCCCTTGTTACCCAAAATTGTAGTTGTACTTCTTGTAGTACTCGCTTTTATACGTAACAATCGAAGCTTGCAGGCTATGATAACAGCCATTCTCATAGGGATGTTTTTTTACTTCTTATTATCGACTACCGTACACCCTTGGTATGTAGCAACACCATTATTACTCTGTGTGTTTACTCGCTATCGCTTTCCTTTAGTCTGGAGCGCTACAATCATATTAAGCTACGCTGCCTATGGTGCAGATGGGTTTAATGAAAACCTATGGCTTGTCGCTATAGAGTATATCACTGTTATAGGATTTTTTGTTTGGGAAGTGTTTTGGAAGCCAAAACCCGCTACTCAACTAGATAAACACTAGCCACTTTTCTATCTGTATAATTGCGACTAGCTGGGTCTGCTGTATTAAGTTCTAAAGTAAACATAAACTTATGTTGCATATCTGGAAAGGTTTCAGATACGAGCCAATCGTCTTCAAAGAAAACAAGTGTATAAAAACTATCCTTACCTGAGATCACAAGCTCATCATCTTTACAAAGCCTTGGGATTTTTTTACCTGCAGCCCACACCATTTCTGGAGTGGCACCATTAAGTCCATACACAGGTAGTGCCGGTAAGTTCTCAAAGGCTTTAAAAGAAGTCTCAATTCGATTATCTAGTGAGCTACTCTTGACAGACTGGTGAGCATACTTCTTAAATTGAGATCGTTCATTAAAACCGACATTAACGAGTAATACAAGAGCAATAACAAGTGATAGTAAGCTCTTATAGAGCTCCTTTTTTACTAGAAAGTAAATGATACAAACCCCAGCTAAAACAACAAAAACACCGGGTAAGATATCTAATACAGAGAGGTAAGCCAATTGCCACCCCAGTGTAAGCAGCGCTAAACCTCCCAGTATAATTAAAGTGCCTATTAACCCAATATTGAAATAAACCGGCAAGGTCTCTCTTCTATCTGTAAGCTTACTAAAACTCCTTATCAGGTAATGTATATAAAAACCTATTGTAAATGCAAGCGGTATTAAAACAGGCATCAAGTAACGCGACTTTTTCTCTGGTATGATAGAGAGTAAAACGACAGCCAGTAAGGTCCACAATAAGGTAAATGTGTACTCTTTACGGTGTAACACACGCGTTTTTAAATAAGGATAAAGGAGACTTATAAAAGCAGGTATCGTCCAGAGACCACTTTGTACAAAAAAGCTCCAGTAGTAATAAAAAGGACGCACATTATAACTTGTCCAGTTACCTGTCTCCCTTTCGGCGATTCTTGCAAAGGTTACGGGATCTGCACTTCTTACATAAATATACCAAGAGAAACCTATCACGAGCCCCATACATATGGTTATTATAAAGGGCAACCACTTTTTACGACTCGTCTCTCTCCTATATTGTATTAGGTAAGCTATCACAAAAGGTAAAAACAGTGCATAGAGCGACACAGGCCCTTTGCTTAGTATAGATGCACCTATGCATAATGCTGCGACTACCCATTTCAAGATATTACTTTCTCCAGACGGACTTCTTAAATTACTAAAAAGACAATAAATCCCAGAGAGCATAAATGCGTGTGCATAAATATCCCAAGGAGCCTCAAAAATGATGAGCACCACATAAAGAGATGTAACACTTATCAATCCATTAAGTAAACTATGACGAGGAGAAAGAGTAAGCTTTCGCGAAAGCGTAATAACAACACTCCCTAATAATACAACCATAAGTACTGCAGGAAGTCGCATTGCCCAGACACTTTTTATACCAAACACATAGCCTGATAGTGCCGTAAGCCAGGTAGGTAATGGTGGCTTTTCATAACGGGGCTCTCCGTTCATTGTAGTGAGTAGCCAGTTATTATCTGTGAGCATCTCTCTTGCAGAGATAAAATTGCGCGCCTCCATTATGGTTACTTCTAGCGCATCTAGAAAAGGCAATAACATACCAAGCACCACAAAGGTGATGACTAATACAGGACGCTTTTCTAATTGCTCTATCACGCTGTTTTTGATGTATAATAAAGGTAAATATTACGTGCGTAAATGAAAGTACCTAGCGAGTAAGAGAGGACCATCACATAATCTACTCTGTATAAAAAGTATACGAGTGACAGCAGTCCTCCAGTAAAAGAAAATAGCCAAAAGCCTAAAGGTAGTGTCGCCTCTTTATTCTTTTCTGCATAAAACCATTGGTATACAAAGCGCAGGGTAAATAATACTTGTGCTACAATACCTAAAGTAAGTAGCCAGGTAGCCATCTCATCTTTTGAGAAGAGAGCGGCTAGATCAAACTTTCCATTATTCCAGCCATATGTGATAATGCCTATGGGTATGGCTATAATGAGAAACTGAGACCATTTAGGCAAGAGTTTCCACTGCTTTTGTATCTGTAGGTTTCTTATATAAATGATGTATCCCAGCACTTGCCCCAGCATAAGCGGGAAGTCTGTACGGAAGTAACCGTATATAAACAGTACAAAGGACCCCGAAAGACTAAGCCACCAGAAGGTTAAAGGTGTTACTACCTTCTTGCTTTTTTCTGAAAGTAACCACTGCGATAGCATTCTTCCTCCAAAGAGGATTTGGGCAAGCACAGCAAGTAACGACAGACTATCCACGGCTGGAGTTTCCTACTTTATAATTAATATACTTTTTCTTCATCCATAGATAAGCAAAGCAATCCATAAGTGGCCCTAGAAGGCGGTTCCAAACCCCAAATTTTGCCTCACCCGCCACTCGCGGAAAATGACGCACTGGCACTTGTTTTACTTTACCTTCTTGTAATAATATCATTGCAGGCAAGAAACGGTGTAATCCCTTAAACATAGGGATGCGCTGTGCATAATCTGTTTTGATAATTTTGAGCGGGCAACCTGTATCGTCCATCCCATCGTGGGTAAATGAACGACGTATCCCGTTTGCAATTTTTGAAGACATATTCTTAACAAAAGAGTCTTGCCTATCTGCACGTACACCGGTAACTAGGTCGTAAGGTCCTATCTCCTCTATAAGTATATTAAAATCATCTGGAGCAGTTTGTAAATCGCTATCTATATACCCAACTAACTCAGTATCTGCGTGATCAAAACCTGCTTTTATAGCGGCACTTAAGCCACAGTTTTCTGTAAAGGCGATGTACTCAAAATCTGTGCTACGTGCACAAATGTCTTTTATGATATCTAGACTCGTATCCTTAGAGCCATCATTTACAAAAAGCACTTTACTCTTTGCTTTTGCGGTTTTAAAATAGGCGTTAAATTCAGATTCTACTCGTAAGAGATTATCTTCTTCATTATACACAGGTACAACAATGGTGAGACGATACTCCATAACCTATTAACCGTTTTTAAGATTGATCACCTCTTGTTTTGTAAGGTGACGCCAGTGACCACGTGGTAAGTCTTTCTTAGTTAATCCTGCTATAGTAACACAATCTACACGCACCACCTCATAATTAAGATGTTCAAAAATAGTACGTATAATACTATTACCTGTATTTTTAATACGAAGTCCTACTTCTTTCTTAGGAGCTCCATCTACAAAGCTTATTTCCTCTACCATTATCGTCTTACCTCCTATTTTGAGGCCTTCTCTTATACGCTCTGCATCTGCAGCTTTAAGATTATTAGATAGCTCTATATGGTATAATTTATCTACTCCCTTTTTTGAGTTTGTAAATCGTTGTACAAGCTCATCATCGTTAGTAAAGAGCAGTAACCCCATTGCGTTGCGCCCTAGTCTACCTATAGGTTGTATACGTGATTTTGTAGATCCCGCTACGAGATCCATCACCGTATTTCCTTTATCATTACTTGTGGTGGTTGCAAACCCTTTAGGCTTATTAAGTAACACATATGCCTTTGCCTCTGGGTTAATACGACGCCCGTCAAAACGCACATCATCTTCAATTTTTACTTGGTAACCCATCTCATTAATCACCTTACCATTTACGGTAACTTGACCTATAGATATATACATATCTGCCTCTCTACGAGAACACACTCCAGAGTTTGCTATATATTTATTAAGACGCATCGTCCCATCATCTTTCTTACGTTGCGTTTGTTTTTTTGGTGCATCAAAGGCTTTATCTTTTGCCTTTGCGGTAGGTCTTCCTCCTTGTTTACGTACGGGTTGTGTACCACGAGAACCGCTTTTTTGCTTTCCTCCTGCGCCACTGCGTCCAGATGGTTTTCCTTTTCCTCGATTATCTGCTCCTCTGCTCATTACATTTTATTTAAGCTACAAAGGTAAGATTTAGTCTGTTGTGATTAGTAGTATGTGTGTAGAATGTTGTGATAACCGCTTTCGCGAAAGCAATATAAGCCCACCACACCGCCTCAACATCATAAGTCACTCATTTTAAAACAGCTGCTTCGGCACAGAACTTGATTCTGTATAGGTGTTCAACATTTTAAAACTTTATATTATGAGAAGACGTACTACTCCAGAAGTAAATGCGGGGTCTATGGCAGACATTGCATTCTTATTACTTATTTTTTTCTTAGTCACCACCACCATCGAAAAGGACAAAGGCATCGCCAGGCAGCTACCACCAGCACTCACAGATGCTACCGAAGCTCACGTAAAAGAAAAAAATCTATTACAAATTATGGTCAATCCTGAAAATGAAATTCTTGTAGAAGAAAAGCGAGTCCCTATTACAGATCTAAAAGAGGTGGTTATTGCATTTTTAGATAACGGCGGCATACCAATGGGTATGGAAGGTCATTGCGATTATTGTCTAGGTGAGCATAGCCTACTCTCTTCAGATAATCCTCAAAAGGCAGTAATATCCCTCTCCCCAGATAGACTTACAGACTATAACACCTATATACAGGTGCAAGCTCAACTCACTGCGGCTTATGAAGATTTGCGCCAGAGAGCATATAAGCGATTATACAAACAAGACTATTCATCTATTAACAAAGCGGTGCGGGAAGGCTCCTATGATGGCAATCTAGAGAAAGTAAAAATGCAACTTAAAAAAGTGCGTTCCCTTTACCCGATGCTCATCTCTGAAACTACTACAAAAAGAGAGTTAAGACTGTAAACTCATAAAAGAGGTGTAATCATAATCTGGATTACACCTCTTTTACATTAATCATTAAACTTAACTACCCGCTGGCGTTCTCTGTTTACTGTAAGCTGAGTTACATCTGGACGCGAGTAGTGACCTGATGGGTCAAAGTTTTGTCGCTCCTCATATACCTTATTAAAATCTAGGGTGTGATAAATATTACCTTCTGTTGTGATATCTGGTGGCAGTATAAACTCTCCATCTGGCCCGGCAATACAAGAACCTCCATTTGAAGAAACTTCTGGAGCACATTTTAAAACTTCTTGTAAATGAGGTGTCTCATTTGGAAAATCTGTTGCGATTGCCATTCTACTTGATACAGATATAACATAACTGCGCGACTCGCGAGCAATGAATCGTGTGATGTCTTTTGTATTATAATCACTGCCTGGCCATACGGCTATGTGCAAGTTTTCTCCTTGTGCATACATTGCAGCACGCGGTAGCGGCATCCAGTTCTCCCAGCAATTAAGTCCACCTACAGTAAATTGTTTAAGCGGGTGTACTCGTAAACCGTGACCATCACCTGGCGCCCAGGTAAGGCGCTCATCATAAGTAGGCTGTAACTTACGGTGTACAGATTGTATAACGCCTTCTTGATCTATATACACAAGAGAACAATATAGACTAGCTCCACCCCTATCCATTGGTTTTTCTATAATTCCAAGATATATTGCAATATTATAATTTTGAGCAAGATCACATATCTCTTGTAAATCTCCTCGTTCTATATCTACCGCATTTCTAGTATAGTGTGCGTGAAGCTCTTTTACCACCTTTGTGTCCCAAGCGGCTCCATCTGTAAGTGACAACCAGTATGGATAACCTGGCAAAAGCCCCTCACCAAAAATGATGAGCTCTGCATCATTTGAAGCCGCTTCTATTATAGCTGTTTTTATTTTCTCAATCGTGGCATCGCGATCTCCCCAGACTGGAGCGATTTGAGCAAGAGCAACTTTAAGGTGGTTAGGCTGTGACATATAGTGGTTATGATTTGTTTAAATAGGTTATCATCATTAAAAATACATAATAGTAGTCGGTGATAAGTGATTACGCTTTCGCGAAAGCGCACAAAAAGATTTCAAAATCGTTCACTATAATTAGGAATTTATCTTATTGTTAGGAATATTTCCATAATTTTGACATAAATCCCAAATTATGAATTTTGAACGTATTAAAGAAAAACTAAACATCCTTGCAGATGCTGCAAAGTATGATGTCTCTTGCTCCTCTAGTGGTAGTAAGCGTACAAATAAGAATAAAGGTTTGGGAGACTCAAGTGGTATGGGCATTTGTCACACGTACACAGAAGATGGTAGGTGTGTGTCTTTACTTAAAATTTTACTTACCAACCACTGCATCTTTGACTGTGCATACTGCGTCACTCGCAAGAGTCATGATATAAAGCGAGCTGCATTTAAAGTTCAAGAGGTGGTAGATCTTACCATTAACTTTTACCGCCGTAATTATATAGAAGGATTGTTTTTGAGCAGTGGCATTTTTAAAAATGCAGACTATACAATGGAGCGACTTGTTGCTGTGGCAAAAAAGTTGCGCGAGGAAGAAAACTTTAATGGGTACATACATCTCAAATCTATACCAGGAGCTAGTGACGAGCTTATGCGAGAGGCAGGCCTGTATGCAGATAGATTATCTGTAAACATAGAGATCCCATCAGAAAAGGGATTAAAACTACTTGCACCAGATAAGAAACGGGAAGATTTTATAAAACCTATGCAAAAAGTGAAAAATGAAATCATACAGTACAAGAGCGAGAAGAAACTCATAAAAAGCACACCTATTTATGCTCCGGCAGGCCAGAGCACACAAATGATAATAGGTGCAAGCGGCGAGACAGATGCAGAGATTATGTATACCAGTGCATACTTTTATAAACAGTTTAAAATGAAACGCGTGTACTACTCTGGCTACATACCTATAAGCTATGACGAGCGTCTACCATCTATAGGCACAGAAGTACCTATGATGCGAGAAAACAGATTATACCAGACAGACTGGCTGTTGCGTTTTTACGGGTTTGATATACGTGAGTTACTTAATAAGGAGCACCCTAATCTTGAGACAGACATAGACCCAAAGCTAAGCTGGGCACTACGCAATCTAGAGCACTTTCCCGTAGATATTAATAAAGCAGACCGGAGAATGCTCGCACGCATACCAGGTATAGGGATGCGATCTGTGCATAAAATTATACAAGCACGCCGCTATAGAAAACTAAACTGGGAGCACCTTAAAGCGATAGGCATCTCTATGAACAGAGCGCAATATTTTCTCATATGTGACTCTGCAACTTTTGAGACCAAAGACCGTACTGCCGCACAATTAAAGAGCTTGATTATGGGAACATCTGGCAGCAAGTGGCGTGGTGCATATAGCAACCAGCTCAACCTTTTTGGCTCAAATGCTCCTTTAACCACTTCTTGATATGGGAATGATAGATCAATACATATATGATGGCACCTTTGAAGGTTTTCTTTCGGCGGTGTTTGAGGTATATGAGCGCAAACCTTTGGTGGTAAAAATAGTAAGCGAGCGCATCGCTACCGAAAATTTCTTTGATGAAGAGCACACTGTTTACACAGATCAAGTAAAAGCAGACCGCGTATGGAAAGGCATACAAACCAAAATAGGCAAAAAAGCAGGCGACTGGATTTATCGAGCTTTCCTCAGTGAAAAACCAGATCGTGAGCGTGTGCTTCTACGCATTATAAAAAAAGGTTTTTTAGGACATCGGGTTACAGAAGATTATGCAGATGTAGATGTTTTGAGACTGAGCAATCTTGTAAAAATGGTGGGTAGAGAAAAACACAGGATGGATGCCTTCGTACGGTTTAAACTCACAAAAGACAATGTTTACTTTGCAGAGATAGAACCAGATTTTGACACGCTACCACTTAATGCGATTCACTTTAAAAATAGATATGCAGACCAGAAGTGGCTCATTTATGACAGGTGCAGACATTATGGGGTGTACTACGACCTGCATAAAATCTCATACGTAAAGCTAGAGATTTCAAAAGATATAAATACGAGTGAGGCAGCGCCTTTTTATTTCACCCACGACGAGATGCACTATCAGGATCTCTGGAAAAACTATTTTAAGAGCACAAATATTCCTTCAAGAAAGAATATGAGACTGCATTTACAACACGTACCTAGAAGATACTGGAAGTATCTTAGTGAAAAGCAGCCATAGCGATGGTTGCAATACTTAGTTCGCTTTCGCGAAAGCGTAACTACTACTAGTTAATTCCGCGTTTATCAATAAAGAAGCTTTTCATTATTTGCTCACACTCGTGCGCGAGAATACCACGCTCCACTTTAGTTTTAGGATGCAAAGTTGTGCCCATTTTCTCATAACCACGACGTTCATCACTTGCTCCATACACAATACGCCCTATCTGGCTCCAGTACAACGCTCCAGCACACATCTGGCAGGGCTCCAGCGTCACATACAAGGTGCACTGCTGTAAATATTTACCTCCTATATAATTTGAGGCACTGGTAATAGCCTGCATCTCCGCGTGCGCAGTTACATCTGTGAGACGCTCTGTAAGATTATGGGCTCTCGCTATAATCATATTATCAATCACAACAACAGCTCCCACGGGTATCTCACCTTGATCAAAAGCGGCTTGAGCCTCTTGTAGTGCTTTTTTCATAAAGTAGGTATCGTCGTATGGTTCTAGCATCTGTTCTGTTTTATAGGATATAAAAATACAGATTCAAGACGTACCTTTGTGCGATGCAAAAAAGTATTCTAGATACCATTTTAAGTCCAGCGGACTTGCGCGCTTTAACTCCGGAGCAATTACCAGTACTTGCCCAAGAGTTACGTAGGTTTATCATAGATATTATTGCTACCAAAGAAGGGCACCTAGGTGCAAGCTTAGGAGTTGTAGAACTTACCATAGCACTACACTATATATTTAACACACCTAGTGATAACCTGATTTGGGACGTAGGTCATCAAGCTTACGGGCATAAAATCCTTACAGGCCGTAAAGACATCTTTCATACTAATAGACAAAAAGGTGGTATAAGTGGTTTTCCTAATAGAGCTGAGAGTATTTATGACACCTTTGGTACAGGGCACAGTAGTACCTCAATAAGTGCTGCACTGGGTATGGCGATGGCTGCTGGTCTCAAAGGAGCGCACAACCGTCATCACATAGCGGTAATAGGCGATGCATCTATAGCCAGTGGTATGGCTTTTGAAGGGCTTAATCACGCTGGAGTTACAGACGCAAATTTGCTAGTAATACTTAATGATAACGCTATAGGTATAGATCCTAGCGTAGGTGCTCTCAAGAGGTATCTTACTAACGTAAAAAAAGGTACCGCTCGAGAAGAAAATATTTTTGAGGCGCTTAATTTTAGTTACTTTGGGCCTGTAGATGGGCACGATTTAAATGCCTTAACTGAGGTTTTACAGGAATTAAAGAAAACTAAGGGTCCTAAATTTTTACACGTAATTACTACAAAAGGTAAAGGTCTCGCTCTAGCAGAGCGTGAGCAAATCACCTATCACGCCCCAGGCAAGTTTGATGCTACAACAGGCATTAGAGTGGCAAAAGATAGCACTCCACAGCCTCCTAAATATCAAGACGTTTTTGGCCATACCATTGTTGAGCTCGCTACTTTAAATAAAAAAATTATAGGTATCACACCAGCAATGCCTACCGGCAGCTCTCTCAAGTATATGATTGAAGCTTTTCCAGATAGAGCTTTTGATGTGGGTCTTGCTGAGCAACACGCAGTAACACTTTCGGCAGGACTGGCAACTGAGGGTATGGTTGTTTTTTGTAATATATACTCAACGTTCTTACAACGTGCTTATGACCAAGTGATACACGATGTAGCGCTTCAAAACCTACCTGTTATCTTTTGTTTAGACAGAGCTGGGCTTGTGGGGCAAGATGGTGGCACACATCAAGGAGTTTATGATCTAGCGTATCTTAACTGTATTCCTAATCTTATTATTTATGCGCCTAGCGATGAGATTGCTTTGCGTAATATAATGTACACTGCCCAGCAGGGCCTCGACCATCCTATTGTGATACGTTACCCTAGGGGGAGAGGTGTTCATATAAACTGGCAATTACCATTTAAAGAAATCACTATTGGTAAAGGTTACAACATTATCAAAGGAAAGAAGACAGCAGTTGTAACTTTAGGTAGCATTATCAAAAATGTACTGACTGCTGTAAACGAGGTAAATGCAAGTTGTAGTGTGTATGATATGGGGTTTTTAAAACCGCTAGACACGGCTCTACTAGACACTATTTTTACTACTTATGACCATATCATTACTGTAGAAGATGGTTCTAAAATAGGCGGTCTGGGTAGTAGTGTGGGTGATTACGCTTTCGCGAAAGCGTACAAAGGCTCCCTTACCATCTTAGGCATACCTGACAGGTTTATAGAACACGCTACGGTAGAGCAGCAATATGCAGAAGCTGGTATTTCTGTGGCTTCACTTTCTTTACTTCTTAAAAACTTAGCATAAAAAAATCGGCAGGCTTGTGACCTACCGATTTTAAATAATTTAGACTTAAAGCTACTACTCAATAATAAGTTTTGTAGTCTCTGTCCCTAGGTCTGTCTGTACTTGTAGTAAATATATACCTGTTGCCAGACCTTCTGCCTGTAATCTTACTGTATCTTGAAGAACAACATCTTTTGAGTATACTGTACGACCATTAATATCTACAATCTTCACCGTTCCTGCTCCTTGAGGAGTTGCTACTGCAATGTTTATCTCTCCATTAGTAGGGTTAGGGAAAATACTAAATACACCTTCTCCTACCTCTGCAACAGAAAGTGGACCATTACAAGGGTTTAAGTTATCTGGTGGTAAATCTGTAGCAGATGTACCATCTTCTCTTTCTCTCCAGTCACCTTGATCTGCAGACCATCCTAAACCTCTATTTGCAAAAGAATTCCAGATGATACAACCCACGGCTGCTTTTTCATCCTCATCTGCTAGGTAAGGACTCATCTCTACGGCTGCTAGTATGGCATCACGACCATCTACAAATCCTGGGTTACAAGGTTGTAACTTAAGACCATCTATTACTAATTGTAATGCGATGTTATTACCTCCAGTACCGTTGTAAATATCTGCATCAAAACCATATTCTTCTATAAGGTTCCAAGTCATATCCCAGATCATAGTCGTCCAAACATAACCTACTGGATGAGGTGCTGTAGTACTTTCAAAAACAGCAACGCTATCATAAGTTGAGTTATTTACTGCAAAGTCTGTACTATATGGAGTAGGTCGTATTCCACCACCATCTGTATCTTGTCCTATTGCAAAGGTCCCTATACCACGAACATCTGCCCCAGTATCTCCTTCTTCCATTGTAAGCATTAGCCCAAAATAATCTGACCATCCTTCACTCATCACCTCTGTAGCCTTACCAGCAACACAACCATTTGCGTCAAACTGAACGCAGGTACGCATACAGTTAGAATTATTTCTTCCCCCTGTAAGTCTGTTAGACACACCGTGCCCATACTCGTGTGCGATTATACCATTATCAAGGTCACCATCTACTTGGTATGGCCCTGCAAATAAAATAGAAGCGTTTATAGTTTCACCAGCAATTAATGCGGCTATGACAGCCTCACCGTCTTCTAATGACACCATCAGGTTAGGTATCGTTACCTGATCTCCTACGGCTCCAGGAGCCATTGCGATAGGTGCATCTGCGACATTATTGACTACAATAACGGCTACAGCACCAGCATTTTCGGCAGCAAGAACTTTTACCCCGAATTCACAAGCTCCTCTTCTTAATACAGCAATTTTACCTGCTAGGTCTGCCTCATTTGTAATAACATCACAGGCATCTAACTCATCTGTAGACTCTCCTCCAGAGTTATCATCTATGGCAAGAGCAAGGTCTGCGACAAGAGCCTCCTCTTCTGGAATAGGCGCTCCAAACTGTGAAGGAACTCCCACATAACCTCCAGCTAGAGGACCTTCGTCAATAGTAACTAGATCACCAGGAGGGCCTGATGCAGAAAATAAGAACATTTGCATTCTTGGATTAATTCCGTCTGGAGGCGTTGCAAAGTTTGCGTTATTTAATCCAGAACCATCTTGTGCATCTGCAACTACAAAGTCGTCACCATCTGCCATACCCGTATAGTTGGTTTGTTGAAAATTTCCATTTTCTTCATCAAAACCATATTGATATAATATATCGTGTACGATGTTATTCCAATAAAACAAGTTAGTTGTCGCTGCATCTAACATATTTACAGGATTTGTATCAAAGTTGTAAGGAAAGTCAAAATTAAGTGCATCACCCCCGTCTGGTGACGCTCCTATGGTTTCTTCATTATCTCCTGCGGTATCATCAAGTGCATATACATTATTACCTCTTGTAATTGTAAACTCTGCACCCTCTACCCCGTCTGTATCGTGCCACCCGAAAGGTGATGCAACAGGGTCTTGAGGTTCTACTACTAAAGCAGCGTCTCCGTGGTTAGGACTTTCTAAAGGAAGTGGATATACAAAATACTGTTCTCCAGCTAAGGCTCCATTTGTTTGATTTGTCTTAAAAAGTGTAAAGTTGTTTTCTTCTTTTACTTTTCGACTTGTAACAGCTTTGTGGTTATGCGTTCCAAAAGAACAAGACACCACCCAGTCATTCTGGTCAAGAATCTCTCCGCTACTTGCATCTATGCGTACACTCCACCAGTGTTTACCATCTAGGGTATGGATGTTAAGATCCCAAGCTAGCACAAGTGCATCACCTACCGGTACATACACAAGCTCTACAGGTACATCTTCTAGAGAAACATTACCGGTGTTAAGTAAGAACTCCTTGGTAGTAACTGTTTCAATTATTGAGAAAGTCCCCGTACCTAATCCTAATCTCGTTGCTGCAGATGCTGCTGCTTGTAAAGGATTAAGTTGTGGAACCGCTGCATTAACACGTGAAGCTACGTTTGCCTCTAGTGTATTTGTCATATAAACGAGCTCTTGACCATTAAAAGCACCGTTTACAGCAGCATTAAAAATAGAAATATCATTGTATTTCTGTCCAGCATACACGTGCGTGATGCCTGTTTTTTGCGTTCTAGACTGACTGTATACATACAAGTCGTCTACATCTGAGGTTGTAATTCCAGACTCAGATCTTTGATTGATTAATTGTTCTTGCAATAGAGTTACATAATCTTGAGCCTGCAAACCAGCAGCACCAAACAAGAAAAGAATAGCAAGAAATTTTGAGTAGTGTTTGAACATATATTTAGGATTTTAATAAGCTCGGTAAAGTTATGTCAACAAATGTGTTAATACAAATGCAAAATAATGATTAACAGTCTTGTTTAACTGGAAATATTCATTCCCTTAAGCTGTTCAAAAATTTTCAACGACTTGCTATCTGTCATAACAGATACCTGATTGCATATTTCCAACAATTCTTGATAAAGGGAATTATCTTCTCCAGTACGTGTTTTAAATAATTGTATCACCAGCTTATCGTAGTGTGTCGGCTTTTCTGTAATAGCCTTACAACGCGCTGTTAATAATGTATTTAAAATTTCATATCCAGCAATCTCTTTTGAGATCACCTCGTCACTCTGGTAAATATTTGAGACACTTATTTTAAGTACGTCGTTAATTTGTGCTTCATAACTAGATTTATCTAATAAGCCTTTTGCAAAAGTACCATTGAGTATAGCCTCTTCATTATCCATAAATATAGAAACGGCTTCATCTATTAAAGTTCCTATAGCGAGCGCACGCAAGTAACCTACTCGTGCAGACTTCTCGGTAAGAGAAGCATATTTAGACCTATTAATATGAGGAACTAGTTTAATAAGATACTCTAATGCATACTCTTCTGGTATAAGTCCAAGGTTAATACCATCCTCAAAATCTATAATTGTATAACAGATATCATCTGCTGCCTCTACTAGAAATGTAAGTGGGTGTCTTGCATAACTTATATCTTCTCCTGTACGAGTCTGGATAAGCCCCAGCTCCTCTGCAACTTCTTTAAAAGCTTCCTTATCTTCTTGAAAGAAACCGTATTTCTTATCGGCTATATGATTCGTAGGTTTGTGAGGGAGTGACTCTTTTGGATATTTCATAAAAGTACCCAGAGTCGCATAAGAGAGTCTCAAGCCACCATCTGCACCAGGTCTTGACTCGGTGAGAATTTTAAATCCGTTTGCATTACCTTCAAAGCTACAAAGGTCTTCATACTCCTTTTCAGTAAGCTCAGACTTAAATCGTTTACCATCTCCATTTTTAAAAAAATCACCTATAGATTTCTCTCCAGAATGACCAAAGGGAGGATTACCTATATCGTGAGCAAGTGCAGCCGCAGCGACTATAGCTCCAAAATCATTCATCTTATAACCGTGTACTTCTGCCAGATGCGGGTATTTTTCTAAAATACGCTTCCCTACTTGCCTTCCTAAAGATCTTCCCACAACAGCAACCTCTAGACTGTGTGTGAGTCGTGTATGAACAAAATCTGTTTTAGATAAAGGGATTACTTGTGTCTTGTCTTGTAGACTCCTAAAAGCCGATGAAAATATAATACGGTCATAGTCTACCTCAAAACCCAACCTCGTTTCATCTTGCTCTGCTCGTAATCTTTTATTTGTATCTCCCTGTCTTTTGAGTGAAAGTAGGCGTTCCCATTGCATCATAGTTATCTATTTCTTTAAGGTAGACAAGATAGTGGGTTTTACGCTTTCGCGAAAGCGTAATCTACATCTCCTCACAAATGTTAAGCAAAACAAACCCTCTTAACATTTAACTAACATAAATATTACCTGTTAATAAAGGAAGCGTAACACACCCATAACCCACCCGCTAGAAAATGTGATGATATTTGCAGCGAACAAAACAAGATTCAAAACTAACTCGATTAACAATGAAAAAATTCTTTTTAAGCGTAGCATTCGCAAGTGCACTACTAGTAAGTTGTGGAGATGATGACCAACCAATAGTTATTACAGAACAGCCTACTGAAACACCAGGAGAGACAGTTAACGGAACCCTTACAGGTGAAATCAATGAGGATCTTACACTTACAGCAGATACAATCTGGGAACTAGATGGACGTGTTACAGTAACTGCTGGTAATACACTTACTATAGAGCCGGGAACAATCATAAAGGCCTTTGCAGGTCAAGAGGCAAACGCATCTGTACTTGTAATTGCAAGAGGAGCAAAAATAGAAGCAAACGGTACAGCAACTGCACCTATCATTATGACATCTGCTGCAGATGGAATTGCAGTAGGACAGACAGTAGGAACTCTTGATGAAAACACTCGTGGTTTATGGGGAGGGCTTATCGTACTAGGAAGAGCACCTATCTCTGAAGATGGTGATATAGAAGCAACACAAATTGAAGGTATCCCTGCAGATGATACAAACGGACTTTACGGAGGTACAGATGCTGCAGATGATTCTGGAACGATATCTTATGTTTCTATCCGTCACGGAGGAACTTTAATAGGAGAAGGAAACGAAATTAACGGTCTTACACTAGGCGGTGTAGGTACAGGTACAACTGTAGATCACGTAGAGGTTGTAGGAAACGTAGATGACGGAGTAGAATTCTTTGGAGGAACAGTAAACGCTTCTAACCTATTAGTATGGGCACAAGGAGATGACGGTCTTGATATCGACCAAGCATACTCTGGAACTATCACAAACTCTGTAGTAGTAGCTGGAAACATTTCTGACCACGCACTTGAAATAGACGGACCAGAAGGATCTTTAAACGGTGCTTTTGTAATAGATGGTCTTACTATCATAGGTAGCGCTGATGCTTCAAATGGTGAGTATGCAGATTACCGTGATGGTGCTCAAGGAGCAACAAACAACGTATATGCTACAGGATTCCAAGATGGTAAAGATGTAGAGCTTGACAACAATGGAGTTGCTCAAAACTACATAGACGGTTTAGTAAGCTTCTCAAACTGGGTAGTAAACGGACCAGCAGAGGCTAACAGCATCTTTGTAGAAAAAACTGGAGACGGTGAGTCTACAATAATCACTCCTTCATTTACAGATCAAGCTGCAGACTGGGCAACAACAGGAACATCTGGCGGTGCAGACCTTACAGTATTTGGATGGACATTTGCAGCAGCAAGTACATCTGGTGTGATTGACTAATTAATATAATATCACGATACACCAAAATTATCAATTGAGATTTGCCCGCTAGCTATAGCGGGCAATCTTATGAATTATAACACCTATGAAAACTTTAATTTATTCATTCTTTCTTTTAGTAACTGCCATAAGCTTACAAGCTCAAACTGGTACCATTGCAGGTACTGTAAATGACGGTCAACTTAATGACATTTTACCTTTTGCAAACATCCTCGTTCAAGGAACTACTAAAGGAACCACCTCAGACTTTGATGGTAAATACACGCTGGATGTCGAGCCAGGAACGTATGTAATCGAATTCTCGTTTGTGGGATACACTACACAACAAATTTCTGAAGTTGTGGTAAAAGAAGGAAAAACCACTGTACTAGACGTAACACTTTCTGGAGCGTCACTAGACGAGGTTGTCATCACAACTACTGCACGTAAAAACACAGAACAATCTGTTTTGAATCTACAGAGAAAATCTGTGCAGTTACTAGATGGTCTTTCATTAGAAAGCATCAAGAAAAGTGGAGCAAGTAACGTAGCCTCTGCGGTACGTAATGTACCAGGAGTATCTGTTCAAGGAGGTAAATATGTTTATGTACGTGGTCTTGGAGATCGCTACACAAAAACAATACTTAATGGTGTAGATGTACCAGGTCTAGATCCAGACCGTAATACACTACAACTAGATATCTTTCCATCATCACTACTTGAAAACATTATCGTAGTAAAATCATCTACTGCAGATCAACCTGCAGATTTTACAGGTGGAGTTGTAGATATTGTAACGAAAGACATCCCTAACGGAAAGCAGTCTAGCGCATCTATTGGGCTAGGTTACAATCCAGACTTTCACTTTAACAGTAATTATATTACTAACGAATCTAGTGGTACTGACTTTTTAGGTTTTGATGACGGTTTACGTAGTAACCCTTTTAATGAGAACCAAGAATTCAACTTCCCTACGACTACGCCAAATACGGCAGAGTTTCTTGCTGGAAGACTTAACCCCACCCTGGCAGCAGCACGTGAAAATAGTGGTGCAGATATGAGCCTGTCGTTTACCACAGGTAACTCTTATGATGTAGGTGACAACAAACTCGGTTTCCTTGCTTCTGTTTCTTACAAAAACGAAACTACTTATTATGATGATTATGTAGATGGACAACGTTTTAGAAAAGATACAGATCCTAGTATTTTTGAGTTAAATACTGATAGAACGCAACAAGGTGAAAGAGGAGAAAATAATGTACTTATAAGTGCACTAGGAGGCCTATCTTACAAGACAGACCGCTCTAAGTATCGCTTTAATGTACTACACATACAAAATGGTGAGTCTGGAGCATCTCTCTTGACACAAACTAACCGTATAGACAACAGTAACACGATTAAAAAAGACGTTCTTATTTACACAGAGCGTGGTCTTACTAACCTCTTTTTTAGTGGTAAACACACTAATGAAGATGCAAGCTGGACAACAGAGTGGAAATTATCTCCTACCTTTTCAAATGTAGATGACAAAGATTTCAGAACTACTCCTTTCTTAATTAATGAAGATTCTGGAGATTTTATTATAAGTCCATCTGAGTCTGGTGATGCTTCACGTTTTTTTAGGGAGCTAGATGAAATAAATGTAGCAAGTAAACTAGACTTAACACGCAAGCACCAACTTTTTGAAAAAGATGCTAAGCTTAAATTTGGAGGAGCATTTACATACAAACAACGTGATTTTACTACAGTACGTTTTTCTACACCATTTAGAAACTTCGACTCTACAATATTAAACGGAGATCCAAATGCTATTTTAGGTCAATATGCTTATAGCGCAACAGACGACTCTGGATTTTTTGTAAGACAAGATTCAAACGAAAATGATTCTTTCGATTCAAATATTAATATCGCTGCACTTTATGCATCAGAAGAGTTTAGACCTTATAGCTGGTTTACAGCAATTGTAGGTTTACGCGCTGAGAAATTTGATCTTATTTATACAGGTCAAGACCAGAATGGAAACATTTTTGACGAAGAAAAAATCTTAGACAAATTTGATCTTTTCCCTTCAGCAAACTTAATATTTGATATGAATGAAGAAGGTGCTCAAAAACTGAGAGCTTCTTTTGCTAGAACAACAGCGAGACCATCTTTTAAAGAAGCTTCGCTTGCACAAATTTTCAACCCGATTGAAAATGAATTATTTATTGGTAACATAAACTTACAGCCTACCTACATTAATAACTTCGACCTTCGTTATGAGATTTATGGAGAAGAAGAAAAGAAGTTTGGACTAGGTGATTTCTTAGCACTTTCTGGATTTTACAAAAAGTTCAAAGACCCTATAGAACTTACATTCTTTGCAGAGGCTACAGGCCAAGTAACACCAAGAAACTTAGGAGATGCCGAAGTGTATGGAGTAGAGCTTGAGTTACGTAAAAGTCTTGACATTATAGGACTTGACAACTTCTCTCTTAACTTAAATACATCTATCATTGAGTCTAACGAGACATATAATGAAGATGAACTTATCTTAAGACAAGCTTTATTAAAAGATGGAGAAGACTTAGGAGACGGGCGTGTATTACAAGGGCAATCACCTTTCTTACTTAACGCAGGTATTGCTTATGAGTCTAAAGAAAGTGGCTGGAAATCTGGTCTCTTTTACAACGTACAAGGTAAAACACTAGAGATTGTTGCCGCTGGAGAAATTGCAGATGTGTATACACTTCCATTTAACGATCTTAAGTTTAACCTTTCAAAATCATTTGGAGAAGATCAAAATCAAACAATCACCTTCAAAGCAGGTAACTTACTTAATGATGACCGTGAGAGTGTTTTCCAATCGTTTGGAGCACAAGACCAGTTATACTCTAAGTGGAGCCCTGGACAAGATTTTAGCTTAAGCTACAGCTTTAAGTTTTAATCAACAATTATTTGAATTAGCCACAAAAAAAGGTCTCCATAACGGAGACCTTTTTTTTATAATATATGGGGGAAATATGTTCGCTTTCGCGAAAGCGTAAATATTATCTATTGCTTACCACTCGAGTCCCTTCGTTTTTCCAAGTGTTTACCTCTGCAACTCTAGAATCTCTATAGTTAACCTCCGTAAGCTTCTCTGATGACCAGAAAAACCAAGTACCTACTTTTTGTCCCTTATCGTATTGAGCTGTTGCTGTTTTGTTTCCATTACGATCAAAACTTGTCCATTCTCCTGTAATTTTACCATCCTTTGTAAAGTAACCCGTCTGACTTACCTCTCCTGTATCAAAATGAATTGTCGCTTCAATGACATCTCCATTTTCTACGTATGTGTTTTTTACAACATCATCTTGTGCCTGTACAGAAACTACCATTAAAAGTGCTGCCGCTATCATCATTATCTTTTTCATATTCTTCGCTTTTGAATTATTTACCCTGTAAAGATAACTTAAACTTTACCATTAATCAACAATAAGGTAACTTTTTATTTACATAAAATTTACATTAAATCTATATTTATCTCATTTTCAATGATTTATATAATTTATTTTAACAATTATAATTTACATACAGACAGATAGTTAGCATTAAAAAAGTCCATTTTATCATCACATTAGTAATAGTAATATTGTTCTTCACGCTATAAAACTTCTTATCTTTCGCACGACTTAACCTTTAGATAATACCTAGGGTTTTTAGATTTAAGATTTTTGCACTTTTAGCCTTTTCAGTACATTTTTATGGATAACATTTACATATTTATGATTGCCGCTCTTGCAATTCTTGCGATTGCAGATCTTGTAGTAGGAGTGAGTAATGATGCGGTAAACTTTTTAAACTCGGCTATAGGATCAAAAGCTGTCACGTTTAGAACAGTGATGATTGTTGCTAGTGTAGGTATTGCCTTTGGGGCTTTATCATCAAGTGGTATGATGGAAGTTGCTCGTAAGGGAATTTTTGACCCTAGCCAGTTTTACTTCAATGAGATAATGATCATATTTATGGCAGTAATGATTACAGACATCATACTGCTAGATATTTTTAATAGTTTAGGTATGCCTACCTCTACTACCGTATCTATTGTATTTGAACTTTTAGGTGCAGCCGTGGTGATGTCTATTATAAAAATTTCTAACAATAGTGACTCACTCTTACAACTAGGTGAATATATTAATACTGATAAGGCTACAGAGATCATTTTAGGTATTTTGCTCTCGGTATTTATTGCATTTTCTGTGGGAGCTATCATACAGCTCATCACGAGAGTACTCCTAACTTTTGATTTTCAAAAAAAGGCTTCTTGGGTTGCAGCTGTTTTTGGTGGTATTGCCGTGTCCGCAATTTCTTATTTCATCATCATAAAAGGGCTTAAAGGTGCAGATATACTTCCTCCTGCTTTTAGTAGCTGGGCAAATGAAAACCTTATACAGTTTTTAGGAGCTAACTTTATTGTGTGGACCATACTATCTTGGGTATCTCACGCAATTCTAAAACAAAACATTTATAGACTTGTAATTATATTAGGAACCTTTGCTCTTGCAATGGCATTTGCTGGTAATGACCTAGTAAACTTCATAGGTGTGCCTATGGCAGCTTATAACTCTTTTGGAGCGTGGTCTGGCTCTGGTATTTTACCAGAAGCTTTTAGTATGGAGCAACTCGCCGAAAAAGTACCCACACAACCTATACTCCTCCTCATTGCAGGACTTATTATGGTGTTAACACTTTGGTTTAGTAAAAAGGCAAGACGCGTAGTAAAAACCTCTGTAGATTTATCACGTCAAGACGAGGTAAAAGAACGCTTTAAACCTAACTGGGTTTCTCAAAATCTAGTACGCCTAGTTATCATCGCAAATACCGGGGTTAATAAAATATTACCTGCTCCTATTAGAAATAGAATAAACAAAAGCTTTACCCCTGTCTTGATGACAAGCACAAAGGCAATAGACGCTCCAGCTTTTGATATGGTGCGTGCAGCAGTAAATCTTGTTGTTGCGAGTGTACTTATCTCAATAGCTACGGGTCTTAAATTACCATTATCTACCACCTACGTTACGTTTATGGTTGCAATGGGAACTTCTCTTGCAGATCGTGCGTGGGGAGCAGAAAGCGCCGTATATCGTGTTGCGGGAGTACTTAATGTAATAGGAGGATGGTTCTTAACAGCATTTAGCGCATTTACAGCGGCTGGTATCTTTGCATACCTAATGTACTTAGGTGGCAACCTAGCTATAATAGGTCTTTTTATACTCGCCATAGCTATGCTCGTACGTAACTATATAGCAACAAAAAAGAGTAATAAGGAAGCGCAGATAGAAGAAGACTTACGTAAAGCAGAGAGTCACACCATCTCTGGAATTATAGAAGAAAGTGCAGACAATATTGCAAAAACAATCTTACGTACTAATAAGATTTACACAGGCACCCTTAAAGGCCTTGCAAAAAATAAAGTGAGCAGCCTTAAGAAAAGTAGAGGCACCGTAGAGAAGCTAAATGATGAGATAGATGAACTGCGCAACAACATCTTTTACTTTATAAAGAATCTTGAAGAAACCTCTGTACGTGGCTCTAACTTCTACATTGAGATATTAGGCTATCTAGAAGATATCACACAATCACTTGAGTACATCGCAAAGTCTAGTTACAAACACGTAAATAACAACCACAAGCCACTGCGCTTTACACAAATCAAAGACCTACAAGAGATAGATAACAAGCTAAGTGAGTTCTTACAAGAAACAGCCACTGCCTTTAATGATCGCAACTATATGCGCATCGAGGCACTTCTAGGTAAGAAGGATGAGCTTTATGGTCAGGTTACAGACAAAATTCAAAAGCAAGTAGAGCGCACTCGCTCTGAGGAGTCTTCTCCTAAGAATACCACTCTTTACTTTGGTTTACTACTAGAGACAAAAGACCTAATTGAGGAAATTCTAAATCTTCTTGATTTATATAATTCAGAGCATAAGAGATCTTAATCTCATAATTTAGTTTACAAAAAGCCCTATACATCGCGTATAGGGCTTTTTTTATATAGGAGACAAGTACGCTTTCGCGAAAGCGTAACAGCACTAAAAACGTTAATGATACGTCAAAACCGCTGTTAATAATACTTAACGCCAGGCTTAATAGACCTTTGTTCACGTAACTTAGTGATCTAACCAAAAAAATAGATTTATGTCAGATATAATAAAGGATAAAGAAGACCCAACTGAAGAGTATTTACTTCAAGATAATAAGAAAACACGTTTTGGAGCTACGTTTATAATTATCACATTAGTGATTCTTATAATCGCCGTAGCAGCGACCTATTTTGTATTAGGATTCTAAAATTAAAACTGTTTAAATAAAAAACGGCTCTCTATAAAATAGAGAGCCGTTTTTGGTTAGGTATGTTTGACGGTTTATGAACCGCACATTAAACAATCGTCATCACCTTCGGCAGCTTTTGCTTGTGCAATGATAGCCTTCATTTCTTCTGGCGTCATAGGGGCTGTGTTAGGCTGCTGCGCAGTAGTTTGCTCTTTAAGTTGTGCTTGCTGTGCTTCATAAGCAGGAGCAGGCTCTTCTAAGCTCATTTGCACTTGCATATCTGCAACGTTTTGCGCGTGTTGAGCGATAGCATCTACCTTAGATATCTCTGCTTGTGGAGCAGGTATAGGTGCTGGTGCTGGTGCTTGAGTTGCTGTAAGCGTTTGTGCAGCTCTTGCCGCTACTTGCTGTTTTGGCGCTGTAGGTGCAGTAACCGGAGCTTCTTTTTTCTTTGCAGAAAGTGTAAATTTCTTAGCATCTACCGCAGATTTTGTACGGAGGTAATACATACCTGTTTTTAATCCGCTTTGCCACGCATAGAAGTGCATAGAGGTAAGCTTTGCAAAGTTTGCCCCTTCCATAAATAAGTTAAGAGATTGTGACTGGTCAATAAAGTACCCTCTCTGGCGAGACATATCTATAATATCTTTCATAGACATTTCCCATACAGTTTTATACAGTTCTTTTAAGTCTGCAGGTATCACATCTATCCCTTGTATAGATCCATTTGCACGCATAATAGCTGCTTTAAGATCATCGTTCCAAAGGTTAAGTGCTACAAGGTCTTCTAGTAAGTGCTTGTTTACCACAATAAACTCTCCAGATAGCACACGACGTGTGTAAATATTAGAAGTATATGGTTCAAAAGCTTCGTTATTACCAAGTATTTGAGAAGTAGATGCTGTAGGCATAGGTGCTACAAGTAGCGAGTTACGCACACCGTGCTCCATTACTTCTTTACGAAGCGATGCCCAGTCCCAACGACCACTTAATTCCTCATCCTTTATATTCCATAAGTTATACTGGAACTCTCCTTGTGAGATAGGTGATCCTTCAAAACTTTGGTAAGGTCCTTCTACCTTAGCCATATCTTTAGAAGCTGTTACCGCTGCAAAATATAGTGTCTCAAAAATCTCTTGGTTAAGCTTTTTAGCCTCGTCACTTGTAAAAGGTAAACGCAGTTTTATAAAAGTATCTGCAAGCCCCTGCACGCCAAGTCCAATAGGACGGTGACGCATATTAGAATTTTCTGCCTCAATTACTGGGTAGTAGTTACGGTCTATCACCTTGTTAAGGTTCTTAGTAGCGCGTACTGTGATATTGTAAAGTTCTTGGTGATCAAAAGCACCGTTCTTTACAAACATAGGTAATGCTATAGATGCAAGGTTACATACTGCCACCTCGTCTTCTGAGGTATACTCAAGAATCTCTGTACATAAGTTTGAAGAACGTATGGTACCAAGATTTTTCTGGTTAGACTTACGGTTTGCAGCATCCTTGTAGAGCATATATGGCGTACCTGTCTCAATTTGAGACTCCATAATTTTCTCCCACAGTTCACGTGCTTTTATAGTCCTGCGACCTCTTTCTTCTTGTTCGTACTTTGTATAAAGCGCTTCAAACTCTTCTCCGTGTACATTAAAAAGATCTGGACATTCATTAGGACACATAAGTGTCCACTTTCCATCCTCTTGTACTCGTTTCATAAACAAGTCTGAGATCCACATTGCATAAAAAAGATCACGAGCTCTCATCTCCTCTGCTCCGTGGTTTTTCTTAAGATCTAAGAAGTCAAAAATATCTGCGTGCCAAGGCTCCATATAGATTGCAAAAGAACCTTTACGTTTTCCTCCACCTTGATCTACATAACGTGCCGTGTCGTTAAACACTTTGAGCATAGGCACAATACCGTTAGACGTACCATTAGTACCTCCTATATATGCCCCCTTTGCACGTATGTTGTGTATAGATAACCCTATACCTCCTGCGCTTTGAGAAATCTTTGCTGTTTGTTTAAGTGTATCATATATACCCTCTATACTATCATCCTTCATTGTAAGTAGGAAACAAGATGACATTTGAGGCTTAGGTGTACCTGAGTTAAATAATGTTGGTGTAGCGTGTGTAAAGTACTTTTTAGACATTAACATATATGTCTCCTTTGCTGCCTCTAGATCGTTAAGGTGAATCCCTATAGATACACGCATTAACATATGTTGAGGACGCTCTGCTATCTGACCGTTAATTTTAAGTAGGTATGAACGCTCAAGTGTTTTAAAACCAAAGTAATCATATCCAAAATCACGGTTATAGATAATAGTAGAGTCTAGCTCATCTTTGTTATCCATAATGACTTTATACACCTCGTCTGCTACCATAGGTGCTTTTTTACCAGTACGTGGGTTAACGTATTGATAAAGGTCTGTCATCACTTCAGAAAATGACTTCTTTGTGTTCTTATGTAGGTTTGATACAGAGATACGTGCTGCAAGCTTTGCATAATCTGGGTGACTGGTAGTCATAGATGCTGCAGTCTCTGCTGCAAGGTTATCCAGCTCACTTGTAGTAACACCATCATAAAGACCTTCGATAACGCGCATCGATATCTTTACTGGATCTACAAAATCACTCAGTTCATAACATAACTTTTTCACCCTTGCGGTGATTTTATCAAACATAACCGGTTCCTGACGGCCATCTCTTTTTACTACATACATACACTTAAAATATTGTGAGTTCTCATAAGTTTCCCCCTTTTGAGAATTCGGTTAGAATTAGGAAAGTCAATCTCTTTTGGAGAAAGTATCCATTGGTTATTGTTATTGCGATTACGTGTTGTTACGCTTTCGCGAAAGCGGAAAAGAAAACCTCTCCACTATATGTTTTTATCATAACGTCTTAGAAAGATGCGTCAAAGCTTATAGACTGACCACTACCGTCGTCATCTTTATCTTTCACAACCCCTGCTTTTTGATACTCTCCTACGCGCTTCTCAAAGAAGTTAGTTTTACCTTGAAGAGAAATCATATCCATAAAGTCAAATGGATTTGCCGTATTGTATACTTTCTCACAATCGAGCTCTGTAAGTAAACGGTCTGTCACATACTCAAGGTACTGTGTCATTAAGTTTGAATTCATCCCGATAAGACTTACCGGAAGTGACTCTGTAATAAACTCACGTTCTATATCTAGTGCGTTTACAATAATCTCTGTAATACGCTCTTTTGGCACTTTATTTACAAGGTGGTGATTGTGCAGGTGCACAGCAAAGTCACAGTGTACGCCCTCATCACGAGAGATAAGCTCGTTTGAGAATGTAAGCCCTGGCATAAGTCCTCTTTTCTTTAACCAGTATATAGAACAAAATGCTCCTGAGAAAAAGATTCCCTCTACAGCTGCAAATGCAATAAGACGTTCTGCAAAGCTTGGTGAGTCTATCCATTTAAGAGCCCAATCTGCTTTTTTCTTAATTGCAGGGAAGTTCTCAAGTGCGTTAAAAAGTTTGTCTTTCTCTACTTCGTCTTTTACGTAGGTATCGATAAGTAATGAGTAGGTTTCTGAGTGTATGTTTTCCATCATAATCTGGAAACCGTAGAAGAATTTTGCCTCAGAGTACTGTACTTCGTTTACAAAGTTTTCTGCAAGATTTTCATTTACAATCCCATCTGATGCGGCAAAAAATGCGAGAATATGCTTTATGAAATAACGCTCATCATCTGTAAGTTTTCCTTTCCAGTCTACGAGGTCTTGGTGAAGGTCTATCTCTTCTGCAGTCCAAAAACTAGCCTCAGACTTTTTATACCACTCCCAAATATCGTCGTGTTGTATTGGAAATATTACAAATCTATCTTTATTTTCTGCCAGAATTGGTTCTACGAAGCTCATACTTTTTCTTTTAACTATTAATCTTTTTCTTTCTACTTGGGACTAACAAATATCAAGAAAAAAGAGCCGGAGGATTCAGAATTAACAGTGTCGTTATTCACAAAGTTTTCAACACAGCCTAATTTTTACTTTTCATAAAAATTTCTAAAAATTAATACGTAAAATCTTGATATTTAGATAATTAAACTCTATAATAAATCTTATTAACAATTATAATTTTAACGGTTCAAAACTAGCCTAGCAAGGGGTTTTAGGCTTGCTTAGAGCTGTTTTTAATAACGTCTTAATAAGAATTTGTAGAACCCGTTTGTAGGTCTGACTAAAAAGAATCATGACAAAAAAAATTCCGTTCAAGAACGGAATTTTTAAAATTTTTTAAGGGTTATTTAATTAATAAAATGAGCAATGAAATCTCAAATTATACTTTGCCAGGCAGTCTTAATAAATCCTTTATTTAAGAAATGAAAGCAAGTGCAAGCAGTAGAATAACAATAATAATGATCGTAATTTTCATAAATAGGTAAGTGTTTATTGGGGTTGCTTATACTACAAATATCGTCTGTACTAACTTTTTCTACTAGGGTCAAAAGCCCCCTTTTTAAAATATGCTCTAAATCACAACTACCTAAAATACAAGGATTTGTGTTTATTTCGCTTTCGCGAAAGCGCAAAAAAAATCTCAAACCTATATAGTTTGAGATTTTTATATCAATAATTTGTTAGGCTATAACACCTTATATATTATCCTTTTAGACTAGCAGAAAGGTACTCACGATTCATACGTGCAATGTTCTCAAGAGAAATCCCTTTAGGACACTCTACCTCACAAGCTCCTGTGTTTGTACAGTTTCCAAATCCTTCTTCGTCCATTTGTTTTACCATATTAAGAACACGATCTGTAGCCTCTACTTGACCTTGTGGTAATAAAGCAAACTGGCTCACCTTTGCAGATACAAATAACATTGCACTGGCGTTTTTACAGCTTGCAACACACGCACCACAACCTATACAAGTTGCTGCAGCAAAAGCGTCGTCTGCATCTGCCTTTTCAATTGGAATTGAGTTTGCATCTTGTGTATTACCAGAAGTGTTTACAGAAATAAACCCTCCAGCGTGCTGTATACGATCAAAAGCCGAACGATCTACCATAAGATCTTTTATCACTGGGAATCCATCTGCTCTAAAAGGCTCTATTGTAATAGTCTCTCCATCTTTAAACTTACGCATATGCAATTGACACGTAGTTACAAGACGATCTGGCCCGTGTGCCTCACCATTAATAAACATAGAGCAAGACCCACAGATACCCTCACGACAGTCGTGATCAAATACTACCGGCTCTTCTCCCTCACTGATGAGCTTATTGTTAAGCACATCCATCATCTCTAAGAAAGACATATCTCCATCGATACCATCGATAGGGTATGTCACCATTTGTCCTTTAGCTTGTGCGCTTTTTTGACGCCAAATTTTTAACGTTAGTTTCATATATCTTTCTTATTTATAGCTTCTTTGTTTTACTTCAATATTCTCATAGTTGAGCTCTTCTTTATGCAATACTGCATCTTTCGGCGCTCCTTTATATTCCCAAGCAGATACGAATGTGAAGTTTTCATCATCACGTAGTGCTTCACCTTTTTGTGGTCCGTCTAGCTCTACAGATTCTTCTCTAAAGTGACCTCCACAAGACTCGTTACGAGTAAGTGCATCTTTTGCAAAAAGCTCTCCTAACTCTAAGAAGTCTGCCACACGCAGTGCTTTTGCAAGCTCTTCGTTAAACTCATTTTGAGTACCTGGCACTCTTACTTCTTTATAGAATTCATCACGTAATGCAGAGATTTCATCTATGGCGCTCTGTAGGTCTGTCGCATTACGCGACATTCCACATTTGTTCCACATAATCTTTCCAAGCTTTTTGTGGAAATAATCTACTGGTTTAGATCCTTCATTATTAATAAGCGCATCTACCTGCTTACGCACGTTTTGCTCTGCTTCTTCAAACTCTGGAGTTTCTGTTGAGATAGGTCCCGTACGTATATCGTGTGATAAGTAGTCACCTATTGTGTATGGTAATACAAAGTATCCATCTGCAAGACCTTGCATAAGTGCAGAAGCTCCTAAGCGGTTTGCACCGTGGTCTGAGAAGTTTGCTTCTCCTATCGCATATAACCCTTCTACAGTAGTCTGTAAGTTATAATCTACCCAAAGACCTCCCATTGTGTAATGTACCGCTGGGTAAATCATCATAGGCGTGTTGTATGGATCTTGATCTACAATCTTGTTGTACATCTGGAATAAGTTACCATACTTTGTTTTTACAACTTCTTGACCAAGTTTCTTTACAAGTGCTTTATCATTTGCATCAAGGTGTTGTACATAAGCTTGCTCTTTACCATAACGCTCTATTGCTGAAGCAAAGTCAAGATAAACAGCCTCTCCTGTTTTATTTACACCAAAGCCTGCATCACAACGCTCTTTTGCCGCTCTTGAGGCAACATCACGAGGTACAAGGTTACCAAATGCAGGGTAACGACGCTCTAGGTAGTAATCTCTATCTTCTTCCTTAAGATCTGTAGGCTTGAGACGCCCCTCGCGTATTGCGATTGCATCTTCTTTCTTTGCGGGCACCCATATACGACCATCATTACGTAGTGACTCAGACATAAGGGTAAGCTTAGACTGGTGATCACCAGATACTGGGATACACGTAGGGTGTATTTGAGTATAACAAGGATTTGCAAAGTAAGCACCACGTTTGTGAGCTTTCCAAGCAGCAGTTACGTTAGACCCCATCGCGTTAGTAGAAAGATAGAATACGTTACCGTATCCTCCAGTTCCTAATACAACGGCGTGCGCACTGTGACGTTCTATCTCACCTGTGATTAAGTTACGCGTTATAATACCACGTGCTTTTCCGTCTACTTTTACGACGTCTAGCATCTCGTGACGGTTATACATTTTAATCTTACCACGACCTATCTGACGGTTCATTGCAGAGTAAGCACCTAGTAATAATTGTTGTCCTGTCTGACCTTTTGCATAGAAAGTACGACTTACGAGCACACCACCAAAAGAACGGTTGTCTAATAGTCCACCATAGTCACGTGCAAAAGGAACTCCTTGTGCGACACACTGGTCAATAATATTTGCCGAAACCTCAGCAAGACGGTATACGTTAGACTCTCTAGAGCGGTAATCACCACCCTTTACCGTATCATAAAATAAACGGTATGTTGAGTCTCCATCTCCTTGATAGTTTTTTGCAGCGTTTATACCTCCTTGTGCAGCAATAGAGTGTGCACGACGAGGTGAATCTTGAAAACAAAAAGCTTTTACGTTATACCCAAGCTCTGCAAGCGTTGCTGCTGCAGATCCTCCGGCAAGACCCGTACCTACAACGATTACATCTATAAGACGCTTATTTGCAGGGTTTACAAGATTAATGTCATTTTTATGTTTTGTCCACTTATCAGCTAGTGGTCCTTGAGGTATTTTAGAATCTAATGCCATAGCTATATTTTTTAGTGAGGAATTTGGTTAAAGTGTAAGTATACAGCAATAAGTATAAAACCTACTGGTATTGCAACTGCCCAAACCTTTGCAAATTTTGAAAGTCCTTTTGAGTACGCATTATTAAACCCTACAGACTGAAAAGTAGAAGCAAACCCGTGCCATAAGTGTAGTGCTAGTAATACAAATGATATTACATAAAGTGCTACACGCACTGGGCTTTCAAACTTATGCACAGTCTCCGCATAATATCTTGTAGGATCTTCTGGAGCAAACTCAACATATTTATGAATCATCTCTGGAATCCAGAAATCATAAAAGTGAAGACCTAAAAATGCAAGAATCACCAGTCCTGATAAAATCATATTACGAGAAGTCCAAGGTGCTGCTTCTCCTCCTTTATAGTTTGCATACTTGATAGGACGCGCTTTTCTGTTTTGTATTTCAAGCACGAAGCCCATCACAAAGTGAAATACCACTCCAAAAATTAATACAGGCTGCAATGCAAACTGCACAAGTGGATTTGTACCCATAAAGTGGGACCAAGCATTAAACGTATCTGGATCAATTACAGCTGTACTGTTGATCACGAAGTGTTGTGTCAAAAAGATCACAAGAAAGAGTCCGGAAAGTGCCATTGCTACTTTACGCCCTATTGAAGATTTTAATAATCCGCTCATTTAGTTTTAGTTTGGAATAATCCCAACAAAAATACGGCGCAAACGTTGTTTTGGCAACCTTAGAGCGTTTGTATTCTCGCTATTTAGAATCATTATAAAAACCTTAACGTGGCTGTTCAAGATTTAACAACAACCTCTTACTTAAACTAATGTTTGATTAAACACTTTCAATATTTTTGAAAAAGACTTTTACCACATAAAAAGCCCATTAACTCTTGCGAGATAATGGGCTCTAAAAGTAATTTAAATATCCTGCTATTTAACTAACAGCGTGGTAGTTGCAGCTTCTGTATTACCTCCCCCACCGTCTAAAACAACAGTATATGTTCCTTTAGGGAGATAATATTTTCCGTTTTTAGTTTTCTTAATATTAAGAGAACTATCTGCTTTTTCAAGATGTTTTTTTCCTTTTTCAGTAATTGTAAGGTCATATGAGACTTGGTTAATCCCCGCTGCTGGATTTACCGCCATACGCCTTAACTCCTTTCCTTCTGTACTTTTTACGACTAACTCGTATTTACCTGCGTTGCTCGTGTAGTAACTTATAGGCGTAGATGGCTCAAAAGGATCAGACCAATTACTCCAGCTTGTTCCCCATCTTCCGCTATGCTCAACTTCGGCGATATCAAAAATCTCTGCCGTTTTATTAAGAGACACATTTTGAATAGCACTAAGATCTGTTCTGTAGATGCTTCTTCCGTGTGTACCTAGCAAGAGGTGGTTTGCTTTCTTTTGAATTTTCATATCGTGTACGGCTACCACTGGCAGTGGTGCTGTGCTGTCTCCAGATTCCGCTTTCGCGAAAGCGTGATAAGAATTACCACCATCTAGACTCACGTAAGCACCATTATCTGTACCTACATAAACGATATTATCCTTTACTGGGTCTTCTACAATAACATTTACCGGAGACATAGGGATGTTTGCCGAAATGTCTTTCCAAGTCTCCCCATAATTATCAGAAACATAGACGTAGGTTTTAAAATCATCCCATCTATAACCGTTAAGGGTTACGTATACACGCTCCTTTTTATGCTCACTTGCCACAATGCGAGATACCCATAAGTCTTTTGGCAATGTACCTGTAATATCTTTCCAGTCGCCACCACCATTAGTCGTTACACTTACCTTACCATCATCACTACCTGTATAAATAAGTCCAAACTCAAACGGAGATTCTGAAACTGTAGCGAGTGTACCGTAAGCGACGTTACCCGGCTTACCACCGTTAGTAAGATCTGGGCTTATGGCTACCCAATCATCACCTTGATTCATAGATCGCATTAACTTGTTACCACCCAGATATAAGATGTCTTGGTTATGACTACTTAATAAGATAGGCGTCTGCCAGTTAAAACGATAAGGCGTTTCTCCTAACTCGTGCTTGATATCAAATCTCTTGTTTTCACCCGTCTCACGGTTAATACGATAGTAGCTCCCAAACTGAAAACCTGTGTACACAATATTTGCATCTCTATTATCTACCTGTACCTGCATACCATCACCACCCATAATCATCTCCCAAGGGTACTGTCCTCTTTGCAGCCAAGATTTATCTTGCGCGGCATCGCTAGGTGCAACCCATACACCATTATCTTGAAGACCGCCGTACACGTTGTAAGGCTCTTGATTATCTACCTGTATGTAGTAAAATTGCCCTACAGAAGGGTCGTTTGCTTTTATCCAGTTTGCACCATCATCATAACTTATGTTTACACCACCGTCATTGCCATTTATAAGGTGCTTTTCATTTTTGGGGTTAATCCATAGTGCGTGATGATCTGAGTGCACATTTTCTGCACTTATGCTTGTAAAGGTTTTACCTCCATCTTTAGACTTTACAATAGGCACTCCGTAAATATAGATATCTTCCTTATCTGACGGATTTACATTAATCTCTCCAAAGTAATAGCCGTAACTATAGTAAAGAGCGTCTATGTAACCTTTATGTGTTTTTTTCCAGGTCTTCCCTCCATCATTAGATCTATATACCTCTGCCCCTACTACAGGTGTGTCAAAAAGCTGTGTGTTTGCCGTTTGTAAATAGGTTGCAATATCTGCAGGCACAGCATCACCTTGTCTCACAATAGACTTTACGTTTGCAGCTCTGTACTTTTCTTGAAAGCCGTTAGACTTCAAAAAGTTATCGAGTCGCTTGTTATCTAAGCTTAAAAACTGAGCAACACTCATTGTCTTAAAATCATCTTTGTATAAAGCATCAGATTTTTGTGGTCTTTTCTTACCCTCTTCTCTTCTAAACTGGCTATCGTGCACAGCATATACCGTATTTTTATCATACACTGCAAGACCTATACGACCTACTCCTTTACCAGCAGGAAAGCTATATAACTTTGTCCAGGTGTCACCAGCATCTGTACTCTTGTAAATACCAGAGCCACTACCAGAGCCTTCAAAATTCCACGCCTTTCTATCCTTCTCCCAAGAAGAAGCATACATAAGGTTAAAATCATTTGGATCATTATCTATATCAATAATACCAGAAGCATCATCTACATACAGGGTCTTTTTCCAGGTAAGGCCACCATCTGTAGTTTTATAAATTCCACGTTCTTCATTTTTTGAGTATAAGTGTCCTACAGCACCTACCACAACCTCATCTGGATTTTCTGGATTAATAAGGATGCGCCCTATATGGTGCGAGTCTGTAAGACCCATATTTTTCCAAGTCTTGCCGCCATCTGTAGATTTGAGAAGACCTATCCCTGCATAACTAGAGCGCGATGCATTGTTTTCTCCCGTACCTACCCAGATAGTATTACTAGGCCAGTGTACTGTTACTTCTCCTACGTTTTGTGTAGGAGCGTTATCCATCACTGGGGTAAATGTGGTCCCATTATTATTAGTATACCACAACCCTCCAGAGGCATAACCTACATAAAACTCTGATGGCATATCTGGATTAATAGCTAGATCTACCACACGGCCACTCATAATAGAAGGACCTATGTTTTCAAAAGGAATATTTTTTACAAGACTATTTTGAGCTGCTAGCATTTTTTCTTTAACAGCCTGCTCTTGTTGTTGCGTTGTAGATGCAGCTTGCTGTGAGTTTCCATTTGCAAGCGCAAAAAGCAGCGCTCCAGATGCTAGAAAGTAACGTATGTTCATTTGGTTTGGATTTTATAAGGCAATGAAAATACGCAAAGGACTTATTTTAAGAAAACTTTTGGATTTAGTTTAACAAGTAGAAGTCCTTTTTTAGGGTTATGAGTTGTTACGCTTTCGCGAAAGCGTACCCAAATTTGTATTTTTACATTCTAATCTAGAGTTACAATGAAATACGACCTTATAGACAACGCACTTTTTGTAAAAAATCGCAAGAACTTTATGGCACAAATGAAGCCAAATAGTCTAGCCGTTTTTAATAGTAATGATATTTACCCCGTGAGTGCAGATAGCACACTCCCTTTTGAGCAACACCGTGATATTTTTTATCTAAGTGGTGTAGACCAAGAAGAGTCTGTGCTTGTTATGTTTCCGGACTGTCCAAAAGAGAAGTATCGCGAGATTCTTTTTGTAAGAGAAACAAATGATCATATTGCTGTCTGGGAAGGTGAAAAACTTACCAAAGAAAAAGCCACAGCTACTTCTGGAGTTAAAACGGTACTCTGGCTGCAAGACCTAGAAAAAGTATTTGCAGAACTTATGACCTATGCAGAGACAGTATATGTAAATACTAATGAGCACTACAGAGCAAGTGTTGAGACAGAGACTCGTGAAGATCGCTTTACAAAATGGTGGAAAGCGAAGTACCCTGCTCACAGTGTAGCAAAGAGCAACCCTATCTTACAACGCCTGCGCTCTGTAAAAGATCAAATAGAGCTAGACCTTATGCAAAAGGCTTGTGATATTACTAATAAAGGTTTCCGTCGTGTGCTTGGATTTGTAAAACCTGGTGTATGGGAATATGAGATTGAGGCAGAATATATACACGAGTTTTTAAGAAATCGTTCTAAAAAGTTTGCCTACACACCAATTATTGCTTCTGGTAATAATGCAAACGTACTACACTACATAGAAAACAACCAGCAGTGTAAAGCTGGAGATCTTATCCTTATGGATGTAGGTGCAGAGTATGCAAATTACTCTAGTGATATGACACGCACCATACCTGTGAGTGGTCGTTTTACAGATAGACAAAAAGCCGTTTACAATGCTGTTTTAAAAGTAAAAGACGAGGCAACAAAACTCCTAGTACCAGGAACTTTATGGGAGCAATACCACGTAGAGGTAGGTAAGATTATGACTTCTGAGCTACTAGGCTTAGGACTACTAGACAAGGTAGATGTACAAAATGAAAACCCAGACTGGCCAGCATACAAGAAGTACTTTATGCACGGTACTTCTCACCACATAGGTCTTGACACCCACGACTATGGTTTACTACACGAACCTATGCAGGCAAATCAAGTCTTTACCGTAGAGCCAGGAATTTACATTCCAGATGAAGGTTTTGGGATTAGACTAGAGGATGATGTGGTTATCCAAGAGTCTGGCGAGCCTTTTAATCTTATGCGTGATATCCCTATCACAGTTCAAGAAATAGAAGATTTAATGAATAACTAGACACGCTAGTAACATCATATAAAAAGCCCATCATTTATAAAAATGATGGGCTTTTGTTTTTATTAGATTCTCTAATTAAGCAACCGGGGTTGCAAACATATATTCTTGTAATAAAGAAAGTGCTCGTTTTTTATCTTCTGTGGCAACTAGTATAGATATGTTATGATCACTCCCTCCAAAGGAAATCATACGTACTTGAACATCTTGCAGTACTTGAAAAAGTTTGTGAGTATCTGGATGACGGTTTACCGCATTACCCACTAAGCATATAATACTTTGCTTATCATCTACCACAACTTGTGAGAATTGAACAAGCTCTGTTAAAATGGCATCAAGATTACTCGTGTTATCTATGGTAAGTGACACTGCGATTTCTGATGTGGTAATCATATCTATTGATGTTTCGTAGCGTGCAAATACGTCAAACACTTTGCTTAAAAAACCGTGGGCGAGTAACATTTTACTCGACTTTATTTTAAGTGCGGTTATACCGTCTTTAGCCGCTATTGCTTTGATTCCTTCACCTTGTGACCTGTGTGTAATTACAGTACCAGAAGCATCTGGCTCCATTGTATTTTTTAAACGTAACGGGATGCGCGCTTCTCGCAAGGGTTGTACAGTCTGGGGGTGTAATATTTTTGCGCCAAAGTAAGCCAGCTCTGCCGCCTCATCATAACAAAGGGCACCTATTGCTTTTGTCTCCTCTACAAACCGCGGGTCGTTATTATGAAAACCATCTATATCTGTCCAGATTTGCACCTCGCTAGACTCAATTGCAGCACCTACAATCGTTGCTGTATAATCGCTTCCCCCTCGCTGTAAGTTTGATATCTCACCACTATAGTTGCGACATATAAAGCCTTGCGTGATGTAAATGGTATGCTGACCGGCATTTTCTATCACCCGCTCAAGATTCTGGCGTATATAAAACTGGTCTGGCTCATTATCCTTATCTATTCTCATAAACTCTAATGCTGGTAATAAAGCAGCACTAAGACCTTCTTGTTGTAAAAAGTGACAAAATATAAATGTAGACAACAACTCACCTTGAGCGACAATAGCTTCTTCCATTTGCAAGGTGATCTCCTTCTCTACCGTGATTCTCTCTACCTCTGCAAACACCTCATCTACATATCCTATAACCAGAGATTTAATATGTTTATCTGTAAACAATTGCTCAATAACATCATCATATCTAGATTGTAATTCTCCTCTTGTTTTATGTGCTGTAGCTACGTCACCTTCTCGTGCTGCAGCTGCAATAGCAACAAGAGCATTTGTAGTACCAGACATTGCAGATAGTACAACAATCTTAGGTTGTGGTGAATCTATGATATGACGCACAGACACCATATTTTCTATAGATCCTACTGAGGTTCCTCCAAATTTTAATACTTGCATAGGTTACATTTTTATACAAATGTATTTCTGTAACTCATTCTAACCGCATAAATGAAGAAAATAGACTAATTTTGAACAAAATGTTAATTATATAACGATTTGAATACAATATCAGATTGCGTAGCGGCTATTATTGCAAAGCAGCCCTACCTAGAAGAAGCATTATCTCAAAAGATAATAAACTATGCCGCACTGGCCGAAAACTTAAATCCGCTAGTGTCTAAGATGCTTAAAAAGCCTGTAAAAGACGGCGCTATACTTATGGCATTGAGACGATATGCTTCTCCTACAGATACTCAAAAATCATTACGACTCAAGGAGGTCCTTAATGGACTAGGTGATATCACGGTGCGATCAAAACTAATCGTTTTTACATTTCAAAACTCTGGAACTCTTATCCAAAATCACGCTCAGATACTTAGTACCATCGCTACAAACCAGCAAGTTTTTTACACGTTTACACGTGGTATACACGAGAGCACACTCATAAGCTCTGCTAGTGAGGAGGCGCACATAAGAGATCACTTTAAAACAGAAAACATACTCAATTTTCAAGGCAACCTTTCGGCTATAAGTATACGATTACCTCAAGGTAACACAGCTGTTGCTGGCTTATATTATCAAATTTTTAAACGCCTTGCTTGGGAAGGTATATCGCTTCAAGAGGTAATTTCAACTACAAATGAATTTATAATTCTAGTAGAAGATGAGCTTGTAGACAGAGCATTTTCTGCCATTAAAAAATTACAATCTTAAGTAGTACGCTTTCGCGAAAGCGTAAAAACATTTACCGCAATAAGTGTTATCACAGCAGGCAATAACCAGCCTAAGCTTACCGTGCCTAGAGGTATAAATTCTTGTATACCCTTCATTTGCTCACTAAAACCTAATGACGCCCAGAAATCTGGCGCGCTAAATAAAATAGTCGCAATCACTACAGACCTAAATACAAGTACCGTTGTCCATTTATCTGGTAAGGAATTGAGTATAATCAACACAATGGTTATAGGATAAATAAACATAAGTGCAGGTACGGCTACGGCAATAATAGACATTACATCTAGCTGTCCCATTACCACGCCCAGCACACAACCTAGTACTGCAGTTATGTTATATGCAAGTTGCGAATTATTAAAAATCCCTTTTACAAAGTCTGAGGTACCTGTGACAATACCTACTGCCGTTGTAAAACAGGCAAGACTAACTAATACTGCAAGTACTCTACTACCCACGGCTCCTAGTGTGTCTACACTAAGCATAGATAATAAAGCCGTGCGATCTGTCACTTCTGCACCTCCGCTACGCAAAGCACCTAGATAGATAAGGCCACCATAAATAAATAACAATCCTAAGCCAGCAATGATTCCTCCTTGTGTGATGATTCTCTTATTTTCGGTCGGGGTGCTGTTTTTAAAACCTAATGATATGACAATTACACCTCCTACTACAACACCTCCTATAGCATCAAAAGTTTGATAACCCTCAAGTATACCGCTCGTAATAGTATTGTCAAAAATAGAAGCGCGCATAGGCTCATATTCTCCAAAAAGCCCTACACCTATTACAATAGCTAGAATAATTAATATCGCTGGAGTGAGGTACTTACCCACAATGTCCATCATTTTTGATCTATTGAGCACAAAAACTAAAACAAGAATAAAATAGAGGCTACTTAAGGTTAAACTAGAGATATCAAAATATGGTTGTATGGCCATCTCATAGGTCACAGATGCGGTGCGAGGCGCTGGCAGTGCAATAGAGATGGCATAAACAATTACACCATATAATAAAGCAAATAGTGGCGATACCTTTTTTGCAAAGTCTAGCATTGTACCTTGCAATCTAGCGTGCCCATAGATGGCGAGTATAGGTATCACAACTGCAGATACAATAAAACCTAAAAGTACTAACCACCACGAGCTGCCGGCGTTATAACCTAAAAATGGTGGTAAGATTAAATTACCCGCGCCAAAAAAAAGAGAGAACAGTGCAAAGGCTGTAATGAAGGTTTGTTTGGTCATTCTCATAGGTTGCTTGATATTTGCCCTCCAATATAGAACTAATGACCATTAACCACAAAGGTGCTTCCATTTTTTATACAGATACAGGATCTGGTACACCTATTATTTTGCTTCACGGTTTTCTTGAAAACCATACTATGTGGGAAGCTATACAAAGTAAACTTGCATCTCGACATAGAGTCATTTGCATTGACCTTTTGGGACACGGTGCTTCTGGTAATACTGGGTATGTACACACTATGGACGATATGGCGGCCGCTGTACAAACAGTGGTTGACTCTCTAGCAATCACAAAAATGCATCTAGTAGGCCACTCTATGGGCGGTTATGTGGGTCTCGCTTTCGCGAAAGCGCAACCAGAACGTATCGCATCACTTTGTTTACTTAACTCAACACCACTACCAGATGACGATGAGCGCGTAGCATTGCGCACAAGGGCAAATAAGATGGCAAAAACACAGTACGAGCAGCTAGTACGTATGTCTTTTACAAATCTCTTTGACCCCAAGACAAAAGCAAACCACCGCAATCAAATAAGTGAAGCTCTAGATCACGCATTAAAAACTCCTGTACAAGGATACATCGCAGCAAATAGTGGAATGCAAGTACGTGAGGACCTCAGCGCTTTTTGGAAAAAAGCTCCCTTTGCACAAGGGATGATACTAGGAACTAAAGACTGGATTATAAATGCAGAAACTCATAAAGACCACTTTGAGAAAGACATAGCATTTTTTAAAATCATAGATAGCGGCCATATGTCTCATATCTCACACACAGAGCTAGTGGCTAAGCTTCTGGAAGAATTTGTGACCAGCACAAGTCATTGAGACTGGTAAATATTATTTATTTAAGTTCTAATAGACATAAAAAGATGGTTTGATGTCTAATCTTTTATGTTTTTGGCCCTATAAATCGTTAAAACACTTTAACATATAAATTAATTTTAGTGCTTTTAGTCGATATATTTGTGTATTTCATAGATATTTATTTACTTTGATATCCCAAATCATAAGAAATGAAATCCCTAGAACTCAAACCCCAACAACCTAAAAGAAATCAAATAGCCGCTGTTGCGTGTAAAATATTTGGACACAAGTATCGTATTACGAAGCGTTACCAGTCACATTTAAAAGAATTTGAATGTACACAATGTAAAAAACAATACACACTAGATGGTTATGGTCACTACACCCCTCTTACCCCAAAAATGCGTCGCATTAATGAGGTATACGAAAATTTTTACATCACTAAAATGTCACGTACTTCCTAGTCTTCACTAGAAAGTGCGTTCCAACCACGAGCTATAAGAGGTATCTTAGTATTTGCTCTTGTAATAAGGTGAGCTCCTTCTTTTTCTTCGGTCATATGGCCTATGATTGAAAAATTAGGGTTTGCCTTAATTTTTGGAAAGTCTTCCTGTTTAATAGTAAACAGCAACTCATAATCTTCACCACCACTTAATGCGATGGTTGTGCTATCAAGTTCAAACTCTTCACAACTACTTATCACTTGAGGATCTAGCGGAATTTTATCCTCATACAGATTACATCCAACACCTGAATTTTTACAGACGTGTAATATCTCTGATGACAAGCCATCACTCACATCTATCATAGATGTAGGCTGTACTTCTAGGGATTGTAAGATAGATTTTACATCCTTACGTGCTTCAGGCTTAAGTTGTCTTTCTATAAGATAACTATATTGCTCAAGGTCTGGCTGGCTACTTGGGTTTACTTTAAAAACAGCTTTCTCTCTTTCTAAGATTTGTAGCCCCATATATGCTGCTCCTACATCTCCAGATACTACAAGTAAATCACCAGCCTTTGCTGTAGATCTTTTAGTTAATTCTTCTGGAGCTGCTTTACCTATTGCTGTAACGCTTATAACAAGACCAACATTAGACGAAGTTGTATCTCCTCCCACTAAGTCTACCTTATAATTATTACACGCAGTTTGTATACCCGCATATAACTCCTCTATTGCCTCTAGGGGAAACCTATTAGAAACTGCTATTGATACGGTTATCTGTGTAGCCTCTGCATTCATCGCATAAACATCAGATAGATTTACCATTACTGCTTTGTACCCAAGGTGTTTTAAAGGCATATAACTTAGATCAAAATGCACCCCTTCTACAAGCAAATCTGTAGTAACCACAACCTGCTCATCTGGAAAATTGAGAATTGCAGCATCATCACCCACACCTTTTACAGTAGATGTATGGTGTATTTTAAAGTGTTTTGTAAGGTGATCTATAAGTCCAAACTCACCTAATTCTGATAATGATGTGCGCTCTTGATTTTTATCTTCTAACATAGCCGCAAAGATAATCAAACCTAATTCTAAAGATCAATAAAAACTAATATGACAGCTAGGTAAGTGTTAAATAGAGTAATCCTTTGTAGGGAATTACTCATCTCACTTGTTGCATTAGTATATTTATCTATTCTAATCCTCTACCTATGAGATTACAAATTACTCTAAACATTCTACTTGCAATTCTTTTTACACTTTTTCAGGTAACGCTATTACCTAGTCAAACACCTTGTGAGAATGGTATGGCGGGTGAGTTTCCTTGTTTTGGTTTTGATCTTCAAGACAGACTTACTGAGGCAGACCTCAACACTACATTTGTAAATGACAGCTGGGGATGGACTAATCCTGATGATGGTAAAGAGTACGCCATAATAGGCTTACGCAATGGTACTGCTTTTGTAGACATATCAAATCCAAATGAAATTGTTCTTATAGGCACTTTACCTACTCATACAACAGAGAGTGTATGGAGAGACATTAAGGTTTATGAAAATCACGCTTATATAGTAAGTGAAGCAAATGGCCACGGTATGCAAGTTTTTGACCTCACAAGACTTACAGATATAACTGCTACTCCTGTAACTTTTACAGAAGACGCTCACTATGATGGCTTTGGTAATGCACATAATATTGTAATTAACCCTGAGAGCGGATATGCATATGCAGTGGGTACACAAACCTTTAACGGAGGTCCTCATTTTATAGATATTTCTGACCCCACGAACCCTACAGCAGCTGGAGGTTATGGGCTCAATAATTACAGTCACGATGCACAAGTAGTAACTTATAGCGGTCCAGACACAGATTATACTGGTAGAGAAATACTTATAGGAAGCAATGCAAACATTGTTGCACTTGTAGACATAACAGATAAAGCAAATCCTGTTGAGATTTCAACAATTACCTACCCTACCATAGGCTATACACATCAAGGCTGGTTTACAGAAGACCAGCGCTACTTCTTACTAGGTGATGAAACAGATGAGATAGACTTTGGTTTTAATACCAGAACCATCGTTTTTGACTTTAATGATCTTGACAACCCTGTATTGTCTTTTGAGTATGAAGGACCCACAGAAGCGATAGATCATAATGGCTACGTACTAGGTGATCTCTTTTATTTATCAAACTACCGCGCAGGGATGCGCCTCATCAATATTTCGGGTATAGAAAATGGTAGTATAGAAGAGATGGGATTCTTTGACACCTATCCTGCAGATGATTCGGCGGGATTTGGTGGCGGCCTTTGGAATGTCTATCCATATTTTGAAAGTGGCAACATCGTACTAAGTGGAGGCGGAGGTTTTTTTCTTGTAAAACAAAACAGCTCTCTAGGCGTTAATGATATAGATAACCAAGATATTTCGGTAGCCATATACCCAAATCCTGCGATAGATGAAGTACATCTTTCTAGTAAAGAACCTATAGGCGATGTAAAGATTTACAATGTTCTGGGACAAAAAGTTATTGAAAAGACACTCCTTGAGAATGGTACTATATCTGTTAGAGAATTAAATAAAGGTGTTTACTTTGTAAAAACAGACCACAGTACTACACGACTAATTATACAATGAAGATAACCTCTTACATACTCATTCTAGCACTTCTCATCCTCTCTTGTAAAGATGATGATGCTACTGGGTTACCAGAACCCGAAGAGCCTACAGCACCAGAACAAGTAGTTACAGATATACTTGTACGTACACCTTGTACTAATGGATTTGCGGACATCTATCCCTGTGCAAATTATGATCTTATGTCCCATCTATCACAAGAGACTATAGGAGAACCGGGCTTTAATGATATCTGGGGCTGGACAGATGCTACAACATCACGTGAATATGCTATTCTAGGAGGCCAGGCAAGCACCATCTTTATAGATATAACAAATGCCCAAAACCCATCTATTATAGGTAAACTCCCTACGGCATCTATAAACTCAAGATGGAGAGATATAAAGGTGTATAACAACCACGCGTTTATTGTGAGTGAAGCCGCAAACCACGGGATGCAAGTTTTTGACCTCACAAGATTACGTGATGCACAAAACACACCCATAACCTTTGATGCAGATGCATTATATACAGACATAGGCAACGCCCATAATATTGTAATAAATGAAGATTCTGGATTTGCTTATGTTGTAGGTACAGAAACATTTTTAGGAGGTCCTCATTTTATAGATATAAGTACACCCACGACTCCTACTTCAGCCGGCGGTTATGGAGGATCTGGTTATACCCACGACGCACAAGTAGTGACTTACAACGGTCCAGATATGGATTATGTAGGACGAGAGATTTTACTCGCAAGCAATGAAGATGTTGTAGTCATAGCAGATGTGACAGATAAAGAAAATCCGCAACTTATAGCTACCGTAAGTCAAGATAATGTAGGCTACATACATCAAGGCTGGTTTGATGAAAATCATACAATTTACTATGCAAATGATGAGTTTGATGAAACCGAATTTGGATTCAACTCAAGAACACTCGTCTTTGATCTTACAGACCTAGACAACCCTGTTTACACCGGTCCTTATTTTGGACCTACACAAGCTATAGACCACAATCTCTATGTAAAAGATTTTGATTTATACCTAACAAATTACACCGCAGGGTTACGCGTTGCAGATATAAGCGGCAATAGCCTTGATAACATAACAGACATAGGTTCTTTTGACACACACCCAGAAAATAATGATACAGAGTTTAATGGAGCCTGGAGCGTGTACCCGTATTTTGATAGCGGCAATATTATTATTTCAGACATCACACGTGGCTTATTTGTCATTCGTAAATCTGGTACTTAAAAATGAAAAAATATAACTTTATAAATATGATGTGGTTTACGCTTTCGCGAAAGCGTACCTACTCCCTTTATATACTTCTCATCATCGCCATTGCTTGTAAAGATGACGAAGAGCTTCTTACAGACGATGTCACGATAACAGATGATGTTGTAAACACAGACGACACTGTGATTCCAGAAGAAGGCTTTACTGTGCAATACACAAGCATTTATGGAGGAAGCCAAGTAGACACTTTTCAAGCCGTAGCGGCGACTCAAGATGGAGGATTTGCTGCTCTAGGACATACACAAAGTGTAGACGGTGACGTGACAGATAATGATAGCCAGATTAATAAACTATGGCTTGTTAAAGCAGATCAAGATGGTGCCATTCAATGGTCAAAAACTTATGGCGGAAGTGAGGATAGCCGAGGCACAAAAGTAATTACAACCACAGATGGAGGATATGCCATACTAGGCTACAGCGAGAGCAGCGATGGTGATATGACAGAAAATGCAGGCTTTTATGATCACTGGATTGCAAAACTTGATGCACAAGGCAATATACTCTGGCAGAAGAGCTATGGCTTTTCGGGTTCAGATCAGGCATATGGACTCATACAGACTACAGATGGTGGCTTCTTTACCTCAGGATTTCTAGACGTAACAGCATCTCAAGGAGAAGGTAATGACGGCATTCAAGACCCTAATAACACAAACGATAATACGCGTGCTACACTACACGGTGTAGGAGAGTTTTGGGGTCATAAACTGGATGCAAACGGTAACCTAGTGTGGAGAAGGTATTATGGAGGCACCAATAACGATAGATCATATGAGGCTTTACAAGCACCAGATGGCGGGATACTTATGGTAGGTAACTCAGAGAGTAACGACTTTGACATATCAGACTCGCAAGGAAGTTATGACTTCTGGGCAGTAAGACTTAGCGCTAGCGGAGATTTACTCTGGGAGCAATCGCTAGGAGGTAGCCAGATAGAAATTGCATATACAGCCACCACCACTCCAGATGGAGCCTACTTACTAGCCGGCGATACGAGAAGTAGTGATGGAGATGTAACAAACTTTCGCGGAAGCGCAGATATATGGCTCGTAAAACTAAGCGACCAGGGAGAACTACTCTGGCAGAAAACACTAGGTGGGTCCAATTTTGAAACCACTCGCAGCATCACACAAACGCCAGATGGGTATGCTATAACGGGTGCCTCGCGTAGCCTAGATGGACAGGTAACGACTAACAATGGCCAGAACGATATCTGGGTAGTCTCTATAGATCAAGACGGCGAGTTGCTCAAGCAACAATCCTTTGGCGGTAATGGTCAAGATTTTGGCTATGGCATCACCGCCACTACAGATGGAACTTTAATTATCGCTGGAGACACAGATAGTATAAGTGGCCCCCTAGTTGCCTCAAAAGGAGCAACAGATGCCGTAATTATAAAACTTAACTAAATAGTACTATGAAACAGATAATCGCTTTATGTACAATCGCACTCCTCTTGCTATCGTGCAATGAAGATAATGATGATATGGATACGGCTTATGGATCATTAAACCTAGTCTTTGAGAACACCGTTGCGTCATCTCCACTGACACTCAACACGCAAACCTATGCAAACCTAAGTGGTGAAGGGTACAGCGTTTCAGAACTAAAATATATTATCTCAAACATACAGCTTACAAGGTCAGATAACACCGTTCATACGATACCGGTAGATAAAAGTTACTTTGTCATAAACGAGGCAGGTATAAAAACGGCGCTACTAGATAGCATTCCCGTAGGTGATTATACGGGTATAAACTTTGGTTTTGGTGTAGACCCTACACGTTACCCTATTGAGTCTGGCTCTGTAAATTTTATTCCTACTGCAGAGGAGGCTGGTATGTTATGGACGTGGTCTGCAGGATATAAATTTTTGAAATTTGAAGGTACCTATTCAACCACAGTAGATACAGATGATGCAAACCCATTTACCTATCACGTAGGGAGTCACGGTGCAAATCTGGATAATTATAAAGAGATTAATCTCGCTTTCGCGAAAGCGGTAACCGCATCAACAACCACAACTCAAACTATTAATTTTGATGTGGCTAAGATTTTTGACAGCACAAATACAATGTCTCTTGTAACCAAAGATGATATACAAGTAGACCCAGAAAATGCTCCAAAAATTGCCGAAAACGTACGCACAGCATTTAGTATAGAATAAATGAAACAACTATTATACATACTGCTTTTCATCTCAATCTCCTGCTCTACAGAAGGCACAGATGACACTAGCGCAATGACAGATGATGGCTACACGCCGTTACCAAATCCTGCGCTTAATTTTGAGATCCCTTCTAATTTTCCGGAGAGCACATATGACGTTACCCAAAACCCACCTACAGAGCAAGGCTTTGAGCTAGGTAAGCGGCTTTTCTTTGATGGCAGGCTCGCTTCAGATGGAGTCGTTTCTTGTGGTTTTTGTCACATCCAAGAGTTTGCATTTACCCATCATACACATATCACCAGTCACGGTGTAGATGGGCAAATAGGTAGTCGCAATGCACAGCCGTTACATAACTTAGCCTTTATGGCAGACTTTACTTGGGATGGTGCCGCAACGTTTTTAGACTCGCAATTTATTATCCCTATTACGGCAGAAAAGGAAATGAACGAAACCATCTCTAATGTGCTTAATAAACTGCGTGATGATGACAACTATCCGCAGTTATATGCAAATGCTTTTGGTGACCAAGAGATTACTACAGAGCGCACATTTAAGGCATTATCACAATTTATAGTGATGATGATAAGTGCAAACTCAAAATATGACAAGTGGGAACGTGGTGAGGCCGTCACACTTACCCCAGATGAAGATGCGGGTCGCATTCTCTTTAATGCTAAGTGTGCTAGCTGTCACGCAGGCACCTTGCAAACAGACCAGACATATCGCAATAATGGACTAGCCATAGACCCAGCATTTAATGATATAGGCAGGGAGCGCGTTACTGGGTTGCCAGAAGATAATAGAAAGTTTAAAGTGCCCAGTCTACGTAATATAGAGATCACCTTTCCATATATGCACGATGGTAGATTACAGTCACTACAAGATGTACTAGACTTTTATACAGATGGTGTAACCGCTAGTGATAATCTAGACCCACTTCTTGTGCGCCCAGATGGCACACTAGGCCTAGATATTACTCAAGATGAAAAAGAAAAAATCATTGCTTTTCTTAAAACACTTACAGATAACGACTTCTTGCTAGACAACAGGTTTAAAGAATTTTAACAATGCTTTTGGTTTGACCTGGATATAAGGCTTTTAAATCATAAAATAATCATAAATGCCATTAATTTCTAGCTAAATAAACAATGTTTAATTAATTTAACCAAAAATTAAACAAATTAGTTATGGACCTCTTACAACAAGCTGAAGTTTATGAAAATAGAACAATGAGTCATATGTCTACAAGCGACAGAGTTGCCGCTTCTAGAGAAGGAAAGAAACTCATTCTTGCCATAAACGAGATTTACAAAAAAACAAAAGATAGCCACCTTATGGAGGTTATGAAACGTCTTACTGTAAAAAAGAAAAAAATAGAAAAACGTATTAAGGGTAGACTTGCTGCTTAATTACATTTTTATAAAGGATTATAAGAGCGCATTTTTGCGCTCTTTTTTGTTGGAAAATCTTTTGGAACCTCCTGGGCTACCTTCCCTGTAGCTGCCCACTCTGCTCCTCTTTGTAGTGTTGTAATAAACCCAACACCCTCCATAGAGTAATCCATATGTCCTAGCGCTGTATGAAACACGCGACCCTCCTCGTAGTTTATAGCCATAAGTAATGGCTCTGTACGCCCAGACCCCTTATTTTCTGGTGCCCAGGGTTGTGCATTACCTTCTACATCTGAGTATGCAGTGGCTAGTACTGTAACATTTTCGGCAGGACCACGCAGGCGGTCATATAATTCGTCTTTAGTATGTAACCACTCTGCAGGTAGATCTTTCATAATAGGATGCTCTGGCGCTCTGGTCGTAATTAAAAACTCAACCTCTGGGCCGTGAGAAGATTCCTCACCGTTTGCAGGAGCGATAACTTGCTCATCATTTTCATTGTAATAGATCTGATTTCCTTTGGTAAGGTCGCGATGACCCCAGCCACCTACACCTATCATCTTGTTATATGCCTCCCAGTTTCCAAAAGAATTATTTGCCGCGTGTACAACTACCAGTCCTCCACCGTTTTTCATATACTGCTCAAAATTAGATTTTACCTCATCTGTCCACTCGCTTGAGTCCATCCCAAAATTTGAAATAACCACATCGTACTTATTAAATTGTGGATTAAAACTAGGGTCTGGCGTAATGGTGTCTGTAGAGGTATGTACTCTATAATCTTCCCATCTATATAGATCTACCAGCTTTGTTATACTATCGTGATTAATACCATCTACAGTGCCGTGGTGTGGCCCTTGATATAGGTATTTTGCACGATGAAGGTCTACTATAAATAGGCCTGTTTCTTCAAGGTAAGATTTCATCATCACTGAAGTTTTAGGCCATACTCCGTGATTATTCTGACCATCTATTACGAGTGCACGCAACTTTTTGGGTTGCACCTCTTCTTGCTTTTCTGTTTGACCTTGCTCTCCACATCCTATGACCATAAGTGACATAAGAGTGAGTGTTGCTAGATAGAGATGTTTCATATAAAGAGTTTTTTTGATAATGTGAGTAGGTATCACGCTTTCGCGAAAGCGGACACTTAAAATAAAAATAATTTTGCAATAGCTGCTATGAGCACTACTATTAAAACATAGTAGGCCACCTTATCTGCTCCCTTATACTTTGTGGCAAAGCGAGCGGTGAGAAAACCTCCTATGGTTTGCCCCACAGCCATAATAAACCCTAGTTTCCAGTCAATAAGACCTTGATAATGAAAGAGTCCTATCACTAGTAACGTATAGAGACCTATGACAAACCCTTTAAGCGCATTACTTTCTATGATATTCATACGCATACCCAGCACCATAATAATAAGAAAGAATACTCCCATCCCCATCTGTATAAACCCGCCATAAAAGCCAAGTGCAAATAATAGAGGAATGTAGATATACCACTTAGGTCTAAACTCAAGATCTGTCTCTCTTAACCAGCGTTTAGGTCTTACGAGTACAGCAACAAGCATAAAGAGCATCATAAATTTAAACACAGCTCTAAACTGCTCATTACTTACATTTATAGCAAGCAGGCCTCCCGCAACCGCGCCTATAAAAATGGGAATGATATATTTTTTATGACGAGCGATGTTAAGCCTCCCGTTTTTATGAAACACCCACGAGGTTGCTGCACACTGTGTAAAGATGCCTATTCTGTTTGTGCCGTTTGCTACATTAGGAGGTAAGCCTAGCACCTCGGTTAGTATGGTGAGTGTTATGGCGCTACCGTTACCTGCAAGGGTGTTAATCCCTCCAGCTATTAAGGCTCCTATGATGGCGATAGCATATGTTTGTAATTCTGTCACTTTTTAAAAATTTAAGATCACCCCTCCATACATTGTAAATCCAGGTGCTGGCTCATAAAATCTATTGCCAAAAGCATTGATACGCACATTATCTGTGTACTGTTGATCGAGTGCATTATTGATCCCAAGATACGGCTTGATTTGTATTTTTCTAAAAAGTGTCTGGTAACTAAGCTGCACGTTTACCAGCTCGTAGCCGTCTACCTCTGTCTCATTACTATCTTGTGCAAACTGTGACCCTATAAAGTTTGCACTCACCCGTGCACTAAAACCTGCATCTGTATCATATAATAATCCCAAAGTAGACATATGCTTTGCAATACCAGGCAACGCATTACCCGCATAATCTGTATCTCCCACAGTAAACTCATCATAAGTAAAATCTGAGTAGGTATATGATGCTGTGGCTTGCAGTTTTTTTGAAAAGGCATATTGCCCCTCTACCTCAACACCTAGCCTGCTAGTTTTACCTGCATTTCTATAAAACTCGCGATCTGGAAAAGCTTCTAGTTCAAAAGGGACAAGGTCGTCACGTGTGTTGATTCTAAAAGTGGTTACTTGATAAAGCAGCTTGTTACTTAAGGCTCCCTTAACCCCCACCTCAACGCTTGTTGCTTTTTGAGGGGCTAAATTTTCATTAAAGCCTGAAAGACCATCTGGACTCGTAGACACCTCAGATAATGATGGAGTTTCAAAACTGGTTGACACATTTATAAAGGGTATAAACGCTTTCGCGAAAGCGTAACTAACACCCACACTTGGATTAAAAGAATTTAAAGTCACACTCCCAGAATCATCTCCATCACTAAGAAAATCATCATCTGCCGAAAGTTTATTGTAATCAAATCTAGCCCCGGCGGTAAAAAGCCATTTATCAATATTGAAGTGATCTGTGAGGTAAACTCCAAGGTTTGTAAACTTTTCCTTTTGACTAAGGGAAAGATCTCCTTGCTCGCCTTCAAGGTTTTGAAACCTGCGGCGCCTGTCATTTTGAAAAGCAAAATCATACCCTACTTGTAAGGTGTTATGACCCTTAGTATATCTATAAGCTGCTCCCTGACCCATATAATTACGATTGAGGTCTACTATACCACCATTTTCAAAAGGAAGTAGCCCATCAAAAAGCCTATTGCTATAAAATCCATAGGTGGTGAAGCTGCTCTTTTTATTTATTAACCACTCTAAACTCGCTCCCACTTGAAGCTGTGAGATAGCTTCTCCTGTTTTAAAAAGCTGGTTGCGATCGCGGGCTTGTCTTCTATTTGTATTTACCTCTTCTAGTGTTAACCCTCCTGGGTCATCTGCCTGCGGTGCATCTGTGTAATTAAGTATAGTAGTTAGGTAAAGGCTGTCTGCAAGTGCAAATCTTCCTTTAAAATTAGTATTAATTTGCTCAAAATCACTTTGATCTCTGTATCCATCAGACTGCATATAATTTGCGTGAAAGATATAACTCGCTAGTGAGTCTCCTATAGCTGCTGTGGCTTGATAATTTTGAAAACCGAAAGCACCAGCGCCCACCTTTATTTCAGTACCTAGATTTTCTGAATCATAAGACCTCGTTTTTATATCAATAACTCCTCCAGAGGCATTTCCGTAAAGACTCGAGCTAGGTCCTTTTATAACCTCTATACGATCTATAATTCCTAAAGTGAGGTTATCTAATTGCCCTTGACCATCTGGCGTAGTTTCTGGTATGCCGTCTACAATAAGTTTTATCCCTCGTATCCCAAAACTAGACCGCGCTCCAAAGCCACGTATTGAGACTCTTAAATCTTGGGCAAAGTTTGTCACATTCTGAGTAAAAACTCCAGGAACTCCCTGTACATATTCTTGTAGTGATAATTGTTGTCGCGTTGCATCTTGTGGTACTGTTTTAATTACAGTAACAGCGGCAGGAATTCTATCTAGGGTACTTTGTATTCTAGTAGATTGTATGATTACAGTATCTATAGTTTGTTCAGGTATTGCCCCGTCTGACTGTAACAAATTGATGCAAAAGCTAACAAATTGATAAGCGTTACGATGCGTGTCTTTTTCAATGGCTTAATTTTTACCGAAAAGTACTGCCTACCAGAAGAACATCAAAATAAAGCTACCTTTACTTATACCAATCATACAATTAAGATGAAAAAACTCAAGCAGTTAAAAAAGTGGTTTTATAAGATTCTCGCAAAAGTAACTCCAGGCAAAACAAGCACGCGAGGAGCAGCGATTGCCTTGCTCGTAGTAAGTGCCATTTTATTTACTATAGCAGCTATCACTTCTGTTACAAAATCAAAAGACCCTTGGTTTTTACTCTTCTTTGCGGTCTTTGTGATAATCATAGTGCTTAGCGCATATTTCTTTTTATGGATTCTAAAGAAATACAACCGTATGCCTAAAATATTGAAGCTAGCGCTGCTTATTGCAATCCCTCTATTATTTGTAGCACTCGCCTTTGAGGGTATTTATGTGTTTTTTGCTTTTTGTATTATCTCCTTAATAGGTGGAGTTATCGCACTATTTACCACAAATGTATTTTCATCCTTATCTAAGGTTAAAAAAGGAATTGCGCTTCTATGCCTGCTAGTTGGCATTATAGGTTTGATAAGTGTTATTAATGGATTACTCCCACGCGGTTTTGATATAAAACCAGTACTCAATGCTGCTGCACTCCATAAAAGTACAGTACAAAAAATAGAAGCTCCGTCACCTGCAGCACGAGGAGATTATACTGTAAAAAAGATAACATACGGTAGTGGTAAGGACAAACATAGACCAGAATTTGGTGAAGATGTAACCCTCACTACAAATGCAGTAAATGGTGTTTCTTTCTTAGATAATTGGGAGGGTCTCAGTGGCTGGTATAGGGAACACTTTTGGGGTTTTGATGATAAAGAGTTACCGCTTAATGGGTATGTATGGTATCCAGAAGGAGAAGGGCCATTCCCACTCGCGCTCATTGTACACGGTAATCACTTAATGTCAGACTTCTCAGATGTAGGTTATGAGTATCTTGGGGAGCTACTCGCTTCTAGAGGTATTATTACTGTATCTGTAGATCAAAACTTTCTTAATGGCTCTTGGGCAGATATTACGGGCGGACTTGATGAGGAAAACGATGCCAGGGGCTGGATGCTATTAGAACACCTGCGTGTATGGCACGAGTGGAACAAAACTGAGGATCATCCTTTTTATCATAAAATAGACACGACTAGTGTTGCTCTTATGGGACACTCTAGGGGTGGAGAAGCTGTGGGTCACGCCGCTTTTATGAATACCCTACCCTACTACGCTGATGATGCGTCTATACCCTTAGACTATAATTTTAATATCAAATCTATAGTTGCTATTGCACCGGTAGATGGGCAGTATCAACCTGGCAATGCGCCTAACAAATTAAAAGATGTGAGCTACCTTACCATACACGGTTCTCAAGATGGTGATGTGACTTCCTTTGCTGGATCAAAACAATATGAGCGAATCACCTTCTCAGACAGCACATCACATTTTAAATCTGCGGTGTATGTGCAAGGAGCAAATCACGGCCAGTTTAACACCAGCTGGGGAGAAAATGACACCTCAGATGCCAGCACTTATTTTCTTAATAACAAGCAGCTTCTATCTGGAGAGGAGCAACGCGAGATTGCCCGCGTTTACATAAGTGCTTTTTTAGAAACAACACTTACAGATAATATGAGCTATAAACCGCTATTTGTAGATGCTCGAACAGGCGCAGACTGGCTTCCAGAAACAATCTATTTAAGTCAATATGAAGATAGCTCTTTTACTCCGCTAGCAACATATGATGAAGATTTTAATGTAACCACAGGTACAAAAGACAGCACTACAATTAAGAGTGCAAATGTCACTGTATGGCGAGAGCAAGAAATTAGTCTCAAATGGGGAGAAAAAGGTTCTCGAGCGGGTTACGTGGGCTGGCATTATAAAGATATAGAGGAAGGTGACCCTATACCAGACTCACTAGTGGCAACCTATGAGTATACTTTTAAGCCAGAGCCGTTAGATAGCACAATGGCACTCACTTTTACCCTCTCTGAGTCTACAGAAAATACAAATCCTAAATCTAGCGGAAAATGGAAGGATAATGAAGATGAAGATGACCTTGAGTCTGAAAATGAAGATGCTACAGAAAACGAGCTCGAAAAAGAAATAGAAAATGAAGATGAAACAGATGATGAAAATCTTGAGGACGACATACCAGACGCACCTATAGATTTTAGTATCATCATTTCAAACAGCGATGGTCAAAAAGTCACCTTTTGTCTTAGTGATTTTTCTGCATTGCAACGCGAAATAGAAGTACGCATATGGAAGTCACAGTTTATCACAGATGATAGCGACTCAGAAAACATTTTTCAAACCTTTATGTTTCCATTTGCAGAGATTCAAGAAAGGAACCCTGACTTTGACATCTCCTCCATAAATCATCTAGTATTTCTGTTTGACAAAACTCCAGAAGGAGTAATCATTATAGATAACCTAGGCTTTATGAAAACCCTATAAATGACCTATGTACAACGCATAAAATAACATATACACCACAACTATAGAAAACACCTATCTCGCCATCTGTTAGTTATATGTTAGGATGTCTTGAAAAACGCGACTTAAGCCGTATATTTGCAAACTATTTGTACCCATTATGATTAAAGTAGATTCAGCAGCAAAAATTAAGATCGCCAGCCTTATGCAGGAGGACGGTTTTGATGTAACCACAGACTATGTGCGCGTAGGTGTAAAAAGTGGTGGTTGCAGTGGCTTGTCATATGACCTTCATTTTGACAAAGCTCATAAAGAAGATGATAAAGTTTTTGAAGACAACGATGTAAAACTAATCGTAGACAAAAAAAGTTTTCTCTACCTCATAGGTACTACGCTAGAGTATAGCGGAGGACTTAATGGTAAAGGTTTTGTGTTTAACAATCCCAACGCACAACGTACTTGTGGTTGCGGAGAAAGTTTCTCACTATAAATAAAAAATGTTAGTACGCTTTCGCGAAAGCGTACCCTAGCTAGAAAAAGATACAATGGCATATACTGAAGACGATTTAAGGGAAGAGTTAAAAACCAAAGAATATGAGTATGGTTTTTTTACAGACATCGAGACTGAGACATTTCCTGTAGGATTAAATGAAGACATCATTCGTGCAATTTCTAAGAAAAAGGAAGAACCACAATGGATGACAGACTGGAGGCTTGAAGCTTACAAAGTTTGGCAGTCTATGGAAGAACCAGACTGGGCAAATGTAAATTATGAAAAGCCAGATTTTCAATCTATCGCATATTACTCTGCACCAAAATCTGTAGATCCAAACAAAACTCTAGATGATGTAGATCCAGATTTACTGGCGATGTACAAAAAACTAGGTATCTCTATAGATGAGCAAAAGAGAATGAACAATGTCGCGATGGATATTGTAGTAGACTCTGTATCTGTAGCAACTACATTTAAGAAAACACTTGCCGAAAAAGGGATCATCTTTATGAGTATCTCTGAGGCAATAAAGGAACATCCAGAACTAGTGCGTAAGCACCTAGGCACCATTGTTCCTGTAAAAGACAACTACTATGCAGCTCTTAACAGCGCTGTGTTTTCTGACGGATCTTTCTGTTACATTCCTAAAGGAGTGCGTTGTCCTATGGAGCTCTCTACTTACTTCCGTATAAATCAAGGAGGTACTGGACAGTTTGAAAGAACATTACTCGTGGCAGATGAGGGTAGTTATGTAAGTTACCTAGAAGGTTGTACAGCGCCTAGTCGTGATGAAAACCAACTACACGCCGCAGTGGTAGAGCTTATCGCTCTAGATGATGCAGAGATTAAGTACAGCACCGTGCAAAACTGGTACCCTGGTAATGAAGAGGGTAAGGGAGGTGTTTACAACTTTGTAACAAAGCGTGGTCTTTGTGAGAAAAATGCAAAAATCTCTTGGACACAAGTAGAGACAGGATCTGCCGTAACGTGGAAGTATCCTTCTTGTATCTTAAAAGGTGACAACTCAATAGGAGAGTTTTACTCTATCGCTGTGACTAATAATCACCAGCAAGCAGATACGGGTACAAAAATGATACACTTAGGTAAGAATACTAAAAGTACGATTATCTCAAAAGGTATCTCTGCCGGTAAATCTCAAAACTCATATAGAGGTCTTGTAAAGATTAACTCTGGAGCCACAAATGCGCGTAACTTCTCGCAATGTGACTCACTACTTATGGGTAACGAGTGTGGAGCCCACACCTTCCCATATATTGAGACAAAAAATAAGACTGCTCAAGTAGAACACGAGGCAACAACCAGTAAGATAGGTGAGGACCAGATTTTTTATTGTAACCAGCGTGGTATTGATACCGAGAAGGCAATTGCCCTTATCGTAAACGGGTTCTCAAAAGAGGTGCTTAACAAACTCCCTATGGAGTTTGCTGTAGAAGCTCAGAAGTTACTTGAGATAAGTCTAGAAGGATCTGTAGGATAGATTATCATAATATTCAATAAAACTTAGAGATGAAAAAACTAGTTGTTATAGCAATCATTGCCGGCCTTTTTACTTCGTGTGAGGAGTTTAAAAAGGGGATTGAAGATGGTAAAAGAGATGCTCAAGAAAAAACGGAAGCTGTTACTAATGAAACACCAGAAATAACTCTTTACAAATTTTCTGGAGGTACTGTACAAGCAAATAACCTTAATCTGTTTGCTCAAGGAGACACGTATAAAGGAGAGTCAAAAGAACTTGCAGATGCTTTTTATGTAATCAAGCATCCAGATGGAGTGCTGCTTTGGGATACAGGTTTACCTGAGATGCTAGTAGGTCAAGAGCCATACACACCAGAAGGTGGTGCTTTTACCATCTCTCGTAAAGATTCTATAAAGACGCAACTTGCGAGTGTTGAGATGACAACAGAAGATGTAGATATGATTGCTTTTTCTCACATACATTTTGATCACACGGGAGCTGCAAATCATTTTCCTAAGGCCAAGTGGTTTGTACAATCTGCAGAGTATGACTTTGCAAACAGTGAGGAGATTAAAGGAAATAGTTTTTATGCACCAGCTAGCTTTAACCAGCTTACCAATGTAGAAAAGCTAGATGGAGACAAAGATGTTTTTGGTGACGGTACAGTTATCATAAAATCTATGCCTGGTCACACAGCAGGGCACCAAGTGTTGTTTTTACAACTTAAAAACAATGGTCCTACCCTATTATCTGGTGATGTATATCACTTTGAGAAAAATAGACAAGACGCTGTTGTACCGCAATTTAACTACGACATCCCAGAAACAGAGAAGAGTATAAAGGAATTTGAAGCTTTCGCGAAAGCGCAAAACGCAACGGTAATCATACAGCACGATGCCGAAGATTTTGCAAAAACACCAGCAATACTTAATTAAGAATGAAAAACTTTCTCCTCTTAGCGATAGCGATAACAGCATTTATTTCTTGCAAGGAAACCCCAGCAAGCGATCAAGTTGCTGCCGAATTTGAAACACTAGAGGGAGAATTTATTTATCTAGCAGATGCTGCTGTACTTAAAGGAGATACTTTTATTTATGGCGTAACACTAGATGAAAAAATGTACGAGCTGGCAACTATTATAAAACCGTTACAACGTGATGAGTTTGATATGGTGCCAGTAATTATAAAAGGAGAGTTACACTCAAAAGCAGCTGGAGAAGAAGGTTGGGATGAGATTGTAACGATAAAAGAAATACTTGAAGTCAAGGCACCAACAGGTGAGGCTCCATTAAAATTAGAAGCAGGAGACAAACTCAAAACAGAGGGCGGATCTTTAAAAGTAGAAAGCGGTAAATAATCGCACAATTAGAACGTAGAACTATGTTATCAGTAAAAAATCTGCACGCAGGCATTGAAGAGAAAGATATTCTTAAGGGAATCAACCTTGAGATGAAGGCCGGAGAAGTGCACGCAATTATGGGACCTAATGGTTCTGGTAAAAGTACACTCGCTTCTGTTATTGCAGGAAAAGAAGAGTATGAAGTAAGTAATGGAGACATAGACCTTAATGGTGAGTCTCTATTAGAAATGGATCCAGAAGAAAGAGCTCACGAGGGTGTTTTCTTATCTTTTCAATATCCTGTTGAGATACCTGGTGTATCTGTAACAAACTTCATCAAGACTGCTATAAACGAGACTCGCAAAGCAAAAGGACTAGAAGATATGCCAGCTAGCGAGATGCTTAAGAAGATCAAAGAAAAAGCAGAACTCCTTGAGATGGACCGTAAGTTCTTATCTAGATCTCTTAACGTAGGTTTCTCTGGAGGAGAAAAGAAACGTAACGAGATTTTCCAGATGGCAATGCTAGAGCCTAAGCTTGCTATTCTAGACGAAACAGATTCTGGACTTGACATTGACGCACTTCGCATTGTTGCAAATGGAGTTAACAAGCTTAAGAGTGAAGATAATGCAGTACTTGTAATCACTCACTACCAGAGACTTCTTGACTACATCGTGCCAGATTTTGTACACGTACTTATGAACGGTAAGATTGTGCGTTCTGGAGGAAAAGAACTTGCTCTAGAACTAGAAGAAAAGGGGTACGACTGGCTCAAAGAAGAAGTAGGTGCATAACTAGACCTGTTACAGTAGTGATTTAAAGTCACACAAACAGATCTTACAACAGAACAATATGAGTTTAAAAGATAAATTAGTAAGTAACCATATCGTCTTACAAGAAAGTATAGATGCAGACTCGCCTATCTACGGGATACGCAATGAAGCTATCAAAACTTTTGAGGCAGAAGGGTTTCCTACCAAGAAGTTAGAAAACTGGAAATACACCTCACTTAACAGTATTCTTAAAGAAGATTACAACATCTTCCCTAGCAAAGAAGCTGCTCTTGATTTTAAAGATGTAAAGCAGTATTTCTTAAATGACGTAGATACCTATAAAATTGTTTTTGTAGATGGTGTGTACAGTTCATACCTCTCTGAAACTACACACGATGGTATTGATGTGTGTACAATGGGTGCTGCACTTACAAAACCCAAGTACAAGCAAGTAATAGATGTGTACTTTAATAAAATTGCAAAAGGAGAGTCAATGGATGCATTGAACACGGCTTATGCAAAAGATGGTGCATATATCTACATCCCTAAAGGAAAAGTAGCTCAAAAGCCTATACAGATAGTACACTTCTCTACTGGAGCAAATGATGCTATGATGTTACAGCCACGTAACCTCATTGTAGCCGAAGAAAACTCTGAAGTACAAATTATAGAGCGTCACCAGAGTCTCTCTGACAAGAAGGTCTTAACAAACGTCGTTACAGAAATTTTTGCAGATAAAAGAGCCCTTGTAGACTACTATAAGATTCAAAATGATAAGCTTGATGCTTCTCTTATAGACACCACAGAAATTGAACAACATAAAGAAAGTATCGTATCTGTGCATACATTCTCTCTAGGTGGTAACATCACTCGTAACAATCTTAACTTTTACCAGAAGGGCGAGTATATGGACTCTATCCTTAAAGGTGTTACGATTATAGAAGGAAAACAACACGTAGATCACAACACGCTTGTGCACCACATCACACCTAACTGTGAGAGTCACCAAGATTACAAAGGCATCTTTGCCGAAAAATCTACAGGTGTCTTTAACGGGAAGGTTGTTGTAGAGAAAGAAGCTCAAAAGACTAATGCATATCAGTCTAATAACAACATCTTACTAGATGACACAGCGACCATAAACTCAAAGCCTCAGCTTGAGATCTTTGCAGATGATGTACGTTGTTCTCACGGTTGTACTATTGGACAACTAGATGAAAGTGCATTGTTTTATTTACAATCACGTGGTATAGGTGAAAAAGAAGGACGCGCATTACTTATGTATGCCTTTGCAAATACCGTATTATCTAGTGTTAAGATTCCACAGCTTAAAGCAAGAATTACAAAACTTATTGCAAAGAAAATAGGTGTAAACATCGGTTTTGATCAATAGGATTGATTTTAAATAATTACAAAAGCCGTTACCTAACCGTAACGGCTTTTTTTATACCCAGAGATAAGCAGCTGTAAGTAATTAAAACACCTCCAGTTTGTATCTTTGTAACAAAGAAAAATGCTATGCTAGACATAAAAAAAATACGTGAAGACTTTCCTATTCTCAAAAGAGAAGTAAATGGAAAACCGCTTATTTATTTTGATAATGCAGCAACCTCACAAACACCACAGGTTGTTATAGACGCCATTGTAGATTACTATGTTAACTATAATGCAAACATACACCGCGGGGTTCACTCGCTCTCGCAAGAAGCCACAGATGCTTATGAGGAAGCACGCATAAAAATCCAGAAGCATTTTAACGCAGCACAGCCTTATGAGATTATACTCACCGCAGGCACAACGCACGCCATAAACCTAGTAGCAAATGGCTTTGCAAGTATTTTAAAAAAGGGCGAAGAGGTACTCGTTTCGGCGCTAGAGCATCATAGTAATATTGTACCGTGGCAAATGCTTTGTGAGAAGACGGGCGCAATACTTAAAGTTATACCACAAACAGAAAGTGGAGAACTGGATATGGACGCTTTCGCGAAAGCGTTATCACCACAGCTCAAACTGGTCTTTGTAAATCACGTATCAAACGCATTAGGAACCATAAACCCTATAGAAGAAATTATTACCGAAGCTCACAAAGTAGGTGCAGCGGTACTAATAGATGGTGCACAAGCAACACCACACATAAAACCAGATGTACAAGCCCTAGATGCCGACTTTTACGTATGCTCTGCTCACAAAATATGTGGCCCGACGGGTGTAGGCGTGTTATATGGTAAAGAAGAATGGCTTACCAAACTCCCTCCTTATCAAGGCGGTGGTGAGATGATAGACCAGGTGAGTTTTGAAAAAACAACCTACGCGGGTCTACCACATAAATTTGAAGCAGGAACGCCTAATATTTGTGGCGGTATTGCTACAGGTGTGGGCCTAGATTATATGAATGGGCTAGGTTTTGATAATATTGCAGCTTATGAAGATGAGCTTTTACAGTATGCCACAAAGCAGCTCCTCGAGATTGATGGGCTTAAAATTTATGGCACATCTGCACATAAAACTGCGGTAGTTTCTTTTAATGTAGGTGAGATTCACCCTTATGACATTGGCACCATACTTGATAAATTAGGTATAGCAGTGCGCACAGGGCACCATTGTGCTCAACCCATTATGGATTTTTATAAAATACCAGGTACAGTACGTGCCTCATTTTCTTTTTACAACACAAAAGAAGAGATTGATACATTTATAGATGGAGTAAAACGCGCAGTTGCGATGTTATCTTAAAAAAATAGAATTATGAAAATAGTATGTACTCTAGTACTTTTTATAGCGGGCTTTATGATGGGTCACGCCCAGTTATCACAAGCTCCAATGATCTTCACAGGTGATTTTATGATTACATCTGTTGCTGGAGAAGACGTCTCAGAGACAGCATTATCTCTTACAATTGATAATAAAAAGCGTTCTATAAGTGGCACAACTGGCTGTAATAACTATATGACAGATTACGCACTCAGAGGTACTGCGCTTCAGTTTTCATATGTGGCTAATACAAAAAGGGCTTGTCCTCACGATGATATAGAACAATTATATTATGACAACTTATCTGAAGTTACATCATTTCTAAAAAAGGGTGACACGATTACACTTTATAGAGATAGTGATGCAATCATAACAGGTATTTCCAAAAAAGCACTTATTGATAACAATAAATAGTCATCTAAGCTTACAGCCTATAAAAATTGAGGACCAACCCAAGTTACTTGAGTTAATGCAAGAAGTTTATCCAGATGCATACGGGCATTTCTGGAAAGATGACTGCTCTTGGTACTTAAACCATATTTACAGCTTAGAAAGCCTTAAAAAAGATCTTGCTACACCACAAAGTCACTACCACTTCATACTTTATAATAATGAAACTGTAGGTATTTTTAAATATGTGTATAATCAAGTATACACACCACTATCACCGCTAGCAGGCTTAAAGCTACATAGACTCTATTTACATCCTTCTGTACAAGGTAAAGGAGTAGGAAGAGATATAATGCAATATGGAGAGAAGCTCGCTAGAAAGTTAGACTATAAAATAATATGGCTTGATGCAATGCACACACATACCCAGGCTCAACTGTTTTATAAGAAAGCAGGGTATATAAAAACCGAGTTTCAGCTTCTTCCTTTTGACTTACTTAAAGATGAACATCGTAAAATGTGGTATATGCATAAAATGCTGCACTAGCCAGAATGACAGTTAATCTTCTGGGCATTATCTTTGTAAAGTAATAATAGAATACAACACATACAGATATCATAATTATGGCTAGCATACAAGAAATACAAGACGAGATAGTAGATGAGTTTTCTATGTTTGAAGACTGGATGCAGCGTTATGAATATATGATTGATCTAGGTAAATCACTGCCACTTATAGATGAAGCATTTAAAACAGATGACTACATTATAAAAGGGTGCCAGAGCAAGGTATGGGTACACGCCACTATGGAAGACGGTAAAGTGACCTTTACGGCAGATAGTGACGCCATCATTACAAAAGGTATTATTGCGATACTCATACGCGCTTTTTCAAACCAGTCACCACAAGCAATTATAGACGCAGATACTGCGTTTATAGATGAGATAGGTCTTAAAGAACACCTCTCGCCTACTAGAGCAAACGGGCTCGTGAGTATGATAAAGCAGATAAAACTGTATGCCGTAGCATACCAGACGCAACTTAATTAAGAGTTATATCACGCTTTCGCGAAAGCGTAATAAAATAATTTAAAAACAACCCTGCGCAAGCAGATTATATAAAACATATGGAAATCAACACCGAAGAGCTAGGCGACAAAATTGTACGCGTTCTTAAAACAATATATGATCCAGAAATCCCAGTAGATATTTATGAACTAGGACTTATTTACGATGTTTTTGTGAATGAAGATATGGATACTAAAATCCTTATGACACTCACAACGCCTAACTGTCCCGTAGCAGAAACTTTACCACTAGAGGTAGAAGAAAAGGTAAAGTCACTTAAAGATGTAAAAGACTGTGAGGTTGAGATCACTTTTGACCCACCTTGGACACAAGACCTTATGAGTGAAGAGGCAAAACTAGAGTTAGGAATGCTATAATTACCCAAATATGGCCGAAGAAATTATAAATAGGGTTGCAAATAGCAAGTTAATAACATTTGACCTTGAGGATCTATATCGTCCAGGAAACAGACAGCTTGTAGATATTTCTCAATGGCTAGATCAAGGTTTTATACTGCGCGAGAGTGAGTTTAGAAAAAGCATAAAGGAACACGACTGGAGTCAATATACAAATGCATTTGTAGCGTTACATTGTAGCACAGACGCCATTGTTCCAGCTTGGGCATATATGCTTGTAACGACTCATATGCAAGGTATTGCAAAAAAAGTAATTACAGGTGACCTAGCATTACTAGAGACCATATTATACACAGAAGTTATACAAAGTATAGATGTGACTCCTTATGAGAATGTACCTGTTATTGTAAAAGGGTGTTCTAACAAACCCGTTCCAGAAAACGCCTATTTACTACTCATAGAGAAATTACAGCCCGTTGCTCGTAGTTTAATGTTTGGCGAGGCCTGCTCCTCTGTACCTCTATATAAGAAGGCCAAATAGCCATTGTTGAAAAATACGGATAGGCTCCGTATATTAGACTGCTTAATCCCTAAGAAGTTTTACTAATGCAACGCACACTCCTACTCTTTTTATTTTTATGCAGTACCATAGCACTTGGTCAGAAAAGTGACAAAAAGAAAGACTCACTTCCAGATGGCTGGAAAAGCAAAGGTCTTATGGAGTTGCTATTTAGTCAGAGTGCATTTAACAATGACTGGCAAGGCGGAGGAACTTCAAATGTAGCTGGAAACTTTAATGTTAATTGGGACCTCAATTACAAGCGAAATAAACTAACGTGGGATTCAAAGCTTACCGCAATACTAGGGCTTGCCGCTACAAAAGATCAAGTATATGTTAGAAAAACTACAGACAGGCTAGAACTTAATAGCTTAGTAGGTAGCCGTATTGAAAACTCTAAATGGTACTACTCGGGACTATTTAATTTTAGAACACAAATGGCACCTGGTTATGAGTTTTTTGACAGACAAGTGCTTAATGAAGCCGGTGAGGTCACAGAGACCGTGCAAGACCGTAAACTTATTACGACTACTTTCTCTCCTGCCTACTTACAACTAGGACCTGGTTTTTTATGGAAAGAGAGTAATGATTTTAAAGTAAACCTAGCTCCCGCAACGGCTCGATTTATATTTGTTAACTCTAGATTTACTAATGTAGACGAGACAGATCCTGCTGCGATAGCAGCCTACGAGCCATTTTTTGGAGTAGAAGCAAATGAAAATGTTCGTTTCGAGCTGGGGGCATCTGTGAGTGCTTATCATAAAGAAGAATTTTTTGAAAATGTTGTTTTCGAAAACACGCTTAATTTATATGCAGACTACCTAGAAAACACAAAAAATGTAGATATAGACTACACACTAAATGTAGCTATGCAGGTAAATAAATATATAACCACAAATCTTGCTGTGCAGCTCATTTATGACGAAAATGCAATAAGTGGTTTACAAGTAAGGGAAGTGCTAGGTGTAGGCCTTAAATATGCCTTTATTGAATGGAAGTCTTAAATAGCTTCAAGGTTTTTATAAAATCACGATAACTACTACGATAAAAACCACATTTACTCGACAAAAGGAGCTGTATTCATAAAAATATCTGAATAATCTGCTAGTTTTTTATTAGTTATATATTTGTAACACAAAACTTAACTATAAATAATTATGAAAAGACTTATTGTATTAGGAGCCGCTATGTTCCTCGCAATCAGCTTACAAGCACAAACTGAAGAAGAGCTTAAAGCACAACAATCACCTAAAAAAGCAGAAATTGCAAAATTACAAGGAGAAGTTGACGCTCTACAAGCTCAAATAGACGCGCTACCAGGATGGAAGTACGGTGCTTTTGGAACTATAGGAGGAAATATCTCTAAATTTAACGACTGGTTTTCACAAGGAACGCCTAACGTATCTTCTGGTAATATCACTGTTACAGGTAACGCATTTGCAAATAAACTAGAAGATAAATACTTCTGGAGAAACAGTCTTAACGTAAACTTAGGATGGGTAAAGTTTGATAATGAAGATGATTCTACAGATGACGATAGCTTTAGAGAAGCTACAGATGTTTTTAATGTATCATCACTTTACGGTTACAAACTAACTGAAAAACTAGCTGTATCTGCTTTAGGAGAGTACAGAACAACTATTTTAAACAACTTTAATGATCCTGGATACCTTGATCTAGGTGTAGGTGCTACTTGGACTCCTATTACAAATCTCGTAGTAGTTGTACACCCACTTAACTACAACTTTGTGTTTTCTGATAATGACGCAGTCTTTGAATCTTCTTTAGGTGCAAAAATCGTTGCAGATTACACACGTCAGATTGGAAAAATAGCTTTTAAGTCTAACTTATCTGCCTTTGCAAGCTACAAATCTTCAGACCTATCTAACTGGACTTGGACTAACGGATTTGCTTACACATTATGGAAAAAGATAGGTGTAGGATTTGATTTTGGTCTTAGAGGTAACAAGCAAGAAGCACTTAACTTTGCTCAAGCTACCCTAGGAGATACTACACTCAGCTTTGATGATATAGACAATCAAGTACAGAGCTACTGGGTTTTAGGACTTAGCTACTCTTTCTAATTATATAGAAAACGTTGTTTTAAACAACTATAATAACTCAAAAGCGAGTCCATTAGGACTCGCTTTTTTTATGTCTAAACTCCAAGATAAAATTTACACAGTATCTTAAAATAAAAAAACCAGCCTAAAAAGGCTGGTTTTTGTCGGGGTAGCAAGATTCGAACTTGCGACCTCCTCGTCCCAAACGAGGCGCGATAACCGGGCTACGCTATACCCCGAGCGTTTATCGGGGTGCAAATATACTAAACTCTAATAGATAACCACAAACTTTATCACATATAATTACAGTTATTCTATTCTTTTATAACTCTCACCCTCTGTAGGGTTGCCATCTTCATCCATCTGTCGTTGCTGGTAGCTATTTGCACCTAATAAAAGTTCAAATCTAAATACCCGTGTTGTGTCTACAATCTTCATCATAGGCCCAGAGGCATACTCTAGCCGTTCTTCCAGTATACCATCTTTGACTACATAAGTACCATAACCAAACCACTCATTTGTATCTGCAGGATCATTACGTGTCCACATCACGCGACCCTTACTATACATCTTGACTTGCCTATAGCCATTTTGGTTAGGTAGTGTCTCAGAAATCATACCGTTCTCATACATCTGCTGGTTTTCTAGCTCCCAGACACCCTCTAGTGTAAAGGTATCTTCATTATTTAATAATCCATCACCTGTAAAAAGTGTAGCACCCATCACATAAAAGCAAACTAAAAATAAGGTCTTCATAATTGTAGGGTTTAAGTTAAAAATTTGACTTACAATACTTTAAGATACAAATTTTTTCAATCAATTGAGGTAACACATTTCTAAAATCACTATATCGCTATGCCAGTGGTTTTAGTATATTTACCCCTCACAAACGGGTAGTAGCTTAGTCCGGTTAAAGTGCTGGTCTGGGGGACCAGAGATCGGAGGTTCGAATCCTCTCTACCCGACTAAAACCACTAGCACTCTAGTGGTTTTTTATTTTTTTCTTAATGATTATATATACGCTTTCGCGAAAGCGTTATGAACACCACACCCATTATCTCAGTCTTTTTTAAGATATTTAAAGAGTGAAAACAAAACAGCGCCTAGATAGAGCTTACAAGCAAGCAAAAGAAATAGCATTTTCTAACGAGGACAAGCTCATTTTCTTTTCTGATTGTCACAGGGGAGACAAGAGTTTTGCAGATGACTTTGCTCGTAATGAAAATATCTATTACCACGCACTTAAACACTACTATAATGAGGGATTTACCTATTGTGAGCTAGGTGATGGAGATGAGCTCTGGGAGAATAGTTCTTTTGAGAGCATACTACGCGCTCATAAAAATGTGTACCGTCTTTTACAAAAATTCCATTTTGAAAATAGGCTTCATTTAATATGGGGAAATCACGATATGGTATATAGGGATAAAAATTACGTAAAAAAGCATTTAAGCACGTATTTTGACCCTAAAGACGGTCGTGAAGAGGTGTTGTTTAAAGATCTTGAATATCACGAGGCCATTGTATTAAAACATAAAGAAAGTCACCAAGAGTTGTTTTTATGTCACGGGCATCAAGCAGACTGGATGAATTATCACGGCTGGCGCTTTAATAGATTTCTAGTACGTGTACTCTGGAAGCCATTACAGATTTTTGGTATTTCTGACCCCACAAGTCCGGCAAAAAATTATAAGGAACTTATTAAAGTAGAGCGCCGTATAAAAAAATGGATCATAGAAAATAATAACCTTCTCACCATTGTAGGTCATACGCATAGACCACGTTTTCCTGAGCCTGGCGACATTGCATTTTTTAACGACGGGAGCTGTGTACACCCTAGAAGTATTACCGGTTTAGAAATTGAGAATGGTGCAATATCACTTATTAAGTGGCACATAGCGACCTCAGAGAGTGGTACTTTACAAGTAGTAAGGGAGCTACTAGAAGGTCCTACCGCACTACACGCCTATCAGGCATAAAAGCAAATGTAAAGGGCTACTATTTTAAGATTCTGGGGCAAGACGTACCTGTAAACCTTCCATCTCTGGTGAGATATGAAGCTGGCACCCTAGTCTACTATTATCTTCTACGTAAAAAGCTTCGGCGAGCATTGCATCTTCATCATCACTCATTTCTGGGAGCTCGTGATCACTCTCTACATAACACTGGCAAGAAGCACACATAGCCATACCACCACATACCCCTATTGTGCCTTCTGGAGCAAGCTCATATGAACGTACAATCTCCATAAGATTCATATTCATATCTGTGGGAGCGTCTATCGCGTGAGAAACTCCCTCGCGGTCTATTATAGTTATCTTAATATCTGCTGACATTGCTAGTATTTACTTCTTATTTAAAAGCTTACTCAATTGCTTTTACAACCGCTTTTGGCGCTTCCTTTTTAGTACCATCAAAACCAGTTACGCCACCTACAGTGGTGTACTTCATCACATAACGCTTATCTGGAAATATGCGCTGGTATGCACTCTGGCACATAAGCGTAGCTTCGTGAAAACCACAGAGTATGAGTTTAAGCTTACCTGGGTATGTGTTTACATCTCCTATGGCATAAATCCCTGGTATGTTAGTTTGGTAATCGAGCGTGTTATCTACCTTGATGGCGTTTTTCTCTATCTCAAGACCCCAGTCTGCAATAGGTCCCAGTTTAGGCGCTAGCCCAAATAGTGGTATAAAGTGATCACAATCCTTAGTAAACACTTCTGCACCTTGTTTTATAGAGACACCACTTACAGCGCTCTCACCAATCACCTCAACAACCTCTGCTGGAGTGATAAGTTTTATTTTACCTTGGTTTTTGAGGTCTTGTACTTTTTCTACGCTATCTAGCGCACCTCTAAACTCGTTGCGACGGTGTACAAGTGTCACTTCACTCGCGACATCTGCAAGGAAGATACTCCAGTCAAGAGCACTATCACCTCCACCAGCAATAACCACATTCTTATCACGGTATAACTCTGGATCGCGTATGATGTACTCTACTCCTTTGTCCTCGTAGCTAGCTATATTTGAAATAGGTGGTTTACGAGGCTCAAAACTCCCTAAACCTCCTGCAATTGCAACCACAGGTGCGTGATGTTTTGTTCCTTTATTAGTCGTTACTATAAAGCTACCGTCTTCTTGTTTATCTATAGTTTGCGCACGCTCTCCAAGTGTAAATCCAGGTTGAAAAGGCTCGATTTGTTTCATCAAGTTATCTACAAGATCACCAGCAAGTACTTCTGGGAAAGCTGGAATGTCATAGATAGGTTTTTTTGGATATATCTCTGCACACTGTCCTCCCGGTTGTGGTAGGGCATCTATAAGATGGCACTTTAACTTTAATAATCCTGCTTCAAAAACGGTAAAAAGACCAGTAGGTCCCGCACCTATTATAAGAATATCTGTTTTAATCATTTGCTTATCTATTTACGCTTTCGCGAAAGCGTACTACGCAACAACGTTTATCACTTGCTCAATTTGCGGAGCGTGTTTTTTTATAGTCATCTCAACACCGCTCTTTAATGTCATTTGATTAACAGAGCAACCTACGCAAGCGCCTTGCAGCTGCACTCGCACCACCTTATCATCATCTATCCCGAGAAGTCTTATATCACCTCCATCACTCTGTAAAAAAGGACGAATCTCCTCAAGAGCATCCTCTACTTTTTGTGTTAACTCTGCTGTGCTCATACTTAATTCTTTACGGCAGAACATCCTGCCATTGTGGTAATCTTAATTGCTTCGGTAGCTGGTAGGTCTGTGTTACGACGCACAGTCTCCTCAACAACGTTTTTTGTTAAGTTATCAAACGCTTCCATAGTAGCGGTATTAGCCTGTAATGCCGCTGGACGTCCTACGTCTCCTGCCTCACGAATACTTTGTACTAATGGAATCTCACCTAGTAAACGTACATCTAAATCTTCGGCGAGGTTTTTTGCACCTTCTTTACCAAAGATGTAATATTTATTATCTGGCAACTCATCTGGTGTGAAGTAGGCCATATTTTCTACAATTCCTAAAACAGGAACATTAATACTCTCTTGCTTAAACATTGCCACACCCTTCTTTGCATCTGCAAGTGCTACGTTTTGTGGTGTACTTACTACTACAGCTCCCGTGATAGGTAATGACTGCATTATACTTAAATGTATATCACCCGTACCAGGAGGTAAGTCTAAAAGCAAGAAATCTAGCTCTCCCCAGGCTGCGTCAAAAATCATCTGGTTAAGTGCCTTTGCTGCCATAGGTCCTCTCCATATAACTGCTTGATCTGGCTTTGTGAAAAATCCTATCGAGAGTACTTTTACTCCGTAGCTTTCTATAGGTTTCATTTTAGACTTTCCGTCTACATTTACAGAGAGTGGTCTCTCATTTGCCACATCAAACATAATAGGCACAGATGGCCCATAAATATCTGCATCAAGAATACCTACTTTAAAGCCCATTTTTGCTAGTGTCACTGCAATGTTAGACGTTACGGTAGATTTACCTACTCCTCCTTTACCAGAGGCTACAGCTACGATGTTTTTTATACCAGGTATGGCTTTACCTTTAATCTCAACTGTTTCTTCCTTAGGCGGAGCAGTAACTTTTACATTAACCTTTACCTGTGCTTTTTCAAAAACCTTATCGTGTATGGTTTTCATAATATCAACCTCTGCTTTTTTACGAGCTTGTAGTGTAGGGTTGTTTATAGTGATATCTACAATTACCTCATCGCCAAATGTTAGCACATTAGTAACTGCGCCACTATCTACCATATTTTCTCCAGCACCTGGAGCAGTTATAGTTTTTAAAGCCTCGAGAATATCTTTCTTTTGTAATTTCATCTTTTAATAAGCAATTCAAAATCAGCCTTTAATTAGACTAATTCTAAATGCAAAGATACAACTGCAAAGGGGTAAATACCAATACTTCAATTTTCAAAATATTTGACAATTTCAAAAAGAAAACGACACGCACATTTCTTAGAATATTCTGAGCTTTATAGAGCGCCAGCAATCGCTATTTTAGAGTTCAATTACGGGATCCCAAAAGTGTTTTTTAAAATCGACTACCTTATCATCCTTGATTATTACACCTTCATTTTCAAGCAATTGCTGCATTAAGTTAGTTTGCGGGAAATGGTGTTTACCAGTAAGCAGCCCTACTCTATTTACGACTCTATGTGCTGGCACTTCTGGATGGTTACTAGCACCATTCATAGCCCAGCCCACCATACGACTACTCCGTGCAGCTCCAAGATACTTTGCAATCGCACCATAACTCGTCACTCTACCGTAAGGAATTAAAGCAGCTACGGCATACACCTTTTGAAAAAAGTTTTCTGTCTCTGGTGCGTAATTCATTCAAAGTAGATAGTGCGCACCAGCGTGATTAACATTAATAAGACCATAAGGCCAGCCATAAAATAATTTGAGAATCGTGTAAAAGAAGTTTCCCTGTTTTGAATACGAGCAAAGAAGAGCACGTATAGATATAATGCACTAAACGTACCTACGGCAGCTGCTACTACAAAAATCACAATAGCCACAATATCATACTCTACTTTACCGCTCACATTAAGAGCCGCTCCCAGCGCACAGAAATAAGGAATAGGTAACACATTAAGTGCAGAGATAGCCATCCCTTTACCTAAGCTTTTTAAACCTCTGTTTTTTGAAATTTTAACCTTAGGGACTTTACTTTGCTTTGCTTTCACAAAGAAAAATATGGCCATTATCAAGAAAATAACAAGACCTGTGCGCAATAGCATACTCTGTACGTATGGATTTCCAAAAATATAGCGTGCAAGTAATACGGCTATAAGTGCTTGAAAAACTACAACAAAAGAAGCCCCAAGAGCCACTATGAGCCCGTTATTACGGCCTCGCTCAACGCAGGTTTTTGCCACAGACATATTTATTAGTCCGGGAGGTATTACTCCGGCTAGCGCTGCAAAATAGGTTATTAAAAAAAGTTTGGTTGTCTCCAAGGGTGCCCGTTACTTGACTCTAAATTTAATATAAGTAATTGGTTTTCCCTGTTCTAGATATTGTTTTTCATAAAAAGTTTGAATCCCCACAACCTCTTCTGGCGAGTATTCATTTTTATACACATTATGATTTGCTTCTAAAATCTCGTGACCCTCACCGTGTAGTAATCCCAGCGTGTAACCGTGCATAAACTCTGAGTCTGTCTTAAGATTTACACAACCTCCCTCCTTCAAAACATTCTTATATTTTTGAAGGAACTCTGTATTTGTCATTCGGTGTTTTGTGCGCTTGTACTTGATTTGAGGGTCTGGAAAGGTGATCCATATCTCATCTATTTCCGCTTTCGCGAAAGCGTACTCTATAAGTTCTATTTGCGTGCGCATAAAACCTACATTGCCAAGATTATCTTCTAGAGCAGTTTTTGCTCCTCGCCAAAATCGAGCCCCCTTGATGTCTATACCTATAAAATTCTTGTCTGGATACTTCTCTGCAAGACCTACAGAATACTCACCTTTACCACAACCTAGCTCTACGACGATAGGGTTATCATTTTTGAAAAAATCCGAATTCCACTTACCTTTAAGAGGAAAAGTTCCATCTACCAGTTCTTCTCTAGACGGTTGTACAACATTTGAGAATGTCTCATTCTCACGGAATCTCTTAAGCTTATTTTTACTTCCCACAGGTATATTTAATGTTTTGGTAAAATTAAGGAAACTTTTACTACGGCTAAGAGATAGATATTTGCAATGTGAAAAGAAATAAGCACATACTAGTTGCTCCTCTTAACTGGGGATTAGGACACGCTACGCGGTGTATCCCGATTATTAATGCGCTTTTATCGCAAAATTACAAGGTCACCATAGCAAGTGATGGTGATGCCCTTAGATTACTTAAAAAAGAGTTTCCTAAACTTTCTTTTGTATCACTACCCTCTTATAAAATTGAGTATGCGGAAAAGGGTAAAAACTTTAAACGCAAGCTTATATCAAATTTACCGTCAATACGTAAAAGTATACGTAGTGAACATAAAGAGCTCGAAAAACTCATTCCAGCATTAAATATAGATGGAGTTATCTCAGATAACCGTCTTGGACTATATACAAATCAAGTGCCTTGTGTGATCATAAGTCACCAGTTACAGGTGCTAAGTGGCAGCACTACAAAGATCTCTACAGCAATACATAAAAAGTATATAGAGCGTTTTAATGAATGCTGGGTGCCAGACTTTGATGGCACTTTTAACCTAAGTGGCATATTAGGTCATCCTGATAAAAATCTATCAATCCCTACCCGTTATATAGGACCATTGAGTAGAATGAAGTCAAAACCTGAAGAAATAAAATACACAGCAACAGCTGTACTTTCTGGTCCAGAGCCACAGCGCTCTATGCTAGAAGAAATTATCACAAAGAACTTTAAAAAACTTAATGGACAGTTTTTAATTGTACGTGGTAAACCTGAAGAAGAAAAAACCATCACTCAAACTAAACCTAATATCAAAGTAATTAATTTTCTTACTACAAGGGAACTTGAAAAGGTGATTAATCAAAGTGGGTATATCATAGCAAGATCTGGTTACACGACTATTATGGACCTAGCCGTGATGAAGAAAAAAGCTTTTTTTATTCCTACACCAGGTCAGTCTGAACAAGAGTATCTTGCAGCCTTATTAAAAGAGAATAAAATTGCTCCTTTTGCCGTGCAGGATGAATTTAAAACCAAAGATTTATCAAAAATGTCTGTTTATCCCGGATTTGAACAGGCTATTGAGTCTAGTTGCTTACCCGATAACTTCGGCCTTTTCGAGCGTGAAAGAGAATTCAGACCCCACACCAAATTCGCTTTCAACATAAACTTTCTCCTCGTGCGCCTCAATGATATGTTTAACAATAGAGAGCCCCAGACCTGATCCTCCTACTCTGCGATTACGAGACTTATCTACTCTATAAAATCGCTCAAAGAGTCGTGGTAAATGATCTGGCTCAATACCTTCTCCATTATCTGTAATTCGTATAAGTAATTTGTTTTGAATCAAATCTTGTATACTTACCTCTGTTGTTCCATTTTCATTACCATACTTAATAGAATTACCTATTAAGTTTGTGAGTAACTGCTGTATGCGCTCTTGATCTGCATTTACCATAACCTCCTTTGCATAAGAATCATCAAAAGCAAGGGTTATATTGCGCTTTGCAGCTTCCATTTCTAGCATCTCAAAGGTGGCATATATGAGTTTTACTAGATCAAAATACTCATAGTTTATATTAAGATCACCCACCTCAAGCTTAGTAATCATATCAAGGTCATTTACGAGATAGATCAAGCGATCTACGCCTTTTTCTGCCCTTGAGAGGTATTTTTTTCTAACAGATTTATCTTTTATAGCGCCGTCTAGTAACGTGAGTATATATCCTTGTACGGTAAACAAAGGTGTTTTTAGCTCGTGAGCCACATTACCTAAAAAGTTACGACGATATTCCTCTTGGACTCTTAAAGATTCTATTTCTATTTTTTTACTCTTTGCATAACGCTCTACTTCTTCAGAAAGAGAGGCCATATCTGTAGTAATATTATCTGCTGTGAGGCTTACATCTTCTAAGAGTTTTACGTTATCATAAATCTCTCTTACCTTTTTAAAAATAAATAGTTGGGTTCTAAAGTGTATGAGTAAAAATGAAAGTATATAACACCCCAGCACTCCGAGACCCACAAGCCACCATACAGGCTCACTGTCTTGAATAAACTCAAGTAGTATAATAAGGAGTGCAAATAGCACCGTAATATAAGCTGCCGTGATGAGTGCAAATGAGTACGGCTGTTTTACATCTGAGGCCATTAGATCACAAATTTATAACCTACACCTTTTACAGTTTTAAACGATTCATCACCTATTTTTTCTCTAAGCTTACGTATATGTACGTCTATGGTACGCCCTCCTACCACAACTTCAAGACCCCATACTTTATCAAGTATGTCTTCTCTTGTAAAAACCTTCCCAGGCTTTGAAGTAAGTAATGATAGTAGCTCAAACTCTTTACGAGGCAAAGAAAGTTCTTCTTTACCTTTAAAAACTTTGTACTCTTCTCTATTGATAATAAGTTTACCCACCTTAGTTATCTGAGAAGGCGCCTCTTCATTTTTAAATCTGCGCAGCAAAGCCTTTACCTTGCTTAAAAGCACCTTAGGCTTAATAGGCTTAGTAATATAATCATCTGCACCTGCGTCAAAGCCCGCAACCTGTGAGTAATCTTCTCCTCGAGCCGTAAAAAATGTGATGATTATTTGCTCCAGGTCTTTATTAGAACGTATAATCTCACAAGCCTCTATACCATCCATCTCTGGCATCATCACATCTAATATGATGAGGTGCGGCTGATGCTTTTTTGCAAGTTTTACAGCCTCAAGACCGTTAGACCCTGTAATTACTTGATATCCTTCGTTTGATAAATTATACCCGACGATTTCTAAAATATCCGGTTCATCGTCTACTAGTAAAATTTTAAGGTCCTTTTTTTTCATTGTAATTACGGTTATATCGTATTGTAAATATACGTTGTTTTGAAGTTTTTGTTGTCACTAGAATTAGCTTGCAAAATATATTGTAATTATTTGAACCATATTAACATTGCGTTAAATCTTACGCTTTTGCGAAAGCGTAATCAATTATCACCTTCAATTTTATTTAAATTTATGGTCTAATCTAATCATTAAAGTATGAAACAAATTACTCTTTTAATCACCTTATTTCTAGCATCGTGCACAGTTTTTGCACAAGACCTAGTAATCACAGGTATTTTCGACGGAAACCTTACGGGAGGTACTCCAAAAGCAATAGAAATTTATGCACTAAATGATATTGCAGACTTAAGCACATACGGTTTTAGCAACTCAAGTAACGGAAATGGAATTTCTGAAGTTGAGTTTGCCTTTTCTGGATCTGCTACCGCTGGAGACTATTTTTACATCTCTACAAATGAAGAAGATTTTATGACCTTTTTTGGGTTTACTCCAGACTTCATCTCAAATAGCGCAAATAACAATGGAGATGATTCTATAGCAATTTATGATAGTGTGGCAGATGACGGTTCTGGAACACTTCAAGGAACACAAATAGATGTTTATGGAGATCTAGATACAGATGGTACAGGTGAAGCTTGGGAATATCAAGACGGATGGGCTTATCGTGTAAGCGGTACTGGACCTGACGGCACTACATTTATGGTAGGTAACTTTACGTACAGTGGGACTAATGCAAATGATGATGACACTACTCAAGCAGACGCTACAAACCCTTGGCCAATAGGTACGTACTCTACTACACCTCCAGCTTGCTCATTAGTACTTGGCACTGCTACAGCTACTTGTGATACTGAGACCACAGCTGTAGATGGCACAACAGTTATGATACCTTATACAGGTGGCGGAGACGCTACTTATACTGTAGCAATTACAAGTGGTGGAGGCGTTGTAGGAGGTGATGACCCTACGACTACGGCAAACGGAACAATCACACTTACAGAAGTTTCTGAAGACGTAACAATAACACTTGAAGTAACAAGTACAGATTGTATGCTCTCTATAGATGTTACAACACCAGCTTGTGAGCCAGCTACAGAAGTTGCAGATATTGCAGCACTTAGAGCGGGAACAGTAGGTGAAGAGTACACCCTTACCGGAGAAGCTGTACTTACATTTCAACAAGATTTTAGAAATCAAAAATTTATTGAAGATGCCACAGGTGCTATTCTTATAGATGATAGCGCAGCAACTATTACTACTGCATTTAATGTTGCAGATGGTATTACTGGTATAACAGGAGTACTAGGAGACTTTAACGGAATGACACAATTTATACCAAGTGTAGATCCAGGTGCTGCAACTTCTACAGGAAACACTATTACACCACAAGAAGTAACAGTAACTGAACTAGCTGCAAACCCTAATGACTATGAGTCTGAGTATGTAAGAATAACAGGTCTTACTATAGACAACTCTACAAATTCATCTTGGGTAAATGGTCAAGAGTACCCAATGACTAATACAGACGGATCTTATATTTTTAGAACTACATTTTTTGATGTAGACTATATAGGTGAAGTAGTACCAGCTGATGAGGCAAATATCTCTGGTATTATTAATGAACGTAATAATGGTGAGTACTTCATTACGGCTAGAGATGCAGCAGATATTGAGGCAGATGCAGTAGAGGCAACAGAAGTTGCAACACTAGCAGATCTAAGAGCAGGTACAGAAGGAACACTCTACACGCTTACAGGAGAAGCAATACTTACTTTCCAACAAGATTTTAGAAATCAAAAATTTATTGAAGATGATACAGCTGCAATCTTAATAGATGACAGCGCAGCAACTATAACCACGGCATATAACGTAGGTGATGGTATAGTAGGTCTTACAGGTACGTTAAGCTCTTTTCAAGGAATGCTACAATTTGTTCCTAGTGAGGATCCTGGAGATGCATTTTCTACCGGAAACACAATTACTGCACAAATGGTAACTGTGACAGAACTAGCTGCAAATCCTAATGATTATGAAGCAGAGTATGTAACTCTTACAGAAGCTACAATAGACACTGCAACAAATACAGACTGGGTAACTGGCACAGAGTACGGACTTACTACTCCAGAAGGTGCATACACTTTTAGAACGACATTCTTTGATGCAGATTATATAGGTACCGCAGTACCTACAGAGGCTCAAAATATATCTGGTATCATCACAGAGCGCAATGATGGAGATTACTTTATCACTGCTCGTGATGTAACAGATTTTGAAGAGTTTTTAAGCCTAGGAGAAACTACTGCTGTAACTATCGCTATGTTTCCTAACCCTGCGAGTGATCAAATCACGATAAGTACTGGGGTTAATACAGCAATGAATGTGTCTATTTTTGAGATTACAGGTAAGAAAGTAATTGAGACAACTACTGGAAACCCTATAGACGTAAGTGCGCTTGCCTCTGGAGTATATGTAGTACAAGTAGCAGATGCTACAAGCTCAACTACTGCAAAGCTTGTAATTAAATAAAGAATACATTTATACATCCTTTATAAAGCGCTCTCCGTATGGAGGGCGTTTTTTCTTTTATATCTTTGCTTAAATTCTAATAAATGCCTCAGCAAACCTTTTTAAATATCACAAATAATGAGCAATTTGAGAAGGAGGCGCTCGCTACATTCAGGTATCAGTTTGAGCATAATAGCGTGTATAGGTCTTTTTGTGATTTACTCTACAAACACCCCAGTGAGATAACATCAAGTAGAGACATTCCTTTTTTACCTATACAGTTTTTCAAGTCCCGCTCTATCATTTCTGGTAATGCAGAGCCGGCTATCACCTTTAGCAGTAGCGGCACTACTGGCAGCATCACCAGCAAACATCACGTGACAGATCTAAGCCTGTATGAAAATAGTTTTAGAACCGCTTTCGCGAAAGCGTACGGAAACCCATCAGACTTTGTAATACTAGCCTTGCTACCGTCGTATTTAGAACGATCTGGATCATCGCTTATTTATATGGTAGATGATTTAATTAAAAGTAGCAATCATCCAGACAGTGGCTTTTACCTTAACAATCTTGACGAGCTGGCAAAAAAATTAGTATCACTTGATACCTCTGAGAAGAAAGTCCTTCTTATAGGTGTTTCATTTGCACTTTTAGACCTTGTAGAAAAGCATACTTTTAACCTCAACAACACTATTATTATGGAAACTGGTGGTATGAAAGGAAGACGTAAAGAAATTATTCGGCCAGAACTTCATAAAATACTCAGCACAGGTTTTGGGATAGAAAAAATACATAGCGAGTATGGTATGACAGAGCTACTAAGCCAAGGATATTCTTCTGGCGATGGGATTTTTACCACTCCACCGTGGATGAAAGTCTACACACGGGATACAGAAGATGCACTCACCCTGCTCACAGACTCAAAAAGCGGCGGACTCAACATAATAGATCTCGCAAATAAAAATTCGTGTTCATTTATAGCAACTCAAGATCTGGGTAAAGTTTATGAGGATGGCAGTTTTAGCGTGATAGGCAGGTTCGATAATTCAGACATACGCGGGTGCAATCTTATGGCGCTTTAAAGATTATCTATATATACCGTGTAATTATTCCAAAATTTTTGCGACCTAACCTACGTAGATATAACCAGATAAACACTTTATATGAGAACAATTGCATTTTTTATTATCGCATTAATAAGTCTCACAGCAAGCGCACAACAGACGGATTACAATCTTAAAAAAGGCTATGCTGCCGAAGGTTATGACGTAACCGAATATTTTAACAATAAAGCCACAGAGGGCGATAAAAAGTTTACAACTACCTATGATGGGGTTAAGTTTAAGTTTGCTAGTCAAGCTAACCTAGATCGTTTTAAAGCAGCTCCAGAAGACTTTATACCACAGTATGGTGGCTATTGTGCCTATGCGATAGCAGATAAAGGCAAAAAAGTAAGTGTAGATCCAGAAACCTTTGAAATAAGAGATGGCAAGTTATACCTGTTTTACAACTCTTGGGGAGTTAACACCCTTGATAAGTGGAATGAAGAGGGTGCAGAAAGCCTAAAGAAAAAAGCAGATATAGAGTGGCAATCTGTAAGGACTAAGAATTAAATACGACTTAATGATAGATTGGTTAGTTAGTTAGAAAACCCCAGATGCTCTTTTAAGAACACTGGGGTTTTCATTTGTATGACTAGTCTATTAGGTACTATACAGCGCGTATTAAGAAGTAGTTTTTCTTACCTCTTTGTAATAGAATAAATGTATCATTTATAAGATCTGAAGATTGTATAGTACGATCTTCTCCTACCTTCTCCTTATTAAGAGATATAGAGTTTTCTTTGAGCGCACGTCTAGCTTCTCCATTAGATTTTAAAAACCCTGTTTTTTCGGCTAGAGCAGCAATCATATCAAGACCGGCTTCAATCTCTGTTTTTGCAATCTCTGCTTGAGGCACTCCTTCAAAAACATCTAGAAACGTAGCTTCGTCTAGTGATTTTAAATCCTCACTCGTACTTTTTCCAAAAAGCATATTTGAAGCTGCAATCGCTTTTTTAAGAGCCTCTTCATCGTGTACCGTAGTTGTCACCTCTTCTGCAAGTCTCTTTTGTAAAGCTCTCTGGTGTGGTGCTTCTTTGTGAGTCTCAATAAGAGCCTCTATCTCCTCACGATCTAAGAAGGTAAATATCTTAATGTACTTAGCCGCATCTTCATCACTCGTATTAAGCCAGTACTGGTAAAATTTATAAGGTGATGTTCTATTTGCATCTAGCCACACATTACCACCCTCAGACTTACCAAATTTGCTTCCGTCAGACTTAGTAATAAGTGGGCAGGTAAGCGCGTAGCCCTTACCTCCAGCTATACGACGTATAAGCTCTGTACCTGTGGTGATATTACCCCACTGGTCACTACCACCCATCTGTAACGTACAATCATTATTTTTATAGAGATGTAAGAAGTCATACCCCTGTACCATCTGGTAAGTAAACTCTGTAAATGACATACCGTCTGCACTCTCACCTGTAAGGCGATTTTTTACAGAGTCTTTTGCCATCATATAGTTTACTGTAATATGCTTCCCTACATCACGTATAAAGTCTAGAAAAGAAAACTCCTTCATCCAGTCATAGTTATTTACCATAAGAGCTTGGTTCTCTGCCCCAGATGTAAAGTCTAAAAACTGTGATAACTGTTTGCGCACACATTCTTGATTGTGTCTTAGAGTCTCCTCATCGAGAAGATTACGCTCAGAAGATTTTCCAGATGGGTCTCCTATCATACCCGTAGCACCACCAACTAAAGCAACAGGTCTATGCCCAGCTCTCTGAAAATGTGCTAGTAGCATAATAGGCACAAGGTTACCTATGTGCAAAGAATCTGCAGTAGGGTCAAAACCTACATAAGCAGAGCGCATTACCTCCATTAAGTGTTCTTCTGTTTGTGGCATTGCATCGTGTACCATACCACGCCACTTTAATTCTTCTACAAAATTCTTGATCATCTTATCGTTTTAACTGCAAAGGCAAATATAAAAATAAGCCATCACCTGTGATCATCCTTTTTCTGGAAAAAGACATTATATAAGAGACGCCCTCATTACCCTCGTGTCGCGTATCTTTACAATATGATTTTAATCACCGGAAGCACAGGTCTGGTAGGTAGACACCTACTCCTCTCACTTATAGAAAGTGGCAAACCCGTGCGTGCATTATATCGCAGCGAGGATAAAAAGGAAGAAGTGCTTGCGTATTACGCTTTCGCGAAAGCGGAATCTCACACACACCTTATAGAATGGACACTGGGAGATATTACAGACATACCTGCCCTAAGTGCTGCCTTTACAGGCGTAACTCACGTTTATCACTGTGCCGCATTGATATCTTTTGATCCTTATCGATTTGATGAACTCACAAAAGTAAACGTAGAGGGAACCGCAAATGTTGTAAACTTAAGCCTAAGCAATAGTGTAGAAAAACTCATTCACCTTAGCTCTATTGCTACACTAGCCAGCACACCAAATAACCCGATTACCGAAGAAAACTACTGGGACCCAGATGCCGAAAACTCTGTTTATGCACTCACAAAAAATGGCGCCGAGATGGAAGTGTGGCGAGGCACAGAAGAGGGACTCAATGCTGTCATCTTTAACCCTGGCATCATACTGGGAGAGGGAGACTACACCTCTGGTAGCGGCTCCTTATTTACTTATATCCTTAAAAAGAAGCTATACTACCCTACTGGATCTACCGGTATTATAGATGTTAAAGACCTTAGTGCTTTAATGATAAAAGGAATGGCCAGCTCCATACAACAAGAGCGTTATATTGCTGTAGGTCATACTATATCTTACCAACAACTACTAACCACAATTGCAAAAACTCTTAAGACCAAAGCGCCTCAAAGAGCAATCTCTACAGGTTTTCTTAAAATCTTGAATATGCTTGATGCGATGAGAGGGCTTTTTACTCGTAAAAGACAAATAACAAGTTTAAGTTATAAGTCTTTACAAAGCAATAGTGTTTACAGTAACCAAAAGCTTTGCGAAGGTTTTGCATACACCCCTACTCCTCTTGTCGAAACTTTAGGACGCGTAGCAAAACATATAAACTCCTAATTCTGTTTACGATATCTCCTGGCAAATGAGTCTGTAACTGTACGAGTAGGTAATCCCGAATTACCCTCTATAGTACGCTCACTTTGTTTTTCTTTCTGAAGTTCCTTTGCTCTAGCTGTTCTTAAAGAGTCTTTAAGCTTGCGCTCTGCAGTTTCTATAGAGTCGTCTACAGCTAGCTGGGCTTTTATCCTATCGAGTACTTTTGCATTCATTTCTCTATAAGCATCTATATCTGTGGTATAGTATGCTACGTTTTGAGCATAGGTAGCACTATCTATATCAAACTTATCATACACATAAGTGTCTGGTTTGAGACCTATAAGTTTAAGCTTTGCAATGTTATATCCTTGAGCTGCATTAATTAATATAGACTCATAAAGAATCTCTTCCATCACGGGCTGCTCTATAAAACTTTCTGGCTTTTGAACCTCTGGAATTTCTTGACAACTAGCGCCAATAATCACTATGGATATTATTAGAAAAAGTTTTTTCATTACCTATCAAACGTAAGACGTTCTCCAAAAAGTTCATCATACACCTTAAAGTTTTTGTAAGCTAGACGCCCATTTACAAAAGTGTGTGTGATACGTGACTTAAAAGTAGTCCCCTCAAAAGGTGACCAGCCACATTTATAAAGAATATTATCTTTTTTAACCGTCCAAGGAGCATTAAGATCTACGAGCACTAGATCTGCCTTATAACCTTTTCTAATATAGCCTCGCTTTTCTACTTGAAAAAGTATCGCTGGATTGTGACACATCTTTTCTACAATTTTTTCTAAAGATATTTTACCCTGGTGATAAAACTCTAACATAGCGGGCAAGGCGTGTTGAACTAAAGGACCACCACTCGGGGCCTTTGTGTAAACGTTATCTTTTTCTTCAATGGTATGAGGTGCGTGATCTGTAGCAATTACATCGATCTTATCATCTAGCAATGCTTGAAAAAGCATATCACGATCTTGCGCGGTTTTTACAGCTGGATTCCATTTGATTCTAGATCCTTTTTCGTCATAGTCTGCATCAGAAAACCATAGGTGATGTATACAAACCTCTGCTGTGATTTTCTTTTCGGCCAGTGGGATGCTGTTATCAAACAACTCTGTTTCCTTACCTGTAGATAAATGAAAGACGTGAAGTCTGGCTCCAGTTTTTTTCGCTAGCGCTATCGCTCTGGAAGATGAGATATAACAAGCTTCTTCACTTCTAATAATAGGGTGAAGGTTCATAGGTATATCATCACCATAACGCTCTTTATATATTGCTAGATTCTCTCTAATGGTCTCTTCGTCTTCACAGTGGGTTGAGATAACCATATCTGTAGACTTAAAAATCTTTTCAAGTACAGCCTCGTTATCAACCAGCATATTACCAGTAGAGCTTCCTAAAAATAATTTAAGACCCGCAACACTTTTCTTATCAACCTTTAAGATTTCGTCAAGATTATCGTTAGTCCCTCCAAACATAAACGAATAGTTTGCAGCAGATGTCTTGCTTGCAATCTCAAACTTCTCCTCCAGTTTCTCAGCAGTAGTAGTTTGTGGGTTTGTATTAGGCATTTCTATAAAAGAAGTAATCCCTCCAGCAACAGCTGCTCTAGACTCTGTAGCTATGTTTGCTTTGTGGGTTAAGCCAGGCTCTCTAAAGTGCACTTGGTCATCTATAACTCCCGGTAATAAGTATTGACCCTCTGCATCAAAAATATGCACATCTCCAGATTTTGCACTTATACTCTCTGCAATTTCCTCTATCACCCCATTGTGAATAAGTATATCTCCTCTTAAGATAGATCCCTCATTAACAATATGTGCATCTTTAATTAATATTTTTTCCATACTTATTTTTTAAATAAATGCTGTAAACGCATTTTAATAACTCCAAAAATCGCCTCTGAAATAATACCAGAGCTCATCTTACTTTCTCCTTTTGTTCTATCTGTAAATACTACAGGCACTTCTACTATTTTAAATTTCTTCAAGTAAGCTTTATACTTCATTTCTATTTGAAATGCATATCCTACAAATTTAATATTATCTAAATCAATAGTTTTAAGCACTTTACTCCTATAGCATATAAATCCAGCAGTTGTATCATAAATATCCATACGCGTTACAAAACGTACATACCTAGAAGCTCCCCAGCTTAGTAGCACTCTACCCATAGGCCAGTTTACAACATTTACACCTGTCACATACCTAGAGCCTATAGCAACATCTGCACCATCTTTTGCACAAGCGTTATAAAGCCTTATAAGATCGTTAGGGTTATGAGAAAAATCTGCGTCCATCTCAAATATATAATCGTACTCTTGGTGCAGCGCCCACTTAAAACCAGCTATGTATGCTGTGCCCAGACCATTCTTCTTTTCTCTATTAAGAAGAAATAGCTTTTCTTTATAAAAACCTTGAAGTTCTTGTACCTTTTGGGCGGTACCGTCTGGAGAATTATCATCAACCACAAGAATATGAAAGGCCCTCTGTAAGGCAAAAATATTGCGTAACAGCCTTTCAATATTGTCAATCTCGTTGTAGGTGGGTATAATAACTACAGCGTTTGCCATATAATCTTGTTTACGCAAATGTACTTATTTTAGAGTGTTCATTACTTGTACAAACGGCCTTTTGAAAGAATTTGTAGTATTTTTAACGGTCTATAAAGACTGTATATTTTGGAAACCATACTTCGCGAAATTACCTACCAAAACTGGATCACCATTTTACTGGTGACCTCCTTGGTCTTTTTAGCCGTTGCAAAGTTTTTATATGCACAACGTTTTGAAGACTTTATAACCATAACAGGAGCAGATCGATTTATTGTAACAAGATCAAGAGGTGTATATATATTCCACCCATTACAACTTATTCTTGCGATCATACAATGTATAGGTATATCTTTATTACTCTATGTTGCCTTTTGTATTACTACAGAGAAGCTCATACGTGATAATTATGACGTTTTTCTCGTCATCCTTGCGGGGTACTCAACTTTTGAAATTGCGAAATTCTTAACAGAACGGCTTTCAACTTATGCATTTGACATTCATAAAAAGATGCAACCTTTCATTTATAAGCGTCTTAATGTTAAAAATATGTTAGGGTTATTTGCATTAATCAGTAGTGCATTTATAGTCTATCAACTAGAACCTCCTCATATACTTATCTATAGCATCATTATACTCATTATTGTGATTTATACGATATCACAATTTTTACTTTTAAGACAGTATAGAGAACAAATTTTTAAACATCCTTTTTATTTTATTTTGTATTTTTGCACTCTCGAAATTGGACCCTACTTCATTTTGTATGAATTCATTACAATGTAAAAGGGCTAATTAAAAAAATGGAGTCAATATGAAAGTGAAAACTATACTTGTTTCGCAGCCTAAGCCTAAGGTTGATAACTCACCATATTTTGAGCTCGAAGAAAGGCAGCGTGTAAAAATAGATTTCATACCCTTTATACACGTAGAGGGCGTTTCTGGAAAAGAAGTAAGATTACAAAAAGTAGATCTTAAAGATTATACGGCTATTATATTAACTAGTCGTAATGCCGTAGACCACTTTTTTAGAATAGCTGAAGAAATGCGTTTTAAAGTGCCAGATACTTTAAAATATTTTTGCCAGAGTGAGGCTGTAGCATATTACCTACAGAAGTATGTAGTATATCGTAAGCGCAAGATTTATGTAGGTAAACGTACCTTCCCAGAGCTTATACCGCTTATCAAAAAGCATAAAAACGAAACCTTTTTACTTCCATCTTCAGATAAGTTTAAGCCTATAGTACCAGAATTGCTTGACGAGCTAGGTGTAAAGTGGATGCAATCTACATTTTACAAAACGGTAGTAAGCGACTTATCACAATATGAAAATGTTTTCTATGACATCTTAGTATTCTTTAGTCCAAGTGGGATTGACTCTTTATTTAAGAACTTCCCTAACTTTGAGCAAAAGAATACCCGTATAGCGGTTTTTGGAAACACGACAGTAAAAGCAGCCGAAGAAGCAGGGCTAGAGATTAATATTATGGCACCTACTCCAGAAACTCCATCTATGACGATGGCTCTAGAGAAGTATATAAAATCTGTAAACAAGAAGTAAACGCTTCTACTTACTATATAAAAAAAGCCCGCATCTAGCAGGCTTTTTTTATACGTCTCATTTACACTTTCCCATCTCACTATGAAACCAGTGATGGTGCCTCAATCGCTTCTAAGATACCATCCCACAAAACAAGTCGCACCTCTAGTGCTCGCTTTGAAACTGTAATCACTTCTTGCCACTTTATTTGATCATCTCCACAGAGTTGTCTCACCATCTCAAGAGCCATAGGCCCGTGCTCATCTGCATCTAGCTCTATGTGTCTGTCAAAATAGTATTTAAAATCTGCAAGGTCCTTTTCTGGAAAGTGCGTTTCTATTTCACCTATGATAGCTGTAAACATAGATGGTATTAAATCTTCTCGCCCAAAGGTAAAAGCTGCGGCAATCTCGTGTAGATTACCACCCATTAAAACCTCAAAGGTAAATTGTAAAAATTGCTGTACACTTTCTGGCAAGTGACCTGTAATATCTGCCAGTGTCTCCGCCCTATAATCTGCATTAACAACTCCTGTGATTGCTGTTGTATCTGCACCCGCCTTTCTCATTGCGTCTAGATACATCTCATAATGACTTACTCTTTTCCCTTGTGCATTAATATCTGTCTCCTCTGCAAGCACAATCTCGTTTATAAGGTAGCGGGTTTCTGGATTGCCCACCGGTTTCCAAGGTAAGGTTGTACAGGTTAATCCACGTTGCAGGGCTTTGAGTAGTGACATAAAATCCCACACCGCATAGACGTGATGCTCCATAAAAACAACAAGATCCTCAGGAGTATGTATGCGTTTATAAAGTGGGTGGTTGAGTAATTGTTTCTGGAGTGATTCTATCTCTTTTTCGACTGTTGTAATCATAGCGTGATTTATTTTACAAAAATAAATACGCAGCAATTATAAATAGGGTTTTTGACTCTAAAGAAAATGTGAAAATTCTTCAGCAAATCTTCTTTGAGGGTTCTTATTACGCTTTCGCGAAAGCGTACTCATCACCCCACCACTTTATGAAATAACATTTATAGCTACTTATCCTTAAAATGACCTGTTATATTTCTATTTTTGCACATCTCAAACTGAGTAAGAATTATGTACAGAACGCACAATAACGGAAGCCTACGCGCCGCCGATGTAAATAAAGAAGTAACCCTAGCAGGATGGGTACAAAAATCTAGAGATAAAGGTTTTATAATCTGGGTAGATCTACGAGATCGTTACGGGATGACACAACTTGTTTTTGACCAAGAACGTACAGATGCTGCTCTTATGGAAGAAGCACGTAAACTGGGACGCGAGTTTGTAATACAAGTTACTGGTACCGTAGTTGAGCGTGATTCAAAAAACCCTAACATTGCTACTGGAGATATAGAGTTATTGGTATCAAAACTGGAGATACTTAACGCTTCTCTTACTCCTCCTTTTACGATAGAAGATGAGACAGATGGTGGAGAAGACCTACGTATGAAGTATCGTTACCTAGACATACGCCGCAAGCCGGTACGTGAGAGTCTTATCTTTAGACACCGTGTGGCTCTTGAGGTACGTAAATACTTATCTGAGCAAGATTTTATTGAAGTTGAGACTCCTTACCTTATAAAATCTACACCAGAGGGAGCGCGGGATTTTGTAGTGCCTTCTCGTATGAATGAAGGACAATTTTATGCACTACCACAATCACCACAGACCTTTAAGCAATTGCTTATGGTGGGTGGTATGGATAAATACTTCCAGATTGTAAAATGTTTTAGAGATGAAGATTTACGTGCAGACAGACAGCCAGAGTTCACACAGATAGACTGTGAGATGGCCTTTGTAGAGCAAGAAGACATTTTAAACATCTTTGAAGGACTTACTCGTCACTTACTTAAGGAAGTAAATGGGGTAGAGATTGAGAAGTTCCCACGTATGCTATATGATGATGCAATGCGTCTGTATGGTAATGATAAGCCAGACATTCGTTTTGGGATGAAATTTGGCGAACTCAATGAGGTTGCTCAACATAAAGACTTTGGCGTTTTTAATAATGCAGAGCTTGTAGTAGGTATAGCTGTACCAGGAGGTAACTCTTATACTCGTAAAGAAATTGATAAAATTATAGAGTGGGTAAAACGCCCGCAAGTAGGAGCATTAGGAATGGTGTACTCTCGTTGTAATGACGATGGAAGCTTTAAATCTTCGGTAGATAAATTTTATGATCAAGAAGACCTTGCAAAGTGGGCAGAAGTAGCAGGAGCTCAAAAAGGTGATCTAGTTTGTATACTCTCTGGTGAGACTAATAAAGTACGTGCACAGATGAGCGCACTACGTATGGAGTTTGCAGAGCGCTTAGGACTACGCAAGCCAGATGAGTTTGCACCACTGTGGGTCATAGACTTCCCGCTACTTGAGCTAGATGAAGAGACAGGACATTACCACGCAATGCACCACCCATTTACCTCTCCAAAACCTGGTCAAATAGGTCTACTTGACACAAAACCTGGTGAAGTAAAAGCAAATGCCTACGACCTTGTACTTAACGGTAACGAGATAGGTGGAGGTTCTATACGTATACACGATAAAGAAACACAGGCTATAATGCTACGTCACCTAGGCTTTTCTGAAGAGGAGGCTAAAGCACAGTTTGGCTTCCTAATGGACGCTTTTGAGTATGGAGCACCTCCACACGGTGGTCTTGCTTTTGGACTAGACAGACTTGTAGCTATACTAGGTGGTCAAGAGACCATACGTGACTTTATTGCGTTCCCAAAAAACAATAGCGGTCGTGATGTAATGATAGATGCTCCTGCTCCACTTGACAATGAGCAACTGCAAGAATTGAATTTGAAGCTTAACAACTAAGCCTATATAATTTTGGAAACCGAAGAATCACAAAGCAATAGCAAAGTCTTTAAGACTGTTCTTAAAACGATAGCTATCACTATGGTAAGTATATTAATACTAGCTATTATTGCTTTCTTTATAACCATTACATTTTTTGACTAGATGGATAAAGTGAGGCGTATTTTTATCATCGTATTATTCTTTATTCTTGCGGGTATGCTTGCTTATGGGTTTTACTGCAAAGCAAACATAGATGAAGCTCTAGGTCATAAGTTTATAGGACTATCTATCGCTGGAGGCTTCTTTATCTTGATGCCTACATTTATCTACCATAGATGGAAGGATCGCAAAGTTGCCGACTATATGCTTACAGATGACGCCTTTAAGAGAATGAAAGAATTTAACAACTCCAAGGATAAAAAGCACTGAATTTAAAGAGTTTACATTAATATAATCTTGGCACGAGTATTGGTTAACAAATAAAAGTGTAAGTTTGCACTTTATTAATTACATATTTTATAATGGAAGGAACAGTAAAATTTTTCAATGAGTCAAAAGGTTATGGTTTTATAACTAATGACGAGACTGGTAAAGACATCTTTGTACACGTTACAGGTCTTAACGGGGAAACTATCAACGAAGGAGACAAAGTTGAGTACGTAGAAGAAGAAGGAAGAAAAGGATTGACTGCTGCACAAGTAAGTGTACTGTCATAATTAAGATAGATACTTTTTTACGATTACAAAAAAGCTCGCCTATGGCGGGCTTTTTTATTGCCTTTACTTTTACAATAAGTAGTTCTAAAAAATTCGATTAAGAACAACGCTAGCATCCAGCAGTATGATGCAGAATACACCAGCGACTATAATAAACTTCAAAATATTATGGAGTAGCACATAATGAGGTCTTGCTTTAGACTGCCATAAAATAGCAAGAAAAAGGAGCAACAACACCACACTACCATAAAAATAATAGCTCATATAACCCAGCTTAAAATGGTTTATAAGAAAGAATACAGGTATAACTGTAAGACCAGCTAGCAACGACAGTAGCCACTTTGAAGTAGTAGCGCCATACATTACAGGTATAGTACGATATCTCTGTGCAAAATCTCCCTTAAGATTCTCTAAATCTTTTACCATCTCTCGCATAGCTATCACTAAAAACAAAAAGGACCCGTGTACAAATATCACTGGAGCCAGATTTCCATAATAGATAAACACAGCAAAGAAGGGTGTTATAGCAAGTGTTGCCGCCACGAGATTTCCTAAAAAAGGAATCTTTTTAAGCTTATGTGAGTAAATCCAAATACCAAAAATATAAAGCGCATAAAAAACAACAGCCTTAAAAGAGACATAACTAGCTGCTATAACTGCAAGAAGATTAAGGGTGAAGTAAATAGACAGCTTTGTGTTTTGACTCACTAAGCGGTCTAGCATTGTTTTTTTAGGCCTGTTTATGAGGTCTTTTTCTGAGTCGTAAAAGCTGTTTATTATATACCCAGAGGCTATAGTAAAAACACCTGCAAGCACTAAAAAGAAAAGGTTAGAGTCAAATAATATCTCACTAAGCCTCTTATCTGGTGCAAGTATAAATATAGATGTAAGGTACTGGGCAAGTACAATAATAAGAATATTGTAACCTCTTACTACAGAGAATAGACTTACTAACTTAAGGATAAAACGTTTGTTTTTTCGCGAAAGCATAAGCTATCTCGTTTAATAAAAAATGTATGAAAATTAATTAGAACGTGTAAACCACTTCTAGCTTGTGATCTTTAAGAGCTGCTTGTGCCTTTTCAAGGTCTTCTGTAAAGCCTAGCATATAACCTCCACCTCCAGAACCGCAAAGTTTGAGATAGTAATCATTAGACTCAATACCTTGCTTCCATAAGTCGTGAAACTTTGTAGGAATCATTGGTTTGAAGTTACTTAAAACTACTTTAGAAAGCTGCTTTACATTCCCAAAAAGTGATTTTACATCTCCTTTTAAGAAATCATCTATACAGGCATCTGTATGCTTTACAAACTGATCTTTAAGCATAGACCTAAAACCGTCTTGCTTCATATTTTCCATAAATATGTTTACCATAGGTGCAGTTTCACCTACAATACCACTATCTAGAAGGAATACGGCTCCCGTACCCTTTTCTGCTTGAGAAGGAATACCTGCAGCCTCAATGCTATCTTTACTATTAATAAGTATAGGAAGACTTAAATAACTATTAAGAGGGTCTAATCCAGAAGATTTACCGTGAAAAAATGATTCCATCCCACCAAAAATTGTTTTTAGTGTGAGCAACTTCTCTCTTGTAAGGTTTTCTAAAACGGTAATTTTATCTACGGCATATTTATCATAAATAGCTGCAACTAGCGCACCGCTACTTCCTACACCATATCCTTGTGGAATGCTTGAATCAAAGTACATACCCGCAGCCACATCTTGATTCATTTTATCGATATCAAAAGAAACTAACTCCGGCTGCTCTGTTTGTAAATCATTAAGATAAGTAACAAACTTTGCAAGCTTCTCATTTGAGTCCTTTGCTTCTTGTGAAGGATTTTCCTCTATCTTTAACGCTCCGTTATAGAAGTTATAAGGAATAGCAAGTCCTTTTGAATCTTTTATAATTCCGTACTCGCCAAAAAGTAAAATCTTAGAATAAAATAACGGGCCTTTCATATGGGGTGCTCTTAATACTAGTTACAAATTTACATTTTTTTTGCGCCATTACCCACAAAGTCATTGATATAGTGGCCGTTTTGGCAAAATTTTGAAAGTTTAGTGGCTATAAAGTCTTGTACACTATGCTTCTCATTTTCGGGATAAAGCACGTGTACGTTTGCGCCAGCATCTAGTGTAAAGCACACCTTTGAGCCCGTTTGTTGTCTATAATCCCATATTTCATTTATAATCTCGAGCGTTTTAGGCTTCATCAATATAAAATAAGGGTGGCTGGTCATCATCATTGCGTGTAGTGTGAGTGCTTCACTTTCAACTAGTTTTATAAACGCATCTACATCTCCTGCCTCAAAAAAACGCATAAGCTCAGATAAGTTATCGTGAGCCTGGGAGAATCTCGCTTTCGCGAAAGCGTGACCGTGCATAAGGCCGTGACCTACTGTACTACTTACTTGTTTCTCTCCTTTATCTACAAGTAAGATGGTGTCTTGATAATTTTTAAAATTATCGTGTACATTGCCATTATAACTTGTGCCAAAAATATCACTACTATTAGATATCTCTTTATGATTACCCCATACCACTAGAGGTCCATCTAGACTTCTACACGCACTACCAGAACCAAGTCTTGCAAGAAAGCTAGCCTTTTGTAAAAAATAGGCGGGCGTCATATCTGGATTGCTCTGTCGTTCTATCTCAATAAGGCATAAAGCAAGCGCACTCATACCAGAAGCAGAACTTGCAATACCTGAGCTATGTGGAAAAGAGTTTGTAGTATCTATCACATACGAGTACTCCTTAACAAAAGGTATATACTTCTCTATGCGCTCAAAAAACTTTGCAATTTTAGGTTTAAAATCTGGCTCAGACTTGCCGTCTAGCAGTACATCAAACTCAATCTCACCAGTAGTACTAGCAGTCTTTTTATAAGAAAGCTTGGTCGTAGTGTGACAGTTAGAAAGCGTAAAACTTATACTAGGATTTTGTGGTAATTGCTCACCGTGTTTACCCCAATATTTTACAAGGGCTATATTACTAGGAGACTGGTAAGTGACAGATCCTTGTGTAAGTACTTTATAATTTTCTGAGGGTATAAAATCGCTTTCGATCATAGGGTGGTTATAGATATATAAGCAAAGATAGCAATATCAACGCTTAGACACGTCTAAGAATATTTACTACCTTTAAGACCAATCCTTTCCTTATGAACAAAGATTTACTAGTGCGTATTGTGCTAAGCATTATTATTTGCCTACTTGTAGGCACCATAGGTTCTCTAGCTACTCAATCTAGCATAGACAACTGGTATGTTAGTCTTATGAAGCCTAGCTGGAGTCCTCCTAACTGGGTGTTTGCTCCCGTGTGGATTACCTTATACATTCTTATGGGGATTGCCGCCGGTATAGTTTGGAATCGAGGATTTTATCACAAATGGGTAAAAACGGCCCTTTATCATTTTGGGTTTCAGCTCATCCTTAATGGAATGTGGAGTATTATATTTTTTGGGTGGCAAGAGCCGTTTCTTGCCTTACTAGCAATTTGCGGACTATTTATCTTAGTGATATTTACTATAAAATGGTTTAAAGTAGTAAATCGATGGAGCGCTGCATTACTTATTCCTTACCTACTATGGCTTGCCTTTGCAACTGCTCTTAATTTTGAAATCTGGCGTCTTAATTAGAAAGTGCTAGCAATTTTACGATGGTCTTATAATTGCGGGTTGTAGCAAGCACGTTCAATCTTTTTTCAAAAAAAGTGTTTGTCGCCTTTGCTTTTCCGTATCCTTTCTCTGGATATATGTAAACACAATTTTCTGTAGCTATAAAGTGCTCGTTAGGTAACTCTAGATTATTTACAAGGGCTATATCTTCTGGGCTGGGCACGGTATGTAACAATGCAAAATAACTTGACGCTATATATTCTGGTGAGAGCACATAATTCTCATAAACCTGAGTGAGCATTTTACGAGTGAACACAAACACTGGGACCTCAAAACCGAATGCATCTACAATAGCTTTCTTTATAACAGCTGTTATCTCATCTATACTTTTCTCGTGAGATTTAAATATTATATTTCCACTCTGTATGTAAGTCACCACATCATTATATCCAAGCGAAGTGAAGAGAGTTTTGAGGTCTGCCATCTTGACTTTTTTATGACCTCCCACATTAATCCCGCGCAGTAAACATATAAACGTATTCATAAATCTACTTTTAAGAATCTATAGCCTGAGCAATGAGATAGCCTCCCGTCCAGGCATTTTGAAAGTTAAACCCGCCTGTGATTGCATCTATATTGAGCACCTCTCCAGCGAGATAAAGATGATTTACTTTTTTACTCTCAAAGGTTTTAAAGTGTACTTCTTTAAGATTTATCCCTCCAGCAGTCACAAACTCCTCCTTAAAGGTGCTCTTACCATCTACCTTGTATCTGGATTGAGTAAGTTCTCTACTAAGAGATTGAAGTTGGCTTTTTGTAAGCTCTGCCCACTTTATGACGGGCTGAACACCAGCTGCAATAAGTAAACTTTGCCATAGGCGTTTAGGTAAGTCTAACTGTGCATAGGTGTGAGGCGACTGCTTTGCGTGAGCCATTTTGAGCTCCATAAGCATCTCTAGTGCCTCTTCTTGCGAGTAATGCTGCAGCCAGTTTACCTGTATGTCAAATTTATAATTAATAGCAGCAAGATCTCTCGCTCCCCAGGCAGACAGTTTTAATATGGCCGGGCCACTCATCCCCCAGTGTGTAATAAGTAATGGCCCTTCAGACTTTTGCTTTATACCAAGTACTTTTATAGTGACATCTTTTGCAACACCCATTAACCCCTCAATACGTTTATCTTTTATATTAAAAGTAAAAAGTGACGGTACGGCGTTAGTAATAGTATGACCTAGTTTTTCGAGGAGTTTCCACATTTTAGGGTTACTACCTGTGGTCATCACTAGCTTATCGCAAGTAAACACACCCTTACTAGTTTTTACAAAAAAGGTGTTGGTAGTTTGCGCTTTCGCGAAAGCGTCATCAAAACCTACATCTTGCACCGCGTGGTTAGTAAGCACTTCAATGCGATGCTTTTTTGCCAGAGAGATAAAACAATCTACAATAGTGGCCGAAGAATCTGTTACTGGAAACATTCTTCCATCTTCTTCTATCTTGAGCTCGACACCACGTTCTTCAAACCAGGCTATGGTATCACCCGTCATAAAAGTATGAAATGGCCCAAGCAGCTCTTTCTCACCTCGAGGATATTTTTTTGAAAGCTCCTTAGGTATAAACTCTGCGTGGGTAACATTGCAACGACCACCACCAGAAATTTTAACCTTAGTAAGGACATCTTTACCTCGCTCAAGTATAGCAATCTTGAGTTGCGGATTTTTTTCGGCAAGATTAATAGCTGTAAAAAAACCAGCAGCACCACCACCTACTATAAGTATATCAAATCTATTCATCTTAACATCTGGAATAATACGTTTGTAAAGATAGGTTTATTAAAGCCTTTGCTATACAATTTACTTTGCTTCTATATTAGTGTGGCCCCATCATTAAATACTTTTTTAAAATAGCAACTTAAGGAGCTCTAAGGATATTAAACAAAGTGACTAATAATATGAGTACGCTTTCGCGAAAGCGTAAAACCAATTATAGGACCCGCATCACTTGTTTTACAAGTTGAAATTTTAACATTTACTAATGTTACGAAAACATTACGAAAAGGTGTTTTAAATAGCTAGGTTTTAAAAAATCGTTTTTCATTTAGAGATTACACCCATAAAATTATGCGAAAACACGAATTTTGATTACCATTTTTTACTGAATTCCTACTAAAATGGGTTTGTTCACACGAAATCGTTTTCGTAACTTTATCGGGCAATGTGTATGGTCTTAACATAAAATTTACATATTTTTAGCTTTTAAAATGAGGTAATTACTCATAAAAAAACTAAGCAAACTAATTTTTAAACAAGATTCTTATGAAGAAAGTAATACTTAAAAGTATGCTCTTGTTTGTCGCAATTCTCTTTGTAGGGATTGCCCAAGCCCAAACAGTAACAGGTACAGTTACTGAAGAAAATGGCCCGCTACCGGGAGCAAACGTAATTGTAAAAGGTACCTCAAATGGTGTAACAACCGATTTTGACGGTAACTACAGTCTTAACAATGTTCCTAGCGATGCTACCCTAGTATTTAGCTATGTGGGATTTGCTACTCAAGAAGTAGCTGTAGGAGGTAGAAGTGTTGTAAATGTTTCTTTGGCAACAGATAACGCACTAGACGAAGTTGTACTTATAGGGTACGGTTCTACTACTATTAAAGATGCTACAGGGTCTGTAGACAACGTAGGGTCTGAAGATTTTAACCAAGGGGTTATTCAATCTCCAGAGCAACTTATACAAGGTAAAACTGCCGGTGTACAAATCTCAGAATCTTCTGGTGAGCCGGGTGCAGGTATTGCTATACGTATACGTGGTAACAACTCTATACGTTCTGGTAACGACCCATTATTTGTAGTAGACGGTGTGCCACTTTCTGGTGGAGGAGCCCCTACGGTAGGTGTTGGAGCTGATGTACAAGGTGGTGCTACTGGTGGTAACCCGCTAAGTTTTATTAACCCTAACGATATTGAAAGTATCTCTATACTTAAAGATGCATCTGCTACAGCGATTTACGGATCAAGAGGAGCAAACGGTGTAATCATTATACAAACTAAAGCTGGACGTGGAGCGTCTAAAGGTGTTTGGGAACTAACTTCTTCTGTAAGTTCTGCAAAGCCACAAAATAGTTATGACCTACTTAACAGACAACAATTTCTTGATGCTACAGATGCAATAGGAGCTACTCCTCTTGTAGAAGGTGGTAACACAGACTGGCAAGATTACATTACTCGTAATGCTTTCTCAAGACAGACTGACTTAAGTTACTCTAAGAGTTACACTGGTGGTAACTTACGTGCATCTTTTGGATACGGAAACAACAACGGTGTGATTGAAAACTCAAGCCTTGAGCGTATCGCAGGTAGATTAAACTTCTCACAGCGTTTACTTAATGACAAACTTTTAATTACTGGTCAAGGTAGTATCTCTCGTATTAACAGAGAGAACCCTGCACTAGATGGTACTGCTGGTTCTACTGGAGATTTAATAGGTGCTGCACTAAGAGGTAACCCTACTTTCCCTTCTGATCCAGATTTTAATCCAGGTGGAGGTGTACTTAACCCAGCAAGTTTACTTCAGTACTTTGAGGGTAGAACAAATAGTAAAAGATTACTAGCAAACATCTCTGCAGATTATTCATTTACAGATGAGTTTAGCGCAAAAGTAACTGTAGGATATGATAAGACAGATGCAGAGGGTAGTGCAATTTACTCTTCTAGCATAGTAGGTCTTCCTAACACTTCTGGAATAGGTCGTGGAGGTTTTACAGAGACCGAAAATAAAAACTCACTACTTGAAGCTACACTTAACTATAAGAAAGACTTTGGAAACTCATCTTTAGATCTTTTAGCTGGTTATTCTTACCAAGAGTTTGACAATAGCGGTTATTTCTCAAATGCTGCTGGTTTTGGATCTCAAACACTAGAGCAAACTAGAGACGCTTTAAGTCGTCAGTTTGGATTAGTAGATGATGTACTTGATGGAGGATATGCTGTATTTGGATACGGTGCAGATGGTACGTATTTAACAAGGTTAACTCCAGAGGTTCAAACTGGTCTTGAATTACCTACAAACTTTACACGTTTATTACCTGCTTATACAGCTGGTATCTTTGACTCTGTAGATGAGTTACAATCTTATTTTGTAAGAGCTAACTATACTATTGCAGATAAGTATTTATTTACTGGTACATTTAGAGCAGATGGTTCTTCACGTTTTGGTGATAATGAGCGTTATGGTTACTTCCCTTCTGGAGCATTTGCTTGGAAGATATCTGAAGAAGATTTTGTAGGAGATAATATTTCTACATTAAAACTTAGACTAGGTGCTGGTATTGTAGGATCACAAGATGGTCTTGGTTTTGGACAGTTCTTACAGATCGAGAGAGCTGCAGGAGCAGGAATTGACAACAACCTTAATGTACTGGCAGGAGGAGTTCCTGGAACTTTTATTGACGGAGCATTTACTAACCCTGACCTTAAGTGGGAAGAAACAACAGACTTTAACGTAGGTCTTGATTTTGGATTTAATGATGATCGTCTTAACGGTTCTGTAAACGTATACCGTAAAGAAACTCGCGATTTATTACTTAATCAAGATGTTGCTGCACCTGCAGGAAGCGGAGGAACAGTTTTCCAAAACTTAAAAGATGGTGTTGTACTTAACCAAGGGGTTGAATTATCATTAAACTATGATTTCTTTGATACGGATGATTTCGGATTTGGAGCTAGCTTCAACATCGCGTATAACAAAAACGAAGTACAAGACACACCACTAAGCATCCCAACTGGAGCAATACGTGGTAATGGACTTACTGGTGCATTTGCACAACAACTTGAAGCTGGTCAACCATTATTCTCATTCTTTATGGCTGAGTTTACAGGATTTGACGGAGATGGTAACCCAACATATAGAGACTTTAACGGTGACGGTGTAGGTGATCCAGATTCTGACAAATTCTTTGTGGGAGAGAATGCTGTTCCTAAAGTAACTTCAGGTTTATCTCTTAATGCACGTTATAAGAACTTTGACATCGCTACATACTTTAGCGGTCAGTTTGGATTCTCTGTATACAACGGTACTGCAAACGCTTTCTTTACAAAGTCTGCTCTTTCTATTGGTGGTAACGTAACTCAAGATGTAGTAGCCAGCAATGAGAATGCAAACTCTACAGTTGCTGTATCTACAAGATTCCTTGAGAAAGGAGATTTTATTAGAATGCAAAGTGCTTCTATAGGATATAACTGGCCATTAAGCGGTGAAGGGATGTTTGATTCTTTACGTTTAAGCCTTACTGGACAAAATTTATTCTTAATTACAGATTACAGTGGTCTTGACCCAGAAATAAGCCAAAACACTGGTTCTCTTAATGCTTCTGCGATTCCTACTGCGGGTATCGACTACGCTTCTTACCCTAGAGCCCGTACATTCACACTTGGTGTAAATGCAAGATTTTAAATAAAAAAAAAGAAGAATTATGAAACACAACAAAAATTTATCAAAGATGGTTCGCAATATTGTGGGCATCTTTGCGGTGGCAGCACTCACTGTAGGCTGTACCGATCTCGAAATTGAAGGAAACGAAGCAGGTATTGTAACAGACGCTAGTTTTGCTGGTGTTACAGATCCAGATTCTTTCATAGACAATATGTACGGATCACTTAATGGTTACATAGGAGACCAAGCAAACTTATTTGCTTTATCTGAAGTAACTACTGATGCTGCTGTTGTACCTACTCGAGGATCTGACTGGGGTGATAACGGAATATGGAGACAGTTACACCAGCACAACTGGTTAACAACTCACACGTTCATTCTTAATACATTCGTACAGTGGAACTCATTACATTTCCAATCTGCACAAGTACTTTCAAGTCTAACTAACTCGTCTACTCAAAACAAAGCAGATGCTTACTTTTTAAGAGCATTAGGTATGTGGGTAGTACTTGATAACTTTGGACAGGTCCCAGTAAGAGATCCAGAAGAAAATCTATCTGTTAACCCTGTTGTTTTAACTGGTGCAGAAGCTGTAGATCAAATCGTTTCTGACCTTAACGCTGCAATTACAGATCTTCCAGCTGGTGGACCTGGATCAGGTAACTCTAGAGCAACTAAAGCGGCAGCAAGATACCTTCTTGCAAAAGTGCTTCTTAACAAGCATATATACTTAGGTAATGAAGCTGCAGATAGTGCAGATATGAACCAAGTAGTATCATTAGTAGACCAAATACAGGCAGAAGCTTATGGTCTTGAAGATGGATATTTTGATATTTTCAGAGAAGAACTTGATGACGAAACAATCTGGTTTATCCCTACAGGTGTAGGTAACCGTATCTGGAATGGTCTTCACTACAATATGTCCCCAGAAATTGCTGGAGGTGGATGGAATGGATTCTCAACACTTGCATCTTATTATGACTTATTTGAAGGAGATCCTAATAATAATGAGCCAGGAAACGGTCAAGAAGAAAGAAGAGGTTTTGTACCAACATCAGGTCTTACTCTTGCAGAATTCCCAGAAGGAACTGATGGTAATGACAATGGTATTGCAGATGGAACAAGTATTGGTTTTGGATTCTTAATTGGACAACAATATGCAGATGATGGTACTCCATTACAAGATCGTGCAGGTAACCCACTCTTCTTTACAAGAGACTTTACTGATGCAGATGGAAACATAAGCCTTATTAACAATAACGAAATTACAGGTATACGTGTTCAAAAGTATGCTGCTCGCTATGGAGGATTTACTCCACACGAGATATTCTTCAGATATTCTGATGCACATATGATGAAGGCAGAAGCAATCTTCCGTTCTGGAGGTGATGCAACACCACTTGTAAATGAATTAAGATTATTAAGAGGAGCTACAGCCTTAGGTTCTGTTACTGCTCAAGATATTATAGATGAGAGAGGTCGTGAGTTTTATGCAGAATTCTGGAGACGAAATGATTTGATCCGTTTTGGTCAATTTACTTCAGACTGGCAACTTAAAGACCCTGCTGCTGTAGGAAATACTGATAAGAATTTATTCCCTATCCCAGCAAGTCAGCTTATTTTAAACCCTAACCTTACCCAAAATCCAGGCTACTAAACTTGGTACAATAATTAGCTTAAAAGAGGGTTAGAGTTTTCTAACCCTCTTTTTATATATTACATTCTCATAAGTAATTTATCTAAGTGAAAACTTCATTACCCCTACTCCTACTATGTATGTTTCTTTTCTCCTGCTCGCAGCCAGAGAAAAATTACCGCTTTGTACATAAAATAGATACTGGGATCACTTTTACAAATGAACTTACAAAATCACCAAAGCTTAACATACTTAATTATCTCTACTACTATAACGGTGCTGGCGTTGCTACAGGCGACTTTAATAACGATGGCCTAATAGACATTTACTTCACTTCAAATCTTCAACAAGATCATCTATATTTAAATCTAGGTGACTTAAAATTTAAAAATATAACCACCTCCTCTGGTATAACCAACAGAGACGGCTGGACCACTGGCGTTACTACAGTAGATATAAATAATGATGGATATCTAGATATTTATATCTCCAAAGTATCTGGCCACCTCAATCTTAAAGGCTCAAATAAACTATATATAAATCAAGGCCTTACAGATGGAGTACCTACTTTTAAAGAAGAAGCGTCAACCTATCAATTAAATATAGATGGTCTCAACACACAAACAGCTTTTTTTGATTACGACCTAGATGGTGACCTTGATGCATATATACTATCACACTCACTGTACCCCAATGCTTACTTTGGCAGAGGTAGCCAGCGAGAAACTAGGGATACTATAAATGGCGATAGACTGCTAGAAAATAGAAACGGTGTTTTTTATAACGCTTCCGCGAAAGCGAATATATATGCATCAAAAATAGGCTACGGCCTAGGAATTAGTATTAGCGATATTAATAACGACGGTTATCCAGACATATATATTGGGAACGACTTTTTTGAAGATGACTATTTGTACCTAAATCAAAAAAACGGCACCTTTAAAGAAATACATAGCAGTGCAGGAGTTTTAGGTCACACCTCGCACTTCTCTATGGGAAATGATATAGCAGATTTAAATAATGATGGCCTTTCTGATATCATATCTGTAGATATGTTACCAGAAGATCCATACACCTTAAAAACATCTGGTGCCGAATATAACTACCCTATATTTTCAAATAATCTAAAGCAAGGCTACAAACCACAATTTATGCAGAACACGCTACACATAAATAGCGGCGCTGCTACCTTTACCGAAACGGCATTTTTGAGCAACATAGCGAGTACAGAATGGAGCTGGTCTCCCCTCTTAGCAGACTTTGACAATGATGGACATAAAGACCTTTACATTACAAATGGCATACTAGGAGCTACTAACGATATGGACTTTATCAATTTTATCTCTAATGATAATATTCAGAAACGTCTAGGTAAAAATATGACTGATGGTGAACTTCCTTTTATAGAAGAAATACCTAGCAAAAAAACAGAAAATTACTTCTTTAAAAATAATAGAAACGCAACTTTTATAAACACCTCATCAGACTGGATAGCTCCTAAAACATCATTTAGTAATGGAAGCTCATATGCAGATCTAGATAACGATGGAGATTTAGACCTCATTGTAAATAATGTAAATGAAGCTGCTTACATACTGGAGAATAAGACACAACAAATAGACACCACAAGAAACTATCTTAAAGTGGCCTTTAATGGTCCGCATCACAATAAATTTGGTATCGGTGCAAAGGTGGAGGTATACAGTACGCAAGGTAAACAGTACTTTGAAAATTATACTACGCGTGGCTTTCTGTCATCTGTTGCTCCTGAACTATTTATAGGTCTAGATACTGTGAATACCATAGACTCTTTAAGAGTGATATGGCCAGGCGGAAAAACACAAAAGCTAAACACTATTATTTCTAACCAAAAGATAACTCTAGATTATAAAAATGCCTCTGGCGATTTTTATGATAGTATACAGATAACACCTATAACACGTTTTATAAATGACACCCTAATTCCTTTTCGTCATAATGAAAATGCTACCGTAGAGTTTAGTCGCAATCCTTTAGTGCCATATAGTTCTACTAATCTTAGCAAAGCCATACGTATAGGTGATATAAATAATGACGGCCTAAAAGATTTTATAACCCTAGGTGCAAAATCTCAAATAACTTCGTTACAACTGCAAACCACTTTAGGAAAATTTACTCAAAAAGAACTTCCTAATGATCGCACACACGCAATTACCGAAGATATAGACGCTATCATTTTTGATGCAAATGGTGACGAGCTCAACGATCTTATCATTGTGAGTGGTGGTAATGAGATACAAACCGGCAGTGCGCTACAACCTAGGTTGTATCTCAATACTCAAGAAGGGCTTAAACAAGCTGAAAAAGCTTTCGACAACATCTTTGTAAATGCATCTACTGTTCGTGCAGTAGATCTAGATCAAGATGGTGACCTAGATCTTTCTATAACAAGTGATGTTATCCCTCAAGAGTTTGGGACGACACCGCAACAATATCTTTTTAGTAATGATGGTGCAGGTAACTTTAGTAATATCTCAAAAAGTTATAGCTCAGACTTTACAGACATTGGTAATGTGCGTGACATACAGTGGCAAGATATAGATAATAATGGTTATCCAGACGCAGTAGTTGCAGGTCACTGGATGGCTCCCACAATTTTGCTCAATAACGGTAAGGAGCTTTCAAAACAATATAATAATGGCCTAGAAAACGCTAGAGGGTGGTTTAATTCGTTAGAAGTAGAAGACTTTGACAATGATGGAGACCTTGACATAATTGCTGGTAACTGGGGACTCAACACCCGTCTCAAGGCTTCGGAGGGAGCGCCAGTACAGTTATATATCCAAGATTTTGATGATAATGGTAAACTTGACCCTATAGTAACCTATTTCTACAAAGGAGCAGAGACGACTATTGCCACAAAAGACGAACTTGTAAAACAGCTACCACAACTCAATAAAAAGTATCTTTCTTATAACGCTTTCGCGAAAGCGGAATTTAAAGATTTACTACCTAACAACAAGCTTACAACCGCAACAGTAAAACGAGTCACAGAGCTTGCCTCTGTTTATTTTGAAAACAAAGGAGATGGCACCTTTACCAAAAGACAATTACCATTACCAGCACAAATCTCATCTGTACACGACATACTTGTAGATGATATAAATAATGATGGTTATAACGATCTCCTTCTAGTAGGTAATGATTACCAGATAAGTACACAATTAGGCAGGTTAGACGGCTCAAAAGGTATTGTCCTTTACAATGATAAAAAGGGCTTTTTTAACGTGGCGGAAAGGACAAAATTCAATATTTTAGGTGCTTCCAGAAGCATTGACACAACAACGATATCTGGAGAAAAATACATCATCGTTGGTAGAAATAATGACACTCCATTGTTTCTTAGAAAAGAAGAATAAACTTATGGACATTTTAAAAAAATACAGGCTTTTTACCTTAGTAACTTTTACCATTTTTCTATGCTCTTGTAATGAAGAAAGTGCAAGTCTGGATATTGACACTAAGGAGACACTTTTTACACAAATGTCGCCAGACAGCACGGGTATTTCTTTTATAAATAGTATAAAAAATCAAGCAGATTTCAACATTTTTAAATACCGTAATTTTTATAATGGAGGCGGTGTTGCTATAGGTGATATAAATAATGATGGGCTTGCAGATATTTACCTAACGGCAAATATGGGGAAGAATAAATTGTATCTCAATAAAGGCAATTTTAAATTTGAAGATATTTCTAAAAGCGCTGGTATTGAAGGTAACAAACCTTGGTCTACTGGTGTTACAATGGCAGATGTTAATGCAGATGGACTTCTAGATATTTATGTAAGTAATGCCGGCAACCTTAAGGAAAACAGTCACGATAATGACCTGTACATTAACAATGGTGACCTCACTTTTACTGAGCGCGCAAAAGAGTATAATCTCGCCACCTCTGGCTTTACAACACACGCGACCTTCTTTGATTATGATAAAGATGGTGATCTAGATGCATATATCCTTAACAATAGTAATGTCCCTGTGAGTAGTCTAGGTAACAAAGGACAACGGGACAAACGTGCACAAGATTGGGCAAATGTAGATAGCGATACTAGAGGTGTAGGTGATTTACTTATGCGCAACGACGGTGGAGTATTTACAGATGTAAGTGAAGAGTCTGGCATATATGGCTCTCTTATAGGTTTTGGGCTAGGCGTTGTAGTTACAGATATAAATAAAGATCTCTGGCCAGATATTTATATATCAAACGACTTCTTTGAGCGTGATTATTTATATATAAATAACCAAGACGGCACTTTTACAGAAGAGATTAAAGAGTGGACCTCTCACCTGTCACTCTCTGCTATGGGTATTGATATCTCAGACATAAATAATGATGGGCTGCAAGATATTTTTATCACAGATATGCTTCCCGATGGAGAGGAGCGCGTGAAGTCTGTAATGGAATTTGACGGTTATAATGTGTATAAACGTAAACAGCGTGATGACTTTTACCAGCAGTTTATTCAGAACACGCTGCAAATAAATAACGGCAATGGTTCATTTTCTGAAACAGCATACTTTAGCGGTGTTGAGGCCACAGACTGGAGTTGGTCGGGTCTTGTATTTGATATGGATAATGATGGTTACAGAGACATTTATATTACTAACGGTATTAACCACGACCTCACAGATCTAGACTTTGTAGACTTCTTTGCAAATGAACTTATACGTAGTAAGGTCAATGGTAAAACGCACCCAGTAGATTCTATCATTAATAAAATGCCTGTAAAACCACTACCTAATTATGCCTATCAAAACCAGAAGGACTTAACATTTACAAACAAGGCTCAAGACTGGGGCCTAGGCCTAGAGAGTATGTCTAATGGTGCTGCTTATGGTGACCTAGATAATGATGGTGATCTAGATATTGTGGTTAATAATGTAAATATGGATGCATTTGTTTACAGAAACAACTCTGTAGTAGATGAGTCTCATAATTATATAAAAATAAACTTTGAGGGTAGTGATAAAAATAGATTTGCCGTGGGTACTACTGTACGTCTATATCACGACAATCAATCTATTTTACAAGAACTTGTTCCATCTAGAGGTTTTCAATCTTCTATGGAGTATGGTATGACCATAGGTCTAGGAGCTTCAAAAACCATAGACTCATTGCGTATTATATGGCCTAATGACAAGACACAACTACTCAAAAACATTAATGCGAACCAAACACTTACGGCTAAAATTAGTGAGGCCTCCGAAATATATAAATACCCAGTCAAAGAGTCTAACACCCTGCTTAGAGAATTAGATAACACACTCCTTACTTCACATCAAGAAAATGAGTATAATGATTTTGACTATGAAGGGCTTATTGCAAAGAAACTCTCACAAGAAGGTCCTGCCCTCGCAGTAGGTGATATAGATGGAGATGGTAATGAAGATATCTTTATAGGTGGAGCAAAAGATCAAGCTCCTACCCTCTACTTACATAAGGGAGATGGGAAGCTTGTACCTTCTTCTATAAATTTTGATAAATCTGCAATTTTTGAAGATACTGCGGCTTCTTTTGTAGATGTAACTGGTGATGGCGCCTTAGACCTCATCGTAGCTACTGGAGGAAACCAGATAGACGGCGCTCCATTTTACAGACCACGTATATATATAAATAAAGGTGACGGCTCATTTAATCCGGCTCAATTACTTCCAGCTGTAAATCAAGGTGCCTCGGTTATTGCTCCTTATGATTATGATCAAGATGGTGATGTAGATTTATTTATAGGTTCTAGAAATACAGCAAGCACCTACGGTATTAATCCAAAGCATTTGTTATTACAAAACAATGGTAAAGGTAGCTTTACAAATGTAACACCTCAACAAGGAGCTCTCCTTAATGATGCTGGTATGGTTACAGATGCTGTATGGACAGATATAGATGGTGACACTATAAAAGAACTAGTAATCACTGCAGAGTGGGATACCGTAAAAGCATATAAACTAGAAAATGGAAAGCTTGTAAGACACAACTCAAGTCTTGATAATGCTTACGGCTGGTGGCAGAGTATAGAAAGTGCAGATATAGATAATGATGGTGATCTAGATTTAATACTCGGTAATGAAGGAACAAATATTCATTACAAACCTACTCAAGATGCACCTATGAAGTTATTTATAAATGATTTTGATGCAAATAGTACGATAGAGCAAATCACTACCATAACTCAAAATGGCAAAGATTACCCGCTACACCAGAAAAAGGAGATAATGGGACAAATCGTATCACTAAAAAAACAGAATATCAAGGCCTCAGATTATGCAAAAAGATCTATTGATGAGTTATTCTCTGCAGAGGTACTGGCAAACTCTAAAGTAAAGAAGGTTAACACCTCTGAGTCTGCTATTGCCATAAATGATGGGAAAGGAAACTTTACCTTAAAAGCACTACCTGCTGGCGTACAATTATCTTGTGTGTGCGGTATAAGCTGTACAGATGTAAACAATGATGGACTGCTTGATCTTGTTATGGGTGGTAATAACTTTGAGTACAAACCACAGTATTCTCAACTAGATGCAAGTTTTGGGAGTGTATTACTAGGTGATGGCTCTGCAAACTTTGAGTGGCAACCATATACTAAAAGCGGATTTTATGTGCGCGAAGAGATGAAACACTTACAGACGTTTACGGATGCAGCTGGTAACACATACTTTATAGCCGCGCTTAATGACAGTAAACCTAGAGTTTTTGCGCTTAACAATTAACTATGAGAAGAGGTGCACTAGTACTTTTATGGATCGCACTTATCATTGTCTCGTGTACACGCGAGACTGTAGATGAGAGCTTGCCGCTTTTCAAAACTCCACCTGGACACAGTACTGGAGTCACCTTTGCAAATACACTTGCAGAGAGCGATTCCCTTAACATACTAGATTACCTCTACTTTTATAATGGTGGTGGCGTAGCTGTGGGTGACATTAATAATGACGGCCTACAAGACATTTACCTATCTGGCAACCAAGTACAAAACAAACTGTATCTCAACGAGGGTAATCTCAAGTTTACAGACATTACAACAAGCTCTAAAACCGGAGGGAATAACTCTTGGAGTACCGGTGCTATAATGTTTGATGCAAATGCAGATGGATACCTAGACATCTATGTGCGTGCTGTTGTGGGTATAAATGATTTCGCTGGTCACGATGAGTTATTTATAAACAATGGTGATGGTACTTTTACAGAACAGGCAAAAACCTATGGGCTTGATTTTAAAGATTACGGGACTACAGCCGCAGTGCTAGATTATGATCTTGATGGAGACCTAGATATTTATTTACTCAACCACGCCATACACACAGAGTCCTCTTTTGGCAAAGCATCCCTGCGCAACAAGCGTGAGGAAAAGACAGGTGACAAACTTCTCAGAAACGATGGTAACCACTTTACAGATGTAAGTGAGCAGATGGGTATTTATGGAGGCATAAATGGTTACGGCCTCGGTATTTCGGTGGCAGATTTTAATCAAGATGGATGGCCAGATATCTATGTGGGTAATGATTTTCACGAAGATGATTACTACTACATTAATGAAGGAGGTTTACGCTTTCGCGAAAGCTTAAAAAAACACTTCCCACATACCTCAAGATTCTCAATGGGTAATGACAACTCAGATCTTAACGGTGATGGCTTCCCAGATATCATCTCATTAGATATGCTTCCAGATGATGAAGTTGCTCTTAAAGCGTCTGAAGGTGATGATAATATCCAAACGCAAAAGTTACGTACAGAGCGCTTTGGGTATCACTACCAGTTTACCCGTAATATGCTCTTTATAAATCAACCGGGATATCAATTTAAAGAGCAAGCACTATCTTCTGGAATTGCTGCTACAGACTGGAGCTGGAGCGCTCTTTTTGCAGATTTTGATCACGATGGTGTACAAGATTTATTTATTGCAAACGGTATTCCTAAGCGACCTAACAATCTAGATTTTATAAACTTTATCTCTAGTGATAAAATTCAAAATCGCATTAACGAGTCCCGACTACTGGACAATGAAGCTCTAGACCTTATGCCCATCGGGGCAACACCTAACAGGTTATTTAAGGGTGGTGGAGATTTGAACTTTACAGACAAATCACAGACGTGGCTAGCATCTCAACCATCTGTTTCTGGCGCATCTGCCCTTGCAGATTTAGATAACGATGGAGACCTAGACATTGTAGTTAATAATATAAACAAAGAAGCAACGCTCTACATCAACCAGACAGATACTACGGCTACATATGTCCAACTCAAATTTGAGTACACAGCTAAGAATCCTTTTGGGATAGGTACTAAAGTATTTGCATATGTAGGAGGTAAGACACAGTACAAAGAGCTTTATACCGCCAGAGGGTTTCAAGCATCGTCACAGCCTCTAGTGCATTTTGGCTTTCCTAAAAATACGACTATTGATTCTCTCAAGGTTATATGGCCAGATAACACGTATCAAACTGAGCGTAACATAACTACAAATTCATTGGTAAAGCTGTCACCACGAGCTTCAACACCTTTTGACTACCATAGTTTATTGCCAAAAAATGAAAAACTCTTCTCAAAAACACCAGGAAATCTAGGTATAGATTACACACACAAGGAAGATGCATACATAGACTTTAACCGCCAAAAATTAATTCCTTATCAACTTTCAGATCGGGGTCCAGCTACCGCAGTGGGTGATATAAATAATGATGGGGTGGATGATATTTATTTTGGTAGTTCAAAATTTACTTCGTCTCAAATATACTTGGGTGGAGATTCCGCTTTCGCGAAAGCGTATATAGAACCCTTAAAAAAACAGAGTAAAACCGAAGACAAAACAGCAATCATTCAAAATGGTGAGATTATAGTAGGCACCGCTGGCGCAGATTTTGCACAAACTAATAGTGCTCTTGATGATTATATCTTAAAACTAGATGATAGCCTCTCAAAGCAACCTCTCAACTTACTGGGCAACACTTCTGTTATCGCTCCAAACGATTATGACAATGACGGTGATATGGACTTGTTTATAGGTCACCAAGTAATTACTGGCGATTTTGGCACAGCACCAGAAAGTGTGCTTCTCAAAAACAACAATGGCAAATACACTGTAGATAAAAATAACAACCTAGGTAATATAGGTATGGTTACAGATGCCGTGTGGACAGATCTTAACGATGATAACCAGAAAGATCTCATTGTAATAGGTGAATGGATGGCACCTCAATTTTACATAAATAATGATGGCGTGCTTTCTAAAGAGAAGTTAACAACAGAGATGCTTACTGGCTTATGGCAAACCATAGCGCCTTTTGATATAGATGATGATGGTGATCTGGATTACTTGCTAGGCAACTGGGGAACTAACAGCAAGTTTACAGCTACAGAAGGTGAGCCGCTCAAAATGTATCACGCAGACTTTGATAACAACGGCCAAACCGAAACGCTGGTTGCTACTGCTAGAAATGGTAACTACTACCCTATTCAAAATCTTCCTGAACTAGCGAAACAACTTGTATCTCTTAAAAAGAAATATAGTACAAATAATGATTTTGCTGGTAAAACTATCTCAGAGATTATAGGTGCCAAGAGTTTATCTAAGGCTCAAGAATTAAATGTTACCACTTTAAAGTCTGGATACTTAAAAAATGAAAAAGGTTCCTTTACTTTTGTACCTTTCCCATCATCATTACAAGTTGCTCCCCTACTAGATTTTGTAGTATTTGACTTTACTAATGATGGAAAAAAAGGGGCCCTCGTAGGAGGAAATTATTTTGGCACAAAACCGTATCACGGTAGGTTAGATTCGTTCCCTGGTGCTCTTATAAAATCAGAACAAGAAATAATAGATGGGTATACCATCGGATTAGATTTTGCTCAAAAGTCTGTTCGTAAGCTATCTATCATAACACATAATAACACAAATTACTTGCTCGTTACTTTTAATAATGAACCAGCACAGGTATATACAATAGAAACTACACAATAATGAAAACACAGTATACACTCATAGTCCTACTTACTGCTTTAATTACTTTAAGCTCTTGTTCAAAAAAGAGTGAGCCTATTGTGATTACTCCAGATCACTTTCATAATGCGATAGATAAAGTTACAGAAGTAATTATACACGATATCTTCTCGCCACCAGTAGCTAGTAGAATTTATGCATATCCTAATATTGCTGCCTACGAGATACTAGCTCAAAACAATCCTACATTTTCTTCACTATCAGGACAACTCACAAATTTTAAAGCAATCCCAACACCTGCAGAAGACGCATCTATCAACTATGAACTTGCAGCCCTCGTTGCTCATATGGATATGAGTAAACGTCTTATATTTTCTGAGCAAGATATAGAGACTTATAGAGATAGTCTTTATGCAAACTGGCAAGAGCTTAATGAAGAAGAGTTTATAAACTCAAGAGATTATGGACTACAAGTGTCTAATCATATTGCAGCGTGGATGGATGGTGATAATTACAAACAAACTCGCACAATGCCTAAGTTCTCTGTACGTTCTGACGAGCCTTCTAGATGGCAACCTACTCCACCTGCATATATGGATGGAATAGAGCCACACTGGAATAAAATAAGACCATTTGTAATTAATACGGCAGACCAATTTAAACCTGTACCACCACCAGCATTTTCACTAGAAGAAGATTCAGACTTTTATAAAGAGCTTAAGGAGGTTTATGACATAAGCCAGCAAATAACAAAAGACGGAGATACCTCTGAGGAGATTGCCATAGCACAGTTTTGGGATTGTAATCCATATGTATCTGTTACGAGAGGTCATTTAATGTTTGCCACAAAAAAGATAACCCCTGGCGGTCACTGGGTGGGTATTACAAAAATTGCCTCAAAAAAGGCTGGCCTAGATGTTGTACATACTTTGCACGCCTATACAAAAACAACCATAGCAATGTATGACGCTTTTATATCTTGTTGGGATGAGAAGTACCGCTCTAATTTAATACGCCCAGAGACGCTTATAAATGATCATATAGATGACTCTTGGAAGCCTATTTTACAAACACCTCCTTTTCCAGAGTACGTAAGTGGCCACTCAGTAGTGTCTGGTGCTGCGGCAGAGAGCCTCACTAGTATTTTTGGAGACAACTTCTCTTTTAATGATGACACAGAGATTGCTTATGGTTTACCTATACGTAATTTTAAATCCTTTAGAGCAGCAGCGCAAGAAGCTGCTATAAGTCGTATGTATGGTGGTATACACTATCGTGCGGCTGTAGAGATAGGTCTTAACCAAGGAAAAGACCTTGGGCAATATGTCGTATCTCAACTTGATATGAAAACAGAAACTGGCGTTACTTCAAACTAAATCATCTATTATGAAAAAGATTATTGCATTCATAATAGTAAGTATCATAGCAACAGGCGTATGGTACCTATATCTTAAACCAGGAGACTTTACTGCAAAAATTAAGGCAAAAACTACTCTAGGTACTATAGAGCAATCTATAAAAAACTGGAAAGAAGGCGCGTCAGTCACAGAGGTACAACTGGGTGATGAACACACACAAATCATTCAAGAATTTACAGTACAAGACTCTACTCACATATACAAGTGGCAACTTAACAAAGTGCACGATTCACTTACGGAGGTTACGGTACACGTAATAGATCCCACACACTCTATAAACAATCGTATAAATGGGCTTTTTAAGGACACAGACTTTAAAAAAAGCGCTACTAGAACTGTACTAGAATTTAACGAGTTATTACAAGATCATCTAGATAGAATTACAGTAACTATAGTAGGTGAAGAAGAACTCCCAGCCAAGTTTTATGCCTATACAGAGCTTGAAGGGCTACAAATTCTCAAAGCAGACGGAATGATGCGCGATATAGGGCATCTGCAAGGCACAATGGCTACGTATGATATTGAGCTAGATGGACGCCCCTTTGTACAAATCGCAGACTGGAACAGAGCAACCGATAGTATAAAATATCACTTTGCATTCCCTATGATAAAAAGGGATTCTTTACCAGTAGTAAAAGACATTAAATATGGGTCAAGACCTGCACAAAGAGCACTTAAAGCTATTTATAACGGTAACTATATTACATCAGATCGTGCTTGGTATGCGCTTCTTAACTATGCAAAGAGCAATAATATTAAAGTAGATCTAAAACCTACTGAGGTCTTTTATAACAATCCAAATATGGCTGGTGACGAGAGCAGGTGGAAGACAGAAGTTTACTTACCCATTGTAGAATAATATGAGCTCATATTACAGTGATCAAGAGTTTACAGGTATAGATTACACTCAGCAACCTTTAGACAAAGGCGAGTATGATAATTGCACATTTAGGGAGTGTAATTTTGAAAGCCTCCATCTCTCAAACAGGACTTTTTTAGAGTGCACATTTATAAATTGCAACCTCACTAATGTAAAGTTTGGTGGCACTAGTCTCAATCAAGTTTTATTTGACGGCTGTAAACTGCTAGGAGCAGATTTTAGTGTTTGTAATATCTTTATGTTGGGATTACGCTTTCGCGAAAGCGTTCTAAACCTCTCAAACTTCACCGCATTACCACTTAAAAAAACAACCTTTATAGACTGCCCTATGGCCGAAGTAGATTTTACTGAGGCAGATTTGAGCGAGGCTAGGTTTGACAAATGCATATTAACCAAAACCAATTTTGAAAACTCAAAATTACTTAGAGCAGACTTTAGGACAGCTATAGACTACACAATAAACCCTACGCAAACGATACTTAAAGGAGCACTTTTTTCAAATGACAATCTTGCTGGACTTTTACGCTATTCTGGAATAATAATTAAGTAACATTACTATAAAGGGGCATTTACCCCTACCTAAAACTTAAAGAAGCAATTACATTTACATCATTAGAATGAGAATCGAAATTGGGGGATTTAGAAACTCATTAAAGCCGCACTTATGTGCGGCTTTTTATTTTATGTACCTTGGTTATATAATAAACTATTATGCGTAAAATACTTTTTGGGGCAGCTCTTGCACTTGTGATTGTTTTTGGTGTGCGTTATTGTGAACACACAAAAGATGAAAGTGAGCAGCTTAGAGCAAATACCGCGCTCATTGAGAAACAAATAAAAAACGTAGGGAAACTCATCGTTACAGAAGGTAACTATGCCCAAGTTTTCACCTATGAAGATTCAAAAAAATTCTATGTAGATGTACTTTCTGCGACAAAAAAGGCCCTAGTAGTTGTAAATGCCGAAGCAACTATCGCTTACGATCTTTCTAAGGTTGCTACAGAGATTGATGAACTTACAAAGACGGTACGCATTACCTATATCCCAGAACCTGAATTAAAGATTAATCCTAATATAGAATATTATGATGTGCAACAAGACTACCTCAACCAGTTTAATGCTCGCGATTATAATATCATAAAATCACGCGTGCAAAAAGGGCTTGAAAAGGAAGTTAAAAACTCTACCCTTTACTCAAATGCACAAAACAGACTTATCTCAGAACTTTCTAAAATTTACTTTCTTACTAACTCACTAGGGTGGACCCTTGAATATAATGGGAATGCAGTTACAGATAGTACACCTATAAAATTATAGGCTTACCAGCTCTTTAAGCTGGTAATACCTCTCTCTTTTCTCCGTTTACAAGAATACTTAAGCCTTCTCCACTTACAAGTGTAAAGTTGGTTGCATTATTAGCCACTTCTACTTTTAAAATCTGGCCTCTAAAGTTTACTTTAAAACTGTAACCCGTCCAAGCATTAGGTATTTTGGTATCAAAAGATAAAGTGTCATTCTTTACACGCATCCCTCCAAAGCCTTCTACCACACTCTGCCAGGTACCTGCCATACTCGTGATGTGCAGTCCCTCTTCTACCTCCTTATTATAATCATCGAGATCTAGACGTGATGTGCGTAAGTAAAACTCATATGCTTGATCCATCCTACCTAATTTTGCAGCTTGTATAGCGTGCACACAAGGAGATAATGAACTCTCGTGTACGGTAAATGGCTCATAAAAATCAAAATGCTTTTCTAGTTGCTCCTTAGTAAAGTGGTCTTCAAAAAAGTAGAACCCTTGTAACGTATCTGCTTGCTTTATGTATGGAGAGCGCAGTATGCGGTCCCAAGACCATTTTTGATTAATAGGTCGGTTTGATTTTGGTAAATCTTCTACGGTGATTAATTCCTTATCTAAGAAACCATCTTGCTGTAAGTACACACCATTTTCTTCTGAGTATGGAAAGTACATCTGCTCTGCTGTAGACCTCCAAGAAAGCATCTCGTCGTAAGACAGATGCGTTTTTCCAGAAATACGTGACCAATCTTCTTTCGCAGTATCTCTTAGCAGCTCTGCTTGTTCAAAAGCATACTCTAGACACCACTTTGCGATATAGTTTGTAAACCAGTTATTATTTACATTATTCTCGTACTCGTTAGGACCTGTAACTCCTAGAATCACATAGGCATTCTTAGCCTTAGAAAAAGTCGCCCTCTGTCTCCAGAATCTCGCTACACCTATAATTACCTCAAGCCCCATCTCTGGAATGTAGTTCGTATCTCCCGTGTAACGCTCGTAATTATATATAGCATAAACCATAGAGCCGTTACGGTGTATCTCTTCAAAGGTAATTTCCCACTCATTGTGACATTCCTCCCCGTTCATAGTAACCATAGGGTATAGTGCCGCTCCGTTTGTAAAACCTAGTTTTTGAGCATTTTCTATAGCCTTATCAAGCTGGTTATACCTATAAGTGAGTAACTGTCGTGCAACACTTTGATCTTTGGTAGCCATATAAAATGGAATACAGTAAGCCTCGGTATCCCAGTAGGTAGACCCTCCATATTTTTCACCAGTAAACCCTTTTGGACCTATATTGAGACGGCTATCTTGCCCCGTGTAGGTTTGATTAAGATGAAAGATATTAAAACGTATACCCTGCTGTGCTTTTGTGTCTCCCTCAATTGTGATGTCAGACATCTCCCAGGTTTTTGCCCAGGCTTCCTTTTGAGAAGCTAGCAAAGCATCATAACCCAAGTCTGTTGCTTTATTTAGTACGTCTGTTGCTACTGCTACGAGACCACCTTTATCGTGATTAAGGCTACTTACATAACCTCCTATTTTTTGTATGGCAAAGGTTTCTCCTTTGGCAACATCTGTCTCATACTCGTGACCTACGTAGGTTGCAGTTTTTTGAGAACGCTTTCGCGAAAGCGTAATCTCATCACCATCTATAAAAAGCTTGTTTTGCATCATCGTACATACGTGAAACTCCGTCTTCATAGTATGTGCGGTGATGAAAGCCATATCATCATTTTCTGAAACTTCTAGCGTGTTCCAAAACTTGTCATCCCAGTTTGAATCTTCATTAGTGATACCGCTATCTAAATACGGCTCATAACTTATTGTAGTGTCTACATTAATAGGTGTCACTTCGTATTTAATAGCACCTACCTCATCCATCTCCAAACTTAAAAAACGTGTTGCTTTTACTGCAATCTCAACGTCATTTTGTAGGGTGGCTTTAAAACTTCTGTACAATACACCAGCTTTCATATCAAGCTCACGACGGAAATCTTTTACCTCTTTACAGGTATGTAAATCCAGACTCTCTCCGTTTACTGTAACTTTTATACCTATCCAGCTAGGCGCATTGAGCACTTTTGCAAAGTACTCTGGATACCCATTTTTCCACCAGCCTACGCGGGTTTTATCTGGGTAATACACACCTCCTATATAACTTCCTTGAAAGGTCGCGCCACTATAATCTTCTTCAAAATTTGCGCGTTGCCCCATTGCACCATTACCTAGCGCCATAAGACTCTCTGATGATTTTACGTTATTTGGGTTCCATCCATCTTCTATAATGGACCAATCATTTGGAGTGATATAATCTATATGCATATTATGGTAGTCTTACGTATGAGCTTATCTCATACTTGATGATAGTTGTAGTTAGATTAAATTTATGCTTCTATAAGTTCTAGAAGGAAAGCATTACTCATCTCTGTAAAGTCTTTAAAAACGTAGTTTGCCTCGTGTAGCACATCTTGCTCTCCTATACCTATGCTTATCATACCTGCGCTGTTTGCAGCTTGTATACCCGCAATAGAATCTTCAAAAACGATACAATCTGTACGTTCAATTTTTAAAGCTTCTCCTCCTTTTAAGAATACTTCTGGATCTGGCTTTGCTGCTGTCACATCATTACCATCTACAATCGCCTGAAATTTATCTAATAAATCAAGCTTAGTTAAGATAGGTCGTGCATTTTTACTTGCGCTCCCTAGGGCTATGCCTTGATTTTTTTCTTCTAGAAAATCGAGTACTCTCACCACATCTGGTAAGATCTCACTGTCATCCATCCCTTTGATGTACTTAAGATACTCTTCATTTTTCTGGATGAGCCACCTGTCTTTTTGTTCTTGAGTTGCATCGTATGAAGCTAGGTCTAGTAGTATCTCTAGCGATCGCACACGGCTTACCCCTTTAAAAAGTTCGTTTTGCTCTTCTGTGAAGTCAAAATTCATCTCTTTGGCAAGGTTACGCCAGGCGAGATAATGAAATTTTGCAGTGTCTACTATAACTCCGTCTAGGTCAAAAATGAATGCTTTCTTTTTCAATTTCAATATGTTTTCGGTCATCAGAGTTGTTTAGTTTTCACTCGATGTGTTTTTATTTAATTTTCGCGAAAGCGTAATATCCCTATTTTACTCTCTTTGTGCTCTCACGCTCTATGAGACTTGTATCTATATATGCAGTGGTATATTGCTCTACCTCTTCTTCTGGTCGCTCTAGTTTATTGATAAGTAACTCTGCTGCCTTACGTCCCATCTCTTCTCCGTGCTGGCTTACTGTAGTGAGGCTAGGTACAAAGTGTTGAGATAACTCACCATCTGAGAAGCTCACAATACTCACATCTTCTGGAATGGTTTTATCTGCTTCCATAATATATTTGGCAGCGGTCACAGCAAAAATTTCATTTATCGTAAATACACCATCTATGTCCTTTCCTTTTAAGAAATGTTTAATACGAGCCTTTGCTTTATCATTAAGCTCATCTATAGCATCTAGTTTTAAAATAAGATCTTTATCTACGGTAATACCGACAGATTCAAGGGCTTCCATATACCCCTTAGTACGCAACTTTCCTACGGTGATATAATCTTCTGTAGTGATGATGGCTATCTTTTTACAGCCCGTTTTAATCAAGTGGTTTACACCTAGCTTTGCTCCCTCGCGGTCATCTATAAGCACTTTATCACAAGGTATCTCATCTACTATACGGTCAAACATTACAACAGGCATCCCTTGGTCTATAGCCTCTGTGAGGTGTCTAAAGTCGTCCCTTTGCATTGTTTCTTTTGATAAAGAAAGGATAAATCCATCTGTACTACCATTTGCGAGTAGCTCCATATTAAGAACTTCCTTATCAAAATCATTATTAGAAAGAGTGATAATCACATTGTAATTGTGCTCTCTCGCCATTTGCTCAACCCCACGTATTACAGTGGTAAAAAAGTGATGCACTATTTGCGGTATAATAATCCCGATAGTGCGTGTCTTCCTGTTTTTAAGACTTAACGCGATATTATTAGGCTTATAATTATACAGCTTTGCAAAGGCTTTAATCTTCTGGCGTGTGTCTTCACTTATCTCTGCACTATCACGGAGTGCTTTTGAGACAGTAGAGATAGAAACATCAAGTTCTTTGGCAATTAATTTTAAGGTGAGTTTTCTTTTCATAATGGTATCGTAAAAATAAGCTTACTAAAAGCTATAGTACAATTTAAACAAATCCTTTTGGGTACGAAAACGATGTATTCTTAATAAGTTATTATATTTATTATCATAATGTGAATTTTTGACCTATTTTAGAGCTGTTTAACTACTAAATCAAGTATTACAACTAAGCCACGGGGTCTCACAAGTTTTAAAAATCACATTAAAAATGAAGCATCTTTTTTTAATTTTCTTATTTCTCACATTAGCTAGTTGTAAAGAAAAAACAACTTCTATAAACAATAAGGAGGCTTTAGTAGAAGAACGCTTTCGCGAAACTTATAGACCGCAGTATCATTTCACACCACCCACAATGTGGATGAATGACCCTAACGGCCTCATATACCACAACGGCACCTATCACTTATTTTACCAGCACTATCCAGAAGACATTGTCTGGGGGCCTATGCACTGGGGTCACGCCACCTCAAAAGATCTCGTTTCTTGGGAGCATAAGCCTATAGCACTATACCCAGACGAGCTAGGTCTTATATTTTCTGGTAGTGCTGTGATGGATACAAATAACACCTCTGGCTTAGGTACAAAAGATAATCCTCCTATGGTTGCCATTTTTACCTACCACCTTATGGAAGGCGAAAAAGCAGGACGTAAAGATTTTCAAACTCAGGGTATTGCTTACAGTCTAGATGAAGGTGAGACCTGGAAAAAGTATAGTGGCAATCCCGTTATAGGTAATGAAGGAAACATCAAAGACTTTAGAGATCCTAAGGTAATGTGGCACGATGACACTCAGAAGTGGGTAATGTCACTTGTCGCTGGCGATCACGCAAAATTTTATAGTAGCCCAAATCTTAAGGACTGGACGCTTATGAGTGAGTTTGGAAAAAACATAGGAGCTCACGGCGGCGTCTGGGAGTGTCCAGATTTGTTTCCGCTTGAGGTTGAGGGAAGCGATGAGACTAAGTGGGTTTTAATTATAAGTATTAATCCTGGTGCTCCTAACGGAGGTTCTGGAACACAGTATTTTATAGGTGATTTTGATGGCACCACATTTACTACCAACCAAAAGGAAATAAAATGGCTAGACTACGGTACAGATAACTATGCCGGCGTTACCTTTAATGGACTGCCAGACACAGAACGTACGTTTATAGGCTGGATGAGTAACTGGAACTATGCCCGTGACACGCCTACAGAAGCGTGGCGCAGTGCAATGACGCTTTCGCGAAAGCTTACGCTGCATAAAAACAAAACAAATGGCTTTTACCTTAAAAACTACCCCATCACCTCTTTAGATGAATATGCCTATGCAACCGTAGTACACGATACGATGAAAAGTGGAATGTCACTCTCTAGTAAAAATTATAATGAGCAACGCCTAGATTTTAAAATACCTGGTAAACTAGATGACTTTAAACTCAGCTTTACAAATGTCAATAAGGAATCATTAAAATTTGGTTATGATAGCAGCACAAAAAACTACTATCTAGACCGGAGAAAATCTGGCGTTGTAAGCTTTGAACAATCTTTTGGTGATAAAGTTCACACAGCACCAGCAATTCTTGACAGTCCTACTGATGTAGCTTATAGTATTGTAATGGATGCATCATCTATTGAGATTTTTATAGATGGCGGGAGCACTGTATTTACAGACCAAATTTTTCCTACCACACCGTTTACCGCACTCACATTAACAAGTGAGAATACTACAATCGTAAATTTAAAAGTGAGCAAAATAAAACGAATATGGAAGTAGTGCAGAAGCACGCGACCTCATCACCCTAAACAAGGCATATGAAAGAAATCACAAAATGGAGTATTACCGTAGCCCTCGCTGGCTTTTTATTTGGTTTTGACACCGTAGTCATAAGTGGTGCAAACTCACCCATAAAGGAGTTATGGAATTTATCACCTTTTATGCACGGTACTTTTATAATGAGTATGGCATTATGGGGGACCGTGGCTGGATCTCTACTAGGTGGTTTTCCTACTAAAAAATTAGGACGTAAAAAGACACTCTTCTGGATAGGAATTCTCTTTTTTGTCTCTGCCGTAGGCTGTTCGCTAGCACAAGATCCGTATTCATTTTCGGCTTTTAGATTTATAGGAGGCATTGGTGTGGGGGTCTCATCTGTCGCGGCACCTATTTATATATCTGAGATAAGCTCTGAGTCTAACCGTGGTAAACTAGGAGGTCTCTATCAATTTTGGCTCGTCTTTGGTATCCTCATTGCCTTTGTGTCAAACTGGCTGCTTAAAGGTGTAGACGGCACAAACGACTGGCGATGGATGCTAGGTGTAGAAGCTATACCTGCGCTTATATATACTCTTATGGTGATGAAAGTGCCTAACAGCCCGAGGTGGCTCGTACTACAGAAAAAAGATGATGCAGGCGCAATGCTTGTTTTACAAAAAATATATGAAGGAGCTGGGGCTGCACAGTCTAGACTAGAAGAAATAAAACTAGACTTACAGCAAACTAAAACCTCAGAAAATCTTTTCCAAAAGAAATATTCAAAAGTACTATGGCTAGGTTTTCTTATTGCTTTTTTCAATCAGTTATCTGGTATCAACTTTGTGCTCTATTATGCTCCACAAATATTAGAACAAGCAGGTCTTGGCGGGTCTGAGTCGCTCTTTAACTCTATTGCGATAGGTATTGTAAACCTCATCTTTACATTTATAGGCGTGCGATTACTAGACAAGCTAGGAAGAAAACAACTTATAATAATAGGGTCTGTAGGCTATATTGTGAGCCTTATTATGGTAGGTATTTGTTTCCAGATGCAACTAAGTCCAGCCCTCTTACTTACTTTCATATGTACCTTTGTTGCGTCTCACGCTATAGGACAAGGTGCTGTTATATGGGTTTTTATCTCAGAGATTTTTCCAAATCGCGTGCGCGCTTATGGGCAATCTTGGGGTACGAGTACACACTGGGTTTTTGCAGCCGTCATAACGCTCGTAACTCCATTTTTTATAGATGATAAAGAAGGCATAATGAGAGACCATCTTTGGAATATTTATTATTTCTTTGCAGGAATGATGGTACTCCAACTACTATGGGCAATTATTGCTATGCCAGAGACCAAAGGACGTACCCTAGAAGAACTAGAAAAAGAGCTTGTTACAGATGCCTAATACACCACTTAAAATAGCCAGTTACGGCGAGATATTATGGGATGTTTTCCCAGATGAGAAACGACTAGGCGGGGCGCCACTTAACGTTGCGCTACGTTTACACTCCTTTGGGGTAGATGTGTCTATGATCTCATCTTTGGGAAATGACGCTTTAGGTAAAGAAGCGCTGGGGCTTATAAAGGAAAAAGGGCTTAACACGGCTCTAATACAACGCAATGACAAACCTACAGGACAAGTAAAGGTCACCTTAGACAAAGCTGGAAGTGCCTCATATGAGATTGCTCAAGACACTGCTTGGGATGCTATCGCTTGGAATGAAAAAAATGCCGAAGCAGTGACCGCAGCAGATGCTCTTATTATAGGTAGTCTCGCTTTTCGCGAAAGCGGAAATATACTTGATGCTCTTGATGAAGATAGTACTATGGCTGAAACTGCTGTAAATCTTGAAGCAATTGAGGTACTTGCCGAACGATCTAAGTTTACTGTTTTTGACCTTAACCTGCGTGCTCCTCATTATGATCTTGAGATTGTGGCGAGCCTAATGGAAGCGGCAGATATGATAAAGCTTAATGATGAAGAGCTTGAGCTCATCGTGATGGCAATGGGCATAGAGGGTGACACACTAGAGGATGAGTTGAAAATGCTCAGTGCAATGACAGAGACCCCTACAGTCTGTGTAACGCTAGGGTCTGAAGGTGCGATGCTCTATCATAAAGGCGGCATACATACACAAGTAGGTTTTCCTGCAAAGGTGGTAGATACTGTAGGAGCCGGAGACAGCTTTCTGGCAACATTAATTTTTGGGCTTCTCTCTGGTGAGACTGCCGAAGATGCACTAGAAGTAGCTTGTGCCGTAGGTAGTCTTGTCGCTGGAAAAGCAGGTGCAAACCCTGTGGTTACTAATGATGAGATTAATGATTTATTAGGTTAGAAAGTCTAACCTAATTTTTTACTTTATTCTTTTGCCTTGAGTGGTAAAGGATAAACCTTGTTGCCCCATAGTAGAGCTCATCACACCTTCAAAAAGGGGCTCTGATGCTCCTGCAGGCATACTCCACTCAAATATAAAATTAGAACCCGTACCGCCAGTGACATCTTTTTCATCTATCACAATCTCTGTAGTTTCCAGCGGTGATAGATATATTGCATTATCAAAATATGTACGCACTAACTTACCGTGTGTATCATAATAAGAGGCATTTGTTATATATATCGTATCTGTATCACTAGTATTACGTAAACTTACCATAGCGGTTAAGTTATGCGTTTTATGCTCTGAGTAACTAAAAATTTGAGAATAGATAGACAGGTACGTCTTCCCTACAGCTAGCGTATCACTGGTAGGGATTCTAGCCGTTCTTGCTCCCCAGTTTTCTGGGTTTACAGAACTTACTTGAGGTTGCTCATTGCAACTTATGACACTTAGTGCCAAAACCAGAGTGCATATTACTTGTACAGCAGATGTTTTCATAATACTTAAAAGTACTAATTAAATAATGATTTCTTCACCGTATCGTAGTAGCCATTGGTTTACAGTTACGCAAAATCAAATTATAAGTCTAGAACATTGAAAAGTGTTTATTATTACTTCCTATTAAAATAATATCTAAGTTCAGGTCATATAATTGTTTTGATTAAGTAATTTTAATAATGCCTATTATTTCACTTGAGAAAACACATAAAGCATCTCTGTTGCAATTTGTGTACTACGCTCTAAGTATTTTTCCTTTTGCTGTGGGGTGCTGTCATACACTTTAGGATCTTCAAATGTAATAGGCACACGCTTTTCTGCACCGGCTACAAAGGGACATCCACCATCTGCTTGCGAGCAAGTCATTATTGCTGCAAAGCCTGCACTAGGATTAAAAGTATCATCCAGCTTTTTCGAAAACCCTATAACAGGATGCTCATTTTCTGCAAACTTTATTATGTAAACAGGGTTATCACCACTAGAAATAGTCTTTACTAAAAAACCTGTGTTTTCTAATGTTGTGGCAACTACAGGAAAAAGAGCTGTGCGCTCCGTTCCGCCAGAATAACTACATACCTTCCCTATCTCAAAATAGTAAGCCATAACCTGTGCCCACACTTGAGCGAGATGACTTCTTCTAGAGTTATGTGTGCATATAAAATTGAGTCTTATAATCTCCTGCTGCCTGTGCTTCTCTTTAACAAACGCTACTAACGGCTTAAGGGTCTCCTTGCGCTCTTTTGTAATACTATGTATATCTAACCCCTCTATAAAATCATTGATCTTTGGATATAGCGTTGATACTGTTGTGGTCATATAGGTTTCTTTTTAAAAATGTGATTAACAACACGTACTATTAGGCCCACAACAAGAAGAGCTTGTCTCTGCAACTACCTCTACAGCAGGTTCTACGCCAGGTATACCGCATTGATCTTTTGCTAGACAATCTGTTTGTTTTGAAGTAAGTAAAAAACTTGACCCATTAAATTCAAGACCATATTTACCTATAGTGCTCGCTTGATACTCTACTTCTATCTCTAGATCTTCTATTCCTAAAATTTTTTCCGAAAGCTCTATAATATTTACTAGCTTTTCTGGATGGAGTCTATGGTCATAATCATCTGCATTCCATAGTTGGAAGGTTACTACTTCCTCTTTTCTCACGGTACCACCGCAGTCTATAAAGTGCTTTGACACCTTACCTACCTCAGTGACGTGAAAATGACTTGGCACTAATTCTCCACTTGGTAGTTGGAAAGAAATTGTCTCCAACCCATTAAGTACATTTTTTACTTCTGACAGTTTCATAATTCTATTTGTTTATTGCGATTATACGATTAATGAGAATAATTTTTTTTAGCAACAATCTGTTGCGAGAATATCTTGATCTAAAAATTGCTGCATTACTTCTTTCATACGTGTCCAATTTTCTGAATTGATACAGTAGCAAACACTCGTACCCTCTACATTACCTTTTATTAAACCTAAATTTTTAAGCTCCTTAAGGTGTTGTGAGATGGTAGGTTGTGCAAGACCTATTTCATTTACAAGGTCGCCACATACACAACTATTTATTTTAAATAAATGTTGCAATATCGCTACACGAGCAGGGTGACCAAATACTTTTGAAAAAAGTGAAATTTGATTTTGCTCGTCTGTAAACATTTCGGTTTTTGTTAATCCCATCTTGTTATATTATTTGATTGCAATATTACGATTAATAATTAATTCATACTCATTATACTAAGTTAAAATTCCTTTTGGTATAAATTTTAATGGTAGCTTCAATTAAAAAAGCATAATAAGATTTTACAACACTCACAATATTTGAATTAGTTTGCTTACTACAAAAATGAGTGTATAATAAAGAGTATCGGGGGATGCTCTTTATTTTTTTGCCTTTTAATGAAGGTTAGGAGGCTTTTAAGAAGCTAATATCAGCATTATAAAGTCTTACGCACAAAGACTTCCTGAAGCATCAAAAAGAGCCTTAAAAAAGCCTTTAATGACTCACGAGAATTTATCGCATAAAAAAAGCTGACTAATTAAAGTCAGCTTTTCTCGTTGTACAGGCGGAGAGACTCGAACTCTCACACCGTAAGGCACTAGATCCTAAGTCTAGCGTGTCTACCAATTCCACCACGCCTGCATTTCAATAAATCGTTACTCGTTTACTTCGTAACGGGGTGCAAATATAATACATTTTTTCAATTGCAAAATATTTTTTTAATAAAAATTGCAATTCGTTATTCGTATTTTTACTTCAAATATGAGATTACAATGCAAGATCCAAAAGAATATATAGCACAACACAAAGACAGATTTCTTAACGAGCTTATAGAACTCCTTAAAATACCGAGTGTTAGTGCAGACTCTGCCTATGCAGAAGCCACACATCAAACTGCCGCAACCGTTGCCGAAAGCTTACGTAAAGCTGGTTGCGATACGGTAGAAATTTGTGAGACACCAGGCTACCCAATTGTGTATGCAGATAAGATTATAGATAAAAACTTACCTACAGTACTTGTGTATGGTCACTATGACGTACAACCACCAGATCCTATTGATCTATGGGACTCACCACCGTTTGAGCCTGTAATTAAAAAAACAGAGAAGCATCCAGAGGGTGCCATCTTTGCACGTGGCGCTTGTGATGACAAGGGGCAAATGTATATGCACGTAAAAGCGCTTGAGTATATGGTTGCAAATGATAAGCTTCCTTGCAACGTAAAATTTATGATAGAGGGTGAAGAAGAAGTAGGAAGCGCAAACCTTGCTTGGTATGTAGAGCGTAACCAAGAAAAGTTAGAAAATGACGTCATCCTTATTTCAGACACGGGGATGATTGCAAATGATATTCCTTCTATTACAACAGGCCTACGTGGCTTGAGTTATGTAGAAGTAGAAGTTACAGGACCTAACCGTGACCTTCACTCTGGTCTTTATGGTGGTGCCGTAGCAAACCCTATTAATGTGTTATCAAAAATGATTTCTTCACTACACGATGAGAATAATCACATCACTGTAAAAGGCTTTTATGACAAGGTAGAAGAACTCACACAGGCAGAGCGCGATAAAATGGGTGAAGCACCCTTCTCACTAGATGAGTATAAAAAAGCGCTAGATATAGACGCTGTGTATGGAGAAAAAGGCTACACTACAAACGAGCGCAACTCTATACGCCCTACCCTAGACGTAAACGGTATCTGGGGAGGATATACTGGAGAAGGAGCCAAAACAGTGATTGCAAGCAAGGCATATGCAAAAATATCAATGCGACTAGTTCCACATCAAGAGTGGGAAGAAATCACAGAACTATTTAAAACGCATTTTGAGGGTATTGCTCCAGCAGGCGTAAAAGTTAAGGTTACACCACATCACGGAGGTCAAGGTTATGTTACTCCTATAGATAATGTGGCTTATCAAGCGGCCGAAAAGGCGTATGAGCAAACCTTTGGAAAAACACCTATTCCGCAACGTAGTGGAGGTAGTATTCCTATTGTGGCGCTTTTTGAGAAAGAGCTTAAAAGTAAAACAATCCTTATGGGCTTTGGTCTTGACAGTGATGCCATACACTCACCAAACGAGCATTTTGGCGTATGGAATTACCTGAAGGGAATAGAAACCATTCCTTATTTCTACCAGTATTTTACAGAGATGAGTAAGTAGTACTACATCTTATTTAATAAAAAGCGCTTTGGTAATCTAGTAATTACTAAGGCGCTTTTTTTATATCAATATTTTTCAAAAAACGAAGCCAGACAATAGACAGAAGCCTATCCCCTACTGATATAAATTAGGGTAATTACGCTTTCGCGAAAGCGTAAAAAGACACACTTACAGACACTTATCTTAAAATATTTTAACTCTACACTTGTAGAATTAAAATATTATTCTACATTTGTAGAGTACATTCTAACACTGTAGAACATTATGGCACTATCCACTTCTGAAGAACAGCTTATGCAATTGCTCTGGAAACAGGAAAAGGCTTTTATGAAAGATCTCATAGAAGCATATCCAGATCCAAAGCCAGCGACCACGACAATCGCAACGCTACTTAAGCGTATGCAAGACAAGAAGTTTGTAGATTATAAACAGTACGGCCGTTCTAGGGAATACTTCCCGCTTGTAAAAAAGACAGACTACTTCTCAAAACACGTAAATGGGCTGATTAAAAATTTCTTTAATGATAGCGCTGGGCAGTTTGCTTCATTCTTTACCCGTGAGACAGATCTCTCACAGCAAGAACTAGAGGAGTTAAAACAAATCATAGATAACCAACTTAAAGCCAAAAAGAAATGATACTCATCTATCTCTTAAAAAGCGCTTTATGTTTAGGCATCCTATTTGGCTTTTATAAGCTAGCGCTAGAAGGAAAAGCGATGCACCACTTTAAAAGGTTTTATCTCTTGGCAAGTCTTGTGTTTTCATTTACCATACCGCTTATCACCTTTACATACCAAGCAGCGCAAGTACCACAGATTACTCCCATATTTCAAGAGTATGTAGAGACAGTTTCTGCGCCAAACCAAGTGCCTCAGGTTACTGAAGTAGATTACACAAACACCGTTATCTGGGGAATATACCTTCTAGGGGTATTCATTTTTGGCACTCGTTTTATTGTAAATCTTGTGCGCTTAAAGCGAAAGATACATCAGGCAGAGCTTCACCCATCATCACACTTTACGCTTGCCCTATTAGAGCAAGTGATGGTGCCACACTCTTTTCTCAAGTGGATTTTTGTAAACAGACAATCATACACACAACAGGAAATAGCACCCGAAGTACTTGCTCACGAGGCAACTCACGTGCGCCAAAAGCACTCCCTAGATATTATTGCCATAGAGTTTATACAGGTCATTTTCTGGTTTAATCCGCTGGTGTGGCTCTATAAAGGTTCTATAAAATTAAACCACGAATTTCTAGCAGATCAAGGTGCTATTCAAGATAAAAGTAATATTGCTATATATCAAAACATACTCTTAAGTTATGCAAGCAGTACTCATCACACTGCGCTCGAGAGTCCTTTTAATTATTCATTAACCAAAAAACGAATCGTTATGTTATCACAATCATTTAGTCGTAAAAAAGTAGTGCTGCGCGCATTACTACTCATTCCTATCATAGGTCTGTGTGTTCTCTTTTTTAATCAAGCTATTGTTGCTCAATCGGGACCAAATGCTATATCTGGTATTATGTCATACGAGAATAGTGCAACAAACACTCTAGAGCTAGAACTAGACACCGAAGGTAATTTCTATTACAAACTAAAACCTATCTCTATACAAGGCATTGAGAACCTTATTAAGGAAACGGTTTACGACTACTTATCTATACAAGGTAGACCAGGAGTATCTAGCAAGTTAGGAAGAGAAAAGCAACTACTCGTAGCAGAGCTATGGAACTTTAGTAGGGTTACTTTTTGCACCTCAAATTTAGTTGATGACCAAAATGCAATTTTTGATCCTGAGGCAAATGCACTTGTAAGAGCAAATTTTGTAAAATCAAAAAAACCAAACTATGAAGACCTTGTTAAGTGGCAAAACACATCGTTGTTTGCCATATTTTTAGACAACGAGGAAATTTCAAATAAAACTATTTTAGATTATCACCCAGATGATCTCCCTTACTACGCTATTGGTGATCGCACAAATGGTAGATACAGAGTAGATGTATGGACTAGTCCATACTGGCAAAGTCAAAAACACGTAACTACCAAGGCACCTCAAACCTCAACCTACGCCACACAGTTTATAGAAGGTGCAGCACGTAATGGTAAAAACGCACTAGTTATAGAGGTACGAAATGATAGTATCTATATAAATGGACAATATAGTCCGCTTGACAGCTTTCGCGAAAGCGTAGATAACATCACCGCACAGTGGACAAAAGAGGAGTTTGCACAGCCGGTGAGATCTATGATTTTTAAGGGCAACTCAAAAGAATTTATAAATAAAGCCGAAGCTGTCTTTAGACAAACGCAATTGTATAAGGCAAATAACAGTTTACGCCTTATTCCTCCACCACCTCCTGCTCCACCAGCACCTAGAGGAGAGCTTCCGCCACCGCCACCGCCGCCATCTCCAGAGGAACATTTACTCAAAATGCACAAACTGGGTAGCCTTTTTATCTATAATGGCAAAGAAGTAACCTATGAAGAAGCTGTACGCCTTGCAAAAGGTGGTGTAACAGAAATTAAAACACCGTATCCTTACAGCAACCCGCCCAAAACTTTTATAGGAAGCAAGGATAATAATGTGCCGCAAAAACCAGCAATTAAAAAAGGTGATACTTTAACAATCACTGTAAATGATACTGGTCAAAAAGCACTAGCTGTGATGAATAATAACAAGAATGGAGTTATTATAGATAAGCTTCCTGAAAATGCAGGAGTTGATGGACGCCAATTAGAAATTTACAATCGCCTCACATCAAAATATAAAAACAAAACTGTTGAACAAATTCCTGCTGCTGATTTAAAAACAATTCAAATTATTTATAATGATATGAATGATGAACAGAAGGATAAAAATCAGCCTTATCCAATAAACCAAAAAGGCAATCATTTTGAAGTTAAAGCAAGTTATGATGAAGATGGTTCTTTATCAAAAAACGTTGAACAGCACGCCCTAAATGGCGGTACTTTTGAATTTGAAGGAAAAGAAATCTCAAAAGAAAATGCCATTCTGAAATCTAAAGAACCTAATATTACCATACACACATCTTCTTTTCATAACAAAATGGTTTTCATCAAAAACTTTCTAACTAGTAATGCAAATTATTACTTAAATGATAAATTATTATCTGAAGATGAAATCACCCAGTTTGGTGCTAATTACAAAACTGTGCTCATTTCAAGAGGTTCTGAAAAAGAGAAACCATCTTTCAAATTTGTGAAAATCAAAGAATAATTATAAGCTACACTTCACACAGCTTATTTCTTAAAACAAAGCCAATAGCAAAGCCATTAATACAGATATATGTAGCTTTGCGGCAATGGATTATAAAAAGGAAATAAGCTGTTTTTTCTTTGATCATTTTATTGATTGGGGACTATCAGAAACCTTCTCTAAGTATCTCAATGCCTTTGTACTAGGTGTTATTGTGCTAGTGTTGGTTTTTCTGGCAGATATGCTCGTGCGTAAAGTACTGCGAAAGCTGGCTGCATATATTTCAAAAAGTACAAAAACAAATTTTGATGATCTCCTCATTAAAAACCGTGTGCCTAGAAGACTAGCACACATACTACCGTTGTACTTACTTATAGGAGCGCTTCCATTTATACTAGATGATTTTCTTGAACTGCAACACGTTTTTAGCGTGATTCTTAATCTTATAGGAATCATTCTTGCGCTACGTATCATAAGAGCCCTTTTACACACTCTTAGAGATTACTTTAAAACCATACCAGGCTTACGAGATAAACCTATAGATAGCTACATACAGGTCTTTATGATTTTTGCGTGGGTGTTTACCATCTTTTACGCCATAAGTCTTATAACACCTGTTTCACTAGGACAGGCCTTGGGAACTTTTGGTGCCGCTTCGGCCATTATACTACTTATTTTTAAAGATACCATTCTCGGGTTTGTAGCAAGCATTCAGGTTGCTATTAATGATATGGTGCGCATAGGCGACTGGATTACTTTTGAAAAGTATGGAGCAGATGGTGATGTGGTAGAGATTAACCTCGCAACGGTAAAGGTTCAAAACTTTGATATGACCATCACAACCATACCTACCTACGCGCTTATCTCAGACTCTTTTAAGAACTGGCGTGGTATGACAGACAGTCCTGGTCGTCGTATAAAACGTTCCTTGTATATAAAACAAGACAGCATAAAGTTTCTTACTGACCAGGATATACAGCGCTTTAAGAGAATAGGACTCATCACAGATTACCTCACAAATATGGAGGAAAAACTGGCCCGCATTAACGAGCGAGATGATTCTGATAAGTCTATCCAAATCAATGGTAGCAACCTGACTAACGTAGGTCTTTTTAGAAAATATATGGAGACCTATATTCAAAACCACAGCGCCATACACAAAGAGATGCTTCTTATGTGTCGCCAGCTGGCTCCTACTCCACAAGGTATCCCACTAGAGGTATATTGTTTTAGTAAAGACAAAAAGTGGGAAAACTACGAGTACATAATAGCAGATCTTTTTGACCATTTTTTGGCTGCTGTACCTTACTTTGATCTTGAACTCTTTGAGTACCCAAGTAGCCCTAATCGTGATAACTTTATAGACGTTTCTCAATAGTTTTTTACGCTTTCGCGAAAGCGTAACACACACAACTGCAACAATCTCATATTTTATGAGTCTCTTAAAGCAAGAGACTCACCTACGCCTGCACCTTATTATGTAATACATACGAAAAAACAGGAAACCGTCGTTGTAGTACTCCACACCCTCATCAATCATCCGGGTGCATAAAAACCACCCACTCAAAAACTAACTAAACGAACCGTATTATGATTCAATCCTTTTTTATTCTCTGCTCAGGTGCAGATCGTGACGTTTTAGACACCTGCTCTCGCGGAGAAAAGAATAAATATGCTGGCATAGGGGCTACCGTATTTTTTACAGCCGTATTAGCCACCATCGCAGCAACCTATGCACTTTTTACCGTTTTTGACAATGTGTATAGAGCCATACTTTTTGGCTTATTATGGGGACTGGTTATTTTTAATTTAGACCGTTTTATTGTCTCTACACTTAAAAAGCGAAACAACTGGTGGAAAGAATTTGGGATGGCAATTCCCCGCCTTATTCTTGCGGTAATTATTGCTGTGGTGATTTCAAAACCTTTAGAGCTTAAAATTTTTGAGAAAGAGATAGACCGCGTAATGCTTAGTCAAAAAAATGAGTTTACCGTGCAAAATCAAGGCGAAATACTCGCACAATACACCCCAGAAATCAATAAACTGGATGCCCAAATAGCTGCCGCAAAACAAGAAATTGCTACCAAAGAGACAGAAGTAAATAACTTATATGAAATCTACATAGATGAGGCAGAAGGTACTGCTGGCACAGAGCTACTAGGCAAAGGCCCAGTCTATCAAGAAAAGCGAGACAAACACGATGCGGCTCTTGCAGAACTCACTGCTCTCAAAACCACAAATGCAGAAAAAATAGCTCAAGCCGAAGCGCAAAAAATACAGCTGCGTGATGAATTTAATACTGCTGTAAGTACGAGTCAGCCCATTATAAATAACTTTGACGGATTAATGGCGCGCATAGATGCGATGAAAGAACTCCCGTGGTTACCCTCGCTGTTTATTTTCTTACTCTTTCTTGCCATAGAGACGGCACCTATATTTTCTAAGCTCATCTCGCCTATGGGTGAGTATGATATAAAACTTGCAGACCACGAGCTCACCATAAAAGAATGGAGCGCACAAAAAGCCTTACAACGCAAGATCCTTACCGAGACAGATCACATTGTAAATGATCACGTGTATACAGATATTGCTCAAGATGAAGAGCTATACAACTACAAGAAAAAGATGGCAAAAGAGATTTTAAAACGACAGCAAGATGCCTTTTACAGGCGGCAGACTAAAATTTTAGGATAGTCACATTTAGTCCTACGTTCTATAATGTATCTTTATAGGAAATAGGCTTATTATGAAAATGGTTATCACGCTCTTGCTTGCTAGTTTCTTATTAATAAATTGCAAGCAACAACCTACAGTTGCTCAAGATAAGGCAGCCATTACCGCTGTCTTAAAAGTACAACAAGAAGCCTGGTCACAAGGAGATCTTGAAGCTTTTATGCAAGGCTACTGGAAGAGTGATTCCTTAAAGTTTTATGGAAGTAAAGGCCTTACCTATGGGTGGGAAAACACACTAGCAAATTATAAAAAAGGATACCCTACGCTAGATCACACAGGTGAGCTGCAATTTGTGATAAATGATATGACACTCATAGAAGAAAACGCTTATTACGTGATGGGAGAATATCATCTTAAACGTAAAGTAGGAAATGCAGACGGTGTTTTTATCATCATCTTTAAGCGTATAAATGGCACCTGGAAAATTGTAGCAGATATGTCTTGCTAGAAGGTAAAGCGCATCTGTACATCGATCTCTTCTTCTTTTACAGCTTTTGCTGCATCCTTCTTTTTACGGTCTTCGGTATTGAGGTTAGACAGTGAGATGCCTAAGAGACGCACGCTATTTTTCATTTTTTCTTGATACAGTAAGTCCTTTGCGGTTTCTAGTATGATGTCTTTAGACCTCACGTATAAGTCCAGCGTTTTTGACCGGGTCTGTAGTGTAAAGTCTGAGTACTTTATTTTAAGAGTAATAGTCTTACCTGCTACTTTACTTTTTTCTAATCTTCGCTCCACTTCTTCGGCTATGTGTTCTAGCTTTTCAAGCATAAAAATCTCCGAAGTGATGTTTTCTCTAAAAGTGCGCTCCGCTGCAAGTGACTTGCGTATGCGATTAGGCTTTACTTCGCTATGTTGTATACCTCTCACAATATCATAGTAGTAAGCTCCACTCTTTCCAAAGTTGTCACTCAGATATTCTTTTGATTTTAATTTGAGATCCATCCCTGTAAAAATGCCGTGTAGATACATTTTTTCGGCAGTCTTTTTTCCTATGCCATAAAACTTTCTGATGTCTAGTTCCTCAAGAAAGGTGATTACCTCCTCTGGCGGTATGGTTTTCTGGCCATTAGGTTTATTAATGTCACTGGCAACTTTTGCAATAAACTTATTAATGCTTATTCCTGCACTGGCATTGAGTCCTGTTTTTTCCTTTATGCGTTGTCGTATCCACGAGGCAATAACCGTTGCGCTAGGCATTCCTACTTTGTTTTCGGTAACATCTAAGTAGGCTTCATCTAGTGATAAGGGTTCTACAAGATCTGTAAACTCGTGAAAAACGGAGCGTATCTGAGCCGAGACCTCTCGGTACCGCTCAAAGTTAGTCTTTACAAATATGAGCTCGGGACACAGTTTTCGCGCAAGCGCACCCGCCATAGCAGACCGCACGCCATATTTACGAGCCTCATAACTCGCTGCACTTACCACACCACGCTCACCACCGCCGCCTACAGCAATAGCTTTACCTCGTAAATCTGGGTTGTCTAGTTGCTCTACAGATGCATAAAATGCATCCATATCTACGTGAATTATCTTTTTTATAGGCAGCTCAGACATTGTATGCAAGTTACAAAGTACTCAGAAGGTTTTATACTATAAATCGTAACTTTGAGTATGTCTAAAACAGCAATCGTACTCGGCGCCACAGGTCTTACTGGCGGACTTTTAACAGAGTTACTCATAAAAGACCCAGCATTTTCTAAAGTGAAAATCTTTACAAGGCGGCCCACCTCTTTTACACACGAGAAAGTAGAAGAGATTATTTGTGATTTACTAGACACGAGTACCTTCAAGGAGCAATTTACAGGTGATGTTGTTTTTTGCTGCATAGGCACCACAAAAGCCCAAACGCCAGATAGGGAGAAATATAAAGCTATAGACTACGGCATCCCGATTGAAACGGCACAACTGGCAAAGCAACACGGGATAGCAAGTTATATGGTTATTTCTTCGGCGGGAACTTCGGCTAAGAGTCCGTTTTTCTATGTGCGCACAAAAGGTGAGATGGAGCGCGACTTGAGTAAGGTAGGAATTGAGAACACCTACATTCTTAAACCTGCTTTTATAAATGGCCGTCCAGATGACGCTCGCAAAGGCGAGAAAACTCTTAAAATGATGATGGCCGTTATGGACTTCTTTATGGTAGGACCACTCAAAAAGTGGAAGTCTACACAAGCAAAAGATATTGCTCGAGCAATGGCACAACTTGCAAAACAAACAGTAACCCACACAGACATCACAAATATGGAGATTAAAGAACTAAGCAGTGCCTACCACGTTTAACCACATCACCGTTCCCTCCCTAGACCTTAAAGCGGCGATTGCGTTTTATACAGGCATTGGTATGGAACTTATTGAGCACGAGCTTCAGCATCACGCACATTTTGAAAACAAGGAGCACGAAGTCATTTTTACAGCTTATTTTAATCCCAAGCTTCCAGAACAACCCGTAACCGTTTACTTTGAAACAGACGGTATTGAGGTGTTTGAATTACGCTTTCGCGAAAGCGTACTCAGCCCCACCATATACAGAGACTGGGGTGGCAAGAACTTAACACTACGAGATCCCGATGGGAATAATGTGGTGCTTTACCAAAAGGACACACCTACGACCGTAACTCCCTGGCAAAAATAAACGCTATGAACCTCAACCAAATCACCGTACCGTCACTAGATCTTGCAACTTCCATTGTTTTTTATGAGCAATTGGGATTGCGTCTTATTGTAAAAGCCTTGCCACATTATGCACGCTTTGAGTGCCTGGAGGGAGATGCTACGTTTTCTATACATCTTGTAGATGAGCTACCTGCAGGTGCTGGTGTAACGGTATATTTTGAAACAGAGCGTTTAGACCAAGAAGTGGCACGATTACAAGGGGAGAATGTTACTTTTGACCTATTGCCCACAGACCAGTCGTGGTTGTGGCGAGAGGCAAGACTTAAGGATCCAGATGGGAATCAAATTATTCTTTACTACGCTGGTGATAATCGTAAAAATCCGCCGTGGCGCATTAACTAAAGGCTAGATATAACAGCAACATTATGTTAGAAATAGAACGAAAATTCCTAGTAACCTCAGCGGTTTTTAAAGAAGTTGCTCAAAAGGCAACTCGTATTACCCAAGGATATCTAAGCACAGATCCTGAGCGAACTGTAAGAGTACGAATCAAAGGCGAAAAAGGCTTTCTTACGATTAAAGGAAAATCAAACGATAGCGGTACCACACGCGTAGAAGTAGAAGAAGAAATCGCAGTAGATAAGGCGCAAACGCTTCTATCTCTATGCCTTCCCGGAGTTATAGATAAAACACGTTACGAGTATACTGCAGGTAATCACACCTGGGAAATAGACGAATTTTATGGAAAAAACGAAGGACTAACCATCGCCGAAATAGAACTAAACGCTGAAGAAGAAGATTTTACAACACCAGAATGGATAGGCAGCGAAGTGACTGGAGATAATAAATACTACAACTCGCAGCTATCTGAGAATCCTTTTAAAAATTGGTAAAATGAAAATTATATTCACTTTTTTAGTACTCGTACTACTAATAAGTTGTCAATCTAAGATTGAGACAAAAACTAGCGATGCCGCAGCTTCACCTAGTAAAGCACAACAAATTGCAGATCTTAAAGCCAATGGTTTTGAAATATTCGATTATTACGATGATGATATTCAGGACACGGTAATTATGCAAAAGTATTTTCTAGCTTTTCTCAATACGGGACCTAATAGAGCGCAAAGTGAAGATGAGGCGGCAGAGATTCAAAAAGGGCATCGTGCACATCTAGGTCGTATGTACGAGCTAGGCTATGCAGATATATCTGGACCTCTAGAAGATAGCTTAGGTATAACCCAAGGTATTACAATTTACAACGTCCCTAACCTTGCCACAGCAGATAGTCTCGTACGCCTAGATCCTGCAGTACAAAGTGGCCGACTGGTAGTAGATATAAAACCATTTTGGGCTGGAAAAGGTTACGGCTTGAGATAGGAAACACTTACTTTTTATCAAAGCTATATTCTCTTTCCACCTTGCATATTCTCACCGTATAGTTATCGTACCAGTCTGACTTTCCCATACGTTGCGCACCTTGATGCTCTGTCTGGGCTTTCCATCTTGCAATGTCTTCTAGCGAGCGCCAGTATGATACCGTAATCCCTAGGTGGTCACTATCATTTCTAGCTCCCTCTACTCCCAGAAAACCAGGCATCGTTGCGGCCAGCTCCTCCATAAGATCTGCTGCTTGTTTATAGCCTCTTGTGCTACTGGTTTGTGTAGACGTAAAGATTACAGCGTAGTAAGGTGGTTGCATTATTCTGTTTCGATTTTATATAAGATAGGCTTGCTAGGTGTGGCATCATTTTCAAAAGAGGCAATCTGGAGATTAAGAAGATACGTCCCGTCTGAAACTTTATGCGGTACATAGATCATCTCTGTAATAGTTGCATCTAGTCGTATCTCACCATTTACATCCCAAAACGCGTGATGCCCCTTGAGCTCTCCACCATCCTTCTCTTTATCTACACTAGGTAAATCTATGAGAAGGTGTTTTATACCGCTTTCGCGAAAGCGTACCATCGCACTCTCATCTACAAATGGCCAGTTTGTGTTAGACCAGTTCATTGTTTTCTTTTCGCGTGCGTTAGGCAATGTGCGTATCACCAAAGCTTCTGGTGATTTATCTTTAAGTAGGTTTTTAAACTGCTTATCACTTAGTATAAAATCATCATCTTCATTATCAAGCGGCTCTGGTATGACTGTCACCACCTCTGCGATAAAGAAAAATGTTTTGAGATTTTTATTAATGCTGTGTACCTTTTCTGTAATATGACCAGCGGTCTCTGTATGCGTGCCGTGAGAATGTGGGTTAAAGGTGATGGTAGTAAAATTTACATCGCCTCCCTTGCGCACACTTCCTACCCACTCGCCATCTGTGACTGTCTCAAACTTAGGCGGGTCAATATACCAAGCCAGCGGATTCTTCTTAGAAGTAAGGGGAATCGAGAGATCAATAGGTTTTGAAAGATTGACCTTAAAAGTTTCTTTATTATGAGTTATAGTTGCAAGCATAGCGTAATTAAAGAGAAAACTAAAGATAAAAATACTCTATTGATTTACCTAGAGTACTTAAACTCATTGCAACGAGTTAGGCTACTTTAAGTTGAGTATAAATAAATCACTTGCGATACCATCGCATAAAAACTTTCCTTTTTTACTTACATAGACCCTATCTTCTTCTATAAAAAGTAAATGTTCCTCTATGTGTTTTTGAGCCTGTTCTAAAAAGTAGTTATAAAAACGCTCGCCATATTGTGTTTTTATCTCAAGTAAAGAAACTCCATACTGCGTGCGCAATCTCGTCATTACATACTCATTGTACTGGTCTGTGAGCGAGAGCTCTTCTACCTCTTGAGGTAGCTCTCCAGCCGTGATTGCTTTTATGTACTTTGGGTTGTTATTTATATTCCACGCGCGGCGCTTACCGTCATAGCTATGTGCAGAGGGACCTATACCTAGGTATTTTTTTCCTTGCCAGTATGCCGTATTGTTTCTAGAATGATAACCAGGTTTTGCAAAGTTTGAAAACTCGTAATTTTCATAACCAGCAGCTTCCATCTTACGTATTAATAACTCGTGATGCTCTTGTGCCACCTCATCTTCTACCGGAGGTACAATTCCTTTTTTAATAAAATTTTCTAAGGCCGTCTTAGGCTCTACCGTAAGCGCGTAGGCAGATATATGAGGGAGGTCTAGCGCTAGCGCTTTATCTATATTCTCCTCCCAGCGCTCATTACTCATCCCAGGGATTCCATAAATAAGATCCAGCGAACTGTTAGGAAAGCTTGCTCTTGTTAATCTCAGGCAGTCTAGTGCCTCTTGGGCGTTATGAGCACGATTCATTAATTTGAGATCTTCTTCATAAAACGATTGTACGCCTATACTCAATCTATTAATGGGCGATGCTGCGAGCTCTCTTATTTTTTGCTCAGTAAGATCGTCTGGATTTGCTTCAAGGGTAATCTCTGGATCTTCTTGAATCTTGTAATGTGCGTAGCAAGCATCTATAATTTGTTCAATCTCTGCAGTGTTTAAGACAGAAGGTGTCCCGCCGCCAAAATAAAGATTAGACACCTCTTCATTTTCAAACTCGGCTTTACGCATCTCAAGTTCGCTTATGATAGCCGTTATCATTTCCCCTTTTTTACCCATCGTGGTCGAAAAGTGAAAATCACAATAGTGACACGCCTGCTTGCAAAATGGTATGTGGATGTAGATGGATGCCATTTATTTAATGGTATTAAACATAGGATTAAATACTCTCTTCTTTAGTAGTCTTCTTCTAATACTTAAATAAACAGAATAACCATATATCGGAAAAACTAAAACAATCAAGAACCAAACTACCTTATACTTTGGATTTTTGAAACTTGATAAGTATAACTCTCTACCAAAATAGAATAAGAAGGCCACGCGCAAGATGAGCATTAACTTTGAAAAGAGAATTACATTCATAAATCACTTCTTAACTCGTTTTTCATTTTGCTTTACAAAGCTCTCCCAGCCTGAGTAGCTTTTACCTATTTCTACTTTTCCAGAATTATAAAAGTGACACACTGCTGCGGCAAGACCATCTGTAGCGTCTAAGTTTTTAGGCAAGGTTTTAAGTTTTAGTAAAGACTGTAGCATTCTTGCCACCTGCTCCTTACTTGCATTACCATTTCCAGTAACGGCCATTTTAATCTTTTTAGGAAGATACTCTGTGATAGGGATTTCTCGAGATAAACCTGCTGCCATCGCCACTCCTTGTGCTCTACCTAGCTTGAGCATACTTTGTACATTCTTGCCAAAAAACGGTGCCTCTATCGCAATCTCATCTGGGTGATACGTATCTATGAGATGTATGGTGCGCTCAAAAATGAGTTTGAGCTTCACATAAGGGTCATTATACTTTTGTAACAATAACTCATTGAGTTGCATAAACTCCATCTTTTTACCCACAACCTTGATAAGTCCAAAACCCATAATAGTGGTTCCTGGATCAATACCTAATATGATTTTTTCGTCTGCCAATGCTTTTATTGTTACTTTGTGCTCATCCTTAACAAAGAAATGAATGCCTAGATTATCTCACAAAGCTACGCAATTACTCTGGGCGACTCTTAAGATTCTCATTGTACTACTGGCTGGCTATTTTATTTATGACAAACTAGATCGCGGTGACTTACGGTCACTACGATTTCAGCTTTCTGAAATTGACACATCATCGTTATATTTCTATATTATAGTCATACTCTTACTTACCGCTTCCAACTGGTTTTTTGAAATCAAGAAATGGCAAACTCTAGTAGGGAAATATGGATTATTACGCTTTCGCGAAAGCGCAATACAAACCCTCACCGCTCACCTCGTAGGGTTTGTAACTCCTGCCAAAGCTGGAGACTATGGTGCAAAGGCGCTCTATTACCCAAAAGAGCAACGCAAGCAGATACTCTTCTTAAACTTTATAGGCAATATGTATCAGCTGCTAGCGACGCTTATTTTTGGGAGTATTGGCCTAGGAGTTATTGCCTTTTTTACTAGTGGGACAGCGATATTCTTTTGGAGTTTGAGCATATTTATGGCACTCGTATTGTACCAAATACTCCCAAAAATACTACGAAGTGTACACTGGACACTCAAGGGAAATCCTTGGTATAAAATCAAGAAGTATTGGAAATCTATTGCTGCACCTATTAAAAAGAAGGTGCGCCTGTTTTCCATTATACGATATATCATTTTTGCACATCAGTTTTACCTCATTCTCTACCTGCTAGGTGCTACCACAAGTTATCCTTTTGTAATGGCTTGCATTTGTGCTACCTACCTTGTGAGCTCGCTCATACCTGTGATGCAGTTACTAGATGTTGTGGTGCGCGGTGGTGTGGCTGTTCTCATTTTTGGCTGGTTTAATGTACCCGAAGAGATTGTATTAAGTACTGTACTTTTAATGTGGCTGCTCAATGTAGTAGTACCGCTATTACCTGGTGCCTACTTTTTGCTAGTGCAAAAGCCTACTAGCACCATAAAGAGCGTATAATGATCTGGATGCTGTTTTTTGTATTCTTGCTCTATGGAATTATCATCCTCGGCTTTGCGCTTGAGATTAATCGCGCTGGTACGTTCTCACAAACTTGTGACACCCCAACTACCACATTTACTGTTATTGTACCCTTTAGAAATGAAGAAGCACATCTTACTAACTTGCTGCTATCACTAGCCGAAGTTGACTATCCACAAAACAGCTGGGAAATCATCTTAGTAAATGACGCCTCTACAGACAACTCTCTCGAGGTCATAAATAAGTGTATATCGCGTTATGAGCTTACAAATATTGATGTTATAGACAACGTGCGCACCTCTGCATCACCAAAAAAAGATGCACTCCAAACCGCCATCCATACTAGTAAACACCAGTGGATTGTGACCACAGATGCCGACTGTACCGTGCCCGTAAACTGGCTCAAAACATTAGACGCTATCATCCAGCAACAATCATCACTTATGGTGATTATGCCCGTTGCTATTGCGACCACCGCTCAACCTTCATTTTTAACTGCCTATGAGCAATTGGATTTTTTAAGTCTTATGGGCGCAACCGCCGGAAGCTTTTATATGGGCTTACCATTTTTATGTAACGGAGCAAATCTCGCTTATGATAAAGAAGCCTTTACAGCCGTTCAAGGCTTTGCAAATAATAATCATATCGCTAGTGGAGATGATCATTTTTTACTCGAGAAATTTCAAGAGAAGTTTAAAAATAGGATAAGCTATTTACGCTCTACAGATGCGATTGTAACCACACAGCCTCAAGAGCAGTGGAGCACATTTATAGCACAGCGCACACGCTGGGCGGCAAAGTCTAGTGCTTATACCTTTTGGTTCTCAAAACTAATGGGGATTCTTGTTTTGGCAGTAAATGTTTTAAGTGTTGTGGGAGTTCTTTATTACGCTTTCGCGAAAGCGGAAACCCAATCCATCATATTAATGGGCTTAGTCATAAAACTAGTAGTTGATGTTATCCTCATTGCCACCGAAGCTTCTTTTTACAACCGAAAAAGATATTTAAAATGGTATCCAGTTGTGATGGTTTGCTACCCTTTTATAAGCACCTACATAGCCCTAAGATCGCTAGCTACTGGGTATCAATGGAAAGGTCGCAACTACAAGCAATAGTTTGTGGTGCCTTACAATTACTCCACCTTTAAAACCACGGGGATTTTAAATCGTGTCTTTACGGGTACGCCTTCTTTAGTTGCAGGTTTTGCTTCTGGCAATTGTCTTGCGGCTTCGTGTATCCACTGTTCTAGGCGAGGGATTTCTGTGCGGATTTCCTGAGCGATTTTAAGGGTGTCTATACAATACTTCCCTTTTTCGTTTACTACAAAGTCTACAAATATGGTATCGTCTAGAGCGCGTTGCACTACGATGGTATGTTTTCCAAATGACTCGTAAAAGGTCTTTGTAACCGTCTCTTGAAAACAAGCCTTAAGCGGCTCCCCTTCTGGCAACGTAGCACAGGTATCAAAAGTGGGATATCCATCTACTCTATGTAGATCTATTGCCTTCCAACTCTCAGAAAGGTACTGCGAAGAAGATATTTTTTTTGTTTCAATCTGGTCGCACGAAGTCATCACAACTACTGCTGTGATTATCAATAAGCCACGATGTAAAAACCATTTCATACGTAGCTCGAAAATACAATATTTAAACCGCTCCAAAAAGCGGCCATCACTGCCCTACTCTTTCTTCTCTTGTGCCTCAAAAATTTCTCTTTTGAGTAGTGTCATTCGCTCTTGAGCAATTCTTGCTAAGTAAGGACGCTTTTTTAATTTCTTAGACTGTGCCACAAACTTCTCATAGAGTTTGAGTACTTCTTCCTTATCTTCATAATAATTATCTGCAGCCACGGCGGTTGCATAGACCGCATCAAGGTTATTTGCATCTTCCTTAGTAGAATTTCCGTAGTACTTCATCGCCTGCTCATAATTCTTCTTAAATTCATACGCTCGACCCATTGTGTAATACACATCATCTAGTGGTAGATCTTTGAAATACAGGGCTTTTTTTCCATACTCTAAGGCCTTGTCATACTCACGACTAAAGTTATATAACCTAGCAAGGGTGATAAGTGTACCCCAGTCTTCGTCATCATAAGCGAGTACTTCTTCATAAGCCTCTATAGCCTCTGGATACATTCTTTTCTCGTAGTAGGCACGCCCTAGTTTATTTCTTACAAATAAGGTATCTACTCCTAAATCGAGCAACTGGTTAAAAAGATGTATTGCCTCATCCCACCAGCCTTTGTAATAATAACTTTGAGCCAGCACGCCTATAATCTCAATATTTTCTGGCTCGCTCTCAAGGGCTTTTTTACAGATTGTTTCTACCTCTGGATAGTTTTTATGACCCAAGTGATACTTTGCAAGTTCAAACATTGCCTTTTGATGTGTTGAGTCCAGCTGGACTGCTTTTGCAAAAGCCTTTTCTGAGGTATCTATCTTTTCATTATCTGTTTTTTTACTTAAAACTAAGGTGTCCTTTACCGCGGTCTTTTTAAGTGCTCGTCCCCATTGATAGTGATACTCGGCATTTGTAGGGTATCTCGTTGAGAGTATAGCAAAAACACTGTCTGCTTCTTTAAATTTTGATTTTGTGAGGAGTAACCTTCCATACTCGGTTGCGGCGATGGGTTGCTTATCATCAAGCTCTAGTGACTTTTTATAAAAGTTAAGAGCAGCTGTTTTTGCTCCCTTCCCTTTATATGCTCTGGCTATTTGTAACCATATACGTGCCGTAGGTTCTTGAATCTTCTCGTACTGGGCTATTGCCTTTGTATACTCACCAGTAGCGTATAAACTATCTGCAACAGCCAAAGCCGGAGCTTGCGCCCCGACTTTTGATATCATTCCAATTACAATTACTATAAATAGTTTTTTCATAGGTTACTCTGCTATTTGAAACGTGATAGGGAGACTGTAGAGAACTCCTACTACTTCGCCATTATGCTTACCAGGTTTCATTTTTGGTAACATAGAAATCACACGCTGTGCTTCAGCATCAAGATCTGGGTGTGGCGAGCGCGTTCTTAAGTTTGTGATAAATCCGTTTTTATCAATTTTAAAGCTGACAAAAATTCGGTTAGTACCCTTGAGATTTAGCTCCTTCCCTAATGCAACATTAAAGTTAGCGCTAATTAAAGCGCTTACCTTTTGAGACATACATTTCCTTAATTGCTCATTTGAGGTAAGGGACTCGCAACCTGGAAAAACTGGAACCTCGTCTATTACGGCAAAAGGAATATTTCCGTTCTCATCTACATCATAAACACGTTCTACTTCGAGCACTTCTACTGTTTCGTCATCTTTTGCTCCCATACCGTGAGTATAAATACTCTTGTTGCCACCTTTTTCTAATAAGGTTTTATTAAGTTGATTAAAAAGTTTTCTCTCGCTCTCTGTAAGTTCTTCCTTTTGCTCTAGTGCAATTTGTAATTCTGCAATCTCTTGTTCTAGAGTGCGCTCACTCTCTACGCTATTGTCTTCAGAGCAAGAAACATACACGAGCATTGCAAGCACAAGTGGAATTAAAAGTAAATACTTTGCTAATGCGCTTTTTTGTGATTTTGATTTTTGTAACATAACGATTCGTTTTTTGATTAATGATTGATTAAAAAATGTATTTGTAAATGAGAGTTTACTTGTGCCAAAGGCAGTGTTAAGCAACTCTTCATAATAGGTGTATTTTGAGATACCTTCGGTTGCTTTTTGATCTGCTAGGTACTCGTGTACGATACTTATATTTTTTTGATATAAATAGGTAATAGGGTTAAACCACAGTACTACTTTTAAAATCTCAAAAAAGATAAGATCCCAAGTATGCCCTTGCTTTGCGTGTATCTGTTCGTGGGTAAGTATTTGCTTTCGCGAAAGCGTATCTATATCTGCCCCAATAAATATGTAGTTAAAAAATGTAAAAGCCTCTGTAGATGAAGGAATCTCTATGATGCTAGACCCTTTCTGTTTATAAGAAAAGTAGCTGGCAAATTTTTTAATCTTTATGGTGAGCACAACTAGACTAATCACCGCACCTGCCATATAAATTTGTAACCACGGTATGGAAAAAGACTCTGTAACGGGAGCCGCATCTGTAGATGTAATCACTGCCGCATCACCTATTACAACCTCTGGGAGAACACTGGCAAATGTCTCTACAGGCACCACCGTTTGTAACATTGCGATTTTTATAAATGGTAATGCTAGTGCAATAACGGGAGTGACTAGCAGGTATATTCTGTTATATGAGAAAAAGGTCTCTTTTCTTAAAAGCAAGTAATACACCGCTAGAAATAATGCTTGAAAACAGATGACTTGTATACTGTAAGATCCCATAATTACTTGTCTTTATTAATTTCGCTCAGAATAGATTCCAGCTCTTTTACATCTAGATCATTCTTTTTTACAAAGAAGCTTACCATACTTTTAAAACTACCATTAAAGTAGCTGTCCATCATTTTATGCATAGAGGCGTTGCTGTAAACCTCCTTAGTCACAAGAGGATGGTAGATATAGCCTCTTCCCTCCTTCTCGTGACCTACAAAGCCCTTGTTTTCTAAAATCCGTATGATGGTAGATATGGTATTGTAAGCAGGCTTAGGCTCTGGCATTTGCTCGATGAGTTGTGCCACGTTTGCCTTTTGTGCTACCCATAATAATTGCATTACCTCTTCTTCTGCCTTTGTAAGTTGTTTCATAAATACTGGAATTGAATAGTCTGTATGTCAACACATTGAACATCGACACATCAAATATAACTAAATATTTAGTTTAAACTAATGTTTTAGTTTAAAAAATGTAACATTATAACATTTTGACGTCTTATAAGCGATGAATTATGTAGATCTTTTTTTGGTTTTTGTAGGCCTACTGCTGGTTATAGCTGGTATAGTAGGCAGTTTTTTACCCGTGATACCTGGTCCGCCTTTAAGTTGGCTAGGTTTGTTGACCCTTCACTTAACAGATGCTGTACCGCAAGACTGGACATTTTTAGGCATTACGCTAGCTGTGGCGGTTGCAATCACCATACTTGATTATATCATCCCTGCAATGGGCACAAAACGATATGGGGGTAGTAAAGCAGGTGCCATAGGTACTACCGTAGGCCTTATTGTGGGATTGCTTAGTCCCATACCCTTGGGCTTTCTTATAGGGGCGTTTATAGGCGCTTTTATAGGCGAACTCAGCTTTAATAAGACTAGTACTCAGGTTGCACTTAAAGCAGCACTAGGATCCTTTATAGGCTTTATAGCTTCTACATTTATAAAAGCTGTGGTTACAATGGTATTCTTAGTCTTGTATGTACTACAAGTTATTGAGCACAAAGATGTAATTTTTTCTTTGGGATAGTATGAATAAAGGTATGAGTGCGCTTTCGCGAAAGCGTAAAAAAACCCCTCTCCGTAAGAAAAGGGGTTTTAGATATAAGTAGTAAGTTTCTTCTAGTTACTTATTACAATAAATTCTGAACGCCTGTTAAGCTGGTGAGCTTCTTCAGAACATTGTACACCGTTAGAACATTCATTAGTAAGTTGTGTCTCTCCGTATCCTCTACCTGAGATTCTAGATGAAGAAATTCCCTCTGCAATGATATAGTTTACAGTAGATTTTGCTCGCTTGTCTGACAGACTTAGGTTGTATGAATCATTACCTCTACTATCTGTATGTGAACGCGCATCTATAACCATATTAGGATACTCACGCATAACTGCAAGTACTTTTTCTAGCTCTAGTGCCGCATCTGGACGAATATTAAATCTATCAAAATCAAAATAGATAGGGTTGAGCTCAAGTATTTTTGCAAGGTCATCACCTACTTTAATAGGTTTTTGTAATAGGGATAACTCAAGGTCATTAGTCACTGTGCCAGAAACATCTGGTGTCTTTGTGATTGCCTCTGCTCCACTATAAGTCTCTTTTGCTCCTCGTATAATATATTGTGTATCACAGTAAGAGTTATCAAAGGCATAATAACCACTATCTGTAGTTTGTACTGAAGATACTACGTTACCGTTGTAATCTAATAAGGTAACTGTTGCTCCTGGTATAGGCTCTCCAGAATCTCTATCTGTAACAACCCCTACTAGCTCAATCTCACAAGGTATTTCTTCTTTTGTAAATTTATAGATATCGTCACTACCTACTCCTTGTTTACGGTTTGAGGCAAAATAACCCACTTTAGTATCCTCGTTTACAATAAATGTAAAGTCGTCATAAGAGCTATTAATAGGCTCTCCTATATTATCTATAACATCTTGAGCATTACCACTTGCATCTGGTGCTGTAGCAAATACATCAAGACCTCCAAGACCTGGATGCCCGTCTGACGAAAAGTAAAGCACTCCTTTGTCACTTAAAAATGGAAAGGTCTCTCTTCCTTCTGTATTAATGGGTCTTCCTAAGTTTACTGGCTCACTTACCACATCTGTACTATCTACATTTACTACCCAGATATCTGACAAACCTAGTGTACCTGGCATATCTGATGCAAAATACAGCTTTGTATTATCTTCATTTAATGCTGGGTGTGCCGTAGAGTACTCATCACTATTAAAAGGCATTTCTACTGGTGTGCTCCAGCGACCATTCTTTTTACGTGATTTGTAAATCTTAAGTTTATTAGTTCCTTCCTTAGACTTCTTATACGTTCCTTTATTATAATTGTTACGTGTGAAGTATACAGTTTGACCATCCTTTGTAAAGGTGGTTGTACTTTCGTGAAATTTTGAGTTGAGTTCTCTACTATAATTTTTTGGCTTACTGTAGCTTTCGGTCTGCTCTCCTACCTTAGTTTCATAAAGGTCTAAAAATGGTTCATTATTCCATTTATGTATTTTTTTTGAAACACCTCCTGTATCTCTCGAAGAAGCAAAAATGAGTTTACCTTCATACTCAGTAGGTGCAAAATCTGAGTAGCGCGAATTGATACTACGTATATCCTGCACAGTGTATGTGCTTTTTTTGTAATCTATGTTCTTCAAGTAATTAGGCTCTGCTTCAAAAAGTACCGCTCTAACATCATCTCCGTTAAGGTCATTAAAAGTAGCCATCATATCATCTGCCTTATCATAATTTTTTAAGGCACGTAATGTTTGTGAGTACCTAAAGTAGTACTCTGGCTTTATCTCATCTGGAAAGGTTGATATTAACTTCTCATACCAAACTTGAGCATCTGCATAACCAGCATTGAAGTAATAACTATCTGCAATTTTCTGGAATAAATCTGCAGACTCATATCCTTTGTCTGCAACTTCAAGATAAATTTTACGTGCATCTACAAATGCGTATTGGTCAAACTTCTTATCTGCTCTATCTATTTTACCTTCTTGGGCATAAAGTCCTACTGTTCCTAAGAAAAGGATACATAAACAAATATTAATCGTTTTAATCATCATAATTGTAAGTTTGAATAAGTCAAAAATAACTTATTAAAAGAATCTAGGGGTTAACATTCTATCATACTCATTAAACAGCTCAAATCGTAAAAATACTTCAAAGCTACCATCGTTATAAAAGGTATCACCTAAATCTGTACTCTCTCTATCGTAGGCAAGACCTATTAACATACTATCTGAAACTTGGAAACCTACCAGGCCGCTAAGTGCTGCACTCCATCTATATGCCGCTCCTAAGTGTAATTTTTCCATCACTAAGAAGTTTGCTGTAAGATCTACTTGCAATGGAGCTCCAGCAACCATTTTTACAAGTGTACTAGGCTTAAGTTTGAGTTGATCACTTATATCAAAAGTATAACCCATAATACCATAATAATGTATACGCTCTCTAGCTATTACACTTGATGAGTTATTACTTAAATCAAAGTGCTCGGTCTCTATAAGGTTAGGAACACTTACACCTGCATAAAAATTTTCTGTGTGATAATACAGTCCTGCACCTATTATAGGAGAAAGCTTATTATCTATATTTTGAGAAAACCTTGGATCTGTTACATCAAAAAGCGTAAGCTTAGTAAAATCTACATCTAGAATATGTCCTCCAGCTTTTAGTCCAAAGCTAAGTTTTCCATTTTCTGAAGTGTTGATTGTATAACTAAAATCTGCACCAACATAAGTCTCTTGTGATGGGCCTAAGGCATCATTTACAATAGATAGCCCTAAACCTACTTTACCTTCTCCAATAGGAGAATGAATACTTAAACTTTGTGTTCTTGGGGCTCCATCGAGTCCTACCCATTGACTTCTATGTAATCCTACAATACTAGTTACACCTCTATTACCAGCATATGCTGGGTTAATAGCTACGGTATTATACATATACTGCGTGTACTGAGGATCTTGCTGCGCAGAAAGGGATGTTGTACCAAGCGCTAAAATCAATAAGAATCCAAAAACTGAAACTACCTTTTTCATAAATCATTTAATTAAAATCACCGGCTGTTCTAAAAACTACCGGCGATTTAACATCTTTTATCGTGTTATATATAAGTATCCTGATTCATTAACTGTATCTCCTACTGCATTTACATATTCTAAAATCCAATAGTAGGTCCCTACAGGTAAATAATCATCTTGGCTAATAGTTGTCCTACCATTAGATAAACCTCTGAATTCATTGCCATCTACACCATAACGCTCTGCAGTGTACACCTCAATACCCCATCTGTTAAATATGGTTAAGGTATTATCAGGGAAGTTCTCAAGTCCTTGTATTCTAAAGCTATCATTACGGCCATCTTGACCTATTGATATACCATTATTTACAATGAGACCTGATGTCTGACTTAACACTGTAACAGTTGGATCATCAACATCTGTTGTTGGATCTTCTGGATCATCAGAAACATCTATCACTTCAACACCAAACGGTGCTAAAGCAACCGCTGTTGCAACATTTACAATCTCTCCATTGGCTACATCCTCTTCGGTAATTATATAAACCGCAGTAAAATTAGCACTTTCACCAGGAAGTAACGTTACCGGATCACCTGCAACGATAACCATCGGGTCATCGACGTGAACATCCGTTAAAGTGACGTTTCCAGTGTTCATTACAACAAAAGTATAAATAATCTGATCACCTGCATTTGCAAAACCATCGGCATTAAAGTCCTGGTAAGAAGCTGTTTTAGTGATGTTAAGACTAGGTAATTGGTCTATCAAAGTAATTGTAGGATCTTCTCCATCTCCATCTCCATCTCCATCTGTATCTGTTGTATCCATTGGGTCATCAGACTGATCTACTACAATATCTCCAACAGGATCCACTCCTTCTGCAAAAGCAATATTTATAACTTCTCCTGTGTCAATATCATCTTGTGTGATTGTATAACTTCCTGTAAATACAACACTATCACCCACCATAAGCAATGCTACTGTATTTTCTTCTAGAATAATCATTTCATCAGAAACAACTACATCTGTAAGATCTACTGAACCATTGTTAGTTACCGTTAGTGTATAGTTTATTTGGTCTCCAGCATCAATAACACCATTTTCGTTAAGATCTACAATCTCACTAGACTTTGATAAATCAAGATTTCCTGTTATATCATTATCTACGATAGTCACAGTTCCGCTTGGATCTGTATTGTCAGTGTTACCACTAGTCACTGTTCCATTTACAGTGAAGATTTCATCATCCTCATCAAGTTCATCATCTTCAATAGGAATCACAACCTCACCCGTAGTTTCTCCAGCAGGAATTATTACCGTTACAATTGTTTCTTCATAATCATCCTCCCCAGCTGTACCCGTTGTTGTTACTATTTCAATAATAGTATCCTCATCACTTGGGTTGCTTAAGGTTACAGGAATCGTTGCTGTACCAGCATCTTCATCTACAATTACATCTTCGATAGTCACGGTTGGAGGACCATCATTATCAGTAATGGTTACTGTTCCGCTAGGATCTGTGTTTTCAGTGTTATCACTTGTTACCGTTCCGTCTACTGTGAAGATTTCATCTTCTTCATCTGTCGTGTCTTCTGTAATTGGAACTATAACTTCTCCAGTAGTTTCTCCAGCAGGGATTATTACCGTTACAATTGTTTCTTCATAATCATCCTCTCCAGCTGTACCAGTCGTAGTTACTATCTCAATAACAGTATCTTCATCACTTGGGTTACTTAAGGTTACAGGAACCGTTACCGTTCCAGCATCTTCATCTACTATCACATCTTCGATAGTCACGGTTGGAGGACCATCATTATCAGTAATGGTTACTGTTCCGCTAGGATCTGTATTGGCAGTGTTATCACTTGTTACCGTTCCGTCTACTGTGAAAATCTCATCTTCTTCATCTGTCGTGTCTTCTGTAATTGGAACTATAACTTCTCCTTCAGTCTCTCCTGCAGGAATGGTTACCGTTACAATAGTTTCTTCATAATCATCCTCTCCAGCTGTACCAGTCGTAGTTACTATCTCAATAACAGTATCCTCATCACTTGGGTTACTTAAGGTTACAGGAACCGTTACCGTTCCAGCATCTTCATCTACAATTACATCTTCAATAGTTACGGTTGGCGCATCATCATTATCGGTAATGGTTACTGTTCCGCTAGGGTCTGTATTATCAGTGTTACCACTTGTTACCGTTCCGTCTAATGTGAAGATCTCATCTTCTTCATCTGTCGTGTCTTCTGTAATTGGAACTATAACTTCTCCTTGAGTCTCTCCAGCAGGGATTATTACCGTTACAATTGTTTCTTCATAATCATCCTCTCCAGCTGTACCAGTCGTAGTTACTATCTCTATAACAGTATCCTCATCACTTGGGTTACTTAAGGTTACGGGAATGGTTACTGTACCAGCATCTTCATCTACAATTACATCTTCGATAGTCACGGTTGGAGGACCATCATTATCAGTAATTGTAATTTCGCCTTGAGCGGTATCATTATCTGTGTTACCACTTGTTACCGTTCCGTCTACTGTGAAGATTTCATCTTCTTCATCTGTCGTGTCTTCTGTAATTGGAACTATAACTTCTCCTTCAGTCTCTCCAGCAGGAATTATTACCGTTACAATTGTTTCTTCATAATCATCCTCCCCANCACTTGTTACCGTTCCATTTACAGTGAAGATTTCATCATCCTCATCAAGTTCATCATCTTCAATAGGAATCACAACCTCACCCGTAGTTTCTCCTGCAGGGATTATTACCGTTACAATTGTTTCTTCATAATCATCCTCTCCAGCTGTACCCGTTGTTGTTACTATTTCAATAATAGTATCCTCATCACTTGGGTTGCTTAAGGTTACAGGAACCGTTACCGTTCCAGCATCTTCATCTACAATTACATCTTCGATAGTTACGGTTGGAGCATCATCGTTATCGATAATGGTTACCGTTCCGCTAGGATCTGTGTTTTCAGTGTTATCACTTGTTACCGTTCCGTCTACTGTGAAGATTTCATCACCCTCATCAAGATCATCATCTTCAATAGGAATTACAACTTCTCCAGTAGTTTCTCCAGCAGGGATTATTACCGTTACAATTGTTTGTTCATAATCATCCTCTCCAGCTGTACCAGTCGTAGTTACTATCT
>NZ_JBHSHB010000013.1:0-767 GCF_042652845.1 Dokdonia genika | reverse complement strand
GATTACTTGTATTTACATAAGCACTAGGCGTGTCTATCGCATTAATCATTGCCTCTGCATCTGCAAGGCTCGTGTAGTAAGTTACAGAGGTTGCAGTCACACCTCCAGTAATCATCGCATTCTGCTGCGTAAGGTCAAAGGTGGCCTCATCTTGATTAGGCGCAACATTAATCCCAAGATCATCGGCACACTGTACCATATTATCTGCTGGAGATACCTCTGGACGACTTTCTACCGTAAATATGATGCTTGTAAAGTTCACACAGCCTGTGGTGTTATCTTCAATACGCACAAAAAGCTCCTCACCATCTGCCACTGTGTATGGCGAACTTAGTGCAGCCNTCGTAAAATCACTCGTTACCTGTGGTGCCGCAAGAATCCCTATCTCATCTGCTAGGGTGGTAAGATCCACACTTCCCATTGTATCATCTCCATCAAATTCTTCACAGAAGGTATAATCAATAGGTCCCGCTTCTGCCAATACAGGTAGTGGATTTACAATCACCTCAAAAGGCACAATCACATAACATAAGTTTCCGTCGCTGTCTAAGTCCTCATCGCCTGGCACATTTCGTTCCACACGTGCATAGAGCGTTTGGTTACCGGATGTGGTATTGATAAAGTTAGTGATATCTGCCACTGCAAGCGTTGGGTCGTCTGGGTTCGCTTCCGCGAAAGCGAGATCTGTATACACTAAGATATCTACAGGCTCCCCTCCACCTATCTGAGCAATCACACCCGTAAGATCAAAGCTCTCAAAACCATCG
>NZ_JBHSHB010000012.1:0-321038 GCF_042652845.1 Dokdonia genika | reverse complement strand
TTCCCGCAGCTGCGTTGATTTCGTCTATAGCATCTTGCACATTTGTTGCTGCTAATCCAGATGTTGAATTGTCATATGGATTTGCAGAAGCATTTGTGTCGATTACTTGCGTTACTCCTGTTTCATCTGTGTAGGTGTATGTTCCGTCTGCGTTGTCAACGAGTGTTGAGATCGAAGTATCTGCGATGGTTGTTGTTGTTCCGCTTGCGTCTGTAAAAACGTAAGTACCGTCACCGTTGTCTACAAGTGCTACTGTTCCTGCTGCTGCATTAATTTCATCTATAGCGTCTTGCACGTTTGTTGCTACTAGTCCTGAAGTCGTGTTGTCATATGGATTTGCGGAAGCGTTTGTGTCGATTATTTGTGTTGCTCCTGTTTCATCTGTGTAGGTGTATGTTCCGTCTGCATTGTCAACAAGTGTCGAGATAGAAGTATCTGCGATGGTCGTTGTTGTTCCGCTTGCGTCTGTGAAATCATATGTTCCGTCGCCATTATCTACAAGTACTACTGTTCCTGCTGCTGCGTTTATTTCGTCTATAGCGTCTTGCACATTTGTTGCTACGAGTCCTGAAGTCGTGTTGTCATAAGGATTGGCAGAAGCATTTGTGTCGATTACTTGTGTTGCTCCTGTTTCATCTGTGTAGGTGTATGTTCCGTCTGCGTTGTCTACGAGTGTTGATATCGAAGTATCTGCGATAGTCGTTGTTGTTCCGCTTGCGTCTGTGAAATCGTAAGTTCCGTCGCCGTTATCTACGAGTGCTACTGTTCCCGCAGCTGCGTTTATTTCGTTTATGGCATCTTGCACATTTGTTGCTACGAGTCCTGACGTTGTGTTATCATATGGATTTGCAGAAGCGCTTGTGTCTATTACCTGTATTGCTCCTGTTTCATCTGTGTATGTGTATGTTCCGTCTGCATTGTCAACTAGCGTCGAAATCGAAGTGTCTGAGATAGTTGTTGTAGTTCCGCTTGCGTCTGTGAAATCATACGTTCCGTCGCCATTATCTACAAGTGCTACTGTTCCTGCTGCTTCGTTGATTTCGTCTATAGCGTCTTGCACATTTGTTGCTACGAGTCCTGAAGTCGTGTTGTCATAAGGATTTGCAGAAGCATTTGTGTCGATTACTTGCGTTGCTCCTGTTTCATCTGTATAGGTATATGTCCCGTCTGCGTTGTCTACGAGTGTCGAGATAGAAGTGTCTGCGATAGTCGTTGTTGCTCCGCTTGCGTCTGTGAAATCATACGTTCCGTCACCGTTATCTACAAGAGCTACTGTTCCTGCCGCTGCGTTGATTTCGTCTATAGCGTCTTGCACATTTGTCGCAATAAGTCCTGATGTCGTGTTATCATAAGGATTTGCAGAAGCCTGAGTGTTTATAATTTGCGAATTTCCATTTGCATCTGTATAGGTGTATGTTCCATCTCCATTGTCAACTATCATAGAAGCCATCTGGCATAGACTTAGCCAGTTAGATCCATCATATTGATAAAAACAGCTCTCGTCTGTATTAAAAACAAGTCCTCCAGAAAGAGGAGTGATATTGTTCATCTGAGAAGTGCTAACTCTTGTTGCCACAAGGACCTTACTCGTACTTTCAAGTTCGAGTAGCGATGCTGGATCTATAGTATTCGGATTATCACCTACCTTAACCTGGCCAATGGCAGATATAGATAGTATGAGAAAACTTGTAAGGGTGAGTAGTTTTTTCATTTGAGGGAACATAATTTTATTATATTTCATTGTCGCGAAATTTACGCATTTACTTGTACAAATTTTGTTAAAAATATATACGTAGTACATAGCTTATTAGTTCTAATTTAGAATAAAATTTATTTTAGGTTCAAAGTTAAAATAAGGGCATTGTAAATCAGCAACTTTCAGACGAAGCGCAGTTTTGTATCGATGAAATGCGCATTTTAAAAAAATGTTGTATTCAAATGTTTTTTAATTTTTTCCTTGCGTATCGTTTAAAAAGATTTATTTTTGCCTCGCTTTAATATTAAGGTTTGTTAGAAAAGCCTTTTGTTAATTACCTTTTGAAGAACAATCTTCAATAAATGCGGGAGTAGCTCAGTTGGTAGAGCGTCAGCCTTCCAAGCTGAATGTCGCCAGTTCGAACCTGGTCTCCCGCTCAAAGAAAAAGCCCTGTAGATTTACAGGGCTTTTTTTATTTTATTTCGCGAAAGCGTAATCTATAATTCAATTGTAGACAAAGAGTCAATCTCATAAGGCTCTTTATCTTGTTTGAATACTCGAGCTGTATGGTCACCCTGTAATGTGATTTGTTTGCCCTTTACTCGTATCCAGCTTCCTTCTCGTATTCCTAACACTGGGACTGTATTGTAAATGTGGTATTCTTTAATACGTGTCTCTCGGGTTTCACCCATATGCGTAGAGTCTGTATCTGGATCTAGGTAATGCGGGTTTACATTAAAAGGTAAAACTCCCAATGTTTTAAAACTTGGCGGGTAGGCAATAGGCATATCATTTGTAGTTTGCATAGTGAGACCGCAAAGATTACTTCCAGCACTTGTGCCTAGATAGGGGGTTCCGTTTAAGATTAAATCTCTAAGCGTATGCATTACATCTATTTTGTATAGCTGGTTAACTAGAACAAACGTATTTCCTCCGCCAGTAAATATGCCTTGGGCAACCTTTAGGGCTTCTGTTGCGTCTTTATAAGTATGAAGGCCTCTTACAGAGATATTAATTTTTGAGAAAGCTTTTTGAGCAATAGCGGTATAGTCATCGTGAGTGATGCCGCCAGGTCTAGCATACGGTATAAATATAATCTCAGTTACATTATGAAATAACTTTTTGAGTTCTGGAAGGAGATACTCTAAATAAGTGCCCCCGTAAATAGTAGAGGTGCTTGCGGCGATAATATTTTTTGGCATATTAATTCTTTATTCAAAAATACAAACTAGAGCAAGTAAAAGTGAATTAACAAAACATTAAACCTAAAGCGTAAAGAGCTGACCTATTTTTACAACACACATAAAACAGTATACTATCGCGAGACATTACATCTATATAATTCCCATATTGTTATGTATGAGTAGTTTACTCACTGCTCAAAATAGCTTAATGTTAGAAGGTAAAATTCTTAATGATAGTATTGAGGTTGCTTCCATAACAGTTGTAAATATTAATATGCGCGCGGGTACTGTTACTAATCTAGATGGGGTTTTTGAAATACCAGTGAGAGTTAATGACACGCTTAACATAAGTGCTGTGCAGTATGAGAGTAAGCGCATAATAATTACTCCAGTCATATATAAACGTATGAAACTCTCACTTTATCTCATACCTAAACTCAATGAGCTAGATGAAGTGGTCATAAGTAACATTGATCTTACGGGAGATATAACTAAGGATCTCAAGGCAGTGCCACTTAAGAGGTTTATCTCGCCGTCATCTTTAGGTATACCAGAAAATGCAAAACCTACGATGACAGTAGAAGAGCGTAGAGTTTATAGTGCTACTGCAGGAGCTGGTCCACTAGGCTCCCTTATAAACGCCATAAGCGGGCGTACCAAAATGCTAAAAAAGCATTTAAAAATTTCAAAATTTAAGATGATGGTTGAGCAAAATCATCAAACATTTTCTGATAGTACATATATGAAGTCTTTAAATATACCAGAAGACCTTATAGAAGATTTTGTATACTATGTTTTTGAAGATAAAAAAGCCGTACGTTTATCAAATCAAGGCAACACAATGGCTATCTTAGATTTAATGTTACAAAAATCTACCGCATATTTGAAACGTAAGGAGTCTGAGGGCGTCTTACCTAATAAATCTACTAACGATGATTAAGTATATAAACTTCTGTTTGTTTTTTTTAATTTCCACAGTATTATATTCTCAAGATGTAATAATGCTAGAGGGTCAAGTTCTTAATGATACTATAGATAAGGCAAATCTTACCGTGGTAAATATGACATTAAGAACAGGGACGATAACCTCACAAAACGGAAAATTTGTTATTAAGGCGAGGCTTAATGATACCATAAATGTGAGCGCAGTACAATATGAGCCTAGACAGTTTGTGGTAAATAATACGATGTTCAATAGAGGTAAAATCACCTTGTATTTAATACCAAAAATTACAGAGCTTGATCAAGTAACGATAAGTAATATAGATCTCACTGGTGATATAACAAAAGATGTGGGTACTACAGAATATGAGATAAAAATCACACCTACAGATTTAGGTATACCAGAAAACACAGCCCCGCCGCGCACGGTAGAAGAGCGTCGCTATTATACAGCTGTAACCAGTGGGGGAGGCATCCCGCTAGACGGACTCATAAACTCAATCACTGGCAGATTAAAAATGCTCAAAAAACATATTGAAATATCAAGGTTTGAAAAACTAGTGCAAGAAAGTAGGCACAGCTTCTCAGATAGTGTGTATATGAATGAGCTAGCTATAAATAAAGAATCTATAGAAGATTTTGTGTATTATACCTTTGAAGACCCAAAGGCAAAAGAGCTCGTAGATACAGATAACGTCTTGGGACTGCTTGAGTTTATGATGAAAAAGTCAGAAGACTATAGAAAACTTGTACCTCAAGATTAACTACTGGCACATTTATTGAAAATTTTATAGTACGCTTTCGCGAAAGCGTAAACCCATCATCTAAATTCATTATGAGAAAAGTTCTTTTACTATTTATAATCGCTCCATTGCTTATGGGAGCCTCATTACATAAGTATTACCTTAGTGTTACAGATGTAGTGTATGACGAGCAAGAAAAATCCATACAAATGATATCGCGGTTATTTTATGATGATCTTGAAGCAGTGCTGCAAGAGCGTTATGATGAGACCATTGTAGTAGATGCAACCGCAAATCAAGAAAAACTGGACCTTTACCTAAATAAATATCTTCAAAAAAAGCTCATAATAACCGTAAATGGAGAAAAAAGACAGCTCCAGTTTTTAGGCAAGGAGTATGAAGACGATTATGTGGTTTGCTATGTAGAAATCACAGATATAGAGCTAATTAAAACATTTGAGATAGATAATGAGCTACTTATGGATTTGTTTCCAGACCAAAAAAATATGGTGCATACTACTATAGGAAAGAACAAGAAAAGTTTTCTGCTTACTGCGGGAAATGCTAAAGGGTTGTTAAAATTTTAAAAATTATCCCAAAACACTGCTAAGGATGGCTATTTTTAAAGCTAAAACTAATTCAACACACTTATGATTCGTTACTCGTATATGCTGCTCGCAGCATTTTTACTTCTAGGCACAAGCGCTTTTGCTCAAGAAGAACAAACAGAAGAGCGTGCAATGGGGCACGAAAACACAAACAGGTTTAGACAACTCTACAATGAAATGTCTACACCTAACCAGTACAGAACAGCCTCTGGAGCGCCAGGTCACGCTTACTACCAGAATAATGCAGATTACAAAATGCAAATAGAACTTAATGATGATACACACATCATTAATGGGTTTGAAACAATTACGTACACAAATAACTCTCCAGACGATCTTGAGTATCTATGGGTACAACTTGATCAAAACGTAAGAGAGAAAGATTCACCTGCCAAAGAGAAAAACGGTGGAGGAGTTGGAGCTGTATCGCAGCCAGGTTCTTTTGTGGGATCATATATGAAAAGTGAGCCTTTTGATGGAGGTTTTAAAATAGAAGAGGTAAAGTCTAATGGTCGTAGCCTTAACCACACCATAAACTGGACGATGATGCGCATAGATATGCCACAGCCTCTTAAAGCTGGCGAGTCTTACACATTTTCTATAAAGTGGAACTATCTTATACCAGAACACACGGTAGATCGTGCTAGATCTGGTTATGAAACTTATAAAGACGGTAATAAAGGATATATCATTGCACAGTTCTTCCCAAGAATGGCAGTATACAATGATGTAGAAGGATGGCAGAACTACCAGTTCTGGGGTAACGGAGAGTTTGCATTACCTTTTGGAGATTATGAAGTAGATATTACAGTACCAAAAGATCACTTACTTGATGGTACAGGTGAGATTGTAAATCTAAAAGATGTTTACAGTAAAGAAGAAATGAAGAGATGGGAGCAGGCAAAAAAATCTTATGATAAGCCTGTTATCATCCGTACTCAAGCAGAGGCAGAAAAAATGGCCGCTGGAAAAATGAAAGCAACACAAACGTGGAAGCTTAGAGCAAAAAACGTGCGTGACTTTGCATTTACATCATCACGTCGTTATATAATGGATGCACAGGCAGTAAAGTTTCCAGAGCGTGATGTAATGGCTATTTCTATCTACCCACCAGAAGGAAATCCATTATGGGAGGAGTACTCTACAAAAGCAATTGTACAAACACTAGATACCTACTCAAAGTATACTTTTAACTACCCTTACCCAAAGGCTATTTCTGTACACGCAAAGGGTCAAGGTATGGAGTACCCTATGATCTGTTGGAACTATGGTCGTCCTAACGAAGATGGAACGTACAGTGACAGAACAAAATTTGGTATGATCTCAGTAATTATACACGAGGTAGGTCATAACTACTTCCCTATGATTGTAAACAGTGACGAGCGCCAGTGGGGATGGATGGATGAAGGTCTAGATACTTTTATGCAATACCTTACAGAGCAAGAGTTTGGTCAAAACTATCCAGAAGCTATAAAAGGAAATGACGCATACCCATCAAGACGAGGAGCACCTTCTAAAATAGTAGGGTATATGAAAGGAAATCAAGAATATATAGCGCCTATTATGTCTAACCCAGAGAACGCTTTTAACCTAGGTGCAAATGCCTATGGTAAGCCAGCAACTGCTCTTAATATCTTAAGAGAGACTGTAATGGGGCACGATCTTTTTGATCACGCGTTTAAAACATATGCACAACGCTGGATGTTTAAACACCCTACACCAGAAGATTTTTTCCGTACGATGGAAGATGCATCTGCAGTAGATCTTGACTGGTTCTGGAGAGGATGGTTTTATAGTACAGAGGCTGTAGATATAGGTCTTAAAGATGTAAAGCAGTACTATGTGACAGATAAAGTAACAGAGGCTGGAAAGGCATTACTAGCACGTTATGGTATTACAGATCCTAGTCAAATTCAAGCTATTTATGTAGTAGATGAAGATAGCCCAGAATTTACAGAAGATATGAGAGGTAAAGATATGCTTGAAGCATCACCTACCCTTAAAGAATATCTTATGGATAACTTTACTCCAGAAGAGCGCGCAAAGATCAAAACCCCTAAGTTTTTATACAAAGTAGTTTTTGAGAAGCCAGGAGGAATCCCAATGCCTATTATTGTTGAGTATGAATATGCAGATGGATCAAAAAAGAAAGTTACATACCCGGCACAAGTGTGGAGAAAGAATGATGCAGAGGTAAGTAAAGCAATAGCTTCAGATAAGGAAATTGTAAAAATTACAGTAGATCCAGATCTTGAAACAGCAGATATTGATACAGATAACAACAGCTGGCCTAAAGCAAAAAAGCTAGGTAAGTTTGATAAGTTTAAAAACAATGCAAAGGGTAACTAGTAACTAATACCTTTGTCACTATTTATAAAGCCGTTTCTCAATATTGAGAAACGGCTTTTTTATTACATAGACATCTAAAGTATTAATAGTACAAGTGGCTGTAAACCATCTTAGCTTGTTTTAACAGAGCCTTTATATAGCTCTTCTTAATAGGGCTGTGGTTGCTAAGTCTATTGTGTTACTGTATTTGTGGAGCTTTTTACGCTTTCGCGAAAGCGTAATTATAACTATCCAGTAAATAGTTCTTTTTACAGGAGACTAGTCTTTTAAAACTTGTAAGACATTCCAAATTGTGCACCTATATAATATGGTCTAAAGTTACTTAGGTTATTTGCATAAGGATTGAGTTGATATCTAAAAACAGGCTCAACATTAAGACGCCATTTTTCGTTTATATTGTAATGGCCACCTAAACCAAAGTTAAATGCTAGACTCAGCCCGTTGAGATTAGTTTCACGACCTACAAATATGGATTGCCCAGAGGCTGCGGTTGCATATATTTCATTATTACTAAGGATTAATAAGCTCAAACCAGGGTTTACACTAAATGAAACACGTTTATTTATAAACCTATATTGGAAACCTACTGGAACCTCTATGTAAGAAATATTTTGCTCTATAGAGACGATGTCATTTGCATTAAAAAAACTTTGCGCTTCTGGAGAGCTTTCTGTACTACTACCACTATTTAAGTTGGCTAAGTTTATAGCAGAAAGTTCATAGATATTAATATTTCCATCTGTTACAGATACTTGAAAGTTATCTGTTTGATATTTTAATGGAGCATAGCCTATACCTAGTCTAAGGCTACTTTTTTCGCCTAGTGTGTAGTCTACGCGCATACCATATCCTACTGTAGATATAGCATCTCGGGGATTGTTTACTAGTCTATCATCTATAGAAGACCCTTTACTTACAGAACCATAACTTAATACACTGGTGTATGGAGAGATGGCAATCTCATATTCTGTAGCGTTTTTACGATCTTCGGCACGTTCTTCTTCTGTTTTGGGTAGTTTTATTTTTTTCTTTGCTTTTGTGTTTGAAGTGAGCGCTTTTTGTACAGCCTTGTTAATACTATCTGTCTTTTTCTTAATGACAGCCGCCACTTCTATAGCTGCTTGCTCTTTTTGCTGAGCAATCTCGAGTTCTAATGCCTTCTTGACCTCGGCTTTATACTTTGCAAGAGCCTCTTCATTACCTTTGCTAGTGTAAAGAAGCTGAGGGGTGTGACTTTTGTTACTGCGATTACTGTTTGAAGCCACAGTAGCACTATTGTTTTTAAGCGCTTCAATTTCTATTAATGAGTAATTGGTTTTGTTACTAGAACTAATAGTATTAATAGTTGGCCTATTTGTAGCTAACCCTGATAGAATTATTGCTGTCTGTGAGTTGTAAGTGGTGTCTTGTTGTATTGTTTGTACTTTATCTTGCTCACCAGTAGTCGCTGTAGTGTTTTTATCTTCTGTAGATTTTGAAGTTGTGGTTAACGCATCTTCTATATTAACGTTATCAGAGTCTTTAACAGTCTCGCTATTTACTAAGCTTTGTTTCTCTTTTTTCACGACTTGCTCTGGTTGAGCAAACCAAAGCAAGCTTAGTGCTCCTATAATAATAGCACTTCCAAAATAATACCAAAATGGCGCTATACGACGGCCTTTAGTCTGGTCAAGTTCTGCGGCAATATTATCCCATAGTCCAGCATCTGGTGATTGCTCTATACCACCTAGACGCTCTTTAAAGAGTTTGCCTATGTCTTTTCTAGTTCCCATTTACTATGGAATTTTTTTGAGCAGCCGTTAAGGCTATTATTCTTTCTTTTAATATTAGTTTGGCTCTGTGCAAATTAGATTTCGATGTTCCTTGGCTTATATTTAAGGCCATTGCAATCTCTTTATGAGTGTAGTTATCTAGTTGGTACAGGTTAAATACTAGTCTATATCTATCTGGTAATTCTTGCACTAGCTTGAGTAATGTTTGCAAGGGTATAGCCGTATCATCTTGATCTATAGTCGTGTCCTCTTCTTGAACCTGATGATCATCTATAGACTCTAAATATGGTTTTCTCTTATATCTATCTATTGCTTTATTTATAACAATGCGCTTCATCCACCCTTCAAAAGAGCCTGCATTTTTATAAGTATTAATTTTTGTAAATATGGTTACAAATGAGTCTTGAAGATTATCTTGAGCTTCATCTCTGTTTTTACAATACTTCATACTAAGCGCAAAAAGTCTATCCTTGTATACATTGTACAAAGACTGCTGTGCCTTACGGTCACCCTTTTTACATTTTTTTAAAAGCTTCTCTAGCTCCAAGAGATTTGATGTTAAACAGTGAGTATATAAAAAGCTTAAGATCTTTTGGGGTGTAAAAAGAGTTCTTAAGCTTCAAATATATTATTAAGATATTTTCAATTTCATAGCAACTTATTTCTGTTCTTCATAAGAAAGACTAGAAGTTATAAAAAGGTTGCGTGAAAACGTAATTTTTTATCAGTAAGGATTCTTGTAAAGTTAACAATGCTACTTATTTAAAATAAGAAGCGCTCTATGGTAGTGGGGTGATTATGATATAAAATCTTTAATTAACCTCTGTATTAATTATGAAATCTATATTGAGACCACCATTAACAGCTGTATTTGTTGAAGTAAAAACACGACCATCTGTAAGTAATAATTCAAATCTTGTTGTAAAAATATCACCAGCTGCAATGCTAGAAGATGTATTATTTGTGTTACTTAAAAACTGATCTGCAGTAATTGCTAGGTCATAGACAGGAAAGCTGTTTTCGCCGGCAATAAAGTTACTAGCCGCAATAGTCTCGAAGAGAATTTCTTGTTCTACAAGGGCCTCTGTGCTGTCTCCATCCATCTCAGATAGGTCGTAGTAGGTTAGATACACTCTCATCTCTTCTAGAAGTGTCCCACTTTCATCATCCCTATATTCAAGTCTCGCTTCTAGTGAGCCCTGAGCATCTTCTTGAGAGATTGTGTTATTTGTGGTGCTTACTAGTTCTACTACAGCTCCATTTGAAGCGGCATCTGTAATACTGCTCAAGTTAACATTGTCATCATCACAGCTAGCAAATACCATAATTAATACGAGAAAGTAAATAGCTTTAAAATTCATAGTTTTTCGATTTTTTGATTAACCATAGCAATGTACAAATCTGTTTTAAATGAGGCTAGATAAGTAAAGTCAACTATTATCGGGAGTTACTTAATGGTTTAAAAGTGATAGGATAACGCTTTCGCGAAAGCGTAAACTCAACCCTAAAAAAATCAATCTATTTGGAACCCTTTTTTTAAGTCATTTTACAAACGCACTATAACTAGCTGTAGTGCGCTGTCGTAATATTGAAAAAAACTTAAATATGTAGTTAAGTTTTCTAGGCGCACACTACTATGACGTACTGTGCACTTGGATAAGTAGGTATAACTGCTTTAAATCTTACTAAAGTAGTGACTTATCCCAGATAGAATGCTCTGTACTGCATAAGCTGCGAGTATAAGTCCCATAATCTTACTTATGACAGTAATTCCGTAATTACCTATACGTTTTTGTAACCTATTTGCACCTAAAAGTATCAAGCAGGTGAGGCCTATAACTATGAGCACAAGCACGGTAGTGATAAGTTGTTCTTGTATGGAATATAAATGATTGTCTGTGAGTAAAACAACCGCCATTATAGCTCCTGGAGACGCTATAGAGGGTATCGCAATAGGGAAGATAGTAACGTGTTTATAATCTGTGATGCCATTTTTTTCTTGATCTGGCTTGCCATCACCAAAAATCATAGTAAGGGCAAAGAGAAATAAAATCACACCTCCAGAAATCTGAAATGCGTCTAGCGAGACAGACATTCCCTCAAGTATAAGCTGGCCTATAACAATAAAAAAGAGTAATATCATAAACGCCATAACAGAGGCTCTTATGGCAATTTTCTTTTTATATCTTAAGTCAAACTCCTTTGTCGCCTCAAGGTAAACAGGTATTGTCCCTATGGGATCAATAACGGCAAATATGAAAAATATAGATGTTAGTACTTCTGTCATAACAAGTGTTTATACGCCAAACTGGCCTAAGTGATAATCAAGATGTTTGTACTCAAGTTGTCCCCATTGCTCGTTAGTAAAGTGGCCAAACATAGGGTGTGGTTGCCACTCTTGTTGCTCACGTTTGTTATAAAAAGCATCTACCATAGATAGAAGTTTCTCACGCTCAAGGTCTAGATCACGGCTATCTGTGATTTTTGCCTCTGGAGCTGTAGGCAGGTTTTTACGCCAGGGCTTATCATTATATAAAGATTTTTTAAATAACCGCATAATAGGGTTCCACTTTGCTTTTCTTGGTTTGTCACTTAGTGCCACCTTAAAAGGAAATTGACAATGCGTTACCATTTGCCCTACATTCATCTTACCCCAGCGGGCTGTGCTATCTGGTTGTAAGGCTTGTATTCTGGTTTTTGTCTCTTGGTATGTGGTTGGGTCAAAAAGTGATTTCATAGCCGGTTCTTTGCGATTAATTTTCTTATATCAATATTAGACTATTAATGTACAATAATTACGGCTTCCTTTAAAAATGTGAGCAATCTTGATGTTTATGTTTTCTTTAAAATGCAATAAGATATAATATTGTAAAACCCTATATTTAAGGCTTATGCAAGAAAACACTGTAAAAGACACGTCCTCTTATATTTCAATAAAAAACTGGTCTGAAGATGATAGACCCAGAGAGAAATTAATGATTAAAGGTCGCTCTGTCCTTTCAGATGCAGAGCTTATCGCTATACTTATAGGCTCTGGCTCGCGAGAAGAGAGTGCCGTATCCCTTAGTAAACGCATTCTCTCACAAGCCGAAAATAACTTGTCTGAGCTGGGTAAACTTTCGGTAAAGGATTTAATGAAGTTTAAAGGAATAGGCGAGGCAAAGGCAGTCACTATCGCAGCGGCACTAGAGCTGGGTAGAAGACGTAGCGGTGGAGAGACACTTTCGCGAAAGCGTATTACTTCTTCAAAAGATGCGTATACCATCTTACAACCCATTATAGGAGAATTACCGCACGAAGAATTCTGGGTGTTGTTTCTTAATAATTCTAATAAAGTCTTACGCAAGGAGCAAGTAAGTAAAGGAGGTCTTACAGGCACGCTGGTAGATGTGCGTATGGTTATGAAAACGGCCATAGAGCTCAGTGCTGTGGGGATGATACTAGGGCACAATCACCCATCTGGAACGCTCAAACCCTCTCAGGCAGATAAGATGCTTACTACAAAGTTAAAAACCGCTGCTCAAAGCCTAGATATACAAGTATTAGACCATATTATTGTGACCGAAAAGCAGTATTTTAGCTTTGCCGATGATGGTATTCTATAACAGCAGCGCCCCATATGTTACTTGTTTACACGCACAAAATTACGCCTCGTGTCTCTTATGTTTTTAAACATATTTGCACTAGAGTACTGGGGGTGTCTGTAAAATTTACCACAAAGCTAGAAGAGTTTATTGCATACGAAGGAGCAAAACTCTCATACACGTCAAAAAAGCTAGGTAATGAGTTGCACATACGTAGTGTAGATTTACTTTTTGAGCAAGGGATACTAGCCATAGATATTGCTGTGCAAGACTGGGAGGGTGTGCCGTGTTTTTTTCAAATAAAAGACGCTAGTGCACAAATTCCTTATGATATTTTTGCTGCTTCTTTTTATCTCTTAAGTAGGTATGAGGAGTACTTACCACACGTAAAAGATAGTTTAGGTCGCTTTCCGGCAAGTGAGAGTCTAGCGGGTATGCACAATTTTTTAGAGCAGCCTGTGATAGATATATGGATACAACGATTTGCTCGTGTACTTACGACTCAATTCCCAGATTTAATTACAAAAAAAACCGACTATAAGGTTCATATGCTCGTTACGGTTCCTCAGGCATTTAAGTATAAAAAACTTGGTGTACTGCGTGCTGTAGGGGGTTATTTTAGAGATTTTGGAAAATTACGCTTTCGCGAAATTTTAAAACGTTCACAAGTACTTCTCGGAACAAGAAAAGATCCTTACGACAGCTTTGGCTGGCTTGCAAACGTGCAAAAACAAAGTGCTATTCCGTTTCAAATATTTTTTCAAATAGGTGATTACGGGCAGACAGGGAAAAATATAAAACACTCAAAGCGCAGCTTTCAAAGTACCATAAAAATGATAGGTGATTATTGCAGCGTAGGTTTACTACTATCACCACAAGCTGCAACAGATAGGCAAGTGCTTGCAGTAGAGCGCAAACGTCTTCAAGAAATCATACACAGGCCTATGAGAAGTATGCACGTCTCAAACTTTAAACTTAATTTACCATATGTTTACAGAGATGCACTAGACCAAGAGATACAAAGTGACTATACAATGGGCTATGCAAATACTACTGGCTTTAGAGCGGGAACCTCTCTGTCATTCTTGTTTTATGATCTAGACTACGAGATACAAACGCCATTACTTATACATCCTGTATGTATGCAATCTGATAATGTGATTAATTATAAAAATCACACTATAGATTTTGTAAACCTCAAAGCGTTGAGTGATCGTATAAAGAAAGTAAATGGGGTCTTTAGAATTTCGTTTTCAAATCACTCTTTTGATGATATATACAGTAAAAAACTTTTTAGACACCTACTAGCAGATGAGTAAAATTACAGACGTATTTTTTGATCTAGACCACACCCTTTGGGATTTTGATCGCAATAGTGGCCTTGCGTTTATAAAGATTTTTGAAAGAAATAATCTCAGTATTAACTACAACGAGTTTCTTGAGGTGTATAGCCCTATTAATTTCCAGCAATGGAAATGGTACAGAGAAGAGCGCATCACAAAAGCGCAGCTACGTTACGGTAGGTTTAAAAAAACATTTGACAAGATGGGAATCTCCGTCACAGATGATATTATAGATAAATTATCTGATGATTATATAGAATGTCTTCCAGAAAACAATCATCTTTTTGAAGGCACTATAGAACTGCTAGATTACTTATCGCCTAGATACAAGATGCATATTATTACAAACGGTTTTCACGAAGTGCAAACTACAAAAATGCATAAATCTGGACTTGCACCATATTTTGAAACTATGACCTCTAGTGAGTCTGTGGGGGTAAAAAAACCTAATGAAAAGATATTTCACTTTGCAATGGATAAAGCTGGCGTTGCGGCAGATCAAAGTATAATGATAGGAGATACTTATGAGGCAGATATTGTAGGAGCGCTTAAAGTAGGTATGGATGCCATTTGTTTTAATTATCATAAATTAAAGCTTCCACAAGAGATTAAGGTTGTAGATGAAATAACACATCTCAAGAGTTTTCTATAATAGCAATAACACATAGACTACAAGCGTTTGCATTACATAAAGAACCCCACGTATGAAGCCATCGTCAGTAAAACTATTTTTAGGTTGTGTCTTTTCGATATTGCTATATTGTAGCTCTTGTGTAGATGATGTAGATTTTGATCGCCTAGATGAGGTCGTACTTACACCCAGGCTAGATGCAGATTTGTTATTTTTTACTGTAAACTACACTAGTTTGATTAATGAGGAGATTATAAATAATCAAATCATACTGAGAGACACGACCCAGCTTAACTTTCTAGGTGATGAGGTTACTCAAGAAAATCTAGTAGAGGTAGAAATTACATATAGAGCAACAAATAGTTTTAACCAGTCTATTACAAATAGGTCCATTTTTCTGAGTGAGAACGGAGCTATACAATATGAGATAATCTTTCCTGTTTCTGGATCTAATAGTGGAGAGCCAGTTGTAACAGAGTTTACAGAGACTGTAACACAACAAGAGCTGCAAAGTATCCGTAATTCCATACAACTAGCAAATGAAGTTATTATTGATGCCGGGACATTACCTCAAACTGGTGAATTGAACTTACAGAGTAAAGCTATTTATTCTCTAGAATTTTCAGATCTGTAAGATGAAAAATAGATTAGTGCTCTTCTTCCTATTTTGTACGTCTTATGTTTTTTCTCAGAACAGGCCTCAGCTCTATAATGTTGATGCATTACCGCAAAGCCTGTTAAGCAATCCAGGGACGGCAGTAAGTTTTGATAAACACATAGGGGTTCCATTGCTCTCTGGTCTGTCTTTTGAGGCAGGTTCATCTGGAGTAAGTGCTTATGACATCTTTAGAGATGATATTTCTATTAATGAAGCGATTAGTAATGCTCTTTTTGATTTGAGTAGTACAGACTATTTTAATACAAATGTGCAAGTGGAGCTCCTCTCATTTGGGTGGCGTTCTTCAAAATCAGACATATATTATTCTGGTGGAATATATCACGAGATAGATGTATTCTCATATTTTCCTAAAGATCTAGCAACACTTGCATATAACGGTAATGCAGATTATATAGATGTACCTTTTGAGTTTTCTGAGTTGGCTTTTACAGCAGAGGCGCTTTCGGTATACCATTTTGGAATAAATAAAAAAATAAACGATTCCTGGCAACTAGGCGTGAGAGCAAAAATGTATATGAGCGTCGCAAATGTAAATAGTATAAATAATAGAGGAGATTTTACCACAAGAACAACACCTAATGGACCTAATTTTTATACTCACACACTGCGCAATGTTAGTCTCGTAGCAAATACCTCTGGTGTTGCGTCTTTTTATGATGACGAGATAGATACAGACGTTACAGAGCTTGTAAGCAATGCCTTTTTAAGTAAAAACTATGGATTTGGATTAGATATAGGTTTTACTCATTTTATTAATGAGCAATGGTCTATTACAGGAAGTGTTATAGATTTAGGTGTTATAAGTCATAAGGATGATGTGCGCAATTTTACAGCGAGTGGTAACTATGAGACCAGTGGAATAGAGCTTACATTTCCTGCGCTTATTGAGGGTGATGAGTTTACAGACTATTGGCAAGATATAGAAGATGAGTTTAAAGACTCAATAAACTCAAATGATAGCTTGTCAAATAATTACACATCTTGGAGGCCAGTAAAGTTTAATACATCTGTACAATATGCTTTTGGTGAAGATCGTAGTGGTACTTGTAATTGCCGGACTTCTAGTTCAAGAAAATATGTAAATAAGCTAGGGCTTCATTTAAATACTATTAGGAGACCTAGAGGGTTACAAACAGCCATTACTTCTTATTATGATAAAGATTGGACTAGTGGCCTACTTACGAGACTTACCTATACGTATGATAAGCGTTCTGCCACTAATCTAGGGTTCTTAGTAAGTGCTAAAATTAATAAATTTAATCTTTATCTTGCCACAGACAATTTAGTGCAATATACAAATGTTGCAAAAGCCAGAGGAGCAAGTCTACAGCTGGGTATGCAGCTAGTTTTTGATAATAAATTATAATCTAATGAAATACTTTTTTACTTTACTTATTATAGCATTAATGAGTATTAACTTAAACGCACAATCTGTAAATGATTATAAGTATGTTATTGTACCAGAGGAGTTTGATTTTTTAAAGTCACCAGATCAATATCAAGTAAATAGTCTTACAAAGTTTCTGTTTAATAAATATGGTTTTCAAGCATATTTAGAAAAAGATAAAGAAATTCTCAAGAACCCAATTGATCCTTGTGATGCACTGTATGCAGAGGTAAATAGTGAGTCTACTTTTATACAAGCCAAGCTCACGGTAACTTTAAAAGATTGCAATGATCAAGTGATATTTAAAACTTCTGAAGGGAGGAGTAAGAATAAGGATTACAAAAAGGCATACCACGCTGCTTTGCGTGAAGCTTTTTATGATATAGAAGCCCTCAAGTATAGCTATGACCCATCGGCTGGGGTAGAAGAGCGTCAGGTTTCAGAACAAACAAAAAGCGAAGTTGTCGTAAATAATGAAGAAACTGTCTTACAGCCATCTGCGAGTAAAGATGAAGTATTAGATATAGCAGCACCAGAGACGGTTGCTCCGCAATCTGGTCAAGTAAAAACTACTATAACATATACTAGCGAAGATGGGTTTTATAAAGCAAAACAGACGGGTACTTCAATCACATTTTATGATGACGCAAAAAAGATAGGCATTGCAGAGATGGGTAATGAAGAAACATTTGATGTTACTACAACAGACTTTAGTGGGACAGCCTTTTTCTTAGAAGGTAGGCTGGTTGTACAGCGTAAAATAAAAGGTATCGCGGGCGTAGTTGAAATGATATTTACAAAGGAATAATGAAGCAATTTTACACACTACTCATAGGTATACTTTTACTGTCTTGTGGTGATAAGACAGAACAAACTATTTCAAAAGAAACTAGGCCATCAAAAGTCGTAAACACTAAGGACGTAAAGATTTTTGAGCAGATACCTAGCGATTCAAGCGGGATTACTTTTTCAAATACACTTAAAGAAGATGTAGGCTCACTAGCAAATCTATTTGATTTTGATTATTTCTATAATGGCGCTGGCGTGGGTGTGGCAGATATCAATAACGACGGCCTTCAAGATCTCTTTTTTACAGGTAACCAGGTGGCTAATAAATTGTATCTCAACAAGGGTGATTTACAGTTTGAAGATATTTCAGATACTGCAGGGATTAATGCAGGTAAACAATGGGCAAACGGTGTCACATTTGCAGATGTAAATAATGACGGCCTCATAGATATTTATGTGTCACAAGGAGGACCTAAGCAAGCACAAGAGCGTGGCAACCTGTTATATATAAATGAGGGTGATAACCGCTTTCGCGAAAGCGCAAAACAATACAACATTGCAGATACGGGTATAAGTACACAATCTTCTTTTTTTGATTTTGATAAAGATGGAGACCTTGATCTTGTTGTATCAAACGAAAATGAACTCTATGGGCTTGATCCTAAGCGATTTTTTGCCAGTATGGAGATTCGTAAAAATTTAGAAAAAAGTAGTGTCCAGCTTTATGAAAATACGGGAAGTACATTTAAAAATATAACAGAAAAGGCAGGTTTGCTTAGACCCGCCTTTGGTCTAGGCCTTGTGGTGAGTGATATAAATAATGACGGCTGGCTAGACCTTTATATTGCAAATGACTACTATGTGCCAGATGCGATGTACATAAACAATCAAGATGGAACTTTTACTGATAAAATAAAGGAACATACCGGCCAAGTTTCTTTTTATGGAATGGGGGTAGATATAGCAGATATTAATAATGATAAGCTACAAGATATCTTTGTTTTAGATATGGCTGCTAGTGATCATGTACGTTCTAAAACCCTTATGGCTAGTATGAATGAGCAACGCTTTAATATGCTTACAGAAGATCTAGGTTTCCAGCACCAGTATATGTTTAATTCATTGCAGCTCAATCGTGGCAATGGCAGGTTTGATAACGTAGTGCACCAAGCCCATATGGCAAAAACAGATTGGAGCTGGGCAGGACTAATGGCAGATCTGGATAATGATGCAGACCGGGATGTATATGTCACAAATGGATACAGACGTTATGCGCTTGATAACGATATTCAAAATCAAGTACGTGAGACACAGCGAGCCTTTAACGGTGTAGTACCACTAGAGGTGAAGCAAAAATTATATGATGCGATGCCTACTGAGAAGTTGAGCAATATCGCTTTTGTAAATAATGGAGATCTTGAGTTTAAAAATAACTCTTACCAGTGGGGTCTCGCTGTAGCATCATACTCAAATGGGGGTGCGTATGCAGACCTTGACAATGATGGTGACCTAGAGCTTATCACAAATAATATAGACGACACGGCTTTCCTTTTTAAAAACCTATCGGTCGAAAATGAGATAGGAAACTTCATAAAAGTAAAAACCGAAGGTGTCCTCTCAGAAGATTTTGCTAAGGTTACAATCATTACAAAAAATGGAACACAAGTAGCCGAAAATAAAAGAACCAGAGGCTACCTCTCTGCTGTAGAAGATATAGCGCATTTTGGGCTAGGAGATGAAGAAAATATAGATAAAGTTATTGTACAATGGCTCTCTGGAAAACGCAGTGAGTTTATAGATGTAAGAGCAAATCAAATGCTGGTTGTAAAGGAAAGTGAAGCTGCTTTAACAGGACTCCCGGTTATAGAAATGGAGGAGCCTAAGTACGCTTTCGCGAAAGCAAAAACCACCTACGGAATAGATTTTACTCATAAAGAGAATGATTTTAATGATTTTAAAAAAGAAGTTCTGTTACCCTACAAGCAGTCTCAATTGGGGCCTTTTATATCAAAGGGAGATGTAAATAATGATGGTCTTAAAGACTTATATGTAGGTGGTGCCGCTGGACAAGCTGGCGCTATTTATGTGCAGTCTAAAACCGGATTTATTAAATCTTCACAACCTAGTCTTAATACAGATAAGTTATATGAAGATATGGAATCTCTTTTTGTAGATGTAGATCAAGATGGTGATCAAGATCTCATTGTATTAAGTGGAGGAAATGAGTTTGCTTCACAAGATGTATTACTTGAGAATAGATTGTATATAAATGATGGGAGTGGCACCTATAAGAGAGAAGCATTTGGTAGTAATAGTGAGTATCGCTATTCTTTTAGTAAGAGCATAGCAGCTATAGATTATGATCAAGATGGTGATCAAGACATAGTAGTAGGTAATCGTATAGAGCAGGGTAAATTTCCAGTAAGTACAGCCTCTGTAATATACAAAAATGAAGGAGGCGTATTTACAGATGTAACAGAGACTGTAGCGCCAGACCTTTTAGATTTTGGAATTATAAATGATGTACTCACTACAGATTTTGATAATGACGGAAAGGATGATCTATTAATAGTAGGCGAGTGGTCACCCGTAGGGTTACTTAAAAACATAGGAGGCTCGTTTGTTAAGCAAAGCCTTCCAGAACTAGACGAATCTTTAGGCTTATGGTTTGCTGCAGCCGAAACAGATGTTAATGGTGATGGCGTGAAGGATTATGTGATAGGAAACATAGGTAATAATATTAAGTATAAGGCATCAAAGAAAAAACCATTTAAGGTATTTGCAAACGATTTTGATGGCAATGGCACTTTTGATCTTGTGTTAAGTAATGAGTACAATGGCAATTACGTGCCTGCGAGAGGTAAGGAATGTAGCACACAGCAAATGCCCTTCATTTCTGAAAAATTTACAACATATTCAGATTTTGCAAATGCTACCCTCCAAGACATTTATGGAGAAGGTCTTAATAATGCATATGCAAAGGAGGTAAATACATTCTCTTCATTACTTCTTATAGGTAAAAAGGAAGGTGGTTTTACTACGGCTACACTTCCAGCTTTAGCACAAACTGGACCAGGGCTTGCTATAGAAGTGCTGGACATTAATAAAGACGGGTATGAAGACTTAATTATTGCTGGTGCTATTTATGAAACTGAGGTTGAAACGCCTAGATATGATGCTGGAGTAGGAGTTATTTTAATATCAAATAAGAAAGATGGTTATAATGCACTGTCAACTGCAGAGACGCTACTTTTTCTAGATGGTAATGTAAAAGATATCCAAACTATAGCGCACAAAGGCTTGTCAAAAAACATCTTAGTTTCTGCTGTAAATGATGCCGCTATAAGAGTGGTAGATATAGACTAGTAATTGTATTTAGAACCCCACTTGGCTTTTAGGTTTTCTCTTATAGCTTTTTCTCTTGTGTTATCTGTGGGTTCATACAGAGTCGTGCCACTTATTTCTTTTGGTAAAAACTCTTGTTGCACAAAGTTGCCAGGGTAATCGTGTGAGTATTTATAATCATCACCATAACCTATTTCCTTCATAAGTTTAGTAGGAGCATTACGTAAGGGTAGTGGTACAGATAAATCTCCTGTTTGCTTTACAAGTTGTTGGGCCTTTCCTATAGCCATATATGCAGCGTTACTCTTAGGAGAGCTTGCGAGATACGTCACACACTGACTTAAAATAATACGAGCCTCAGGGTATCCTATTGTAGTAACGGCTTGAAAACAGTTGTTAGCAATAACTAGTGCGGTAGGGTTTGCGTTTCCGATGTCTTCTGCTGCGGCAATAATAAGTCTTCTTGCAATAAATTTCACATCCTCTCCGCCTTCTATCATTCTCGCCAGCCAGTATACGGCAGCGTTAGGGTCACTACCGCGTATAGATTTTATAAATGCAGATATGATATCATAGTGTTGTTCTCCTGTTTTATCATAACGCACAATGTTTTGTTGCACTTTTGATAATACCATATCATTTGTAACGACTACATCCTTATCATTTTCTGTAGTGACTATGAGCTCAAAAATATTAAGTAATTTACGAGCATCGCCGCCACTTAGTCTTAATAAAGCTTCTGTTTCTGAGAGGGTAATGTTTTTTTTCTTGAGGATTTCATCGGTATTAATAGCCCTATTGAGTAAGAGGATGAGGTCTTTCTTTTCAAAAGGTTTTAAAATATAAACTTGGCATCTAGATAAGAGTGCAGGTATAACTTCAAAACTCGGGTTTTCTGTAGTTGCCCCAACTAGAGTCACCCATCCACGCTCAACGGCACCTAGTAGAGAGTCTTGTTGAGACTTTGAAAATCGATGTATTTCATCTATAAATAATATGGGGTTTTTCTGAGTAAAGAGGCCGCCACTTTGCTTTGCCTTATCAATTACCTCTCTAATGTCTTTAACGCCGCTGTTTATCGCGCTTAGTGTATAAAAAGGTCTTTTAGACTCTTCTGCGATTATGGTTGCTAGTGTAGTTTTACCTATGCCTGGTGGTCCCCATAGTATAAGTGAGGGTATAATCCCGGCTTTGAGAGCCTGTTGCAATGAGCCATTCTCACCTACTAGGTGATGTTGACTCAAGTAATCTTCTAGTTTTTTAGGGCGTAGGCGTTCTGCAAGCGGTGTATTCATCATACAAAAATAGCTAATTAAAAATGTCTTGTATGACAATCTTTCATCTAGATACACTATGGTCACAAAATTGCTTTCTTGAGGCAAAGCTTGCGCTTATGGATAGTGAATCTTCGTATTTTAAATTCTATAATGGAGTAGTGGGGTATCCGTTGCTTTTTGTGCTCATCATCTGGTTTGTATTTTGGGTCGAGATAAAATTTGGATTAGATTTTACGCAATGGGGCGTACGTCCCAGAACATTTAAGGGATTAAGAGGTGTCCTTTTCTCACCATTCATACATAGTGGTATAAAGCACTTGTGGCACAATACAACACCGCTATTAGTTTTAAGTACCGCCCTTTTCTATTTTTATAGAACAATTTCTTGGAAAGTTCTAGTTTTAATAGTGTTTCTAAGTGGTTTAGGAACTTGGTTAATAGGTCGCACCTCTTATCATATTGGTATGAGCGGCGTTATTTATGGGCTCGTGGCTTTCTTATTTTTTAAAGGTATACTCGCTAAGCACTATAGATTAGTAGCACTTTCACTTGTTGTGGTTTTTTTATATGGGAGTTTAATATGGGGCACGATGCCTACGAGCCAAAATATCTCTTGGGAGGGTCATCTTTCTGGGTTCATAGCTGGTGCTTTGATTGCATTACGCTTTCGCGAAAGCGTACCAAAACCCATTACATATGCTTGGGAGGAACCTGATTATAATGAGGCAGATGATCCTTTTATGAGGCAGTTTGACGAAGATGGAAACTTCTTTGAATTACCCCCTGATCCAAAAATTGACACAGAGGCAGACTCTTATACAATTATTTATCACTTTGTAAGTAACGACGGTGATGATGCGCAAGCTCTGGATGTCCCTCAGAAAGACTTATAAGCGTTGTCTCACCGCTTCATAAAGAAAGGCTCCACAGGCAACCGAAACATTTAAAGAGGCAATAGAGCCCTTAAGAGGGAGTTTTGCTTGATGATCCACAATTTTAAGTACACCTGGTGATACACCGCTATCTTCACGTCCCATTACTATTGCAGTAGGTTCTTTAAAATCTACGTCGTAGAGAGTGTTGTCTGTTTTTTCAGTTGCAGCTACAACTTGAATTCCTGATCCTTGCAGGTAGTAAATAGCATCTTTTATATGATCTACTTTGGCAATAGGCATACTAAATGCTGCACCAGCAGATGTTTTTACAGCAACACCATTGAGGGGAGCGCCTCCTTTTTTTGGTATTATTACACCGTGGGCTCCTGTACACTCTGCAGTACGTATAATTGCACCAAAGTTGCGTACATCTGAGAGTTGATCAAGCAAAATAAATAATGGTGTTTCTCCACTCTCTACCGTTCTATTCACAAGTTCTTCAAAGTCGTGATATTTAACCGGAGATATTGTAGCAACAGCACCTTGGTGGTTGAGTTGTGTAAGCTTATTAAGTTTTTCAATAGGTACAAAAGAGGTTTGTATCCCATTTTTCTTGATAAGTGTATTCAGTTCGCTCAGTAGTGAGTTGTGAAGTCCTTTCTGTAGAAAAACTTTATCTACTTCTTTACCTGCTTCTATCGCTTCTATGATTGCACGCGTTCCGTGTATTTGTAGTGTTTTTTCCATAGTTTAAGTAATTATTAATAGCGATAAAATTAGGAGCGCAAAGTTACAGTTTATTTTGATGTCATTGCTGGCTTTATGTAATAGTTAGTTTTTAAATATAACCTCAATATCTTCAAACTTAATCTCACTAAAAGGTTTTAATGTTTCAGCATTAAAATATTTTATAAGATCTGGCGTGTCAATAGTATCTTCTTTTGCAACAAATTGTGTGTAATCTGCAAAACGTATCCCATTTATTGTTCTATGATTATAATATCTTTTAATTCGGGGAACTTTACTTTCTGTTACAAATTTCTGACTTACATACATAATATCCTTTGTAGTAGGATCTATATAGAGGTAGAATTCATTGATGTCAATATCTCTTACAAATTTGGTTTTTACTTTAATGAACTGGTATTTATTTGTGCCTTTTGTAATAAATCCAACCGAGTCAATTTCCATATCGTTTGATGTGAGTACAAATGGTATTGAATTGCTGTAGGTGAAATTAGATAAATGAGACTTTTTTAAATAATTATCACTATCCACATTCCTTAATGAATCATTTAAGTATTCACTTAAAATGCCATTCTCAAGAATAGATTTTAATTGATCATCCTCTCGATTCGATTCTATTAACGATAGTCCTACTCTGTAGCCATCTCTATCTACTGCGTATTTAAAATTGTTAACTGTGTACGAGATTGTAGAATTATAATATTTTTCACCACCATAGTGTAATACTAGATCGTCTAGGGTAACTCTGGTATCTGGATTTTTACAAGACCATAAACTCAGAGCCATAATTATTAAACAGAAGTATGAGAGAGGTTTTAGGTTATATGTATTGTATGGGTTTAGCACGATTGTGTAAAGTTTAGATATGGATTTAATTTTGTTTAAAAGTAAGGAAGAGATTTAAAAAGAAAAAGCTCCGCAGAGCGGAGCTTTTAATATATAATAATATTCTTAAGAATATAAATCTATTGCTTTGTTAACTGAAGAGTTACTACATAACTACCAGTACCACAACCTGCATCACCGTTGAAATCTTCAAAACTTAGTTCTATAACATCATCATCACCAGGTGTGAATAGTTGAGAATAAGGAGAAGGAGTAACATCACCTTGAGCTTGCTCAATAGTAGTTCCATCACATCCTAAAGTTCCAGCTAATGAAGTTCCAGATACAATAAACTCACCACAATTCATCATTATTGTAAGGCGCTGTCCAAAGTCAAACGCTCCTGGGAAGTAAGTAAAATCAAAACCTCTAACTGCTCCAGTACCTTCTACTGTTACAACTTCAGTTCCCCAAGCTTCTCCAAAAGCACTAGATTGTGTACTTGTTTTCTCAAGTAAGTAATCTCCAACAAAATAATCAGCAGGAACTGGACAAGATACAGTTGCTACATATTGAAAAGGAGAAGAAAAGAAACCACCTGTAATAATACCTCCAGCATTATCTGCAGAAAATACTCTTCCATCAGTAAGGTTTAGTGCTAAACGGATAGTAAAGGTATCTCCACCTGTTAACTGATCTTCAGATGCAATATTAGTAAGCGCTCTTAATTCATCAAAACTATATAATAGTTCTGTTCTTGGTAATCCAAACGGACCATCTACAAAAGCTGAAGCATCAACGTTTTCAATAAAAACTTCGTCTGTTATAGCTCCAGAACTATCAGAATCTGGACCAGGAGTATTGTCAGCGAAAGTAACGTAAACATCTACACTTTGAAGTAAATCCCCTTCGAATGCATCTTGCTCTTCTAAACTCACTGAGAAGTTAGCAACTTCAGCACCTGCTGCTGTAAGCGGCAGGTCATTTTGAAGGTCTAAAGTTCTAAGTACAGCACCACGAGTAACTGACTCTTGTACAAAATCGGTGGTGTTTTGTTCATCGTCCTCACAAGAGGCCATTCCAAAAAGAATGGCTCCAGCGAAGGCAAATTTTAATATATTTTTCATTTTTATATTTTTTTAAATGTTAGTTCGAAGCCGGGAATCCTCCGTTCGGTGAAGATGGTGGGTTCGTGTCCCAGAATACTTGTATATTCTGATCTGGCTTTTGATTAATATTTGGATTTGCAACAATTTCAGAAGATGCATATGGGAATGATCTTGGGAAGTTACCAGGATCAGCCTCTAAGTTTGGTTGAAGCGTAGTTGGGAATCCTTGTCTTCTGTAGAAGTTATAAGATTCAGCAGCTCCACCATAAAGAGTAACCCAGTATTGTTGTGCATAAATATTCCACTTTCCAGTCATATCTGCTGCGTCAAAGTCAGCTACGATATCACTAATAAAGTTTCCAACAACAACATCTGAAGGTTCAGTAGAACCATCATTAGTTGCATCAAGAGCTCCAAATGTTTGAACCTTAGCAATAGACTTTGTTAAACCTGCTTCAATAAAATCAGCAGCTCCGTCAGCATCACCAGCAACAAGTGCCGCTTCTGCTCTCCAGAAGTCTACATAAGAAGCAAGTATGATTGGCTCGATACCAGCTCCACCGCCACCAGCGCCTTGAGAAACACTACCAAATTCTGCTTGGTCATAAAGTCCACCAGAAGGATATACACCTGTTACAGTTCTTAAGAAGTTATCAGGAGGAGTACCGTCATCATCACCGTGATCTCTACCCCAGTAACCGTTTTCTAAGAAACAATACGTAAATCCTGCATAGTGAGGAGGAGGAGTCTCTAAAGAACAAGATAAAGTCTCTCCATTACCTTCTGGAAGACATCCAGCACCTGGAGTACAATCAGATTGACGGTAGAAGTAATATCTAATTCTAGGGTCATTAGTCTCAGACATATAGTTCATTAACCAGTTAGAACGGTATAAGTTACCTCCAGAAGGAGTGTAATCATTAGCATAATCTGGGTGTCTGTTATCTGGGTTTAATAAGTTAGATCCAAATTTGAATTCTAAATCATCTTCAGTAGAACTAATAAAGTTATCATCAGCAACGATAGCATTGAAGGTAGTTAGATCACCAGTTGTAATAGCTGCTTTCATTAGGATAGTGTTAGCTGCTTTTAACCACTTTGAAATATCTTCATCATAAAATAGATCTTCAACCGCAGTATTTACATCACCTTCAGATTCTGTAAGATCATTATTTAAAGCAGTAAGAGTAGCGCTTCCTTCTGAAACTAGATTTTTAGCCGCTTCGTATACAGAAGCTCCATCTTGAACATTTGGACTTGGAAAATCTGTAGGATTAAACGCTTCATCAAAAGGAATATCTCCTATAAAATCTACTAGCCAAAGTAGTGAGTGTCCTAACATTATTTTACCTGTTCCAACTTGGAAACGAAGGTCTAATGATGGATCTGCATTTAAATCTTCTAGAGTTCTTACATCAACAAGCATTCCTGCATATGTACGAGTCCAAGCACCATTTAAAGTACCTCCAGTTAAACCAGCAAAGTAGTTTCTATTTCCAAAATATTGAATTCTGGTTAGTGCTCCACCGTTACCATTGAATGTCTGTGCATTCAATTGGTAGTTCAGTTGAACCGAGTTTAGCAGAAAATTAGGATCTGCCTGGTCTGGTGTTAAGTTGTTAGGATCATTTACTAACTCTAATTCTGTGGTTTCACAAGAATAGAAGAGAGATGAACCAGCTATAACAACAGCCATTATGAACTTAAATGTATTTTTCATAATTCTATTTTTATATATCTTTTAATTAAAATGATGCTTTTACGCTTACTCCATAACGTTTTGAAGAAGGACCGTTGATGTAATCAAATCCACGACCATTTCCAACTCCAACACCTGCTACGTTAGGATCGAAGTTTGCTCCATCTGGAGTGTTATAAGCGTCATACCATAGGTTGAATCCACTAGCTGTAACGCTAAATGAACCAAATGGTGTTTTCTCTAAGAATTTTTTAGGTAAAGAATATCCTAAAGAAACTTCTTGTAATCTAAGAACAGAAGCATCATATACTTGAAGTTCTTTTGGGCCGAAAAGTACGTTGTTGAAGTAGTACTGAGAATTGTTAATTTGTACTTGGTTTTCAGAACCATCAGCTTGAACACCTGGAAGAATATAAGTATTCTCACGGTTTTCAGTTTCTGTAATAAGACCACGTCCTAATAATACTCCAATTGTAGAAGATGCAATATCTCCACCTTTTGTATGGTTTACTTGGAAACCAAGATTGAAGTTTTTGTAAGATAATGAGTTAATCCAGTTTAATACATAATCTGGGTTAGGGTTACCAATAATTGGTGTAATACTACGACCATCATCAAGTATAACGTTATCTTGAACAACATAGTTACCAGCACCATTTACAACAAAGTTACCATCATCATCTCTTAAGATTCTAGTACCAACGATAACACCTAATTGCTCACCTCTAATTGCAGCATTCGCTCCAAGTACTGGGTCAGTAGATCCAGCATAAAGAATCTGGTCATCATCTTGTTCTGTTACAATCTGCTCACTTGTTGTAAAGTTAACTCTAGAGTTCCAGTTGAATCCATCATTTTCGCTTTGGAAGATGTCAACACCTAAATCAACTTCAAATCCGTCACCTTCAACTTTACCAATATTACTCTGTGTAGAAGTAAATCCAGTTGATGGAGGTAATGGTTTAAATACGATTAGATCATCAGTAGATCTGTTAAAGTAAGAGAAATCTAAGCTTACTCTGTTCTTAAGAAAACGAGCATCAAATCCAACTTCAAATTCAGAGATAAGTTCTGGCTTAAGATCAGGATTAGCTTGGAAGTTACTTACACTGTTAGTTGTAGTGTTACCACCACCAGCGTTTTGATCAATGTATTGGTTTGTAAATTGGTTAACAGTATTTACTGTTGGGAAACCACCAGGGAAACCAGCAGAAGTACCAAGACCAGCTCTTACTTTTAAGTAATTAAGTCCATCACCTTTAAGACCATCAAATGCAGTAGTAGGTAAGAAAGATACACTTACAGATGGGTATAACTGTGAGTTGTTCTCTTTTGGTAGGTTAGAAACCCAATCATTACGAGCTGCAAGCGTAAGGAAAAGCATATTGTCATAATCTATATCTGCTTGTCCTAATACACCTACGATGTTTTGGTAAGATGTAAATTGGATTGGAGCTTGCTCTAAGAAGTTAAAGTGTCTCTGTACACCAAAAACAAGTTGTCCTGTACTAGCTACACCTTGTTGATCAAATTCAACAGATCTTGATGTTGCTCCAGTAATGAACGTTAAACCTATTTTCTCAGAAAGATCGTAATCTCCACTTAATGCTAAGTAGTGATCCCAGATTCTGTTGTTGTTATCCCAAGTGTTATATTCACCATTAATATCATCAACAGTTGCACCTAAAACTCCGCCTTTATTTACGTAGCTTACGTTACGCTCATTGTAGAAATCTACACCTGCACGATATTGTAAGTTAAGATTATCACTAATTGCGTATTGTAAAGTAGATGTTCCATATACACGGTTTGTTAACTGTGTGTTTTTTGCATTTTGTACAATCCAGTTAGGGTTGTTAATGTCATTACCTTGACGGTAGTAAACACTTCCTCCTGTTTCAGGAATTGTGAATGGTAAGTTTGCTAAGTCTACGTTACGAGGTGTAAAGAATACATTTGCAAATACTGAGAATCCTAAAGTACCATTACCACGAGATGCAGCTACTGGAGGAGAAGAGAAATCAGTTCTAGAGAAGTTTAATGTTCCTGAGATTGTAAACTTATTAGATAACTGTGCTCTACCACCTACAGAAAGGTTATTTCTACGTAATTGGTTTCCAGGGATAAATCCTTTATCCTCTAAGTGACCGTAGTTTAAGTTGTAGTTTACTTTACCATCTTCAGATGCACCGTTAATGTTTATAGAAGTGTTAGAAACACCACCTGTACGGAAGAACTGAGATACGTTATTATAAGGTCTGTACTCGTAACGTTGATCTGCAAACTCTGTTCTTAAGGTCTCTCCAATATCTGCACCCGTAGTTGAATATGGGTGAGCTACTGTACCGTTTTCGTCTATCTGTCCTGAAGGCTCATTTAAGTAACCTGCAACACCACCTGCTTCAAAAGCTGGACCCCAGTTTGAGAAGAACCATCCGAAAGACTGGTCAAAACCTCCACCAAACTTGTCTTGGTAATCTGGTAATGAAGCGATTTCATTAACAAAGTAAGACTGGTTGATTGTGATTTCAGTTTTCTTAGGTCCGCCAGCTCCACTTTGACCTGACTTTGTAGTAATAACGATAACCCCGTTACGTCCTGCTGTACCATATAGCGTTGCAGCAGCAAGTCCTTTAAGAACGTTTACGCTAGCAATGTTGTTTGGATCAAGATCTAAGAAACGAGAAGAACCGTTGTTTCCATTTAAAAAACTTCCTTGAGAGTTAGTATCACTACTAAAAGGTACACCATCTACAATAAATAATGCCTGGTTACTTCCGTTAATAGAAGTATAACCACGTATTACTACGTTTGTTGCAGATCCAGAAGCACCACTCTGTGATGTAATCTGTACACCAGAAGCTTTTCCTGAAAGTACACGAGCAACGTCACCTTCCGTACGTCCTTCGATTTCTTCAGAAGCAACCTCACTTACTGCATAACCAAGCGCTTTTTTCTCACGCTTAACACCTTGTGCAGTTACAATTACCTCGTCTAAGGCATTGTCTGCAGCAAGAGCTACATTAATTGTTGATTGATTTCCTACTGTAACCTCTTGTGTTGCGAAACCAACAAAACTAAAGACAAGTACATCAGATGGACTCGCTTGAATTGAGTAATTTCCGTCAAAATCGGTTTGAGTTCCCGTAGAAGTACCTTTGATAATGACATTTGCACCAGGCAAAGGACCATTGTCTTCAGTAACAGTTCCGGAAACTGTTGTTTGTGCAAACGAAACTTGCACTACAAACGCTAGCAATAGCGTTAAAATTCCACTAAACTTTGTTTTCATTTTTATAAATTATTTGAATTAGCCAATGCCAAAAATCACAATAAAAAGTTAATTACACAACTAATAGTTCCTAAAATTTAGTTTTTTTTTAACGCTTTGTAAATGGTGTTAATCCCTTTATTTAAAAGCGTACGGCAAGAATTAGATGTAATTTTGTGTTTGAGAAGTCTAATGCGGAATTGTTAAATTTTCCGTTTGCAATATTGATTTGCAGTAGTCCTGCCTTAGTGCGTATTCCCGCTCCTGCTCCTAGGCTTAACAGGTAATTCTTTTCATTTGCAATATTATTTTCAACATACCCACCATCTGTAACTGTGTTGATGTATAGGCTATTACTTAGTTTTAATCTATATTCTGTGTTTATGATGCCAGAGAGATTTGCAAAGATGCTGTTCTCTTCAAAGCCTCTTATAGAAGTAATTCCTCCTAGTCTGAATAGTTCGTTTGTGATGTAATTTTCAGAAAACAAACTGTTAAAAGATCCAGAAATATAGATTGAGTTTTTGTTATTAAAATTAAAAATCCTTTTCATTTTTAATAAAATTTGGGTCTGTGGTGTTTTTGTCATATTCGCAATTCTAGTTCCGTAATTAGTTTGAAAATGAAATTGCGTGGTTATAGGGAAGAAATAGTCGTTGTTTCTTTTGGTATACTGGTATTCCAGGTATACTGTTGTGGTCTTAAAGTCTGCTACGTCCTGTTCTGTTTCTTGAATGGTGAGAAGGTTTTCTGATGTTATGTTATTGTATCCTGTTGAGATTTTGTGATTAGTAGTCGGGTGGTAATATGCCTGAATGTTTATATCTGTAGTTGAGAATGTGCTATCTTTTCTAAAGATGGAGAGTGAGCTTTCTATTCCTAAGGGTGTCTTTAGTATATAGGGTAGTGATGCTTTTATTTTAAGTTGTGATTGATCCTCCCCGTCAGATTTGTAGTTAAGTGATAGTTCTTCACCGTAGTTAAAGTTGTTTATGAGTTGTAGGTCTAGGTAGCCATCTAGTCTTAAAGTATTGTCTTCGTTTGATGCAAAACCAATAAAACCGTCAAATTGATTTTGATCTACTTTTTTAATGTAGTAAAAAACGGTGGTGCTATCTTTTTTAAAAAGAGCTTGAGCTTTTCTAGTTGTACTTATAAAACGTAAACTGCGTAGCTCATCGTTTATGGTATTCAGCTTTTCTTGGTTGTAGGTTTTGTTGAGTACTTTTTTTGTTATGCTGTTTAAAAACGTAGTTGGATAATTTGAATATCCTTTATAAATCACATCGGTTATTTTTCGTTGTTGATTAGATGTTACTTCTAGTCTACCATTTATGATGTTATTGGTTTTTGTGAGTTCTGTTATTTGAAAGCTTGCGAACGGATCACCATTGTTTGCGGCAATTGTTGTTAGTTGCTCTAATAGCGCTTTCGCGAAAGCGGTTTCTATAATTAGAATATCATTATCTATGGTGTAGGCTGTCTCCTTAATATAAGTTTTTAGAATGGGTTGTTTTGAAATGTCAAGAGTTAGTGAATCGTACCTAGTGTTTAGTGAGAATGTTGCCGTGTAGATGTTATTGCTCTGTTGGACTGTTTTTTCAATATCAAAATAGCCTTCTGTAATGAGTTGGTTTGCGATGCTGTCTAACTCGTTATAGAGTAAAGCAGCTTCGGTAAAAGATTTAGTGTGTGGTATTGTATTAAGTAATTTAGTTTCTTCCTTATTCTCTCCTTCTAGTAGTAGGAGTAGTTTTGAACCTGAATTTTGACCACTTAACGTAATGGTGAAGACAAATAGTGTAAGTAATGATATGTGGGTCTTCAAAAAATGGATGGATTTATGGTTGTTTTGGTAACGTGTTTTTCGGTTGCTAAAGTATGTTAGTTTTTTGGTATTCAGAACTTTTTTGAAAAATTAGCAAGCTGCTATTTGATGGCTGAGAAAAATTTCATACTTTTGCCAACCCTTAAAATGGGTATATTAAGTAAATTAACAATTAGGTAGAAAGAAATTATGCCAACAATTTCACAATTAGTACGTAAAGGAAGAACCAAGATTACCAAGAAGAGTAAATCGGCGGCCCTTGAATCGTGCCCACAACGCCGCGGCGTATGTACTCGTGTTTACACGACTACACCTAAGAAACCAAACTCGGCTATGCGTAAAGTTGCGCGTGTTCGTTTAACAAATGGTAAAGAGGTGAATGCATACATCGGAGGAGAAGGTCACAATTTACAAGAGCACTCGATAGTATTGGTAAGAGGTGGAAGGGTAAAAGATTTGCCAGGAGTTAGATATCATATTGTACGTGGAGCCTTAGACACCGCTGGTGTTGCAGGAAGAACGCAATCGAGATCTAAATATGGTGCAAAACGCCCTAAGAAGTAAATCAACAACACTTTAAGAAGAAGTAATGAGAAAAAAACAGGCCAAGAAGAGACCTATTCTTCCAGATCCAAAATTTAACGATCAGTTAGTAACTCGTTTCGTTAATATGATGATGTGGAGTGGTAAGAAGTCTACAGCTTTTAAAGTATTTTATGATGCAATTGACATCGTAGAAGAAAAGAATACAAATGAAGAAAAAACAGCTTTAGAGCTGTGGAAAGATGCTTTATCTAACGTAATGCCTCACGTAGAAGTGCGTAGTCGTCGTGTAGGAGGAGCAACTTATCAGATACCAAACCAAATTCGTCCAGATCGTAAGATCTCTACTGCGATGAAGTGGTTAATTAGCTTTTCTCGTAAGAGAAATGAGAAGTCTATGGCTGCAAAGCTAGCTGCAGAGATTATGGCTGCGGCAAAAGAAGAAGGTGCTGCTGTTAAAAAGCGTGTTGATACACACAAAATGGCAGAAGCAAATAAAGCATTCTCACACTTTAGATTCTAAGAAATGGCAAGAGATTTAAAATTTACTAGAAATATTGGTATTGCGGCTCACATTGATGCTGGAAAAACCACTACTACAGAGCGTATACTTTATTATACGGGTGTAAGTCATAAAATCGGTGAGGTTCACGATGGTGCTGCAACGATGGACTGGATGGAGCAAGAGCAGGAGCGTGGTATTACAATTACCTCTGCTGCAACTACTTGTACTTGGAAGTTCCCAATGGAGAACGCTAAGCCTCTTCCAGAAACTAAAGACTATCACTTTAATATTATTGATACTCCTGGTCACGTTGATTTTACGGTAGAAGTTAACCGTTCTTTACGTGTTCTTGATGGATTAGTATTTCTTTTTAGTGCTGTAGATGGTGTTGAGCCTCAGTCAGAAACTAACTGGAGACTTGCAGATAATTATAAAGTGCCTAGAATAGGTTTTGTAAACAAGATGGACCGTCAAGGTTCTAACTTCCTTGCTGTTTGTCAGCAGGTTAAGGATATGTTGAAGTCAAACGCTGTGCCTATCGTTTTAAACATAGGTGACGAGGGTGACTTTAAAGGTATTGTTGATCTTGTGAAGAACCGTGCAATTGTATGGCACGATGAAACTCAGGGGTCTACGTTTGACGTTATTGACATTCCTGAAGATATGAAAGAGGAAGCTCGTAAGTATCGAGCTATGCTTATTGAGGAGGTTGCAACATATGATGAAAACCTTCTTGAGAAATTTATGGAAGATGAAGATTCTATTACAGAAGAGGAGGTTCACGCTGCACTTCGTGCTGCTGTAATGGATATGGCGATTATCCCTATGATATGTGGATCTGCCTTTAAGAATAAAGGAGTTCAATTCCTTCTTGACGCAGTATGTCGTTACCTTCCTTCTCCTACAGATAAAGATGGTATCGTTGGGATTAACCCAGATACAGAAAAAGAAGAGTTACGTAAGCCAGACGTAAAAGAGCCATTTGCTGCTCTAGCGTTTAAAATTGCAACAGATCCTTTTGTAGGTCGTCTTGCATTCTTCCGTGCTTACTCGGGTCGTCTAGATGCTGGATCATATATCTTAAATAACCGTTCAGGTAAAAAAGAGCGTATATCACGTATATATCAAATGCACTCTAATAAGCAAAATGCTATCGATTTTATCGAGGCTGGAGATATTGGAGCAGCAGTAGGATTTAAAGATATTAAGACTGGAGATACAATGTCCGATGAAAAGAACCCAATTGTTCTTGAATCTATGGACTTCCCAGATCCAGTAATTGGTATCGCTGTTGAGCCAAAAACTAAGGCAGATGTTGATAAGTTAGGTATGGCTTTAGCAAAACTTGCTGAAGAAGATCCAACGTTCCAAGTAAAAACAGATGAGGCATCAGGACAGACTATTATATCTGGAATGGGTGAGCTTCACTTAGATATTATTGTAGATCGTCTTAAGCGTGAGTTTAAGGTGGAAGTTTCTCAGGGTCAGCCACAGGTTGAGTACAAGGAGGCTATTACTCAAAAAGCACAGCACAGAGAGACTTATAAAAAGCAATCTGGTGGACGTGGTAAATTCGCAGATATCGTATTTACACTTGAACCAGCAGAAGAAGGCGCTGAAGGATTACAGTTTGAATCTACTATTAAAGGAGGTAACGTACCAAAAGAATTTGTTCCTTCTGTAGAAAAAGGATTCAAAATGGCAATGGTAAATGGACCTCTTGCAGGTTATGAGGTTGATGCTATGAAAGTAACATTAACAGATGGATCTTACCACGATGTAGATTCTGATCAACTTTCTTTCGAACTTGCTGCAAAGCTTGGATTTAAGAACGCTGCAAAAGCTGCAAAAGCTGTTATAATGGAGCCTATTATGAAGCTTGAAGTTATTACTCCAGAAGAAAATATGGGTGATATCGTAGGTGACCTTAACCGTCGTCGTGGTCAAGTATCTGATATGGGAGACCGTGCAGGTGCAAAGACAGTAAAAGCTACGGTGCCACTTTCTGAGATGTTTGGATATGTAACAACGTTACGTACGCTTTCATCTGGTCGTGCGACTTCAACTATGGAATTCTCGCACTATGCAGAAACTCCTTCTAATATTGCAGAAGAAGTAATCGCTGCCTCAAAAGGTACAAACGAATAATTACTAAGGAAATGAGTCAAAAAATTAGAATAAAACTAAAATCTTACGATCACAACTTAGTAGATAAGAGTGCTGAGAAAATCGTAAAGACTGTGAAGACGACAGGTGCTGTAGTAACTGGACCTATTCCGCTTCCAACACATAAAAAAATCTTTACTGTATTACGTTCTCCACACGTAAACAAGAAATCTCGTGAGCAGTTTGAGCTTAGCTCTTACAAGCGTTTACTTGATATCTATTCTTCTTCATCAAAGACTATTGATGCTTTAATGAAGTTAGAATTACCATCTGGAGTAGAGGTAGAGATTAAGGTGTGATAGGAGTTTACGCTTTCGCGAAAGCGTAAATAATAACCGCACTAACTTGTCCTGAGCTGCGCGCGAGGGAAAAACGGAAAACACACATTCAAGGTCGAACGTGTTCGGCCTTGTTTTTTGAATTGAATTTTAATAATTAATATTTATAAATATGTCTGGGTTAATCGGAAAGAAAGTAGGTATGACTAGCATCTTTGACGAGAACGGGAAGAACATTCCTTGTACAGTTATTGAAGCAGGTCCCTGCGTTATCACCCAAGTCAGAACCAAAGAAACTGACGGGTATGAAGCCCTTCAACTTGGTTTCGATGACGTTAAAAAGGCAAACAAAGCTGCTACTGGCCACGCCAAAAAAGCAGGAACTGTTGCTAAACGTAAAGTTGTCGAGTTTCAAGGATTTGAAGGAGAGTTTAAATTGGGAGATGCAATTACTGTAGATCATTTTGCTGAAGGAGAGTTTGTTGATGTATCGGGAACTTCAAAAGGTAAAGGATTTCAAGGGGTTGTAAAGCGTCACGGTTTTGCCGGTGTAGGTCAAGCGACTCACGGTCAACATAACCGTCTTAGGGCTCCTGGTTCTATTGGAGCAGCATCTTACCCTGCACGTGTATTCAAAGGAATGCGTATGGCAGGACGTATGGGTGGTGACAAAATAAAAGTTCAAAATCTTAAAGTATTGAAAGTAGTAGCTGAGAAGAACCTACTTGTAGTGAAAGGATGTGTTCCTGGTCACAAAAATGCTTATGTAATCATTCAGAAGTAATGAAGGTAGCAGTTGTAGATATAAAAGGAAAAGAAACAGGGAGAAAGGCAGACCTTTCTGATGCTGTTTTTGGAATTGAACCAAACAAGCACGCTGTTTACTTAGACGTTAAGCAATTTCTTGCAAACCAACGTCAAGGTACGCACAAGGCTAAAGAAAGAGCAGAGATCGCAGGATCTACTCGTAAGATCAAAAAACAAAAAGGAACAGGTACAGCTCGTGCGGGTAGTATCAAGTCTGGTGTTTTTAAAGGTGGAGGACGTATGTTCGGACCAAGACCGAGAAATTACTCTTTCAAATTAAATAAAGGATTAAAGAGACTTGCACGTCGTTCTGCACTTACAATGAAGGCTAACGATAACGCAATCACTGTAATAGAAGACTTCAATTTTGACGCTCCAAAAACAAAAGATTTTGTGAACGTTTTGAAAGCCTTAGGCTTAGAAAATAAAAAGTCACTAATAGTGTTGGGAGAGTCAAATAATAATGTATATTTGTCGTCGCGCAATTTAAAGGCCTCAAAAGTCGTAAAAAGCTCAGAATTAAGCACTTACGGTATTATGAATGCAAACAATGTTGTATTCTTAGAGGGTTCTTTAGAAGGTGTTGAGGCAAACTTAGCAAAATAAGACACGATGAGTATTTTAATAAAACCTGTTATTACAGAAAAAGCGACAAAAGATAGTGAGGAAATGAATCGCTATACTTTTGAAGTTAGTATGAGAACAAATAAGGTTGAAATTAAGAAAGCGGTAGAAGCTGCTTATGGTGTTTCAGTTGAAAAAGTTCGCACAATGAATGTCCGCCCGGATCGCAAGTCTCGTTATACGAAGTCTGGTGTTCTTTCTGGTAAAACAAATGCTATTAAGAAAGCAATTGTACAGCTGGCGGAAGGTGATACAATAGATTTTTATAACAACATTTAAGACAACAAAATGTCAGTAAGAAAATTAAAACCTATCACTCCTGGGCAGCGATTTAGAGTTGTAAATGGTTTCGACCAGATTACAACTGATAAGCCGGAAAAAAGCCTTTTGGCTCCGAAAAAACGCTCAGGTGGTAGAAACAATACGGGTAAAATGACAATCCGCCAAGTAGGTGGAGGTCACAAGAAGCGTTACCGTATTATCGATTTCAAACGTAACAAAGAAGGAGTTCCTGCAACTGTTGCGTCTATCCAGTATGATCCAAATAGAACTGCGTTTATTGCACTTCTTAATTATCAAGATGGAGAAAAGAGGTATATCATTGCTCAAAACGGTCTTCAGGTAGGTCAGAACTTAGTTTCTGGGTCTAATGTAGCGCCAGAGATTGGTAATGCGATGCCACTTTCAGATATTCCATTAGGTACTATAATCTCTTGTATAGAGTTACGTCCAGGTCAGGGAGCTGTTATGGCTCGTTCGGCTGGAGCATTTGCTCAGTTAATGGCTCGTGATGGTAAATTTGCAACTGTAAAGTTACCTTCAGGTGAGACAAGATTGATTCTTGCAACGTGTATGGCTACAATAGGAGCTGTGTCTAACAGTGATCATCAGTTACTTGTATCTGGTAAGGCTGGTAGAAGCCGTTGGTTAGGTCGTCGTCCACGTGTACGTCCAGTAGTGATGAACCCTGTTGATCACCCTATGGGTGGTGGTGAAGGTAAGTCTTCTGGAGGTCACCCTAGAAACCGTAATGGTGTACCTGCTAAAGGTTTCAGAACGCGTTCTAAGACGAAGTCGAGTAATAAGTATATTGTAGAACGTAGAAAGAAATAATAAGATATGGCACGTTCATTAAAAAAAGGACCTTACGTTCACTATAAGTTAGAAAAGAAAGTTGCTGCAAACGTAGAAGGCAATAAAAAGACTGTCATAAAGACTTGGTCTAGAGCTTCTATGATTACTCCAGATTTTGTGGGGCAAACTATTGCAGTACATAATGGTCGCCAGTTTGTACCAGTATATGTTACTGAGAATATGGTAGGTCATAAGCTAGGAGAATTTTCACCTACGCGTTCTTACAGAGGACACGGAGCTGATAAGAAAAATAAAGGTAAAAGATAACAGGAGATGGGAGTTCGTAAAAAAGAAGCGGCAAATCGTCGCAAAGAGGCTAACAAGTCTATCGCTTTCGCGAAATTGAATAACTGCCCTACCTCTCCACGTAAAATGCGTCTTGTAGCAGATATGGTACGAGGAACGCAAGTGGAAAGAGCACTTCAGTTATTGAAATTTAGTAATAAAGAAGCATCACGTAAAGTTGAGAAATTAGTTCTTTCTGCAGTTGCAAACTGGGAAGCAAAGAATGAAGACTCAAGTATCGAAGATGCAAATCTTTTTATTAAAGAGATCAAGGTTGATTCTGGAACAATGTTAAAAAGACTACGTCCAGCACCACAAGGTCGCGCGCACCGAATAAGAAAACGTTCTAACCACGTAACAGTGGTTCTTGGAGCAAAAGATAACACACAAAGCAATTAATTAGATGGGACAGAAGACAAATCCAATCGGAAATCGCCTTGGAATAATCAGAGGATGGGAATCTAACTGGTACGGAGGTAATGACTACGGTGATAAACTTGCCGAAGACGATAAGATTAGACGTTATATTCACGCTCGTTTAAGTAAAGCTAGTGTGTCAAGAGTTATCATTGAGCGTACGCTTAAACTTGTAACCGTTACTATTACTACTGCAAGACCTGGTATCATTATCGGGAAAGGTGGTCAGGAAGTAGACAAGTTAAAAGAAGAGCTTAAGAAACTCACAGGTAAAGAAGTACAAATTAATATCCACGAAATCAAACGTCCAGAGCTAGATGCATTTCTAGTAGGTCAGAGTGTTGCTCGTCAGATAGAAGGAAGAATTTCTTTCCGTCGTGCAATAAAGATGGCAATTGCGGCTGCAATGCGTATGAATGCGGAGGGTATTAAGATCCAGATTTCTGGACGTCTGAACGGTGCAGAGATGGCACGTACAGAGTCTTATAAAGATGGACGTATTCCTTTATCAACTTTTAGAGCCGACATAGATTATGCTTTAGTTGAAGCTCACACTACTTACGGTAGACTGGGTGTTAAAGTATGGATTATGAAAGGTGAAGTATATGGCAAGAGAGAGCTTTCTCCTTTAGTTGGACTTCAAAACAGTAAGTCTAAAGGTGGCGGAGGTCGTAAGGATAACCGAGGACCACGTCGTAGAAAGTAATTTTTTAAAAAGACAGTAAAAAATGTTACAGCCTAGAAAAACAAAATTCCGCAAGCAGCAGAAGGGTCGTATGAAAGGACTAGCACAAAGAGGGCACACGCTTTCTAATGGCCAGTTCGGTATAAAATCATTAGACTCAGCTTTTGTAACTGCGAGACAAATAGAAGCAGCTCGTATTGCAGCAACACGTTATATGAAAAGGGAAGGAACTCTTTGGATTAAGATCTTCCCGGACAAGCCTATTACAAAGAAACCTCTAGAGGTACGTATGGGTAAAGGTAAAGGTGCTGTAGAATATTGGGCAGCAGTTGTAAAACCAGGACGCATTATGTTCGAATTAGGAGGTATTCCTGAGCCAGTTGCAAAAGAGGCATTACGTCTTGCGGCTCAGAAATTACCAGTGAGAACTAAGTATGTCGTAGCTAGAGATTTTTCAGCTGAATAAATTTGAGTACTATGAAACAATCAGAGGTAAAAGGATTATCTACAGCAGAATTGCAAGAAGAGCTTGGTAAAGCAAAGAGATCTTATATGGATCTTAAGATGGCTCACGCTATCTCTCCACTTGACAATCCTATTCAATTGCGTTCTATGAGACGTACAGTCGCTAGAATTGCAACTGAATTAACTAAAAGAGAACAATAACGCTGCTTAAGATGGAAAAAAGAAATTTAAGAAAAGAGCGTGTTGGTGTAGTAACTAGTAACAAGATGCAAAAATCTATCGTTGTTGCCGAAGTTAAAAAAGTAAAGCACCCTATGTATGGTAAGTTCGTTTTAAAAACGAAGAAGTATGTAGCACACGACGAAACAAACGACTGCAACGAAGGAGATACGGTTAGGATAATGGAAACACGTCCTATGAGTAAATCTAAGACTTGGAGACTAGTAGAAATCATTGAAAGAGCGAAGTAATGTTACAGCAAGAATCAAGATTAAAAGTAGCAGACAATACAGGAGCAAAAGAAGTTTTGACTATCCGTGTATTAGGAGGTACTAAGAGAAGATATGCTTCTGTAGGAGACAAGATTGTTGTATCTGTAAAGGATGCAACACCTAATGGCCAGGTTAAAAAAGGTGCCGTGTCTACAGCAGTAGTTGTGCGTACTAAGAAAGAAGTGCGTCGTCCAGATGGATCTTATATCCGTTTTGATGATAATGCTTGTGTTCTTTTAAATGCTCAAGGTGAGATGCGCGGTACTCGTGTATTTGGACCAGTAGCAAGAGAGCTTCGTGACAAACAGTTTATGAAGATTGTATCATTAGCACCAGAGGTGCTTTAATACAGAGAAGAAGATGACAAAGCTTAAAATAAAAACGGGAGATACTGTAAAGGTTATTGCTGGAGATCATAAAGGATCTGAAGGTAAAGTCGTAAAAGTATTTATCGAGAAGAATAAAGCAATCGTTGAGGGTGTTAATATGGTGAAGAAGCACGAAAAGCCTAGCGCCGCAAATCCTCAAGGTGGAATAAAAGAAAAAGAAGCGCCACTTCAAATATCTAACCTTTCCCTTTTAGATAAGGATGGTAAAACTACGAGAGTAGGTTACCGTATGGAAGATGGTAAGAAGGTACGCTTTGCAAAGTCTAACAACGAAATATTATAGTGATGGGATACGTACCAAGACTAAAACAAGAGTTTAATGACCGCGTGACGCCAGCCCTTCAAGAAGAGTTTGGATATAAGAACGTTATGCAGGTACCTCGTCTTAATAAGATTGTAGTATCTCGTGGTGTTGGAGCTGCGGTTGCAGATAAGAAGTTAGTTGAAAATGCTGTAGAAGAGCTTACTCTTATTACAGGGCAAAGAGCTATCTCGACAATGTCTAAAAAGGACGTTGCAACATTTAAATTACGTAAAGGAATGCCTATTGGTGCAAAAGTTACTTTACGTGGAGAGCGTATGTATGAGTTTTTAGATAGACTTGTAACATCTGCATTACCACGTGTACGTGACTTTAACGGTATCAATGCAACAGGATTTGATGGACGTGGTAACTATAGTATGGGTATCACTGAGCAAATCATTTTTCCAGAGATCAACATTGACAGAATTAAGAAAATAGATGGTATGAACATCACTTTCCAAACATCTGCTCAAACTGATAAGGAAGCAAAATCGTTGCTTAAAGAACTAGGTTTACCTTTTAAAAAGAACTAAGATATGGCTAAAGAATCAATGAAAGCCCGTGAGGTAAAGCGTGCTAAAACTGTTGCAAAATATGCTGAAAAACGTAAAGCTTTAAAAGAAGCTGGAGATTACGAAGGATTGCAAAAGCTACCTAAGAACGCTTCACCTATACGTCAGCACAATCGTTGCAAACTTACAGGTCGTCCTAAAGGTTATATGCGTCAGTTCGGTATATCACGTGTGATGTTCCGTCAGATGGCTAACCAAGGGTTGATACCAGGTGTTAAGAAAGCAAGCTGGTAGATTAAAGAGTATAAATTGGTAGAAGGTTCTTTTTATGCTTTCGCGAAAGCGGAAATAGAGAAAACCACTACCGTAACTATAATTAAATGAATACAGATACTATTGCAGATTTTCTGACACGTGTGCGTAATGCATCGGCAGCAAATCACAGAGTGGTCGAGATTCCAGCATCAAACCTTAAGAAGGCGATGACTAAAATCTTATTTGACCAAGGTTACATCCTTAGCTACAAATTTGTAGAAGGTAAAGCGCAGGATACGATCAAGATTGCCTTGAAGTATGATCGCATTACTAAAGAAGCAGTTATTAAGGATATCCAAAGAATCAGTAAGCCTGGTTTACGTAAATATTCTTCATCTAGTGAGATACCTCGTATCTTAAACGGTTTAGGTATTGCTATTGTCTCTACTTCTAAAGGAGTTATGACAGGTAAGCAAGCGCAACAACATAATGTTGGAGGAGAGGTACTTTGTTACGTTTACTAATCAGATAAAAAGACAAAGACATGTCAAGAATAGGTAAAAGTCCAATTACAGTGCCAGAAGGAGTTACAGTAACTCTTGCTGATAACATTGTAACAGTAAAAGGAAAATTAGGCGAGCTTACGCAAGAGTACTCTGGTATTGAGATCAAAATCGAGGAGGGAGTAATTACTCTTGAGCGCGCATCAGATAAAAAAGACCTACGTGCAAAGCACGGTCTTTATAGAGCTCTTATCGCAAATATGATAGAAGGAGTTTCTAAAGGTTTTGAAAAGCAACTTGAGTTAGTAGGAGTAGGATACAGAGCAAGTAATCAGGGTAATAAACTTGATCTTGCTGTAGGTTTCTCTCACAACATCGTTTTAGATGTAGCTCCAGAAGTAAAAGTTGAGACAATCTCAGAAAAAGGTAAGAACCCTATAGTGAAGTTAACTTCACACGACAAGCAACTAGTAGGGGCTGTCGCTGCAAAGATTCGTGGTTTCCGTAAGCCTGAGCCTTACAAAGGAAAAGGAATCAAGTTTGTAGGAGAGGTAATAAGAAGAAAAGCAGGTAAATCTGCATAATACATAGAGAAATGGCATTATCAAAAAGTGAAAAAAGAAATAGAATTCACCTTAGAATTCGTAAGACTATTTCTGGATCTGCGGAGAGACCAAGACTCTGTGTATTTAGAAGTAATAAAGAGATTTATGCACAGTTAATAGACGACCTTAACGGGAAGACTATTACAGCTGCATCGTCACGTGATAAGGATATCGCTGCTGCGAAGACTAACAAATCTGAAACTGCAAAACTTGTAGGTAAGGCAATCGCCGAAAAAGCTACAAAATCTGGAGTTGAGGCTGTAGTATTTGATAGAGGAGGTTACCTTTACCACGGAAGAATTAAACAACTAGCAGAGGGCGCAAGAGAAGGCGGTCTTAAATTCTAATAAAGTTATGTATCAAGATTATAAAAACGTAGAGTTAGTAAAGCCAAGTGGCTTAGACTTAAAAGATCGTCTAGTAGGCGTTCAGCGTGTTACTAAGGTAACTAAAGGAGGTAGAGCTTTTGGATTTTCTGCTATAGTTGTAGTAGGTGATGAGAATGGTGTTGTAGGACACGGATTAGGAAAGTCAAAAGAAGTAGCATCTGCAATTGCAAAGGCTATGGAAGATGCTAAGAAAAACCTAGTGCGTATACCGCTAAACAAAGCAACTATCCCTCACGAACAGAAAGGTAAATTTGGAGGAGCTCGTGTATTACTTTTACCAGCAGCAGCCGGTACAGGGGTAATCGCAGGTGGTGCAATACGTGCCGTACTTGAATCTGTAGGTATACACGATGTACTTTCTAAGAATCAAGGATCTTCAAACCCACACAACGTAGTAAAAGCAACTTTTGATGCTTTATTACAATTAAGAAGTGCAGAGACAGTTGCAAAGCAACGTGGAATCTCACTTGATAAAGTGTTTAAAGGATAAATCAAGGAACAATGGCAAAAATCAAAGTAACAAAGGTGAAGAGCGCGATTAATCGCCCACAGAACCAGAAGAGAATTTTAGAATCTCTTGGATTGAGAAAAATAGGCCAGGTAAAGGTGCACGAAAACACACCTAACATCCTTGGTATGGTAAATAAAGTAAGTCACTTAGTTTCTGTAGAAGAAGCTTAATATAAATAACAGATGGAGTTAAATAACTTAAGACCTGCAAAAGGCGCTGTTAAGAAAAACGACGGTCGTAAAGGACGTGGCCAGGCAACTGGAAACGGTGGAACAGCTGGTCGTGGACACAAAGGACAGAAGTCACGTTCTGGGTATAGTAAGAAAATCGGTTTTGAAGGAGGTCAAATGCCACTTCAGCGTCGTGTACCTAAGTTTGGATTTACAAACATAAACCGTAAGGAGTATGCTGGTGTAAATCTTGACACGTTACAAGAATATGTAGACGCGGGTCGTCTTACAGAAGAGGTTTCTATAGATACACTTATTGAAGCTGGTCTTGTAGGTAAAAACGATTTAGTAAAGATTTTAGGTAGAGGTGAGCTTAAAGCTAAAATCAAAGTAACTGCTCATAAATTTACTGCAACTGCAAAAGCTGCTGTTGAGGCTGCTGGTGGTGAAGCTGTAACTTTATAATCGATATAAGAGGATGAAATTTATAGATACAATAAAGAATATCTGGAAGATTGATGAGCTTAGGAATAGAATAATTCTTACGCTTACGCTTCTCCTCGTATATCGTTTTGGTGCACAAGTTGTACTTCCAGGTATAGATGCGTCACAATTGGGAGGTCTTCAAGCTTCTACAGACCAAGGGCTTTTAGGGCTTTTGGCTGCGTTTACAGGAGGTGCCTTTTCTAACGCATCTGTATTTGCATTAGGTATTATGCCTTACATTTCTGCTTCGATTGTAGTACAGTTAATGGGTATTGCAATACCTTATTTACAAAAACTACAGAAGGAGGGAGAAAGTGGTCGTCGTAAGATTAATCAGATTACGCGTTGGTTAACTATCGCTATCTGTTTATTACAGGCACCAGGGTACCTAGCTGCATTACCTGCGCTAGGAGTACCTTCAACTGCTTTTGTAATGGGTCTTACACCTACATTCTACATTTCTTCAGTACTTATCCTTGTAACAGGATGTATATTTGCGATGTGGTTAGGTGAAAAGATTACAGATAAGGGAATAGGAAACGGTATATCATTACTTATTATGGTAGGTATTATCGCAACTATGCCTATATCATTTGTACAGGAGTGGGTTGCCCGTGTTACTGAATCTAATGGTGGATTAATAATGATCCTTATTGAATTAGTAATTTGGTTTGTGATTATTCTTCTTTGTATCCTATTGGTTATGGCAGTGCGTCAAGTTCCTGTATCATATGCAAGAAGAACTGCCACTGGTGAGTATGAAAAGAACGCGTTTGGAGCTAGAAATTTTTTACCTCTTAAATTAAATGCTTCTGGAGTAATGCCAATAATTTTTGCACAGGCTATTATGTTTGTACCGGGTCTTATTGGAGAAGCGAGTTTCCTCGCTGACACATCGGTAGGTACTTGGTTACAGACTAATTTTGGAAATAATATATTTGGGTTTTGGTATAATTTAGTTTTTGGACTTTTGATTATTATCTTTACATATTTTTATACTGCGATTACAGTTCCTACCAATAAAATGGCAGAGGATCTTAAGCGTAGTGGAGGTTTCATTGCAGGAATTCGTCCTGGATCTGAAACAGCAGAGTATTTAGATAGGATTATGTCTCAGATTACATTGCCTGGATCTATATTTTTAGCACTTATCGCTATATTTCCTGCTATCGCGGTTAATATATTAGGTATGCAACAGGGATGGGCTTTATTTTATGGAGGAACTTCCCTACTCATTATGGTGGGTGTGGCAATAGATACTATGCAACAAGTGAATTCTTACCTACTTAATAAGCACTATGATGGTCTTATGAAGTCTGGTAAAAACCGTAAAGCAGTAGCATAATGGCAAAACAAGCAGCAATAGAACAAGATGGGTCTATAATAGAAGCATTATCAAATGCAATGTTTCGTGTAGAACTAGAAAATGGTCACGTTGTGACAGCGCATATCTCAGGTAAGATGCGTATGCACTATATTAAATTATTACCTGGGGATAAAGTAAAATTAGAAATGAGTCCTTACGATTTGTCAAAGGCTCGTATAACGTACCGCTACTAAGCGGAAAAAAGCTGGATATGAAAGTAAGAGCATCCATTAAGAAAAGAAGTGCCGATTGCAAGATCGTTCGTCGCAAAGGCAGATTATACGTAATAAACAAAAAGAACCCTAGGTTTAAACAAAGACAAGGTTAATAGTTATGGCTAGAATTGCAGGGATAGATATCCCAAAACAAAAGAGAGGTGTAATTGCATTAACGTACATCTTTGGAATAGGAAAAAGTAGAGCACAAGAAATACTTGCTACTGCAAATGTATCAGAAGATAAGAAAGTATCTGATTGGGATGATGACGAGATAGGTCGTATTCGTGATGCTGTTGGTACATTTACTATCGAAGGGGAACTTCGTTCTGAAGTATCTTTGAACATTAAACGTCTGATGGACATCGGTTGTTACCGTGGTATTCGTCACCGTGTAGGTCTTCCATTAAGAGGACAACGTACAAAGAATAACTCACGTACGAGAAAAGGAAAGCGTAAAACAGTTGCAAACAAGAAGAAAGCAACTAAATAATAAGGCATAATGGCAAAGCAAACTGCAAAAAAACGTAAAGTTGTTGTAGAATCAGTAGGAGAGGCGCACGTAACAGCTTCTTTTAACAACATCATCATATCGTTAACAAACAAAAAAGGAGATGTAATCTCTTGGTCATCAGCTGGTAAAATGGGCTTCAGAGGTTCTAAAAAGAACACTCCTTATGCTGCTCAAACTGCTGCAGAAGATTGTGCAAAGGTTGCTCACGAGGCAGGCCTTCGTAAAGTAAAAGTTTATGTAAAAGGACCAGGTAACGGGCGTGAGTCTGCTATACGTGCTGTACATAATAGTGGAATTGAAGTGACAGAAATCATTGATATCACTCCAATGCCACACAACGGGTGTCGTCCTCCAAAGAGACGTCGCGTTTAATAAATAATTATTTAATTAATATCTCGAGGGAGAACGGTTTGCAAAGGATTGACCTTAATTTCTAACCACCCTCAAAACACACATTTAAAATGGCAAGATATACTGGTCCCAAAACAAAGATCGCACGTAAATTTAGCGAGGCAATCTTCGGAGAAGACAAATCTTTTGAAAAAAGAAATTACCCTCCAGGGCAACACGGAAACAACAGACGTAGAGGAAAAAAATCTGAATACGCTGTACAACTAGCTGAGAAGCAAAAAGCAAAGTATACTTACGGTATACTTGAGCGTCAGTTTAGAAATATGTATGACAGAGCAAACCGTGCTCCTGGAATTACAGGTGAAGTTCTTTTACAATTATGTGAGTGTCGTCTAGACAACGTTGTTTATAGAATGGGAATGTCTCCTTCTAGAAGCGGTGCACGTCAGTTAGTAGGACACCGTCATATTACTGTAAATGGAAACATTGTAAATATCCCTTCTTATCAAGTAAAAGCTGGTGATGTTATTGCTGTACGCGAAAAGTCTAAATCTTTAGAAGTAATTTCTAACTCACTTTCTAATGCAAGTCACGTTTTTGAGTGGATCACTTGGAACAACGATAAGAAAGAGGGAACATTTGTGGCAGTACCACAACGTCTTCAGATACCTGAAAACATCAACACACAGTTCATCGTCGAGCTGTACTCTAAGTAATAACCACTAAAGCTAGAAAACCGATATGGCAATATTAAATTTCCAGAAGCCCGATAAAGTCATTATGATTGACTCTACTGATTTTGAAGGTAAATTTGAGTTTAGACCTTTAGAACCAGGTTATGGTTTAACAGTAGGAAACGCTTTACGTCGTGTATTATTATCTTCATTAGAAGGTTTTGCAATTACATCTGTACGTATAGAAGGTGTAGACCACGAGTTTTCAACATTGGCTGGAGTAGTAGAAGATGTTACAGAAATTATACTTAACCTCAAACAAGTACGTTTCAAACGTCAGATAGAGGAGATAGATAATGAGACTGTAACTATATCTTTATCAGGTGTTGATCAATTAACAGCTGGAGATTTCCAAAAGTTTATTTCAGGATTCCAAGTGCTTAACCCAGATATGGTTATAGCAAATATGGATAAGAAAGTGAACCTTAATATGGAAATCACTATAGAGAAAGGACGTGGGTACGTTCCTGCAGAGGAGAATAAGAAATCTAATGCTCCATTAGGAACTATATTTACAGATTCTATTTATACACCTATCCGTAATGTAAAATACAGTATAGAAAATTACCGTGTTGAGCAAAAGACTGATTACGAAAAATTAGTTTTTGAGATAATTACAGATGGTTCAATCCACCCTAAAGAAGCACTTACTGAAGCTGCAAAAACACTTATCCACCACTTTATGTTATTCTCTGATGAGCGTATCACTCTAGAGGCAGATGAGATTGCACAAACTGAGACTTATGATGAGGAATCTCTTCATATGCGTCAGTTACTTAAAACAAAGCTTATCGATATGGATTTATCTGTACGTGCGCTTAATTGTTTAAAGGCTGCAGAGGTAGAAACTTTAGGAGATCTTGTTTCTTATAACAAGAATGATTTGATGAAGTTTAGAAACTTTGGTAAAAAATCACTTACTGAGCTTGAAGAGTTAGTAAATGTAAAAGGACTAAGTTTCGGAATGGATCTAGCCAAATATAAATTAGATAAAGACTAGGTAGCTGTACTTTAAGTAGAACAGCGCTTTCGCGAAAGCGGAAAAATAATTATTACAATGAGACACGGAAAGAAATTTAATCACTTAGGGAGAAAGACTGCACATAGAAAATCTATGCTTGCAAATATGGCTTGCTCTTTAATTGAACATAAAAGAATAAACACTACAGTTGCAAAGGCAAAAGCACTTAAGCAATTTGTAGAGCCTATGATCACTAAATCAAAATCTGATACGACTCACAACCGTCGTATTGTATTTGCAAAACTTCGTCAGAAGGATGCAGTTACAGAATTATTTAGAGATGTTGCGGCAAAGGTAGGTGATCGTCCAGGAGGTTATACTCGCATCATCAAGTTGGGTAACCGTCTTGGAGATAACGCAGATATGGCAATGATCGAACTTGTAGATTACAATGAGATTTACAACGCTGGTAAACCTGCCAAAAAGAAATCTACTCGTCGTGGAGGTAAGAAAGCTGAAGCTGCTCCTGCAGTTACAGAAACTGCTTCTAATGAGGAAGAATAGAACGGTAAACCTTATGAAAATAGGTTAATTAGTATCGGGATTTACTGCAAGGTAAATCCCTTTTTTTATTTTTGGCGGTATAATTAAATGTTTGGCAAAGTGTTTGCCTATTAGTTACTGAAATTAAAATATTAGAAAATGAAAAAAATAGCTATAGTAGTAATGTGTGTTTTAGCAACATCACTTTATGCACAAAAGGATGCAGTAGATGCAAATAACAATGTACTTGGAGCACTTGCCTCTTTCGGTCCAGATGGAGCTGGCGTAGGAGGTTCTAGTATAGTCTTTAATCCAGCAAGGCGTATAGACGGTACTGTTCACGTTTTTGAAACGTGGCGTAATACGGCTATTATCCAAACTACGGGAGGTATGACGCTGCGTTTGCGTGATAATATTAATCTCAATGCCAGACGTAATGTTTTTGAATCTAAGATAGGAACAGACTCAGTATTTACTTTTGATTTTACAAACATTGAGAAAATGGTTGTAAATAATAAGACGTATAAAAACATCTTTTCTCCAGTAGAGGGAGGTTACCGTCTAGTAGAGGTTGTAGCGGAAACTGATGATTTTGCTATATATAAAGATTATAAAATCGATATTAAGGAAGGAAGCCCCAACCCGATGCTTGCTCAACAAAATGACAAGTACCTTATGAAAGACTCTTACTATGTGAAGAAGGGTAGAAGTTTTAAAAAGTTTAAATTAAAAAAATCTAGCTTTCTAAAACTTGCAGGTAGTAAAGCCGATATGCTTGAGGCCTATGCAGATAAAAATGATCTCAATTTTAGAGATGAGAAAGACCTTGAAAAGATCGCCAGTTACTATGGGAGTTTATAATATTATTTATGGGAGCTATTTGGCTCCCATTTTTTTGTTTAGATATGGGATAAAGTCCTTTTCTGAAAACCTTTTTTTAACCTATTTTTGTAAAGTTTATAAAATAAATTCTTAATGAAATATCAATCTAGAAGACCTGCCTTACTTTTATTATCAGATGGGACTATATTTCACGGTAAAGCCGTTGGAGATAAAGAAGCAACTTCATATGGAGAAGTTTGTTTTAATACCGGTATGACGGGATATCAAGAGATCTTTACAGATCCTTCATATTTTGGGCAATTAATGGTAACTGCAAATGCTCACATAGGTAACTACGGAGCTACAGATGTTGAGACAGAGTCTGATAAAGTAAAAATATCAGGTCTTATATGTAGAAACTTTAGTTATAATTATTCTCGCAAAGATGCTCAGGAGTCTCTAGAGCAGTTTTTAGATAAGAGTGATTTGTTTGCTATTTCTGATGTTGATACTAGAGCCCTAGTAGCACACATACGTGATAATGGATCTATGAATGCTTTAATTACTACAGATGTAGAAAATATAGAAGCGCTTAAGGCAAAGCTAGCCGAAGTTCCCGATATGAAAGGACTTGAACTAGCATCAAAAGTGTCTACAAAGGAGCCATACTACTTTGGAGAAGAAGATGCGGAGGTTAAAATTGCAGTCCTTGATATTGGAATTAAGCGCAACATCTTACGTAACCTTGCAAAGCGTGGAGCTTATGTAAAGGTTTTTCCTTATGATACAACATACCAAGAAATGAAATCTTGGAATCCAGATGGATATTTTCTATCAAATGGCCCTGGTGATCCAGAACCGCTCGTAAATGCCATTCAGGTCGCAAAGGATATCATTGCAGATGATGAGCCTCTTTTCGGGATATGTCTCGGCCATCAAGTAATTGCCCTTGCAAATGGGATTTCAACATATAAAATGCATAATGGGCATCGCGGTATTAACCACCCTATTAAGAATTTGATTACAGGTAAAGGAGAGATAACCTCTCAAAATCACGGTTTCTCTATTAATAGGGAAGAGACAGAAGCACATCCAGAGGTAGAGATAACACACGTTCACCTTAATGATCATAGTGTTGCTGGGATTAAAATGAAGAATAAGAATTGTTTCTCAGTACAATATCATCCAGAAGCAAGCCCAGGACCTAATGACGCTACCTATCTATTTGATCAGTTTATAGAAAATATAAAAAGCGTAACAGCATAAAAATTTAATCCCTTCCATTATGGCAGGGATTTTTTTTATAACGCTTACGCGAAAACGTTATCGCGACAATAACCTATCAATTTATAGAAATTAAGGTCAAAATCGTATTTTTACGTAACTAACAAAACAACTAAGAAAATGAGCATTATCATAGAAATTCACGCAAGACAAATATTTGATTCAAGAGGTAACCCTACAGTAGAGGTAGATGTATTTACAGAACTGGGCGCTATGGGTAGAGCAGCAGTACCTTCTGGAGCATCTACAGGTGAGCACGAAGCTGTTGAGTTGCGTGATGGTGGTACAGATTTTATGGGTAAAGGTGTTAAGAAAGCGGTAGAAAATGTAAACACCCTTATCGCTCCAGAACTCTTAGGTGTTTCAGTTTTTGAACAAAATGCCATAGATGAGTTAATGATTGAACTAGATGGCACTCCTAACAAGTCGAAATTAGGAGCAAACGCTATATTAGGAGTTTCATTAGCCTGCGCAAAAGCCGCAGCAGCCGAGCTTAATATGCCATTATATAGATATATAGGTGGAGTTAGTGCAAACACACTTCCAGTACCTATGATGAATATTATAAATGGAGGTTCTCATAGTGATGCACCTATTGCCTTTCAAGAGTTTATGGTAATGCCTGTAAAAGCAGAGAGCTTTAGTCACGCCTTACAGATGGGTACAGAAATATTTCATAATCTTAAAAAAGTATTGCACGACAGAAATTTAAGTACAGCTGTAGGAGATGAGGGAGGATTTGCGCCTGCACTTGACGGTACAGAAGATGCACTTGATAGTGTAAAACTTGCTGTAGAAAAAGCTGGTTATTCTTGGGGTGATGAGATAATGATTGCCTTAGACTGTGCTGCTGCAGAGTTTTATGTAGATGGTAAATATAACTATGCAAAATTTGAAGGAGAAGGAGGTAAAATACGCACTAGTGAGGAGCAAGCAGATTATCTAGCAGAACTAGCAGATAAGTATCCTATTATCTCAATAGAAGATGGTATGGATGAAAATGACTGGGAAGGCTGGAAATACTTAACCGATAAGGTGGGTGATAAAGTGCAGCTTGTAGGAGATGATTTATTTGTTACTAACGTAGAGAGACTCTCTCGAGGTATTAATGAAGGTATTGCAAACTCAATTCTTATTAAGGTAAATCAAATAGGGACTCTTACAGAAACTATTGCAGCCGTAAATATGGCTCACAATGCTGGATATACATCAGTAATGTCGCATAGGTCTGGTGAAACCGAAGATAATACTATTGCAGATCTCGCAGTAGCACTTAATACGGGACAGATCAAAACTGGTTCGGCTTCTAGGTCAGACCGTATGGCAAAGTATAATCAACTTATTCGTATAGAAGAAATGCTTGCAGATACTGCTTACTTTCCGGCAATGAATGCTTTTAAAATTAAATAGAAGTAAAACTATATTTTTTGAAACCCTCTCTCTGAGAGGGTTTTTTTTATGAGACTATTTTTATTTTTGAGTCTGGTTTACTGGCATATAGGAGTCAGTTTAAGTAAAAAATAAAAATTTTATTATTTTTTACAAGTAGAATGTTAATAAAATACAAGTTTTTTAAAAAAGAAAGAATAAACTTACACAAAAATACTTGTGCATCGATAAAAAGAACGTAAATTGCCGACGTAAAGATGAGGTAACCGCTATAAGGTTATCTTTAGACTTTCATTAGGTAGTTAAAATTCAAGAAGTAACACCTTAATAGTTTGCCCACAATTGTTGATACCACGTTAGTGAATAAACAGGTATATAATTTTTTAAGTTGGGTAAAGAGCGGGCAGTGAGGCCCTTTTGCTGCACGCTCGCTCTTTTTAAAAAACTGTATCTAAGCATTAAATCTTTATTTTAAATTTGAGGGTTTAGCTATGATTTGAGAGAGTTATCGCACAGTACTATCTTAAGATAATTATACATCTCCATCTATTTATTTACGCGGTAAGTAATAGAAAGGTCAAAAGACCGATATTTTTACATTTTATTAACCATCTAGCGGCGTATTATGTTAAATAAAACGACTTCTTTTTTGTAATTTAGCCTTCCAAAATAAACTAAGTAAAAATAAATTTTTTCAGGCATAGATGGCAGATAAAGCAACTTTAACAATAGACGGAAAGAGCTACGAGTTTCCTATCATTACAGGGACAGAGCAAGAGCAGGCAATAGATATTAAAGCACTTAGAGGTGCTACTGGAGGTATAACGACTATTGACCCAGGTTATAAAAATACAGGGTCTTGCCAGAGTGCTATTACTTTCCTTGATGGAGAAAAAGGTATTCTTAGATATAGAGGATACTCAATAGAAGAACTTGCCGAAAAAGCAGACTTTCTTGAAACTGCATATCTTTTAATTTTTGGAGAATTACCTACAAAGGAGCAACTTGCAAAATTTGATGCAGATATTAAGTCTGAGTCTCACGTAGATGAGGATATGAAGAAAATCTTAGATGGTTTTCCTAAGTCTGCTCACCCTATGGGAGTATTAAGTGCTCTTACATCTGCACTTATTGCATTTAATCCTTCTACAGTAAATGTAGATTCTGAAGAAGAAATGTATAACGCAATCGTAAAGCTGCTAGCAAAGTTTCCTGTGCTAGCTGCCTGGGCAATGCGTAAAAAGAAAAGTCAACCGTTAGATTACGGAGATAACTCACTAGGGTATGTAGAGAACTTCCATAAAATGATGTTCTCAAAGCCTAATGAAGCTTATACCGTAGATAAAGAGATAATCGCTGCTATAGATAAGTTATTAATTTTACACGCAGACCACGAGCAAAACTGTTCTACATCTACAGTGCGTATTGTAGGATCATCTCACGCTGGTCTATTTGCTTCTATCTCTGCAGGTATCTCGGCATTATGGGGTCCTTTACACGGTGGAGCAAACCAAGCAGTTATAGAAATGCTTGAGGCAATAAAGAATGATGGTGGTGACACTAAAAAATATATGGCAAAGGCAAAGGATAAGCAAGATCCTTTCCGTCTTATGGGCTTTGGACACAGAGTTTATAAAAACTTCGATCCACGTGCAAAAATCATAAAAGTAGCTGCAGACGAGGTTCTTGGTCAACTAGGTATACAAGATCCAGTTCTTGATATTGCAAAAGGTCTTGAAAAAGAAGCGCTAGAAGATCCATATTTTGTAGATCGTAAATTATATCCTAATGTAGATTTTTACTCAGGTATTATTTACAGAGCTCTAGACATTCCAGTAGAGATGTTTACGGTTATGTTTGCATTAGGTCGTCTTCCAGGATGGATCGCACAATGGAGAGAAATGCGTCTTAACAAAGAACCTATAGGTCGTCCACGTCAGGTTTATACTGGTGAGAACTTAAGAGCTTTTAAAGAAGTTTCTGAGAGATAAAAACTCAGTAGTACATAAAAAAAGAGCAAGCGTTTAGCTTGCTCTTTTTTTATGCCTTAAAAGCAATAACGTACCTATTTAAAAAATTGTAAATTCACTTTCGTGAAAGATACCAAGCACCCATCACCAGTTATCGTAGAGCAACCTGAACTTATCCTTGTAGGTTTACAGGCTACAATGTCTCTAGCTCATAATACTACAATGCAGTTATGGCAAGCCTTTGGACCGCTAAGGAGGACTATTCTTAATAAGTCTAATAGAGGGAGTTATAGTGTGCAATGCTATGCAGATGATTTTATGACTACTCCATTTACACCAGAAACTAAGTTTGTAAAATGGGCCGCAGTAGCTGTAACAACCGAAAATGACATTCCAAATCAATTAGAAGTATTAAAAATCCCAAAAGGTAAATGGGTAGTTTTTCCATACAAAGGAACCACACGTGATTTTGGAGCATTTGCTCAATATATCTACAGTCAGTGGTTACCAAATTCTGGGTATCAATTAGATGATAGACCACATTATGAATTTATGCCAGAGGACTACCTAGGCCCAAATAATCCACAATCTCAAGAAGAAGTGTGGATACCTATTAAGTAAGCTTTCGCGAAAGCGTAAAAATCACGATGCACTGCGTATATGATAAATTTCATATAGATTGGCATTCTTTTTTTAGCAAAACTGAGTTATCTTTACCTTATGCTTAAACTAAACGTAAAGAACGAAACTTCAAGGCTTAGAGCCGTAATCTTAGGTACTGCCGAAAGTAATGGACCTACTCCAAAACTTGAGGAAGCCTATGATCCAAAATCTGCGCTACATTTAAGAGAAGGAACGTATCCTCTAGAGAAAGATATGGTTCCAGAGATGGAAGCCGTGGCAGCAGTCTTTAAAAAGTACGATGTAGAGGTTTACAGACCGCAAATTATAGAGAACCTAAATCAGATCTTTACACGTGATATAGGATTTGTTATAGATGATAAATTCTTTAAATCTAATATATTACCAGACAGAGAAGAAGAGATAGAAGCCATTGAGCACGTGATAAGACAAGTGCCGTCTACACACGTTTTTAGATTACCAGAAGAGGCGCACATTGAGGGAGGAGATGTGATGCTGGCAGATGATCATATTTTTATAGGTACATATAGAGGTGATGATTATCCAGATTATATCATTGCGCGTACTAATATGCTTGCGGTAGGTATGATACAAGATTTGTTTCCTCGCAAGAAGGTAATGTCTTTTGACCTTAGAAAGTCTAATACAGATCCTTATAATAATGCCTTACATTTAGATTGCTGTTTTCAGCCAGTGGGGAATGGTAAAGCTATACTTCATAAAAATGGTTTTTTACAAGAAAAGGAATACGAGTGGCTGGTAAACTTTTACGGGAAAGAAAATATCTTTGAAATCACCTCTCAGGAGATGTTTAATATGAATTCTAATATCTTTAGTATTTCTCCAGAGGTAGTAATTTCTGAACGCAATTTTACCAGATTAAACACTTGGCTACGCGATCAAGATATCACTGTAGAAGAGGTTCCTTATGCAGAGATAGCAAAGCAAGAAGGCTTGCTGCGCTGCAGTACATTGCCACTTATAAGAGACTAGAAAAGTATTTAATTCGCTAAAAAGAGGAAGCTAATCTTTTTTCTAGAATATGAATATATTCAGTGGTTTTGTTAGATTTATTAGTTCTCTTGTTGTCAGCCTTGAATCTTTGGTAATCAGTCGATATCACATTGTATTGACCATACTTGCTCATAATGTCCCCTATTTGATCTAATGACATTAAACCTTCATTATTGTAGCTTAAAAAAATATTTTTAAATTTGGCATTCGCAATTAATTCTTCAAATTCTTTAAGCACAGTTCTCTTACTACAGTATTTTGACCTATTGTATTCTCTTAAACCTGTCTTTCCCTTTGGCTCAAACTTGTCAAATTTGGATATTGTATTAAGAAGGTGATAGTTAGAACCGTATTGTCTGGTATTGTAAGGAGGATCTAAGTATAGTATGTCACCACTGATTTTTTTAATTAAAACATTACTATCAGAATTGTAAGCCTTGTGTTTTCCGCTGGTAATTTCAAAAAAGGCAGGACTAATAACAATATCTTTTTTAGCTGATTTTTTTAGCTTCTTAAGATATGCTCCATATACTGAAGCTGTGTTAGCAACTTTATCCATACTTTCAATTAAGCTTGCTAGCAAAAAAATATACGTCTTTTCAGTAATTTCCTTATTTAGATGCCAAAGTTCAATTTGTTGGCGTATAGCATCCAACATTTGTCCATTATGATCGGAAAAGTAAAGCCTTTCTCCGTGTCCTCCCGCACAGTAGTTGTTATATATAAATCCTGTTGTAATTGGTTCGAGATTATTTAAAAAATCAAAATATTCAGTATAGTTTGGAATTGACGAATTATTCTCGACGTAGTTTTTATTTAATATATATGCATAGTACTCAATATCGTTTGAAATAACCTTTTTTACATCATTTTTAAATAACCTACCTACTGTTCCAGTACCAGCGAATAAGTCACAAAATACCGTATCCGTTGTGTTATAATCTACTGTTTTTTTAATAGTTTCTTTTATGAATTGAGACAGCTTTAATTTTGATCCTATATAATTCATTCTTAATTGTTCATCAGTTTTTTTGAAACATACTCAGCAGCCTCCTTGCTAATCAATTCTATACTTTTCAATCTGTATTTCACCGGGTCAAATTGGTAGCAACCTTTACAACCTAGTTCCTCTGTATATTTTTTTGTTCCTTCATAGAAATCATATGGATTTCCTTTAATGTTTTTTGCACTCCATCTTAAATTTGTTTCAGCACATTTCTTACAAATTTGTCTTTTTGCGTCATTTGCAGCTTTGGTAAGTGGCTGAAAATCTTCTATTTTTTGTGTTTGTAAATTTGATACACGAGCGTCATTTTTTCTTCCATCTTTATGATCAATCTCAATGATAGTATTCTCTGAGTTTCCAGAAATACCTAACATAACGCATTTTTTATCCTTGTAATGCGTTTTAATATCTTGTCTAATATTCTGGTTGAAGCTGATAGTATTATTTATGCCAGTTGTTCTAATTGCATCAATGGAGTTGCCAGGAGAAAGATTTTTATTAAACTCTATTAAATAGTTCTTCGCAAGTTTTGAGCTCTTTCGGCACCAGCTCCCTCCATTACCTAGTTTAAGTGCTGCATATGTATTCTTAAATTCTGACGTATAAACCCATCTGCTAACACCTTTTTCATTAGGTTGTGCTAATTCTAAAAATAATTCTGTTTTTGTCATACATTAATATTTAAGTAGTTTTAACTTTGGCAGCTAGCTCTTTTGCTCTCGATACTACCTCTGTAATATCTCCATTAAGATCATCATAGGTTACTACAACCCCCATACGTCTGTATGGACGAGAAGTAGGTTTTCCAAAAAGTCTGAAATCGCTTTTTGGCGCAGTAGCCAAGGTATTAATGCCAGTAAAACCTGGATTTTCTGAGTGAGCCGTAGCTAGTATAACTGCACTCGCACCTATACGTTCTTGAGTAATTTCTTTTATAGGAAGTCCTAAAACAGCTCTTAAGTGTAGCTCAAACTCATTATAATTTTGCGTGTTTGCAAGCGTTACCATACCTGTATCGTGTGGGCGTGGAGAAAGCTCAGAAAAGTAAACGCCATCATTTCCTATAAAAAATTCTACGCCCCAGATACCAGCACCGCCTAGCGCTGCAGTAACTTGAGCCGCCATATCTTGAGCGGTTTTAAGATGATCTTCTTGCATTGCGGCGGGTTGCCAGCTTTCTTGATAATCGCCACGTTCTTGACGGTGACCTATAGGAGGACAAAACAAAGTGTTGCCGTCGTGTTGTGTAAGCGTGAGTAGGGTGATCTCATAATTAAAGTTTACAAAAGCCTCTACAATAACCTCTGCAACATCACCTCGAGAGCCTTCTTGAGAGTAGTCCCACGCTCGTTGTATGTCGTCTGGTGTTTTAATGGTAGACTGTCCTTTTCCGCTAGAAGACATTAGTGGTTTCACCACGCAAGGAATGCCTACTTCTTTAACCGCTTTTTGGAGCTCTTGAGCAGAGGTTGCATAGCGATAATTTGCAGTTTTTAAGCCAAGGTCTTTTGCAGCAAGATCGCGTATAGATTTGCGATTCATTGTAAAATTTGCTGCTTTTGCACTAGGTATTACAGTGATTCCTTGTTTTTCATAATCATATAATCGCTCTGTTCTTATAGCTTCTATTTCTGGTACTATATAGTCTGGGCTATGTTTTGCTACAAGCGCATCTAGTGCCTTCCCATCTAGCATATTAATTACTTCGCGACCATCTGCTACTTGCATAGCAGGGGCATTATCATAACTATCTACAGCAATTACGGTCTGACCTAGACGTTGTGCAGCTATTACAAATTCCTTTCCTAGTTCTCCTGAGCCTAGTAATACTATTTTTTTATTCATAATGTTTTGCTTTCGCACTTCGGCAAGCTTAGTATAAACTTCACTTGCGTGAAAACGGTATTATTTACTTTCTTCTATCCAACCATTAATTTTTTCCTCAAGTAGCGCAAGAGGAATACATCCTGTCTCGAGTACTTCTTTGTGAAAATCTCGTATGTCAAATTTATCACCAAGCTCCTGAGTTGCTTTTTCTCTAAGTTCTCTAATCTTAAGTTGGCCTATTTTATAAGAAAGCGCTTGTCCCGGATTTGCCATATAGCGCTCAATTTCTGATGTAATACCTGCTTCACTTTCGGCTTCATTTTCTAGACAATATGCGATTGCTTTCTCACGGCTCCATCCTTTGGTGTGGATTCCTGTATCTACTACAAGCCTAACTGCTCGGTGCATTTCGGCTCCTAGTGTTCCAAAATATTGGTATGGGTCTATATAAAGTCCCAATTCTTTACCAAGCGACTCTGTGTATAGTGCCCAGCCCTCGCCGTAAGCACTGTACCATAAAGTTTTTCTAAACTGTGGTAGTGTCTCACTTTCTTGCGTAAGTGACACTTGGAAGTGGTGACCTGGTATAGCCTCGTGTAAAAATAAAGACTCGTCTGAATATACATTATAGGTAGTTGCGTCTGGTATAGGTGTGTAGAAAATACCTGGTCGAGTACCATCTAGCGATCCTGGGTTATACTCTGCACTTGCAGATTTTTCACGGAAAGCTTCTGTCTGTCTTACTTCAAAAGCTGTTTTAGGCTGTAGGCTAAAGAGCTGGTCTACCTGCGGCTTTATAGTCTCGTGCATTGCATTAAAGTTTGCAATAATCTCTTCTGGAGTACTGTACGGCATTAGCTTTTTGTTAGTACGTACATCGTCAAAAAATGCTTTAAGATCTCCTTTAAAACCTACTTGCTCCTTTACTTTTTCCATCTCCTTGCGTATACGGGCTACCTCACTTAGTCCAAGCTGGTGTATCTCGTCTGCGCTCATTGTGGTAGTGGTATATAATTTTATGGCATAGTCATAATACTCACTTCCTTGTGGTAAATCACTATAACCAGAGCTATCGCGCCCAGCCGCTAAGTATTCATTTTGTAAGAAGTCACGCATCTTTGCATAAGCAGGGATTACTTTACCTTCTATCATATTTTTATAATCTGTGCGTATGATATTCTGGTCTTCTTCGGTTATTCCATCAGGAAAATTTGCGACAGGCTTATAAAAAAGGTGATTCTCTATGGTAGGCTCTGTCATAGCATCCATTTGCGGGATGATTTTCTTAATAAGTGATTTAGGAAGTACATACCCTTCAGTCATTCCCTTACGCATATTTGTTTCTGAGCTGTTGAGCCACACTAGGTACTCATCTACGCGCTGCTGCCAGTTGCGGTAATCTTTTACAGTGTTAAAAGGTTGTGCACTCGCTCCACTTGCAAGCTGGCCAAACATAAGATGTGGTGACCACATCTGGTCAATAGGCGTGAGGTCTTTTTTAAACTCCATACCCTCTAGATTGATAGCAATATCCCAGAGCAATACTTCCTTACTCATCTTCTCTGTGTCTGTAAGATCACTGTCGTTAAACTGCTGTATAGAGTCGCGGTAAGAAGTATAATAAGTTCTTACTGCATCCTTATGAGATTGAGATAATGCATCTGGAAATTTATCATTATACCTATTATCACCAGACATTGTCGCATTAAGCGGGTTAAGCTTTAGGCCGTCTTCATAATAGTTATCTAGCACATTGTTAAATGCCAGAGATGTATCTCCTGTGCTAGTTGTTTCTGTGGTAGTTGTTTCTGTGGTAGCGTCGTTTTTACAAGCTATAAGGCTTAGAGCCATCATTCCTGCAAGTAGCGTTTTTTTCATAAGTCGAGTCGTATTAATTCTCACAGTATTTTACTACTGATCGTGGTTTTTGTGGGTTTTTACGCTTTCGCGAAAGCGAGATTACTCATTTTAAAAATTACTCTACTAAGATACCTATAAGTACATAAATTATGAGGTAATAACTTGCTTGTTACATTTGGTGTGTATGTGATTTTTGTTGCATCTTTAAGGAAGTCAGGTTCTTAAAGCTGTAAATTATGATTCATCTATTGACAAAGAAATTGAACAACACCTCTAGAAAGTGTTTATTAACGCTATGTTTAATTGCTGCTTGTGCTAGTTCTATGTATGCGTGTTCTATTTTGTATTATGTAGATAAAGAAACGGGTACTATTTATGCCGTAAATAATGAAGACTTCTGGCTTGATACCGATGCTTATATACAGATAGAAAAAGCGACTTCAAAAAAGCTAGCAAGATTATGGTATGGCTGGGATAATTTTGCTCAGGGAGGTATAAATAGCGCAGGATTATTTTTTGACGTAGCGGTAACGCCAGAACAAAAAATGCCAGAAGGGTATGGCTGGGCAAAAGGTAATATAGGAGATGACTTACTGGCAAACGCAAGTACAGTAGAGGAAGCGCTTGCCTGGATAGAGGAGCAAAAACTCGCCGTGCACCAGAGTCATTTTTTAATAGGTGATGCCACCGGTAATGCAGTTATTGTAGAGTGGATAGACGGCAAGAAACATATCATACCTATGGAGGGCAACACCCTAGTAGCCACAAATTTTTTGATAAATGCTCCAGAAGAAGGTGGCTTTCCTTGCCACCGATATCAATCTATAAACTCACGCGTAGATGAGCTAGAACGCAGTGGAGAAGACATCACCTTAAAATCTGTGGGGCAAACGATGGCTGGAGCAGTGCAACCAGCTGTAGACTGGGGTGAGGGTAAAATGGGAGGGACGCTCTACACTACCTTTTTTGAAATTACAGCGATGCAAATGGTTATGGTGCCAAAACTAGATGGAAGTAAAATGATGCGTATAGATCTCAAAAAAGAATTTGCACTTAATAAAAAACGAAAAATCGATATGGATTAACTTCGTTATAAATGAAAAACCCGCTAAGAGATTAGCGGGTTTTGTTTTGCTTTCGCGAAAGCGTAATATATAAGGTCTATGAAACAGCAGCTTTAATCTGCTTCATTGCGTCTTTAATGTTGTCTACACTCGCTGCATAAGATATACGTATACAATCTGGGTTTCCAAATGCTTCACCAGTAACCGTTGCAACATTTGCCGCCTCAAGAAGGTAAAGAGAAAAATCTGTTGCGTTTTCAATTTTTTGACCTCCTAGCGTTTTTCCAAAATAGTGTGAGATATTTGGAAATACGTAAAACGCACCTTCTGGCTCGTTACATTTAAAGCCTTCAATATCATTAAGTAAGTCCAGTATTAGCGTACGACGACTTTTAAACTCATCAATCATATACTGTACTTTGCTTACTGGAGCTTCAAGAGCCGTAATTACTGCACGTTGTGCAATACAGTTTGTACCACTAGTAATCTGTCCTTGCATCTTGTTACAAGCGCGTGCAATATATTCTGGGCCTCCTATGTAACCTACACGCCATCCCGTCATTGCAAATGCTTTTGAAACACCATTTACAGTTACCGTACGGTCATACATATCTGGAAACTGCGCCATACTTGCGTGATCTCCCACATAATTAATGTGCTCATAAATCTCGTCACTTACTACTATAATTTGAGGGTGCTTTGCAAGTACATCTGCCAGAGCGCGTAGCTCTTCTTTACTGTATATTGATCCAGATGGATTACAAGGAGAGCTATACCAAAGCATCTTTGTCTTAGGCGTGATAGCTGCTTCTAGCTGCTCTGGTGTCATTTTAAAATCTGTATCTATTGAGGTTTTTACCTCTACTGGTACACCTTCGGCTATTTTTACAATGTCTGAGTAACTCACCCAGTAAGGGCAAGGTAGTATCACCTCGTCACCTGGGTCAAGACATACAAGAGCAATATTTGCAAGTGACTGCTTTGCACCTGTAGAAACCACAATTTGTGGGAGGGTGTAATCTAGATTATTATCTCTCTTAAATTTTGTGATAATCGCCTCTTTTAACTCTACATAACCATCTACCGGTGTGTATGAATTGTAATTATCATTTACTGCTTGAATTGCAGCATCTTTAATAAAGTCTGGAGTATTAAAATCTGGTTCTCCTAGACTAAGACCTATGATGTCTTTTCCTTCTGCTCTTAATTCGCGAGCCTTTGCAGCCATTGCAAGAGTTGCAGAGGTTGCCATATTTGTAACGCGGGTAGATAAATTCTTCATACGAGGCGCATTCTTTATTTAGTTGATAAAAGATTTAGTGCAAGGTAACTAAAAACGCCAAATCCTTATGGGATTTGGCGTTTGATATTTTCTTAAAAATTTAACCACTTCTATGCAGAAATCGCAGGTTTCATACCCATCTCACGTAAGTGACTAAAGTGAGCGATAAGTGCCTTTCTAGTAGTTTTATACTCGTGGTAAGGTAAATTAAACTCTTGTGCTGTCTCCTTTACAATTTTACTAATCTTAGTATAGTGTACGTGGCTTATGTGGGGGAAGATGTGGTGCTCCACCTGGTGGTTTAATCCTCCAGAAAACCAGTTCATCACCTTATTTTTAGTTGAGAAGTTTACAGTAGTAAATAGCTGGTGTATTGCCCAAGTATTTTTCATAGTTCCTGTCTCATCTGGTAGCGGCATATGTGCATCTTCTACCATATGCGCAAGCTGGAAAATAATACTCAAAATAAGACCTGCCGTATAGTGCATAATAAAGAAGCCTATTAAAATTTTCCACCAAGCAAGATCAATAAATACAAGAGGTATAACAATCCACATCGCGATGTATATCGCTTTTGTAATAAGTAGTGTGCTCCACTGCTTTACAGGGCTCTGTAGTTTTCCGTAAGATAATTTACGTTTCATATAACGTTTCATCTGGAAGAAATCTGTAGTAAGTGCCCAGTTAAAGGTAAGTAGACCATATAAAAACACCGAGTAGTAATGCTGGAACTTATGTGCCCAGTGCCATTTTCCGTGTTTTGAAAATCGTAACACGCGACCAGCTTCCATATCTTCATCGTGACCGTGTATGTTAGTATACGTGTGGTGAAGCACGTTGTGTTGTACTTGCCAGTTATAAACATTACCAGCGAGTATATAAATACTGCTTCCCATTAATTTGTTTACCCATTTTTTACTAGAAAATGAACCGTGATTACCATCGTGCATCACATTCATCCCTATACCAGCCATACCCACACCCATAACAACGGTAAGGACAATCTGAAGCCAGGTAGGCATATCTAGCGTTAAAAATAAAAAGTAAGGAACTAAGTAAATGGCAAACATAATGATTGCCTTAAGGTACAATTTCCAGTTACCTGTGCGTTTTATATTATTCTCTTTAAAGTAGTTGTTTACACGTTTATTTAAAGTTCTGAAAAACTTTGCAGAGTCCGTGCGAGAAAATTTTATAGTAGTCTCCATAATGTAATAATTACTCTCATAGCGCTACAATAACTGTTTTATTGTAGTGTTGTTGAGGTTTTTGATTCCGCTTTCGCGAAAAAAAATAATCTTCTTTTAATAGCTTGGTAAAAGTAATGCATAATATAGGCTACATCTATGAACCTGCGTTAAAATAATAGCGGGTATTATGGTACTTTTACACCGTTAATATACTAAATAATGGATATCATATTAAAATATTTTCCAGATCTAACAGATACTCAGATTGAGCAGTTCTCAAAACTGAAAGATTTATATCAAGATTGGAATCTCAAAATCAATGTAGTAAGTCGTAAAGATATAGATGAGATTTACCTACGTCACGTACTGCATTCACTAGGTATAGCAAAAGTTCAAACCTTTAATCCTGGTGCCAGTATAATGGATGTAGGTACGGGAGGAGGCTTTCCTGGAGTACCACTTGCCATACTACACCCAGAAGTAAATTTTCACCTTGTAGATAGTATAGGTAAAAAGATAAAAGTAGTAAATGAGGTGGTAGAGGGTCTAGGTATCACAAATGTAAAAACTACAAACGACCGAGTAGAAAATGTACCTGGTCAGTATGATTTTATTGTGTCTAGAGCGGTAGCCCAAATGGAAACATTTGTAAGATGGGTGCGCGGGCACATTGCAAAAAAATCTAACCACGAACTCAAAAACGGAATTTTATACCTAAAAGGAGGAGACCTCACAGAAGAACTTAAAAAGTATACCACCACTACTATTTATGATCTTCCCACATTCTTTGAAGAAGATTTCTTTGAAACAAAAAAGGTAGTTCACTTACCTATGAAGTATAAAGGATAAGCTAGAAAACAAACCTTTATGTACAAATCCAAATTTCTAATTACACTATGTGAGAAGAAATTTGGATTTTTTTTTGCCTTGAGGCAACCTTTTTTAAAAACGATGCGTCTTTATAAATAGAAACCCAAACATCAAGTATGAAAGTCATACAATTTAATAACGAGCGACAACTCATAAAAAAAGCCATTAAAGGCAATAGAGGTGCACAGCGCAAACTCTATGATGAGCACTCGCCTAAAATGCTGAGCATCTGTCGTTGTTATATAAAAGATGTACATCAAGCCGAAGAAGCTATGTGCAACGGTTTCTTAAAAGTATTTACAAAGCTAGACACCTACGGAGGTAACGGGAGTTTTGAAGGGTGGATACGCAAGATTATGGTGCGAGAAAGCATCTCATACCTAAGAGCAATAAAGAAGCTATATTTCTCAGATGATGGTGTGGTAGAAAATAATGATGCTATAAATAACATACAGACAGATCTTGAAGTGGCACATATACAATCACTCATAGACGACCTGCCAGAAGGATATCGAGTCGTATTTGTAATGTATGCAATAGAGGGGTATAAGCATAGAGAAATAGCAAAAGCACTTGGAATTAGTGAGAGCACTTCAAAAAGCCAATTGTTTAAAGCGAGAAAGCAGTTACAAGCAGCGGTAAAAAAAGAATTAATAAATAACGGTACAGATGAACTTAGAGGATAATTTTAAAGATAAGCTAGAGAGACGCCGTCTCGAGCCTACCGCATCTGCCTGGGATCGTATAGAGGGCAAGCTAGATGCTAGTCAGGGCAAGAAAAAAAGTAAAATAGTTTTATGGATGGGTATCGCGGCAAGCTTTATTGCAGGCGTGTTTATCACAGCACTTATTTACAACACGAGTGTGGTAGATGAACAAACACCTTATGTAGAAAATCCACCAGAAGATGTGATAGATGAGATTGCACCAGAACAATCAATTGATATGCCTAGTGAAATCTTACTAACAGATGCAACAACAAATAATGTAGAAGTACAAAAATCTGTTACGTCACCCCAAAACAATACTGCTACAAAGAAGAAAAGAACAAATCCTACTAAAAGTAAGTATCTCCCATACAGCAATGCTAATACTATAAACTCACAAGTAGAAGAAGCTGTAGCCACTTCTATTATGAAAGAGGCAGCGATAAAATCTACTATAAATGCTGTTGTAGATGTAAATCCTGATGAAGTAAAAACAAGCGAAGAGTTGCTAGATGATGAGGTAGAAAACCTACTCAAAGCTGCCCAGCAAAATATTAATAAACAACCAGTGTATCTACAGCCAGAACGAGTGGTAGACGCAAACGAATTACTGCTAGATGTAGAGGCGGAGGTGGATCCAGACTCCTTTAAAGACAGAATGTTCCGCACGCTCAAAAAAGAGTTTAATAGAGCCGTAGAGGCAGTTGCAAATAAAGATAATTAAGAAAATTCATCAATAACGCGCTATCATCGAGCGCACAAAACACAAACTATTATGAACACAATTTTTAAAATTGCCCTAGCGGCAACAGTGGTAATCTTTGCCCAAAACGTAAAAGCGCAAGAAGCGCAACAAGAGGTCTCTCAAAAAATTGTAGACCAAGTATCAACCCTAGAAACTCGAAAAGAGAACGTAAAAGAAAACTGGAAAAGCAATCTCAAACAGAGAATACAGTTTATAAATGCTCAAAGAGAAAAACAAAACATTAGTGCCACCCAGGCAGAACAACAAAAAAAGGATGCCGCACAAGAAGTTGCTCTCAATATAGAAAACGAACTAGCTATTATAGATAATCAAATCGCACTGGTAAAAAGAACCGGACGCATAGAACCTTCAAAACCTACCTCTGTAGAAATAGGTTTTGGTAGTGCAGATGAGAATGGCAATAGAGTATTAGGCATCGCTGTAAATACAAATAAGCCAAAAAAAGTCACCTATGACAGACGTACCTATAGCGAGCTTGTATTTGCCTTTGGTCTCAACAACGGTATTGTAGAAAATGGAGCCGACTTTGGCGATGAGTTCTCCATAGGTAAATCGCGCTTTTTTGAACTAGGTTATGCCTGGAAAACGAGAGTGTTTCAAAACTCTGGCGCGCTTCACCTCAAGTATGGAGTGTCATTGCAAACTAACAAGCTGTTTACAAAACAAAATGAGCGACTCGTAGTCACAGATGGTGTCGCTGCTTATGAGGAGTTCCCACAAGAGTTAGACAAGTCCCAGTTACGTTTCTCAAACCTAGTGGTGCCTGTGCACCTAGAATTTGGCGGGTGGAAAAAGGAGCAAGAAGAAGACTATGTGCGCTACAGGCTGTCTGGTAAATTTAGAATGGGTATAGGAGGTTATGTAGGTGTGCGACTTGGGACACAACAAAAATTGAAGTATAAAATAAATGGAGACCGCATCAAGACAAAAGAGAAGCAAGACTTTGGTGGTGATAACTTTGTGTATGGGGTGAGTAGCTACATAAGACTATCGCAAGACCTTAGCCTGTACGGTAAGTATGACTTGAGCACCGCTTTCAGCACAAGTGACTTAGGTGATGTAAATAATGTCTCTCTAGGCTTACGTTGGGACTGGTAACACATAATGTTTAGCTAGTATTCCGTTTTTGTAAAAGTGTTTTATAACGCTTTCGCGAAAGCGGAATTAAGAAAGAAGGCAGCTCAGATATGTAAAATGTCTGGGCTATTTCTATTTATATGTGATTCTATTTTATAGAAACGCTCTTGTGTATTATATTGAAAACTGTTGTAATTTGAAGTACTTTTGCAGGCTGCCAAAAGTTATTGTAACATAATCACGCCAATCTAGATTTGATATCAAAAGAAACCATAGACAAAGTTTTTGAAACCGCCCGTGTAGAGGAGGTGATAGGTGATTTTGTAAATCTTAAAAAATCTGGATCTAATTTTAAAGGCCTCTCTCCATTTTCTGACGAGCGTACGCCTAGTTTTATGGTGAGTCCTGTGAAGCAAATTTGGAAAGATTTTTCTACTGGTAAAGGAGGCTCGGCGGTTTCATTTTTGATGGAACACGAGCATTTTAGCTATCCAGAAGCGATAAAATACCTAGCCAAAAAATACAACATTGAGGTAGAAGAAACAGAGCGCACAGACGAGCAAAAGGAAGCTGCAAATGAGCGTGAGAGTATGTATCTCGTGAGTGAGTATGCTCGTGATTACTTCCATAAAACGATGCTCAACTCTGAGCAGGGTAAGGCTATAGGTCTTTCATATTTTAAAGAACGCGGTTTTACTGCAGCGACTATTGAAAAATTTCAGCTAGGGTATAATCCAGATCAATGGGATGCTTTTACGAGTGAGGCAATACGTCAGGGTTACAAACTAGATTACTTAGAAAAAACCGGACTCTCTATAGTTAAGGAGGAGAAGCAATTTGACCGTTTTAAAGGGCGTGTGATGTTTCCTATACACTCTATGAGTGGTCGTGTGCTAGGTTTTGGAGGTAGAATATTAGATAGTAGTAAGAAAGCAGCAAAGTATCTCAACTCTCCGGAGAGTGATATTTACCATAAGAGTAAAGTGCTGTATGGTATTTACTATGCAAAACAAGCTATTGCAAAGGAGGATAACTGTTACCTAGTAGAAGGGTATACAGATGTGATACAGATGTTTCAGTCGGGTATTGAGAATGTAGTCTCATCTTCTGGAACGGCACTTACTCCAGAGCAAATACGATTAATAAATAGACTTACTAAAAATATAACGGTTCTTTTTGATGGTGATGCTGCGGGACAGCGCGCAGCACTACGAGGGATTGATTTAATTCTCGAGCAGGGAATGAATGTGAAGGTTTGCTCTTTTCCTGAGGGGGAAGATCCAGACTCATTTTCGCGAAAGCATAGTAAAGAAGAAATCGTCGCCTTTTTTGATGAAAATGCAAAAGACTTTATACAGTACAAAGCAAACCTGCTTGTAGAAGAAGCGGCTGGTGATCCTGTAAAAAAGGCAGATACTGTACGTGATATGGTAGAGAGTATTTCTAAAATACCTGATGCCATAAAGCAAGAAATTTATGTGCAAGAGTGTGCGCGTATAATGGAGGTCTCTGAGACTGTGTTGTATAATACGCTTGCTCAAATACTTAAGAAAGATAAAAAGGAGGCAGCAAAACAAAATAGAGCTAATCAATCTCAACCGCCACCAGAGTATATGTCTGTGGTGCCAGACGAGATGCCTAATGCTGTTGAGAAAGTTAATGTGTTATATGAGCTTGAGCGCAAGCTTATAGAGTCATTGCTTTTATATGGTCAGGTAGAAGAAGATTTTGAAGATCTTGTTCTCAAAGAAAATGAAGATGGCTCACTAGGCCTAGTGCCAGAGGTTCATAAACTTAGGGTTTTTGAAAAAATCTATTTAGACCTTCAAGATGATGAGGTAGAATTTACAAATGACCTTTTTAAGGTCTTGTATGTGAGAATAGTGGAGCAAATGAATCTAAATGATAATTTTCAAATTCAAAACTTTATCAATGAGCTCGCTCCAGAAGAAGCAAGCGAGATTTCTAACATCATTCTTAATGATGAGAAGTATGAGCTACACCGCTGGGATACACGTGAGGTGTACGTGCGTAAAAAAGACACCTCAATAGCTCAGTTTGTATCAGAAACTGTGCTTAGTTTACGTAAATACCTTATCACCCAGAAGATAAAAGAGCTTATGGATAAGACACAAGGAAGCTCTAATAATCAGGAGATTATTAAAGACATTCTTGATTACCAATCGCTCAATACCTTACTAGGTAATAAACTGGGACGAGTGCTGTCGGTCTAGATATGACTACTCTGCAATAAACGTGCGTGCTTTATGAGCTCTGCCACATTTTGTGCTTCTAGTTTTTTGAGTAATCGCATCTTATAAGTACTTACAGTTTTCTCGTTAATATCTAGGTCTGCAGCAATTTCTTTATTGCGCTTACCATTAGATAAGAGGTTGAGAACTTCTATCTCTCTACTTGAGAGTTTTTTATACTTATATGCTAAACCTTGCGTAGCGTTACCGTCATTTACAAGTCGCTGGCTTAAAGCCTCATTAAGGTATATACCACCTTTTTGAACTTGTGTAATGGCGTTTATAATACGCTCTACATCTGCTGTTTTTGCGACATATCCAGAGGCTCCATATTTGATAGCGCTTAGAGCGTACATCTCCTCGGGATGACAGCTTAAAACGAGTATCTTAATATGGGGAAACTCTCTTTTAATGGCTTTTAAAGCAGTTATACTGTTTAGGTTTGGGATATCGATTTCAAGAATGAGGATATCCACCTCGGTTGTGGTCAAGGTGTTCAGGAGGTTATTTCCGTCTTTTACATAGCCTATGATGTCATATTGACCTTCGGCTTGCAGAATAGAGGAAATACCCTTTCGTGTGATCGGGTGATGATCTGCTATTAGTACTTTGTTCATTAGTTATTGTTTAACAAATAATGAAACAAGAAATTGAGGGGTTTACTTGTTTGTTTGCAGCACTAATGTAAGCTTAATTGATAATTTTATTAACTTTTTTGTTAAAAAATTCGCTAAAATGCTATTTATTTAAGATTAACGGGTATTTCACAGACTGGTATTGGGTTCATTTTGTGAAGATTTGCAGTATTCAATTTTTTATAAAGCTTGAACACTCTGTGTTGTTCATCTGTCCAATTGTCAGAAGTGCTGTTATCTTCATCTTGTGTCATAGCCCATTCTAATTGATCATATGTAGCTCCTATTTGGTCTTCGTCTGTGCGGTCATCTCCCCATAATCCATCTGTAGGAGCGGCTTTTTGTATACTCTCTGGCACACCTACTTGTGCAGCACAGGCATACACTTCAGATTTCATTAAATCTGCAATAGGGCTCAAGTCTACACCTCCATCACCATACTTAGTATAAAAACCTACGCCAAAGTCTTCTACCTTGTTACCTGTACCAGCGACAAGGTATTTGTGTAACCCTGCAAAGTAATACAAAGTACTCATACGCAATCTAGCTCTCGTATTTGCTAGGCTTAGATTAAGTTGTTCGCTCATCTCTGCTACGGGTACAGCCTTTTTCATTTGCTCAAAGGTGTCGGTAAGGTTAACCTCCACGTCAGTAACATTTGCAAATCGTTCTTTAAGTTGCTTTATATGCTCTTTTGCGCGGGTAACTTGGCGCTCATCTTGATGTATAGGCATCTCTACGCAAAGTACTCTCAGTCCAGTTTTTGCACATAATGTTGAGGTAAGTGCACTATCTATACCACCACTTATACCCACTACAAAACCATTCATTCTTGCATTTGTTGCATATTCTTTTAGCCAGTTTACAATGTGGTCTACTACTTTTTCAGTTTGCATTTGCGATTATTTTAGAGTGTATAAAATTGGTACTTTTACCTTTGTAAACGCTATACAATACAACTTTTTGTATTACCTGCGTTATGAATTATAAAGATACAAACTCTATGAATAAAATGCTTGTGCTTTTAGTAATGCTAGGTCTAGTAACTGGCTGCGCTGAAATTTCAAAAGAAGAGGCTGCTATAGAAGCTATTGAGTTAGATATGGAGGTGCGACGCTTTGACCAGTTATTTGCAAAGTCTACAATTGATGGGCTAGATAATTTAAAAGGGGAGTTTCCTTATTTGTTCTCAAAAAAGTATCCAGATGAGTACTGGGCGCAGCGCTTTAAAGATACCATCCAGCTAGAAATTAATGAAGAGCTGGCAAAAGCATATCCAGATTTTAGTCAGGAAGAGGAGGGGTTAGAAAATCTATTTCGTCATATAGTTTATTACTTTCCAGAGACTACTGTGCCTAAGGTGGTAACGCTAGCTTCTGAGGTAGATTATAGAAATAAAGTTGTTCTGGCAGATAGTCTTCTTCTTATAGGTCTAGATACCTACCTAGGTACAGACCACCATTTTTATATAGGGATACCTAAATTTCAAAGTAAAAACTTCAGAAAAGAGCAAATAGCAGTAGATGTCGCCGCAGCATTTGCAAATCAAAAAGTAAGTAAGCCACGTACCCAAGATTTTCTTTCAGAAATGATTTATGAGGGTAAGAAACTGTATCTAATGAAAACCTTATTAGGAGAAACACCGCTTCAAGAGGTCTTTGGGTATACAGAAAGTGAGCTCACTTTTGCACAAGAAAACGAGATAAATATCTGGGAGTTCTTTATTAAAAACGAACTGCTTTATGACACAGATAAAAAATTGCTTAGTCGTTTTATAGATCCCGCTCCTTTCTCAAAGTTTTATCTATCCTTTGATAATGAAACGCCTGGGCGCATAGGGAGATTTATAGGTTATGAGATTGTTGCGTCATATATGTCTAAAAATGATATATCTCTTAAAGGGCTATTGAATCAAGATGCAACAACTATCTTTGCAAACGCAAAATATAAACCCTAAGAAATGGCAAAAAACATAAAATCTGATATAAAAATTTCTATTGAGCTTGATGAAAATCGTGTGCCAGAAAAAATGGCGTGGACAGCTCGTGATGGAGGAGTGGCAAATGAGGAGGCAAAAGCGATGCTACTCTCTCTGTGGGATCCTAACCAGAAAGAAACTGTACGTATAGATTTATGGACCAAGGATATGCCAGTAGATGAGATGCAGCAGTTTTTTCATCAAGTGCTTGTAGGGATGACAGACTCTTTTAAACGTGCTACAAATGATGAGAAAATGGCAGATACGATGAAAGATTTTACAGATTACTTTGCAGAGCACCTTAACTTAAAGGAGAAGTAAAAGATATGAGTTTGCTATTTATATACAATGCAAACTCTGGCGCCATAAATGGTATTCTAGATACGGCTCATAAGCTGGTGAGTCCAGAAACTTACCAGTGTGAGCTTTGTGATCTTACCCACGGAGCTTTTACAGAAAAAAAAGAGTGGTTACGCTTTCGCGAAAGCGTAAAAACCCCAATGCAGTTTTTGCATAAAGATGAGTTCTTAAAGCGCTACAAGTCTAAGTGGTTGCCGCAATATGATTTTCCTGTGGTGCTAGCTGCTATAGATAGCGGTCTGGAGGTAGCTATCTCAAAAGAGCGACTTACTGAGTTGAAAACGCCCGAAGCTTTAATTGAAGAAGTGCAAGAGGTGTTGCGTCTTTTTAATTTTTGAGATTGCTGTTTATCTCCTCAATGTAATTTAAAATTTCATCTTGCCCGGTACCATCGCTTGAGCTACTCACAAAGTAGTTAGGAAACTCCCACCATACACCCTCAAGCATAATGCGTTTGTACTCTTCTATATTGCGTTCTAGGGCTTGTGGTCGCAGCTTGTCTGCCTTAGTAAATATGATAGAAAAAGGGATTTCCTTCTCACCCATATACTCCATAAACTCCATATCTATTTTTTGAGGCTCGTGGCGGCAATCTACCAGCACAAATGCAGAGATCATTTGCTCGCGTTGCTCAAAATAGTCGGTGATAAATTTTTGAAAATACTTCTTATCTTTTTTTGATACTCGAGCATAACCATAACCAGGTAAATCTACTAGGTGCCAGTTTTCGTTTATTAAAAAGTGATTAATAAGCTGCGTTTTTCCTGGTCTTCCAGAGGTTTTGGCAAGACTCTTACGGTTAGTAAGCATATTTATAAGTGAAGACTTACCTACATTAGAGCGGCCTATAAAGGCATATTCTGGTATGCGCGTGTTAGGGCATTTTGATACCTCAGAATTACTTACTACAAATGTGGCAGACTTTATTTTCATAATGCAAAAGTAACAATGTAATCCCTCATTAAAGAATTACAATACAATAAAGTGCAAAGCGATTACAGTGTGGAGGTAATTGCAAATAGCTGAGAGGATAAATTTAAACGGTTTAGACTGTAGAGTAGGTTATTAAAAGCCTCTTTCTTTGAGCCACTTAAGTAGTATGTCATTAAACTCGTTAGGTTTTTCCATCATTGCTGCGTGACCACACTCATCTATCCAAAAAAGATCTGAGTCTGGAAGGAGTTTATTAAAATCCTCTGCAACTTCTGGTGGAGTCACACCATCTTGCTTACCCCAGATGATACACGTAGGTGTTTTCATCTCTGGAAGATCTTGCGCCATATTGTGTCGTATCGCACTTTTTGCAATCGCAAGTGTTTTGAGAAGCTTGTTACGGTCATTTACGGTATCATAAACTTCATCTACAATCTCTTTTGTAGCACACTCTGGGTTATAAAAAACACCTTGAGCCTTCTGCTTGATGTACTCATAGTCGCCACGCTTAGGGTAGCTCTCACCCATTGCGCTTTCATAAAGACCAGAGCTTCCTGTGATAACCAGTGCTTTTACGGTCTCTGGAGCCATCTTTGTATGATAAAGGCCCACGTGACCTCCCATAGAATTTCCTAATAATATTACTTCTTTATACCCTTTCATTTTTATAAAATCGTTCAGGTATGAAGCAAAAGATTTTACTCCAGTCTTAAGAAGTGGCATTGTATAAACTGGTAGCTCAGGAATGACCACCTTATACCCATTTTCCGAAAAATGAGAAGTCACCGCATCAAAGTTGCTTAAGCCACCCATTAACCCGTGTAAGATAATAATTGGTGTGCCTTCGCCTTTCTCTAGATAGGTGAAATCTCCTTCAGTAATTAAGTCGTGTGTCATAAATGTGGTTAGTCTTCAATCCAAGCAAATATAGCTATTTCGGTTTTGATTGGTTACCATTTTTTGACTTTGCTTCATAGGGTTTATATCCTGTTATATAGTGTTCATTATGAGAGTTTTTAGTGCGCTTTCGCGAAAGCGTGCCTCAACATATCTAAGATTTTTTTTAGTAAAAGACCTCAATTTAAAGTAATGAACCATTGTTAACAAGTATAGGGTGGTGGTACAACTTATCAACAAAGTGGTAGAATGTGGTAAAAAGTGGTAATATTTGCCCTATATTTGAGTTAATAGATAAAAACTAACCCATCTCGAGTGATTAATCTCATTGGAACATACGAATGTAAAATAGACGCCAAAGGCCGCCTTATGCTGCCTCAAGCGTTTAAAAAGCAGCTGGCACCCATCCTTCAAGATGGTTTTGTGCTTAAGCGTGCTGTGTTTCAAAAGTGTCTTGAGTTGTACCCTATTGCAGAGTGGAATGTGCTAAGCGCAAAAGTGAATAAGCTTAATCGTTTTAATAAAAAGAACGATGAGTTTATACGTCGTTTTAATGCAGGTGTAAAGCCTGTAGAGGTAGATGGTACTGGGAGAATTCTTGTGTCTAAGGATTTGGGAAGTTTTGCAAAGCTTGAGAAGTCTATCGTGGTAAATGCCGCGTTCAATATTCTTGAGATTTGGGATAAAGATTTATATGAAAAAGCCATTGACGAGGCGGCAGTAGACTTTGCAGATCTAGCCGAGGAGGTAATGGGAGATAGCGATATACCAGATGGATTATCATAACCCAGTTTTATTAAAAGAGACCGTAGATGGTCTTGACATAAAGCCAGATGGTGTTTATGTAGATGTCACATTTGGCGGTGGAGGTCACTCTAGAGATATTTTGAGCAGGCTAGGTGAGAATGGTAAGTTGTATGGTTTTGATCAAGATCCAGATGCAGCGCAAAATGTGCCAGATGATAGCAGATTTGTGCTCATACCAGAAAACTTTAGGTTCATAAAGCGCTTCTTGCGTTATCACGGTCATAAAAAGGTAGATGGTATTCTGGGTGATTTTGGTGTGAGTTCGCATCAGTTTGATGTTGCAGAGCGAGGTTTTTCTACGCGTTTTGAAAGTGATCTTGATATGCGTATGAACCAGAAGGATGATCTCTCTGCTTATAACGTAGTTAATGATTATGCAGAGGAGGATCTAAGGCAAGTGTTCTGGCAGTATGGAGAGTTGCGCAATGCACCTAAGCTTGCTAGTGCAATTGTTGTGGCAAGAGGTAATGCACCTATAAAAACAAGCGAGCAACTTAAAAAAGTGCTTGCGGCCTTTTTACCAAAACATAGAGAGCATAAAATACTCGCACAGATTTATCAAGCCATACGTATTGAGGTAAATCAAGAGATAGAGGTTCTTAAGGAGTTTTTGCTCCAGACAGAGCAGCTGCTTGAGCCGGGTGGGAGAATAAGTCTTATAAGTTATCACTCTCTTGAAGATAGACTGGTAAAGCGTTACATACGTAATGGTCTTTTTGAAGGAGAGCCAGAAAAAGATATGTACGGCAATTTTGAAGTGCCGTTTAAAAAAGTAGGCCGATTAATTGTTCCTACCAAAGAAGAAATAAAGAGTAATAACAGAGCTCGTAGTGCAAAGCTTAGAATAGCTGCAAAAGTATAGTGTGTTTATGAGTAAAGTAAATGACATACTTAAGGGTAAGTTTCTTGTAGATGAAGATGCTTTTAAGAACTGGAGAATGATCATTTTTTTATCTGTGCTAGCGCTTATTATGATTGCTAGTTCGCATAGGGCAGATGAGAAGGTACACGAGATAGCAGATCTTAAAGATGAGGTTGCAGAGTTGCGCAGTGAGGCTGTAGACTCTAGAGTAAATCTCTGGAAATTAAAAACAAGTAGTAGTGTCGCAAAGGCGCTTGAGGCAAGAGGGGTAAAACCATCTAATGTACCTCCAAAAAAAATTAAAGTAAAAATAGAAGAAAGAGATTAAAAGTGGCTACATCAGAAAAGAACATATTAAACCGCCTTTATTTCGTCGCTGGATGTATGTTTCTTCTAGCGCTTATTATTGCATATAAACTTGTGGCGATACAGGTATTTCAAGGTGCGGCATATCGAGAGCTTGCTGTTACTAGTACCGAGAAGATGGTTACCATACCAGCTACGCGTGGTAATCTTTATGCAGAGGATGGTAGTCTACTTGCTACGTCTCAAATTAAGTACGATATACGCTGGGATGCACTCGCACCGTCTAAGGATAACTTTAATGAAAACATTGTAGCGCTTTCTAAAGGACTCTCTGAGGTGCTTGGTAAGCCTCAGTCATATTATGAAAATAGACTGCGCAAAGCTCGTAGTACAAAAAACCGCTATTTATTTATTGCCCGTAAGCTAGGTTATGCAGATTATGTAAAAATCAAGTCGTTGCCGTTGTTTAACAAAGGCCAGTTTAGAGGAGGGATCATTGTAGAAGAGCATACAGAGCGTGAGCATCCATTAGAAAAAATGGCAGAGCGCACAGTAGGATACGAGCGTCAAGATGATAGTGGGTATTATACGCGCGTAGGCCTAGAAGGAGCTTATGGTTATTATCTAAGAGGTAAAGAAGGACGCCGTCTTAAGCAAAAGATTGCAAAAGGTGAGTGGAAACCTTTAGGGATAGGTAATGTCGTAGAGCCTCGCGATGGTTATGATGTAATATCTACCATAGATGTAAATATTCAAGATGTTGCACACAATGCCTTGCTTACGAGTCTCGAAAAATACCAAGCAGATCACGGTTGTGTGGTAGTTATGGAAACTAAGACTGGCGAGATTAAAGCCATCTCAAATTTAGGACGTACTAAAGAAGGAAAATATTACGAGCGTCTCAATTATGCGGTAGGTGAGGCACACGAGCCTGGGTCTACTTTTAAATTGATGTCTATGGTGGCTGCGCTAGAAGACAAGGTGATTGACTCAAGTACGGTGTTTGATACAGAAAATGGACGAGTAAAATTTTATGATCGTACAGCTATAGATTCTAAGCGTGGTGGTTATGGTAAAATCACTGCTGCAAAAGCGTTTGAATTGAGTAGTAATACCGCTTTCGCGAAAATGATAAACGATAACTATGCCTCAGATCCAGAAAAGTTTGTAAAACGACTTTTTAATATGGGTCTCAACGATCAGTTAGGTCTAGAGATAAAAGGAGAAGGAAAACCTAATTTTCCGTATCCAGGAGATAAAAACTGGTATGGAACTACGCTGCCTTGGATGGCCTTTGGTTATGGCGTAGAGCTTACTCCATTACAAACACTCACATTTTATAATGCTATTGCAAATGATGGTGAGATGGTAAAACCTCGTTTTATCAAAGAGGTAAAGGAGTGGGATCAAACTATAGAGACTTTTGATAAAGAGGTCATAAACTCACGTATCGCATCTCAAGAAACAATTAACGTTGTTAAGGAGATGATGAAGAAAACAGTAGAGCGTGGTACAGCAAGAAATATCTACAGCAAGGAATTCTCTATGGCTGGCAAGACGGGTACTTGTCAAACAGAATACTGGATAGAAGCGGGCAGATACATATCCTCTTTTGCAGGATACTTTCCTGCAGATGAGCCTAAGTACTCGTGCATTGTAGTAGTTAATAAGCCTAAAAAATCTTTAGGATTTTATGGTAATGTCGTTGCTGCTCCAGTTTTTAAAGAAATTGCTCAAAAAATCTACTCAGACACTCCAGTGATAGATGAGATAGCATTGCCAGCAGATAATGCTTCTAGCATTACAAATGATTTTCAGAAGTATTATGCAAACGTAAATAAGAGTCATAAGACTATTCCAAATGTAAAAGGTATGCCAGGTATGGATGCTGTGGCATTGCTAGAAAACTTAGGATTGAAAGTAAATTTTCGCGGAAGCGGAAAAGTAAAAAGCCAGTCTATTAAGGCTGGTGATAAAATAGAAAAGAATAAAACCATTACGCTGCAATTATCGTGATTTTACTTAAAGACATATTATATAGAGTAACCTTGGAGTCTGTCGTGGGTAATACGGCTATTGCTATCACAGATGTGCATTTTGACTCGCGTAAAGCATCTCTTAATGATGTGTTTGTGGCGATACGTGGTACGCAGAGTGACGGCCACGACTATATAGAAAAAGCGGTGGCGCAAGGAGCACTAGCTATTATTTGTGAGGAGATGCCGGAGCAAATTGTAAATGGTATCACTTATGTGAAAGTAGAAGACACCTCTAGTGCGCTCGCTACAATAGCAAGTAATTACTACGGAAACCCATCTGCAAATCTGAAGCTTATAGGGATTACAGGTACTAATGGTAAGACTACTATCGCCAGCCTGTTATATCAACTTTTTAAGAAGGCTGGATATAAAACTGGGTTATTATCTACTGTGAAGATTATGGTAGATGCAACAGAGCATAAGGCAACGCATACTACACCAGATAGTCTTACTATTAATAAGTATCTCGCAGAGATGAGTGCTGCTGGGGTTGAGTATTGTTTTATGGAGGTGAGCTCTCACGGTATTCACCAAAAGCGTACAGAAGGTTTACATTTTGAAGGAGGGATTTTTACGAATTTATCTCACGACCATCTGGACTACCACGAGACATTTGCAGAGTACAGAGATGTTAAGAAAAAGTTTTTTGACGAGTTGCCTAAAACGGCTTTTGCGCTTGTAAATAACGATGATAAAAATGGACCTGTTATGGTTCAGAATACAAAAGCAAAAAGAGTAACCTACGCTTTAAAATCATATGCAGATTATAGAGCGCAAATCCTAGAAAATCAATTATCGGGATTATTGCTCAAGGTGCAAGATCAAGAAGTTTGGGTAAAGCTTATTGGTTCTTTTAACGCATATAACCTCTTAGCCATTTTTGCAACAGCAGAACTTTTGGGACTAGATCAAATGGAAGCATTACAGCTTTTAAGTGAGCTAGAGAGTGTGTCTGGACGTTTTCAATATTTTATTTCTGAAGGTAATGTGACTGCAATAGTAGATTATGCACATACGCCAGATGCCCTTAAAAATGTGCTAGAAACCATAAATGACATTCGTACTAAAAATGAAGAGCTTATTACGGTTATAGGAGCTGGAGGTGATCGTGATACTACAAAGCGGCCTAAAATGGGCAACATCGCTAGCGCACTCAGTACAAAGGCTATTATCACAAGTGATAACCCGAGGTCAGAAAATCCAGAGGCTATTATTGAGCAAATAGAAGCAGGGGTAGAGCCTATACATTACAAAAGAATTCTGTCTATTACTGATAGAAAACAAGCTATCAAAACTGCTTGCCAACTGGCAAATGCCGGAGACATAATATTAATAGCAGGTAAAGGTCACGAGACCTATCAAGAGATAAATGGAGAGCGTTTTGATTTTGATGATTATAAAATAGTACAAGAAACTCTTAAACAACTTAACAAGTAATGCTGTATCATCTTTTTCAATGGTTAGACGAAGCTTATAACTTGCCAGGTGCAGGCTTGTTTCAGTTCAGTACGTTTAGAGCTGCGCTTGCTGTGTTGCTTTCATTAATACTATCTACGGTATATGGAGAGCGTGTGATTAAGTTTTTGCAACGCAAGCAGATGGGTGAGCAAATACGAGATCTAGGTCTAGAAGGGCAAGCAGAAAAAGCAGGAACACCTACTATGGGAGGACTCATAATTATAGGTGCTACGCTAATACCTGTACTACTTCTAGGTGACTTGCAAAATATTTATATCATTCTTTTAATAGTAACCACTGTGTGGATGGGAATCATAGGTTTCTTAGATGACTATAAAAAGAAAATGCAAAAAAATAAAGACGGTCTAGCTGGTAAGTATAAAGTTATTGGCCAGGTAGGGCTGGGTATCATTGTAGGGGCAACAATGTTCTTTCATAGTGACATTACCATACGTGAAGAAATCAAGCAAACAGCAGGAACAGAGCAGGTAGAAATCACTACACTTAGAGGTAATGATAAGTTTGACGTAGCACATAAGAGTCTCAAGACTACTATTCCTTTTGTAAAGTATAACGAGATAGATTACAGCACGATACTTACTAGTATCAATGAAGACTGGAAAGACTATGCGTGGATCATATTTATCCCTATCGTAATTTTTATAATTACAGCTGTTTCAAACGGAGCAAATCTTACAGATGGTATAGATGGTCTCGCGGCGGGCACGAGCGCTATTATAGTACTTACGCTAGGCATATTTGCCTTTATATCTGGTAACATCATCTTTAGTGATTATCTCAATGTGATGTATATCCCAGGTACGGGAGAGATGCTCATTTTTATAGCAGCCTTTGTGGGTTCTCTCATTGGTTTCTTATGGTATAACGCTTACCCAGCACAAGTGTTTATGGGAGATACTGGTAGTCTCACTATAGGTGGTATTATAGCTGTACTTGCTATTGCTACTAGAAAAGAATGGCTCATTCCTATTTTATGCGGGATTTTCTTAATGGAGAATCTTTCGGTGGTATTACAGGTGGGGTATTTTAAATACACAAAGAAGAAATTTGGTGAAGGTAGACGCATCTTCTTGATGTCACCATTACACCATCATTATCAAAAGAAAGGTATTCACGAGAGTAAGATAGTTTCTCGTTTTTGGATTGTGGGGATATTGCTTGCGGTACTTTCTATCATAACATTAAAAATTAGATAAACACGCTTTCGCGAAAGCGAAGTCAACACTAAACCTGCCAAAGTTAGAGGGTATAAAAAATGAAGAAACGATTAGTCATATTAGGAGCTGGAGAGTCTGGCGTAGGTACTGCCATTTTAGGCAAGGCCAAAGGCTATGACGTGTTCTTATCTGATTTTGGAAAGATAAAGAATCACTACAAAGAGATACTCATTGCTGAGGATTTTGCTTGGGAAGAAGAAGGGCATACAGAAGCACTTATTCTCAATGCAGATGTAGTGATGAAGAGTCCTGGAATACCAGATAAAGCACCTATTGTGCAAAAGCTGATAGAAAAAGGAGTCTCTGTAATATCTGAGATAGAATTTGCTTCTCAATATACAGATGCCACAATTGTGGGGATTACCGGAAGCAATGGGAAAACCACAACCACGATGCTTACTGGGTTTATTCTGGAACAAGCAGGTGTTAATCTAGGTGTTGCGGGAAACATAGGAGACAGCTATGCAAAGATGGTGGCGCAAAAGGAGATTGATACCTATGTGCTTGAAATAAGCAGTTTCCAGTTAGACGGAATTGCAGATTTTGCACCTCATATCGCAGTGGTGCTCAATGTAACACCAGATCACTTAGATAGATACGATTATAAGTTTGAAAATTACATCGCATCAAAATTTAGAATAGCGATGAACCAAAAAGAAACAGATTATCTCATCTATGATGCAGATGATCCCGTGAGTGTAGACTGGCTTAATAAACACCCGGTGCGCTCAAAACTATTGCCCTTTTCACTCACACAAGAATTTGAAAATGGGGCTTTTATAAAAGACAATAACCTAGTAGTACAAATAGATAATAACACCTTTACAATGACCACAAACAATCTCGCTCTTAAAGGGCAACACAACAAGAAAAACGCAATGGCTGCCTCTACGGTAGCAAATTTATTAAACATCCGTAAGGCAACGATACGTGAGAGTTTAGAAGGTTTTCAAGGGGTAGAGCATAGGTTAGAGCAGGTGCTTAAGATTAACAACGTGCAGTATATAAATGACAGTAAGGCGACTAATGTAAACGCTACATTTTATGCACTAGATAGTATGAACGACCCTACGGTATGGATAGTAGGTGGAGTAGATAAGGGTAATGATTATCGTGACTTATACCCCCTTATTAATGAGAAGGTAAAAGCAATTATCTGTCTAGGTGTAGATAATCAAAAACTTATGAGTCATTTTGAAAATATGGTGGATATTATTGTGGAAACACCATCTATGACAGAGGCTGTAAAGATAGCTTACAAGGTGGCAGAGCGTGGTGATAATGTATTACTTTCTCCAGCGTGTGCAAGCTTTGATTTATTTGAAAACTATGAGGATAGAGGTCGCCAGTTTAAGGCTGCCGTACGTAACCTTTAATTCTGATTATACAACCGGCTGCAAGCTGCGATCCCCCGTGAGTAGCCGGTGTTTCAGAGTTTATTTAAAAAAAGAAAAATTACGCTTTCGCGAAAGCGCAACAAAAACGATTAATAGTAAGTGAGTACTAGTTTTAAAGACATATTTGCAGGTTTACAAGGCGACAAAGCTATATGGGCAATTGTTGCACTACTGGCATTGTTTTCATTTTTGCCGGTATATAGTGCTGCGAGTAACCTTGCTTATATAAAGGGCGACGGTAATACGGTACGTTTCTTAATTAAGCACGGGATGCACTTAGTACTTGGTTTTGCAATGCTATATGGCGTACATAAAATACCACATCATTATTTTAAAGGGCTCTCATTTATAGCATTGCCCTTTGTGATTATACTACTTATAGTAACGCTAGCCCAGGGTACCACAATGGGAGGTGCAAATGCAAGTAGATGGATTAAGATACCTATACTGGGTGTTGGTTTTCAGACATCAACCTTTGCAGGCGTTGTGCTTATGGTCTATGTAGCGCGTTATCTAGCAAAAATTAAGGATAAAGCAGTGACTTTTAAAGAAACGCTTGTTCCTCTATGGTTGCCTGTGGCGGTAGTTCTGGGACTTATATTGCCAGCCAATTTTTCGACTACGGCAATCATTGCTGCTATGATGGTTGCACTGGTGTTTTTAGGTGGGTACCCGCTTAAGTATTTGGGTATTGTAATAGCAACAGGTATTGTGGCGCTGTTATTTTTTGTGCTTATGGCAAAAGCTTTTCCAGGGATGTTCCCAAACAGGGTAGACACTTGGATAAGCCGTGTAGAAAACTTTGCAAATGATGAGGTAGATGCAGATGCAGATTACCAAATTGAAAAAGCAAAAATCGCAATTGCCTCAGGTGGTTTATTAGGTCAAGGTCCTGGTAAAAGTGTACAGAAAAACTTCTTGCCACAGTCATCTTCAGATTTTATATACGCCATCATTGTAGAAGAGTTTGGTCTTGCTGGAGCAGGTTTTCTATTGTTCTTATATATGCTATTGTTATTTAGAATAACAGTGATAGCCCATAAAGCCGAAACTATTTTTGCAAAGCTGGTGGTAGTGGGAGTAGGGTTGCCTATAGTTTTTCAAGCCCTTATTAATATGGCAGTTGCTGTAGAGTTGTTTCCTGTAACTGGGCAAACATTACCACTAGTGAGCAGTGGAGGTACATCTATATGGATGACCTGTCTCGCTGTAGGAATTGTGTTAAGTGTAAGTGCAAAGCGCAAACCTACGCCGGTAAAAGAAGAGAGTGAGTTAAACCCATTAGATGTTTTAAGTGAAGCCTTATAAAGTCATAGTATCTGGAGGAGGAACAGGTGGCCACATCTATCCTGCTATAGCCATCGCAAACGAGATAAAGCGCCGTCATCCTGACGCGCAATTTCTCTTTGTAGGTGCGAGCGACCGTATGGAGATGGATAAGGTGCCACAAGCAGGTTTTGATATAGAGGGATTATGGATAGCAGGTATACAGCGCAAGCTCACGGTAGATAATCTTATGTTTCCATTTAAACTCATAAGTAGTTTGTGGAAATCTCGTAAGATTATTAAAAAGTTTCAACCAGACGTGGTCATAGGTACGGGTGGTTTTGCTAGTGGTCCTTTACTTAAAATGGCAACTGTAGTTGGCGTACCAGCATTGATACAAGAGCAAAACAGCTATGCCGGTATCACAAATAAACTATTAGGAAAACACGTAAGTAAAGTATGTGTAGCATATGATGAGATGCATCGATTTTTTCCTAAGGAAAAGATTGTAAAAACAGGAAATCCAGTGCGCTCAGATTTACTTGATATATCAGGTAAAAGCGAGCAAGCATTGGTAAAATATGAGTTAGATGCGAGTAAAAAAGTGGTACTTGTGATAGGAGGCAGTCTTGGTGCAAAAGCAGTTAATGAGCTTATGTATGAGAAACTACCCTTCCTTAAAGAGCAAGGGGCACAGGTTTTATGGCAAACAGGTAAATTATATTATGACACCTATAAGCATCTAGATAGTGAAGATGTTAAAGTGATGGCATACATAGACCAGATGGATATGGCTTATGCTGCTGCAGATATTATTGTATCTCGCGCTGGAGCAAGCTCTGTATCTGAGTTATGTATCGTGGGGAAGGCAACTATATTTATCCCGTCGCCTAATGTAGCAGAAGATCACCAAACCAAAAACGCAAAGGCCATAGAGAAAGAAGGTGGTGCTATACTCATTGCTCAAAAAGACCTTGACAAGAAGTTTGAACTTATGTTTAAGGCGTTAATAGATGATGAGCCGTCTAGACTTGCTTTGGGCAATAAAATAAATGCGCTCGCTTTACCTAATGCGACTAGTGATATAGTAGATGAGGTAGAAAAATTATTAAAAGATAAAAAGTAGAAACTTTACAGCATACTGTGAAGAGTAATATATGAAAGCACTTAATGACATACAGAACTTTTACTTTATCGGCATAGGCGGTATAGGGATGAGTGGGCTTGCTTTTTATTTTCAAAGTGAAGGTAAAAATGTAGCAGGTTATGATAAGACGCCTTCAGATGTAACCACAAAGTTGCAAGAGGCAGGCGTTGCTGTTCATTTTCAAGATAAGGGAGATGCAATAGATGAGACCTTTGCAGATAAGGAAAACACGCTCGTTATTTATACACCTGCAGTGCCAAATACAATGGGAGAGTTAGTACGCTTTCGCGAAAGCGGGCATACCCTCAAAAAACGCGCAGAAGTGTTAGGGCTTATTGCAAACCAGTCGTTCTCGCTTGCCGTTGCTGGCACCCACGGAAAAACAACTACCTCAAGTATATTAGGTCACTTACTCGCTGCTACGGGAGCACCAGTAACAGCTTTTGTAGGAGGAATAACAAATAACTACAACGGTAACCTTATTCAGAATGGAAACGATATTACTGTTGTAGAAGCAGATGAGTTTGATAGGTCATTCTTACAGCTCACTCCAGATATATTGTGCATCACCTCTATGGATGCAGATCATCTCGATATTTATGAAGACGAGGCAGATCTTGTGGCGACTTTTCAAGAGTTTGGATCTCTTGTAGCTCCAGAAAAGAGATTTATAAGAAATGGTTTGCCACTTGCAGGTAATACGGTGGGTATAGAAGATGATGCAACATACTCGGCACAAAATGTGCGCATTGTAGACGGTGCTTATCATTTTGATTTTAAGTATCCAGAAGGTGTGCTTAAAGATTTGAAATTTACATTACCAGGAAGACACAATCTATTTAATGCTACCACGGCACTTAGTATGGCGGTGGCTAACGGTACTCCAGTAGCAAAGTTGCCAGAAGCGTTAGCTAGTTATGCGGGTGTAAATCGCAGGTTTACCTATCGTTATCAGTCTCAGTATAAGGTGCTCATAGATGATTATGCACATCACCCTACAGAGATTGCGGCGGTGTATCAAAGTATAAAAGAAATGTATCCGGGCGAGGAAGTGCTGGCTATTTTTCAGCCACATTTGTTTAGTAGAACAAAGGATTTTATGGCAGATTTTGCCACAGAGTTATCTCGTTTTGATGAGGTAGTACTACTAGATATTTACCCAGCCAGAGAGTTACCTATAGAAGGTATTACAAGTCAAGCATTATTAGATAAAATGACGCTTTCAAATAAAGAAATTGTCACAAAAAATCGCTTGCCTGAGATTGTGACAGCTTCAAATAAGAAAATTATAGTAATGATGGGCGCCGGAGATATAGGTGTAGAAATATTAAAAGTTACAAAAATATTGTAGAGTGAAAATTAATTGGTTTTACATAAAGATGCTGTTTTTACTGGGGTTCACAGTGTTTCTGTTTGGGTTTTCTGTACAGAGAAACGATGCTCGTCTTGTAGAAGAAATTACCATCTCTTTTGATGATGAAAGTGCACCTTTTGTCACTCGTGAGACCGTTAATAAATTGTTGATAGTAAGTGGAAAAAAGGTTACGGAAACGCCTAAAGAAAATTTAGCTTTGAGTATAATGGAAAATCGCGTCAAGGCGCATCCAATTATCAAGAATGCAGATGTTTATGTATCGATGAGTGGTGAGGTAGGAGTTGCAATAGAGCAACGGAAGCCTATTGCACGACTTAACGGTGCTACGTCATTTTATATAGACGAGGGTGGTGAGGTGATGCCACTGTCAGAAAATCACGCTGCACACGTCCCTCTCGTAACTGGAGTGACAGATAAGAATATAGACGAAGTATTTGAACTGGTAGATTTTATCAATAAAGATACATTTCTCTCAAAGCACATCATAGGCATATCACGCACCACTAGTGGTGAGTATATGCTCAAAGCAAGAAAACTAGGGTATACAATTGCGCTAGGTAAAGTAGAGCAACTTAATAAACGTTTCAGTAATTATAAAGCGTTTTATCAAAAGGCACAAAAAGATAAAAGCTTAGGTAATTATAAAACAATAGTGCTCAAGTATGACGGGCAAGTAGTTTGTGAGAAAAAGTAATAGAGGGTGTGATAAGAACGCTTTCGCGAAAGCGTAAACCTTCAAAATTAGAAGTATGGAAAATCAAAATATCGCAGTAGGACTGGACATAGGGACCACGAAGATCGTGGCAATGATAGGGCGGTACAATGAGTACAACAAGGTAGAAATTCTAGGTATAGGTAAGTCTAAAAGTCTTGGTGTGCATCGTGGTGTAGTTAATAATATTACCCAGACCATACAGTCTGTACAACAAGCAGTACAAGAGGCCGAAGATGTATCAGGGATTAAAATAAAAGATGTTGTAGTAGGGATAGCTGGACAGCACATACGCTCATTACAACATAGCGATTACATCACTAGAAATAACTCTGAAGAGGTAATAGATGCGCAAGATATAGAAGCATTATGTGATCAAGTACATAAACTAGTAATGCTACCTGGTGAAGAGATTATACACGTGTTACCGCAAGAGTATAAGGTAGATGGGCAGAGTGAGATTAAAGAGCCTATAGGGATGTATGGTGGTCGTGTGGAAGCAAATTTTCACGTAGTTGTAGGTCAAGTAGCATCTATAAGAAATATAGGGCGTTGTGTTAAGAGCGCTGGACTTAATTTAGATCGTATTACCCTAGAGCCGCTAGCCTCTGCAAACGCAGTGCTAAGTCAAGAAGAAAAAGAGGCCGGAGTTGCGCTTATAGATATAGGTGGTGGTACAACAGATCTTGCGATTTTTAAAGACGGGATAATCAGGCATACGGCCGTAATACCCTTTGGCGGTAACATCATCACAGATGATATTAAAGAAGGTTGTTCAATTATTGAGAAACAAGCAGAGCTGCTTAAAATAAAATTTGGATCTGCGTGGCCAGGTGAAAATAAAGATAACGAGATTGTTTCTATACCAGGGTTAAGAGGACGTGAGCCTAAAGAAATCACGCTCAAAAACCTTTCAAAAATCATACACGCACGTGTGGTTGAGATTGTTGAGCAGGTATATCTTGAGATAAAAAATTACGGTCACGAGGAGCAGAAGAAAAAACTTATAGCAGGTATAGTGCTCACAGGTGGAGGAAGCCAGCTTAAGCATTTAAAACAGCTAGTAGAATATATCACAGGTATGGATACTCGTATAGGATATCCTAATGAGCACCTAGCTGGCGATAGTGATGCAGAGACCACAAGCCCGCTTTATGCGACAGCAGTAGGCCTTGTGATGAATAGTCTAGAACACGGGCTATACAACTCACACCTTGATGCAGAAGAAGAGGTTATAGCAAAAGAAGAAGAGGTATTTACAGATACCATAAATGAAGTACAAGAAACAGACATAGAAGCAAGGCAAACTAAGCCACAAGCGCCTAAGCGCAGCATCTTTGATAGATGGGCAGATAAGTTTAAAGATTTTCTTGATAATGCAGAGTAGTGCAATAGCGTTACACTTTTAAACAAATAAGAATAAAAATCAAATCGGCGTATGGGCGTCGATCTAGTAGAATACAACGGGGCAAAAAATAAATTATATGAGTACGACACAATTTAATAACATCACATTTGATTTACCTAAAAACCAAAGCAATGTCATAAAAGTGATAGGTGTAGGTGGAGGAGGTAGCAATGCTATTAACCATATGTTCCAGCAGGGCATAAAAGGTGTAGATTTTGTAATCTGTAACACAGATGCACAGGCACTTGAGAATAGTACAGTGCCTATTAAGATACAACTAGGTGTAGGTCTTACAGAAGGTCTTGGTGCAGGAGCAAATCCAGAAGTGGGTGAGCAAGCTGCTATAGAGAGTGAGATGGATATTAAACAGATGTTAGGTACTAATACAAAGATGATCTTTATTACTGCCGGAATGGGTGGTGGTACAGGTACTGGTGCCGCTCCTGTAATTGCAAAGATGGCTCGTGAGCTTGATATCCTAGTCGTAGGGATAGTCACGATTCCTTTCCAGTTTGAAGGAAAAATGCGTAACGAACAAGCCCAGAAAGGAGTAGATAGACTACGTGCTCAGGTAGACTCACTCATTGTAATAAATAATAATAAGCTACGTGAGGTTTATGGAAACCTAGGCTTTAAAGCTGGTTTTAGTAAAGCAGATGAGGTTCTTGCCACAGCCTCAAGAGGTATAGCAGAGGTAATAACACACCACTATACACAAAACATTGACTTGCGTGATGCAAAGACAGTGTTAAGTAAATCTGGTACAGCTATAATGGGTAGCGCTACTGCTAGTGGTACAAGTCGTGCAAATGAGGCAATATCAAAAGCGCTAGACTCACCATTACTTAATGATAACAAGATTACAGGTGCAAAGAATGTACTACTACTTATCGTTTCTGGTGGTGATGAGATTACTATAGATGAGATAGGTGAAATAAATGATCACATACAAGCAGAGGCTGGTCACAGTGCAAACATCATTATGGGTGTGGGTGAAGATGACTCTCTAGGAGATGCGATTTCTGTGACAATAATAGCAACAGGTTTTAATGCGGAGCAGCAAAACGATATTGTAAACGTTGAGACAAAAAAAATCATACACACGCTAGAGGAGGAGCAAAAAGCACAACAAGACCTTATGCCAGAGGCTACAGTAGAGATACCGCCAGCAGCACCCGTTGAGCCTCAGAAACCAGTAGCACCAGCTAAGATTGTACACACGCTAGACTTAGATGAGCTGGAGGATACTACTAGCGCTTTCGCGAAAGCGCCTGTAAAAGAAGTTCCACAGGAAAAAGCTCCAGAAGCACCACAGGCTCAGTCAAGACAAGAAGCTCCAACAAGCCAGCAATATAAAATGGATATTGTGCCTACAACAGATATTATAAAAAATATCAATGTAGTATATGATGAAATTCTAGCCGAAAATGATGCAGACTTTGAAATTATAGACACAACTGTACGTCAAGAAAGCCCAGTAGTCGAAAACAAAGAGCCTGAAGGAAACGGAATGCTCTTTTTTGATATGCCACTTAATGCAGACACTACTGTACAAGAGGAAGAAAGTGCACCTAAGCTTTTTGACCTAGACGATAGCACAGCATCAATAGAAGTAAATGAGCCTATAGAAATCATTCCAGTTACCGAGCATACTAATGATGGAGAGACTCGCTACAGTCTTGAAGATTATATGGAGCTCGAAGAGACACTCTCAAGTGCCTCTATTGTAAAAGAAGATATTGATGAGGAAGAAACAATCGTTTTTGAAACAAAGACAGTTGCTCCTCAAGAGAAAGAAGAAGATGAGCCAGAGGCAGAAATAGACCCTATGAATAGCCCTATCTCAAAGTTACTTATAGATAGAGCATCAGAGCGTAAACGTAAGATGAAGGAGTTTAATTACAAGTTTAGAAATAACCAGTCACGTATAGAAGAGATTGAGAAGCAGCCTGCATATAAACGTATGGGTATAGATCTAGATGAGACGCCAAAAAAAGATGGTAACCTATCTAGAACGTCACTCTCTACAGATGATAATGACGAAGTACAACTACGTAAGAACAACTCATTTCTACACGATAATGTAGATTAATACAATTATTATTAGTGCTTTGTAGTCCAATGATCTCCCCCAAGATTGTTGGACTACTTTTTTATAGAGTGATTATTTCTACTTAAGTGGTACATATAAAACTCCGTATCTTTGATAATCTAATCAAAACAATAAATTATGAGTCTATCTAAAGATGTGATGACGGCTTTGAAGGAGGCTATGAAGGCCAAAGATCAAAATGCCCTTACATCACTACGCGCTATAAAATCTGCTATCTTACTTGCACAAACAGAAAGCGGTGCAAAAGAAGAAATAACAGAGGAGCAAGAGTTAAAATTGCTTCAAAAACTTGTTAAACAACGTAAGGATAGTGCAACCATCTTTAATGAACAAGGTAGAGCAGATCTTGCAGAGCCTGAGCTTGCTCAAGCAGAAGTTATTGCACAATTTTTACCTGAACAACTAGGAGAAGATGATATTGCCAAAGTGGTAGATGAGGTCATAGCTACTACTGGTGCTCAAGGAATGAAGGATATGGGTAAAGTAATGGGGCAGGTTAATGGCAAGCTAGCTGGTAAAGCAGACGGTAAGACTATAAGTACGATCGTAAAATCAAGACTGAGCTAGTATATACTTTAAATATAATACAATTGAAAGAGGCACAATAATGTGCCTCTTTTTTTATAACTAAGCTGAAGGAACAGCTATAATTTGTGAATACGTCGATTAATTAACACAAGTAGTGCCAATTTTCTAATTTAACATATTAAATTTTATGATGCAAGATGCTAGTTTTCAATAGGTAAGGCTAGTGTCTTTTACTTTTTTTAGTATGTTTGCGCTCTCCCCTTTTTTGTAGTAAAATTCTATCCTCAACTTATCTTTTAATTAAAAAGTTAATACTTAATACTAAAGGTTAAATGAAGAATTTTTTACGTGGGATCACGTTATTAGTCTGTTTTTTATTTTATATCACAGGGGCGGCTCAAGATGCAAAACTTGCTAGAGCAAATAAAAAATTTAATCAACTTGCATATATAGATGCAATAGAAATCTACAAAGACCTCGTAGCAGAAGGTTTTAAGTCTTATGATGTTTTTAAAAAAATAGCAGAAGCTTATTACTATAACGGTAAGTACTCACAAGCTCAAGAATGGTATAAAAAGATTACAGAAAATTATGCAGACTCGGTAAGTGCAGAGCATTATTTTAGGTATGCACAAACTTTACGTGCAACAAAGGAGTATGACGAGTCTGATGATATGATGCAGATTTTTACCACCTTGAGCGGTAATGATTTTAGAGCAAGGCTATTTAAAGAAAATCCAGACTATGTAGCTGTAGAGGGCTATAAGGAAAGTCTTTACGAAATCAATATGCTACGCACGCTTAACTCTAGGTACTCAGATTTTGGGCCCGCATATTATAATGGTCAATTAGTTTTTGCTTCGGCGAGAGATACGGGTATTGTAAGCAGGCGTATACATAAATGGACTAATCAACCTTTTTTAGATTTGTATAAATCTACAATTAAAGAAGGTGGTACAATGTCACCACCTTCACGATTTAGTAATAAACTCAATACAAAATACCACGAGAGCTCTCCTACATTTTCCAAGGATGGTAAAACGATTTATTTTACCCGTAACAATTATACCAAAGACAAGTATAAGGCCTCAAAAGATGGGATTAATAAGCTAAAGATTTATAAATCTACTTATCTCCCTTCTTCAAAAAACTGGACCATTGCAGAAGAAGTTCCCTTTAATAGTGATGATTTTTCAAATGCGCATCCGGCATTAAGTAGTGATGGTAAGTATCTCTACTTCTCTTCAGATAGGCCTGGAGGTGTGGGACGTTCAGACATCTGGAGGGTCGCTATAAATGAAGATGGGACCTATGGAGAACCGGAAAATATGGGCAAACCTATAAATACCGAAGGTAAAGAGACGTTTCCTTTTATAAGTGATACAGGTAATTTATATTATGCTTCAGACGGTTATCCAGGCTTAGGCGGTCTAGATGTTTATGTTACAAATCCCTCTTCAGAAGAAATTGCTGTTGTGGGTGTGGGAGCGCCTATTAATAGCTCTAGTGATGACTTTGGTTACATTGTAAATGATAGTATAAAAATGGGCTTTTTCTCGTCTAGTCGTGCTCAGGGTATGGGTAGTGATGACATCTACCGTTTTAAACAGACAGAAAAACCACCTCGCAAATGTGATATACCTATAAGTGGTTTTATAACAGATAAAAACACAAAAACACCTATTACAGATGCAAAGGTGCAACTTCTAGATCCTGATAATAAGGTTTTACAAGAAGTACAGGTCTCGCCTAAGGGTAAGTATACATTTGATCTTGTTTGCTCTCAGAATTATATCATACGCGCTTCCTCCAAAACGTATTACTCAAACGAAGTTTTTGTGATGACACCAGCAACAGAGCAAAGTTTAGAAAGAGATATAGAGTTAGAACTTAGACTTACAGAAGTAGGCGTAGGAGACGATCTTGCAAAGCTTCTCAATTTGAACCCTATATATTTTGACTATAACAAGTCAGATATAAGACCAGATGCCGCCCTTGAACTCACTAAAGTCATCTCTGCTATGAAGCAAGTGCCGGAGATGGTTATTAACGTGCGCTCACATACAGACAGTAGAGGTAAAGATTCTTATAACTTGTCATTATCAGATAGACGAGCAAAGTCTACAGTGGCATATATCATCTCAAGAGGTATAAAAGCAGAGCGTATAAGTGGTAATGGTTATGGAGAGACACAACTTGTAAATGGCTGTGGTAATAATAGTGATTGTACCGAGGAGCAGCACCAGTTAAACAGACGCTCAGAGTTTATTGTTGTTAATCAGTAAAGGAGTAAATTTGCGCTTTCGCGAAAGCGTAAAAAGGCTGCGTAGTTCAACTGGATAGAATATCAGATTTCGGCTCTGAGGGTTGGAGGTTCGAATCCTCTCGCGGTCACAGATAAATTTAAAAATCCCCCAGTAAGGTATAAACTGAATGGGGGATTTTAATTATAAGCTCTCTGTCTTTCAATTAATGAGGCAACTTGTCTTTAAGTATACCATATAAAAAAGTACCTAGTATTGCTGCAGCAATTACTACCAGTATAGGTACAAAACCTGCTCCTATAAGAGTAAACATAGGCCCCGGACACGCACCTGCAAGTGCCCACCCTAAGCCAAAGATTATACCACCTATAAGGTAGCGGCTTACACTCCTGGTTTTTGGATAAAAGTGTATGGTCTCCCCATAAAAAGATTTTATATTAAATTTCTTAATGAGCTGTATAGTGATAACACCTATCACCAGTGCAGAACCTATAATTCCATACATATGAAATGCGTCAAATTTGAACATTTCATAAATACGAAACCAAGAGGCAGCCTCACTCTTAAACATTGTAATCCCAAAGAGGATTCCTATAAATAAATAAACTACTGTTCTCATTAGGCAAAAATTAAGGGGTATAATAAATGTATCATCACAAGACCTCCTATAAAGAACCCTACTACGGCTATAAGTGACGGGAGTTGTAAATTACTTAATCCAGAAATCGCGTGTCCAGATGTACAACCACCAGCATAACGCGCCCCAAAGCCCACGAGGAGCCCACCTATAATGAGTATAGCTAAGGTTTTAAAATCTAACAGCGCCGAGGTTTCAAAAAGCTCTGTGGGAAGGTATGCTTTACCAGCACTATTAAAGCCTAGATCTTGTAAATCACTTATAGTTTCTGGTGTAATGGCAACGGCGGCATCTGGAGTCAAAAAATTTGTAGCTATAAAGCCACCTATAATGGCACCTATAACCACGGTGAGATTCCATTTTTGTGCACGCCAGTCTAGTTTAAAAAAGTCTGCTTTTGTACCTGCTCCACAAATGGTGCACATCGTTCTAAGGTTAGAAGACATACCAAAGTTTTTACCCACCATAAGTAGTAAAAACATTACAAAAGCAATCATTGGGCCCGATACATACCAAGGCCAGGGGGAATATATCCAATTCATTACTTGATTTTTGACAAAGAAAGCGCAAAAATAACCCCTGTTCAGTAACATTTGTTACCTAGGAGGGGTCTTTATTAATAAAGTGTTTTAATGTATTGTAAATGTGTTTGTTACGCTTTCGCGAAAGCGCAAAACTTAATAACTATGATCATCTAGTTGTACTTTTCCAGCAAAAGTCTTGTATACAAAAAATGTATAACCAAGCACCAGAGGCGTACCTATAGCCACCATTGTTAAACTTATTCCTAGTGATTTATCTGATGAAGCTGCATTGAAAATCGTAATACTATTTGCCGGATCTATCGTAGAATACAGTAAGGTAGGATACAGCTCTATAGCCACAAGCGCCATCATTAATGCAATAGTGAGAGCAGAGAAAAAGAAGGCAATTTTAAAGCGCTTTTTATGCGCTAGTCTAGGGATGTTTGCGATACTCAAAAATGTGAGAATTGGGAATATAAATAGTATAGGGTTAGACTTAAAATCATCAGATAGATGAGGGATGTAGATAAGTGTGTATAATGTGGTAATCACAAAAAATACTATAAACAGTATGATGCCCTTTTTAAGTAAGCCCTCCAGTTTATCAAAGAGCCTTCCTTCTGTTTTAAGAAGTAGATAGATAGCCCCGTGAGACATAAAAAGAAATAATGTAGTAAAGCCTGTTATGATAGCATAGGGATTTAAGAAACCTAAAAATGGACTTCCATCATACTCAAGATCTGGACCTATAGGGATGCCTTGTAAAACATTACCTAGCACTACACCTAGTAAAAATGCGAGCATTATACTGCTCACGCTATAACATATATCCCACATCTTGCGCCACCATAACCACTCTTCCTTACTTCTAAACTCTATGGCAATTGCCCTAAAAATGATAAACATTAAGAACAACATAAATGGAATGTATAAACCAGAAAAGAAGGTAGCATACATTACTGGGAAGCCAGCAAAAAGTGCACCACCACCTATTACGAGCCACACCTCATTACCATCCCATACAGGGCCCACGGCATTAAGCGCTATCCTACGGCTCAACTCTTTTCTAAAAAACAGATGCCAGGCACCGGCCCCAAAATCAAATCCATCTAGTATTGCATAACCAGAAAAAACACCACCCACAACGAGAAACCAAAGTGTAGGGTAATCTATACCAAATAAAGTTTCCATATCTAAGCGTTTAACGTGTTTGTAACTTGGTTTGTAATCTCTTTTGTAAATCTTCTTTCTTCCATATCGTTGTCGTCTTCATCATATGGCCCGTGTTTTATTTTTTTTGTCAAGAGGTATAAGAATAAAAATAGAAGTAGGGCATACACCACAAAAAATAGTATTAACGAGAATACAATTTGATTTGCCGTGACGGCTTGAGAAAATGCTTCTGAGGTTCTAAGATGTCCATATACAACCCACGGTTGTCTTCCCATCTCTGCCGCAAACCATCCTACTTGATTACCTATTTGAGCTAGGATTACAGAAAATACAAATGTTTTTAATACCCACTTGTTTGTAAATAAAGTGCCACGCCACCATAAGAAACAAGCATAAAGTGTGAGAGCTATAAAAAACATACCTATGGCAATCATTATATGATAAAACTGGAATACGGCATTTACCTGTCCTGGTCTATCTTCTTCTGGAAAAGCATTAAGACCTATGACTGGAGCCTCAAAATCTTGATCAATTAAAAATGAGAGTCCTCCAGGTATTTTAATACCAGTAACCTCTTGCGATTCATTATCTACCCAGCCAAAAAGGTATAAATCTGCAGGACCACTTTTATCATAGTGACCTTCCATCGCAGCTAGTTTTGCAGGTTGATTTTCTGCCACACCATCTGCAGAGCTATGCCCCGTTACGAGTTGCATTAATGAGAATACTGTAGCGACTCCTAGCGCAATTTTGAAAGCCATTTTTGAGATTTCTACATATCTACCTTTAAGCAAGTAATAGGCGTGCACACTTAAGACTAAAAACGCACCTGCAAGAAATGCCGCAAACCACGTATGCGTTAATCTATCTACACTAGAAGGGTTAAAAACCATCGCCCAGAAGTCTGTAATCTCTGCACGTGCATTCATTCCTTCTCCTACAATGTGATACCCCGCTGGTGTTTGTTGCCAGCTATTTGCTACTACAATCCACACTGCAGAAAACATAGAGCCCAAAAATACCCCTATGGTTGCTACAAGGTGTACCCAGGGTTTAACACGGTTCCACCCAAAAAGTAAGATGCCTAAAAAACCACTCTCAAGTGCAAAGGCAAATATTCCCTCTGCAGCTAGTGCACTCCCAAAAATGTCACCCACGTACCTAGAGTAAGTCGCCCAGTTGGTCCCAAACTCAAATTCCATCACGATACCGGTCACTACACCTATACCAAAGGTGAGTGCAAAAATCTTGGTCCAGAATTTTGCAAGAATATGATATTTTTCATTTTTAGTACGTATCCATAAGCTTTCCATTATGACCATAATAAGTCCCAGGCCTATGCTTAAGGGTGGGTATATGTAGTGAAAGGAAATAGTGAAGGCAAACTGGATTCTAGCGAGAATTTCTGTATCCATAGTGATAGTGTTTTAGCTATAACAAAGTTACTTCTAGAGGGAATTTCTCAAAGTAACTTTGGTTACATAATGTACGTGTTTTTTGGAGTTCTGTAACATAAGTAGCGTATCAATCTGGTTGCGTACAGTAATTTTGAAAGTTGAATAGTTATGCTGGATTTGTGTTTTAATTACGCTTTCGCGAAAGCGTAAAAAGTCACTCATAAAACGTAAAAAATCTATTCTTATTTACACCTAGTGAAAGCAATTACCGTTATCCTATTATCAATAGTACTATTAACTAATAGTTTGAAAACTTCATTCATATATGGGTGGTATACCCTCGAGATAGAAAGTTTTATTGAAATGTTATGTGAGAATACTGATAAACCAGAAATGCAATGTAACGGAAAATGCTTTCTCACTAAGGTGACCGCTAGTGATAGTTCTGAAAATCAACCAGAGGCTATCACAATAAACTGGGATCAACTTATATTTTGCGAGCTTGACGTAGTTGTAACCTCATATAAACTTATAAAGTTAGACCGCGGTAATGATATTGTATACAGGCAATTTTTACAATCTTCTTTTACAAACCTGATTTTTCATCCTCCTCGTTGTACGGAGTATTATCTCATATAATAACGTATAACAATATTATCATCACTTAATGATGATTAACAATTTAAGAAATGAAAAAGATGTTTCTCGCGCTCTTATGCGCAATACCTACGATGGTCTGTTATGGACAAATAGTAGAAAAAAAGATAGATAGTTCTAAAGGAAAGGTAATAGAACTTAATACCGTAATGGTCACCGGAAAGGCCAGTACAGACCCCGTACTTTCTAAAGTTAAAACAGATCTTGTAAAGAAGGTAGTTCAACCTAAAAATGTTGCAGATCTCTTTAGTAATATTAATGCTTTTACTCTTATAAAGAGAGGAAATTATGCTATAGAACCTTCGTTTAGAGCGTCACAGTATGAGCAATTAAATATTCAATTTGATGGAGGTACTAAGGCAATGCACGCCTGTCCTAATAGAATGGACCCTATTACAACACACGTAGTGCCAGAGGATATTGAAAAAATTGAAATTATAAAGGGCCCCTACACGATGAGATATGGTTCCACCTTTGCAGGGATTGTAAACCTTGTAACTCAAACACCTCAATCTATGCAAATGGGCTTGCACGGGAGTGTAAGCTCTGGTTATGAGTCTAATGGTGGTGCATCTGTGTCGTCTATAAAATTACAACAGGTTACAGATGCATATGATATCACAGCAAATGCTGGTTATCGAGATTTTGGTAATTACAAAGATGGTGCGGGTACGGTTATCCCTTCATCGTTTAGAAGCCTAGATTACGGTCTTAAGGTAGGATATAATATAAGCGACACACAACGTGTTCAAGCTCACTGGAGACAGTCTTACGGTAGAGATGTGTTACACGCGGGATTGCCTATGGATACAGAAGAGGATAACAGTTCTATATTATCACTAGATTATAAAATAAACGGACTTAAGGGGCTTATAAAAGAGGTAAATGCAAAAGCCTATTACTCTTATGTAGACCATATAATGTCTAATAATAACAGACCTTCATTTGCAATGACCGAAGCGTTATCTACTATAGATGCTACAACTGCTGGGGGAAAAGTTGAGTTTAAACTTAAGCCAGCTGAAGAATGGACCGTTTACTCTGGACTTGATGCCTTACTAGTGGCACGTGATGGAGGAAGATCACGACTTGTAAAACGTAATATGATGGGAGAGGAGCTCGCAGAGCCGTTGTATTTTCAAGATAAAGTATGGCAAGATTCTTATATAAATGATTTTGGGATTTTTACAGAACATAAATATAAGTTTTCAAATAATACACTACTTACTGCTGGGGTACGCTTAGACCTTGTAACATCAGATATACGAGATCCCGAAGAAGATTTTAGGGAATTATATCCAGACCTAAAAAATAGAACCGAGTCTAACTTTTCTGGAACAGTATCTGTGAAGCAAAAGCTCTCTGAGGTACATACGCTTGAGGTCGCCTTTGGTAGAGGAACGCGCAGTGCAAATATGATAGAGAGGTACATTAATCACTTTCAAGTGGGGCAAGATCCCTTTGAGTATGTAGGTAACCCTTATCTTGATGCAGAGGTTAATAATCAGTTTGAAATAGGCCTTAGCGGGAAAAAGAGCTTAACAAGAGGAGTAGATGCATTACAGTACAATGTGTCTGGCTATTATTCTATTTATGAAAATTATATTGTTCCCGTAGTAGACCCTCTGCTAGATAGAAAGTTTAACCCGACTGCACAACCTCAAGAGGTAAAGCGCTTTATTAATGTAGACAAGGCGTTCAAGACAGGTGTTGAAGCAGATCTCTCTATTGACTTTATGGAGTACTATAACTTTTATACCGCTCTCGCATACGTATATACCAGAAATGAAGATCTAGATGAATCTTTGCCATTAACACCACCTCTTACAACTCGCTTTGGAGTGCGTTATGAAAGAGGAAAATTATGGTCGAGCCTAGATTATAATCTTACTTCTCAACAAGAAGAAATTTCTACTAGTTTTAGAGAGCAAGAGACAGAGGGATACCAAACATTAGATTTTAAAATAGGTGTAGAGCCTATAACAAATGTACATATAGGTCTTGCTGTTCTCAATCTATTTGATGAGACATATAACAATCACTTAAATTTTTCCTTTGTAAACCAGGAGGGGTTTGATAGAGTTCCTATCAATGATCCAGGGAGAAACTTTTCAGTATTTGCAAAGTATTTGTTTTAACTATCTTAATTACAAAAGCCCTTTTGAGTTCATCAAAAGGGCTTTTTTTTACGCTTTCGCGAAAGCGTACCTATACTAGTTTTGATAAGCAGAGAGCATCCAGACTAGTTTTTCCTGCTGTACAATATAATCACTCATAAGTGCTACTGTACCTTCATCATTTGCATCTCCAGCGATAGAAAGGATTGCTCTTTCTTTTTTGAGTAAGACAGTAAGTGCCTCGAGTATACTTGATATTGCTGCCTCACCATCTGTAATATTTTCGGCACCTTCAATCTCTGATATCTCTAGATATTTTTTAAAGGTGTGAAGTGGAGTAGCGCTTAGGGTAAGTACACGCTCTGCAATCTCATCTACTTTTATAAGTGCGTCGTTGTATAATTCTTCAAACTTGAGGTGTAATTCAAAAAATCGCTTTCCTCTTATGTTCCAATGAAAACCTCTAAGGTTCATATAAAACATTTGATAGTTTGAGAGTAAATCATTAAGCTCCTCTGCTGTTTGTTGTGAGGATGTTACGTCTAGGCCTATGTTATTTAGATTTTTCATAATATTAGTTTTTAAAGTCGTTAATTGCTTCGCTAAGGTCATATACCTTAGCATCACGTAGTACTCTTTGTACAATACTACTACCTGCAGCGCTTCTATAACCTCCAGCACAATGTACAACTATAGGTTTATCTGTGGTAATAGTACTGGCAGTATCTCGTAAATTATTAAGTGGGTGCGAGTGAGCATTTTTAAAAAACTGCTCGTCGTTTACTTCACTCTCATTACGAATGTCAATAATTGTATAAGAATCTAGATTGTTTTTAAAATCAACTAGATCAAGTGTTTCTGTCTCGTTTAGGTTTTCTGGTGCTAGGGTTATGATTTCTTTAAGTTGTTTCTCATAGCCTATTTTTGCTACTCTATTGAGTATGTAATCGGTTTGATCTTCTGTAGCAATCACAAGAGTAAATGCTTCTTCTGGCTGCACGATAGAACCTAACCAGGTTTCAAACTTAGCATTTTCAGAAATAGCTTGAATGTTAATACTCCCTTCAAGATGTCCCTTCTTAAAATCAGCCTCATCTCTTATATCTATAATCAAGCCTTCTGCTGTGGTGTTCTTTTTAAATGGGATGTCACTTATCGCTGTTTCTAGATTATCTGCCCCAGCTTTATTAGTATCTACATCGTACCCAAAGTAAGATGGTATAAAGGGTTGTCCATCTAGTATAGTTGCCATAAACTCTTGTTTAGACTGTTCTTTAAAAGCCCAGTTACCTATACGCTCATTGCCTAGTGTACTGCTGTTTGCATCACTTAAATTTTTACCACAAAGCGAGCCTGCGCCGTGTGCTGGATATACAACAGCATTATCTGGCAGATTGCTGAATTTTGTAGTAATAGTTTCATACATCATCTCTGCAAGCTCTTCTCGCTTAGCCTTCATATTACCTGCCTTTTCTCTCAGATCTGGACGACCTACGTCGCCTATAAAAAGAGTGTCTCCGGTAAAAAGTGCTATATCATTAGCCTCTGTGGCAACAATTGTAATACTATCTGGAGAGTGTCCAGGTGTGTTAATAGCCTCGAGCGTGCAGTTACCTATGGTTATCTTATCACCATCGTCAAAACTTTTGTGAGGATATTCTGCTCCCAGTTTTTTACTGTTATAGATGGTTGCTCCCGTCTCTTTATGTAATTGCAAATGCGAGCTTACAAAATCTGCGTGAGGGTGAGTCTCTATAATTGCTTTGATGGTTGCGTTTTGCGCTTTCGCGAAAGCGTAATATTCTTTTGGATCACGCTCTGGGTCTATAATGGCCATCTCACCATTACTTACTATTGCGTATGAATAGTGGGCTAGAGGTTTATATTCAAATTGTTTAATATCCATAATAGGTTGTTTTATAGGTTGATGAAAAGATAAGGGCTTTTACTCTTAATGAGCAAAAGCCCAATAGTTTTTAAATGTCTTTTTTTGCAAGGTACCAAGTCACCTTTTCTACCGTGTCATCTTGTAAGCGTTCATTAAGAGCGTCAAGTGATTTGGGTGGAGGACATATTGCTTGGTCTCCTCTTTTCCAGTCTAGTGGCATTGCTACTTTATGCTTATCAGACATTTGTAGCGCATCTAAAGCTCTTAAAATTTCGTCCATATTTCTCCCTACATTAAGCGGGTAATACATTACGAGTCTTATCTTTTTTGAAGGGTCTATAAAAAATACGGCTCTTACGGCTGCAGTCTCACTCTCGTTAGGTTGTAGCATTCCGTAGAGCTTAGATACTTTCATATCTATATCTGCAATTATAGGAAAGTCAAAGTAAACTCCAGTGTTCTCTCTTACATTTTGGACCCACCCTAGGTGTGCGTGTATACTATCTATACTCAAGCCTAAGAGTTCTGTGTTAAGTGCATCAAATTCTGGTTTGCGTTGTGCAAAACCGCTCATCTCTGTTGTACACACTGGTGTAAAATCTGCGGGGTGAGAAAACATCACAATCCACTTGTCTTTTGCAAAGTCAGACATCTGGATAGTTCCTTTTGTTGTTACTGCCGTAAAATCTGGAGCTGTATCTCCAATTCTAGGCATTGCAATAGGTTGCTCTGGTAATAGGTTTTCGTTATTCATAATATAGTTTTTATTTATTGTTTTTAATTATGATATAAAAATACGCTATAACTAAAGTGTTTATAGTAACCTTTGTTACACAGTCATTATTTTATAAAAGTTTTAACAGCCTGAGTCTCTACTTAAAAGATAGGGCTTGTTATAAATTACAAAAGGCAAGATCTAAGATCTTGCCTCTATACAATATGGGGGTACTGTATGAATTATACATTTTGCCCTTTTAGCATTTTATTCCAGTATAAGTAGGGAAGCATAAATTTTTTGAGCATCCATAATCTCCAGTGTTCTTTTGAGCTATCTTTTATAAGCAGTTGCTTAAGTTTTGGGTCTGGAGTGAAATTGTTATTATAATCAAATTCTGCAAGCACCATTTTACCATAATCTGTTACAAGTGGGCACGATGAGTACCCGTTATATGATTGAGTACCTATTTTATTATGTTGTATAAGAAGGCTTAAGTTATCTACAACGATAGGAACTTGCTTGCGTATAGCAGCACCAGTTTTTGCTGTAGGTAAGGCAGCTACATCTCCAAGCCCAAAAATATTTGGGTACGTGTTATGCTGCATTGTATGATGATCTACATCAAGCCATCCAGCACTGTTTACTAGATTAGACTCTTTTACAAACTTAGGTGCTACAGATGGGGGAGCTGTGTGCATCATATCATAATGTATTCCATACCTGTCACCTTTTACAGTTACTTTTACATTTTTATAATTGTATTGAAATTTTTCATCTAGGTGTTTATTTTCATCGTCTCCAGACATTACAACACATCCACCTGCAGAGACATCTTTTGTGAGCTCATACCAGGCTATTTTATTAGCACCGTCTACTTCAACTAGTTTATGATTAAAACGCAAGTTTATATCCTTACGGTCTACAACCTCCATAAGTGTTTTTGCGATTTGCTTTACGCCAAAGATTATTGTACCCGCCGTTGCAAAGACTATATCTGTTTTTGCAGTGACATTATTTTTACGCCAGTGATTTTCTGCTAAATACATAATTTTTTGAGGAGCTCCACCACACTTTATGGGAGTTGCAGGTTGTGTAAAAAGAGCAACACCGCCTTTAAAGTTTTTTATGACATTCCAAGTATGTTTTGGATCTGTATAGTTACTACACACCACACCATTATCTATGGCATCTCCTAGACCTGGAACCAAACTAAAGTCATAAGCAAGACCTGGAGCAACAACGAGATAATTATAGGTGATACTACCATTAGATTCGGTGAGGACGCTATTTTTTTCTGGATTAAACCCCGTAGCTTTATCTTTTATCCATACTGCGCCTTCTGGAATGACAGAAGCCATAGGTTTTGCAGTTTTATCAAAATCATACGTACCTGCACCCACTAGTGTCCAGGCTGGTTGATAATAATGTGTATCTGCCGGCTCTATGATTCCAACACTGCTTGATTTTTTATTTTTAAGAAGTTGTGCAGCAGTCATTATACCTGCTGTTCCTCCGCCTATGATGAGTACTTGATAATGTGATGTCATTTTCTGTGTTTGTTTGTTAACTCGTTAAAAATAAAGCAACTATATTGTGATTAATGTAACTTATGTTACACACAGCAGGTGTTTTTAATAAATTAACAAGTAAGGTGTCTATTTTATTTAGACAGCTTAATCTCCCTATCATTAAGTGACTGTTCATCTCTATAGTTATTGAGTGGCATTAGAGCCTTTAGTTTTTCTACTTGACTTAGCGAGACGGTAATTGGGTTTTTAAAAATGAACCATTGCACGTTTTCTGTACAAGGAGGAGTGGTGAGAGAACCGCTATATGTGAAGTAAGCTCTATTATCAGGGAGGTTGAGGTTCATATCAAAAGCACTATCTACAATACGGTTTTCACCCACTGGGATGGGTAAAAAGCTTTCAAGAAAATCAAAAGGTTTACTACTTTTCCCTTCCTTTGCCATAACAGCTAGTACGGCATACGTGCCATTTTCACTTTTGTGCACGAGATGAATCACCATAGGGTAACGTATACCATCTATTAGATGCTCTGCAGGTTCGTGAAAATGAAACTGCTTTAGCTCATAAGTCACCCCCTCTATCGTGATATAATCTCCACTGTCAAAATTGTACTGTATCGTGTGTCCATTATTTATAATGTCGTGTATATGTGTGCTATCAGAATAGGTAATTTTAAGTGGAGTTAATAAGCTATCTACCTTATAGTTTACAATATTAAGAGGTGATTGAAACAACCCTCCACAATCAGAATTTTTTTCAATTTCTCCCCAGTGTACTGGTCCAGTCTCACCTTCATAGCTCCAGTGTGCATCCTTATGCAAATCTGTTTTTTGTACACAGCTTATTATTAGAATAGTGATTAATAATATTAAAGAGTGTTTCATTGTTAAAATGTATAAGTAAGCGTAGTTTCCCACACTCGGTTGTTTATAAATAGATCTTCTCTCTTAGCATATATGTCGTGATATCCAGAGCGCACTTTAACTTGTTTGCTTACGCGAAAAATTAAACCCACAAACATCCAGTTTTGATCGAGCTTTTTTGGCCTCAAACCAGTTTCTAGGTTCAAAAAGGCCTCATCATATAGTACAGCGCTTAAGACGCGATTATCACTATATACTCTTAAAGGTATTCTTACTTGAAATTTATAACGAAAACGGTTTCTTATCCTCGCGCCGTCCACATCATAGACTCCATTAAAAAGTTCTGTGATGTTGCCTATATGTCTCACTTCAAAACGCAATCTGTGATCTAAAATAAAATTTGAAAACCTATGCGTAAGAGTAAGTTGTTGAAAAATATTATGCTCTATGATATCAAGAGGTAGGCTATTACCATCGTGTTTATAATTGCGTATATAGCTATAACCAAATGCTATATCTAGATCATTCTCAAATTTATAATGGACAAAAGGACGTATTACAAGTTGTTCCCAATCTTTTAAGAACTGTGTGCGTCTCAGGTTAAATTCAGTATTTATAGACCAATTTTGATTGATTTTTTTTGAAACATCAAAGGTGTTCCAGCTACTATATCTTGTGCTAGTATTTTGACCAGTAGCATTTGTGATGCCAAAACAGAGGAAACTAAAAAGTATAAAAAATCTCATCATAAAATACGAGCATTGTTCCATAAGCTTCGTGAAGCAAACAGATGCGTAATTCATTAAAATCTAAAAGTGAGTATGGCTATTATGTTTACAAAATCAAATTATTGATTGTGCATTGTAAAGCCATTTTTGGAAGGTGTAAATCGTTATATGTTGCGGGTAATAAGGAAGAGAAAGCAAGAGGCTTTCATAATACATTACTCTTTATAGTAGTTTTTGATACTCTTCTTTACATATAAAAAACGAAACAAACCTATAATTAATAAGGCAGGTCCTATAACAATGAGCATAATACCTATCCAGCGTATTTCGTTTAACAGGTCTAATTTTATAATAGCAAAACCAGAACTTAAAAAAACAATAAACGTTCTAAAATAAGCAAGAAAGGTCCTCTCGTTTGCCAGTCTCGTTCTATCTATCGCTAGTTTATCTCGTAGTGATTGCTCTAGTGTGCTCATAGGTTAGGTTATTTTTCCCGTAGCACAACTTACAAAAGATTTTGCCTTTAACAATACACCATTATCATCTTCTATAGATGGATAGCCTAGTTTTTTTAGAGTTTCCTTTACAGATAGCGCATCTAGAGCATCTTCGGCTGTAAAGGAGATTGTAGATGATTCTAGATCTACACTAACATTATGTACATTTTCTAATGCATTAATTTTTGTAGTGATTGTATTAACACAGCCACCACATCTTAGATTTTGAACAATTATAGCCGTTTTCATAGTGTAAAATTTTGATGAAGAGATTAAGTAAATTGATTTAATTAATTACGCTTTCGCGAAAGCGTGATTGCATACATTATAATCATTATGATTTATAGACTAAGCTATTTCCAGTTGTTATAACCATCTTCTAGATCAAAGATGATTTTGAAACCTAGGCTATCTAATTTTGCCGCAGCGCGCTGGCTTCTATTACCAGATCTACAATAGAGGTACACCGGTTTATCCTTATCAAGTTTATTTACCTTAGTTGTAAACTCTGATGTTTTAAAGTAATCTATATTTTGTGCTTTTGCTATATGACCGGAGCTGTACTCATTTGCAGTACGTACATCTATGAGCTGTACACTAGGGGTTGCTATTGCGCTTTTAAAAGCGTCTCTGTCGAGTATTGTGATAGCATCGCTCTGTTGCAATTTATCACCGAAAAGTAAGGATAGAAATGACATAAGTATGAGTGTAAGTTTCATTATTATTTTTACTCAAAGATAAGCGCTTAGTATACGTTTGTCAGTGACTTAGGTTACATAGTAATGCTTTTAAAACAAAAAAAAGTGACTGTTTGTACAGTCACTTTTTTCTTCACTAATTTAAAATAATAAGCCTTAATTATAATGAGGCAAATTATGCGTTATGGTGCTACCGTTTCTCCTGTCCAGGCCATCATTCCACCTGTAAGATTGTATGTGCTTTGTACATCCATATTATCAAGTATTTGACAAGCTTGCCCACTACGATTACCGCTCCTGCAATAGATGTAGTAATTTTTTGAGGTGTCAAGCTCTTTTATAGAAGCCATAAACGAGGGTTGGTCTAAAAAATCAATCATTTGAGCATTAGCCTGTATACCCTCTGCACACTCTCCAGGAGTTCTTACATCTAGAATTACAGCCTGACTGTCATTTGCAATGAGTTCTTGCCATTCGGCTTGATTTATATTTTTCATTTTAAAAGTTTTATAATGTTGTTGGACACACAAAATCTGTAACAGGTACACCAGCTTCTTTTATGGCTTTAAAACCACCTTTTACATCTATAAGATTGTGTATGCCTCTGCTTTTTAAAATAGATGCTGCAATCATACTTCTATATCCTCCAGCACAGTGTACATAAAAAGTGTCGTTTTCTGGAAACTCTGCAAGGTGATTATTTAAGAAATCTAGAGGTGTGAGGTGAGCGTCTTTTACACGCTCAGATAAATACTCACTCTCTTTACGTACATCGTATACCGGTTTTTTAGATTTTTCAAGATCAGACTTAAACTGTGCAGCCGTTATAGAGCTTACCGTATCATACTCAAGAGCTTCCTTTTTCCAGGCATCAAAACCACCCTTGAGGTACCCCAGTGTGTTGTCAAAACCTACACGTGATAATCGTGTCACTGTCTCTTCTTCCTTGCCAGGTTCTGTCACTAGTAATATAGGTTGCTTTACATCCGCAATAAGGGCTCCTACCCACGGAGCAAAACCTCCCTTGAGACCTATAAAAATAGACCTAGGTATATGACCCTTTGCAAACTCATCTTGATGACGTACATCTAGTACAATGGCCCCCGTCTCATTTGCAGCAGCCTCAAAAGCTTGTGGTGATAAGGCTTGTGTACCTCTTTTTAAAACATCTTGTATGTCTTCATAGCCTTCCTTGTTCATTTTTACATTGAGCGGAAAATATTGAGGTGGCGGTAATAGTCCATCTATAACCTCATTTATAAACTCTTCCTTAGTCATATCTGCTCTCAAGGCATAGTTCATTTGCTTTTGGTTCCCTAGAGTGTCTACGGTTTCCTTCATCATATTTTTACCACAAGCAGATCCCGCACCGTGTGCTGGATATACTGTAACATCATCTGCAAGGGGCATTATTTTAGTGCGTAAGCTGTCATATAAGAAACCAGCAAGGTCGCGCTCTGTGAGTTCTCCCATTTTTTGAGCAAGATCTGGCCTTCCTACATCTCCTAGAAATAAAGTGTCACCACTAAAAATCGCGTGGTCTTTGCCGTCTTTGTCTTTAAGAAGGTAAGTTGTACTTTCCATCGTGTGTCCTGGTGTGTGTAATGCTATAATAGTTACATCACCCACCTTGAACTCTTGACCATCTTTTGCAATTATTGCATCAAAAGAAGGGTTTGCATTAGGACCATATATGATAGGAGCGCCTGTTTCTTTGGCTAGTGTTACGTGACCGCTCACAAAATCTGCGTGAAAGTGAGTTTCAAAAATATACTTGATTTTTGCATCATCAAGTTTTGCTCTATCAAGATAAGGTTTTACCTCTCTTAAAGGATCAATTATAGCAACTTCACCTTTGCTTTCTATATAATAGGCACCTTGTGCTAAGCATCCTGTGTAGATTTGTTCAACGTTCATAAGTATATTTTTGGATACGCTTTCGCGAAAGCGTACTAATAATTAATAGTGTAAAATTATAATACAAGTAGTGTCTTTACAGTAACCTAAGTTACATAGGGTAAAATTAATAAAAACTCCTATTACCAAGTGTTAATAGGAGTTTATCATAATACGTGCTACTTTATAGTAACGTAGTAGGGCAAATATAGTCAGTTTTTGGGATGCTTGTCTCAGCAATCTCTTTAAAACCGCCAGTAACATCTACAAAGTTGTCCCACCCACGCTGTTTTAAAATTGAAGCTGCTATCATACTTCTATAACCACCAGCACAATGTACTATAAATGGAGTCTCTTTCGGAAACTGAGCAAGGTGCTTATTGATCTCATTAAGTGGTATGTTTATAGCATCAACTATATGCTCAGAGTCATATTCACTCTTTTTACGCACATCTATTATAAGTGGTTGCTCACTTTTGTAACGTGCAGCTAGCTCTGTTGCGTTTATGCGGGCTGTGGTCTCAATGTCTTTACCGCTTTCTCTCCAAGCGCCAAAACCTTTTTTGATATAACCTATGGCATAATCATAACCTACGCGAGATAATCTAGTGATTGCTTCTTCTTCCTTACCTGGGTAGGTTATGAGTAAAATTTCTTGTTTTACATCTGGAATCATCTCACCTACCCATTGTGCAAAATTGCCATCTAGTCCTATGTTAATACTGTTAGGTATAAATCCAGAAGCAAAGTCTGAGGCATCACGAGTATCAAGCATAAGAGCACCAGTTTCATTTGCGACAAGCTCAAACTCTTCTGGAGTAAGGGCTTTTGTAGCTCTACTCATCACGGTATCTAGACTTTCATATCCTTTAATATTCATAAGAACATTTTGCGGGAAATATCCTGGAGGAGCAGTGAGTCCATCTAGTAGCACTTTTATAAACTCTTCTTTACTCATATCTTGAAGAGCGTAGTTATACTTCTTTTGGTTGCCTAGTGTGTCTGTAGTTTCCTTGCTCATCATTTTTCCGCAGGCAGACCCAGCACCGTGATTAGGGTAAACGATGAGATTATCATCGAGCGGTAGTATCTTATTTCTAAGAGAATCATAAAGGTGGCCTGCAAGTTTTTCTTCTGTGAGATCTGACACTACGTGTTGAGCAAGGTCTGGACGACCCACATCTCCTATAAAGAGTGTGTCACCAGTTATGATGCCGTGTTCAGAATTATTTTCATCTATGAGTAAGTAGGTAGTGCTCTCCATAGTATGACCAGGGGTGTGTATTACTTTTACTTTATAATCACCTATAGAAAAGATTTGCCCATCTGTTGCTATTGTAGCTTCATAAGCCGGTTTGGCTCCAGGACCAAATACAATCTCTGCACCGGTTTTTTTTCTTAAATCAAGATGACCGCTCACAAAATCTGCGTGAAAGTGAGTTTCAAAAACATACTTAATTTTTGCATTGTCACTTTGTGCACGATCTATATATGGTTGTACCTCCCTTAATGGATCAAACACTGCTGCCTCGCCATTACTTTCTATATAGTATGCAGCGTGTGCTATACATCCGGTATAAATTTGTTCTACTTTCATTGTGAATAGATTTTAATGTTAAACACTATAAAAGTAGTAGGCTTTTATGAGTAGTTTGGTCACTTATGTTACAGAGAGGGAGGTAATTATAAAACTATGACATTTGTCATATTATATGGCTGTAAATAAAAAAAGACCTCGTGAGAAGGTCTTTTGTATAATGTGTTGAGGCTTGAGTTATTTAACAAAGAACTCCATATAGAAAATAAATACCGCCATCACGAGGATAAAGTAACCAAAACCTTTTTTGAGCTTCTGTCCATCTATAAAATTACTTAAATAACTGCCTGTAAAAATTCCTACAAGAGAGATTAGTGTAAAAATGGAGAGAAATACCCAGTCTACATCCATCGTTAAAGCGTCACCTAAAAAGAAGCCCATAAGAGATTTAAATGCTATGATTATGAGTGATGTCCCTACGGCTACTTTCATTTTTATGTTTGCAAGTATTACTAGGGCAGGTATGATTAAAAAACCACCACCAGCACCTATCATACCAGTAATAGCACCTACTAGTAATCCTTCTATTAAGATAAGAGGATAGTTATAAGAAACCTTACCGTCATTTTTTTCTGGGCATTCTTTACGCTTTTTGAGCATTGAGAAAGCCGCTGGTATCATTAGTATAGCAAAGAGGCCAAACATTGCCATCCTGCGTGTAAAATCGAAATCACCTATGGTAAATAAAACGTCTGGTAAAGCTGGAACTACATAATGCCTTACCACTGTAACTCCTACAATAGCAGGAATACCAAATACTACTGCAGTACGCCAGTCTACATATCCTTTAAGATGCTGTTTAAGTCCGCCTACGAGCGCACTGGCACCTACAATAAATAAAGAGTATGCAGTTGCTACTTTTTCGTTTACAGAAAACAAATATGCAAGAACAGGTACCGCAAGTATGGAGCCACCACCACCTATGAGACCTAAAGAAATGCCTATAATGAGAGCACTTATATATCCTAATACTTCTAAAACTTCCATAATGAAACTTTGTATTTTACAGCAAATGTATTCTGATATAAAACTACTGGCAGTAACAAAGGTTACATAGCTAGTCTAAATCTATGATTTCTATATAATTTCTATGTAATTCTATTTTTCCTAGTTTTTCTAATTTCTTGAGGAGCCTGGATATAACTACTCTCGAGCTGTGTAGTTCTCCTGCAATTTCTTGATGAGTATTACGTATGCTGTTATCTTTATTAACTCTAGATTTCTCTCTAAGATAATCTAGTAAGCGCTGGTCCATATTGTTAAAAGCAATAGTATCTATGGTATGTAACATCTCGTTGAGACGCGTGTGGTAACTTTCAAAAACAAAATTTCTCCAAGATTTATATTTTGAGGTCCATAATTCCATTTTTTGGACAGGTACCATTATAAGTTTAGTATCTGTTTCTGCTATGGCTCTAATCTCACTCTTTGTTTGCCCAAGACAGCAACTCATAGTCATAGAGCAGGTATCACCTTTTTCTAGGTAGTAGAGTAGGAGCTCATCTCCTTCTTTATCGTCTCGCAATATTTTTATAGCACCAGAGATAAGTAAAGGCATTCCTTTTATGTAAGAGCCTATCTCCATAAGTTTAAAGCCAGCGGGAACTTCTTTATAAGTCCCTACTTGCGCAATCTCGTTTATTAAGTCGTCTTCAAAAAGGTGACCGTAATTTTGCTTAAGTTCTTGAATCATTTATATATAAATAAGTCAGTTTGTAAATTACAATTATGATGATAGATACTTCAGTTTTTATGAAGCATTACATTACTACTGTATTTTTTGTACTGTAAAGTTAACCTAATTCTAATGTCCTTTAAGTAACAAAAGTTACAGTAAGAAAGATATAGAATTCATTAATTTTACAAAATGAGATGAGCACTTTAAAAGGTAGCAAAGTTTGTAAGATTACTAGCAAATTACGTCTACTTATACGTGTAAAAGTCTAGCACTCTAGTTAAGAACATATGGAAAAATATATGATAGGTTTTAAAGATGCAATTCTAGGTACCATAGACTGGACCTGGAAATCTGTCATTTATGAAGTCCCGTGGTATTCGAATTACTTCTGGGGGCTTATCATTTTATCGTTACTTGTATGGTCTATGGAAATACTCTTCCCTTGGAGGAAGGAGCAATCTGTTTTTAGAAAGGACTTCTGGCTAGATGGGTTTTATATGTTCTTTAATTTTTTCTTGTTTGCAATAGCAATAAGCGGTTTTTATAAGCTATTGCAACTTGGTTTTGAAGATATAGGGATAAGCGAAGATTCTCTAGCGCTCTTTGATCCATCTTCTTGGCCTATGTGGAGCCAGTTACTCGTCTTTTTTGTTGTACTAGACTTTGTGCAATGGTTTACACACACCTTATTACATAAATATCCTTTTTTTTGGAAGTATCACAAGGTGCACCATAGTGTAAAAGAAATGGGGTTTGCAGCACACTTGCGCTATCACTGGATGGAGAATATTCTCTATAAACCACTTAAGACATTTGGTGTAATGATTCTTTTTGGTTTTGAACCTACGCAGGCATACATCGTGCACTTTATTGCAATAGCAATAGGTCACATAAATCACGCAAACATTAAGATTACCTGGGGGCCTTTAAAGTATATTTTTAATAATCCCGTAATGCACTTATATCATCACGCATATACCATTCCCGAAGGAAGTTATGGAGTAAACTTTGGAATATCTCTAAGTGTATGGGACTATATTTTTAAGACAGATTATATACCTGAAGATAGCGGTACCATAGAACTAGGTTTTCCCGGAGATGAGGTTTTCCCAAAAGACTTTGTGAGTCAAAACACCTACGGTTTCAAAAAAGGACAACAATAGGGGAGTAGTACGCTTTCGCGAAAGCGTAATTACAAATAAACAATCGATAATCGGGGCTATCTATTCAAAAAGCTCAGATGAAAGGTATCTATCACCACGGTCACATATAATACTTACAATAATACCACTCTCAAGCGTGCTTGCCAGTTTAAGTGCTGCTGCTGTAGCGCCACCGCTGCTCATACCCGCAAGAATACCTTCTTCTTTTGCGAGACGTCTAGCCATTGCAATTGCTTCTTCTGTACTTACTTCAAGAACACGATCTACCTTTGAAGCGTCAAATATAGCTGGGAGATAAGCCTCTGGCCATTTACGTATACCGGGTATTCTAGAACCATCTGTGGGTTGTACGCCCACTATCTCTACATCCTTATTTTGCTCTTTGAGATAGGTTGAGGTACCCATAATGGTACCAGTTGTGCCCATAGATGATACAAAGTGAGTTACTTCTCCATCTGTATCTCTCCAGATTTCTGGACCTGTAGACTTGTAGTGTGCTTTCCAGTTATTATCATTAGAAAACTGGTTAAAGCTGTAATAGCCTTCATTTTTTACTTTGTCGATAGCATAATCTCGAGCGCCTTCTATACCGTCTGGATGTAGCGTTACTTTTGCACCATAAGCACGCATAGTTTGTACTCTCTCTTTGGTAGCCCTTTCTGGCATTACAAGCTCTATATCTAGACCATAAATGGCTGCAATCATAGCTAGCGCGATACCCGTATTACCACTTGTAGCCTCAATGAGTTTTGACGTTTTATCAATCTCACCAGCATCTAGAGCCGTCTTAATCATATTAAGAGCAGCACGATCTTTTACACTCCCTCCAGGGTTATTTCCCTCAAGTTTAAAATATAGGGCTACGTTTGGGTTTGTATTAAGCGTAGTAGACTTTACAAGTGGTGTATTACCTATTCTATCTATGAGTGTTTTATTCATTTTTTCTTATTTGTTTTGTAGATACTTGTAGCTCTGGTCTATGTACGACAAAGGTATGTGGCTCTATAGATGAGGTTATCCAGGTGTTACCTCCTATAACGCTGTGCTCACCTATTACTGTATCACCACCTAGTATAGTAGCATTTGCATAAATGGTTACGTTGTTTAGTATAGTAGGGTGGCGTTTTGTGTTTTGTAATTCTTTAGTCACAATAAGCGCTCCTAGCGTTACTCCTTGATACAATTTTACGTGATTGTGTATCTCTACCGTTTCTCCTATAACTACACCTGTACCGTGGTCTATAAAAAAAGAGTCACCTATGGTAGCGCCAGGATGTATATCTATACCTGTAAGCTGGTGAGCATACTCTGTCATTAATCTTGGTATGAGTGGTAGGCTCAGATTGTAAAATTCTCTTGCCATTCTATAAATTGATATGGCAAAGAAGCCAGGGTAGGCAAGGTAAACCTCTTCAAGTGATTGTGCAGCAGGATCATTTGCAAGTATAGCCTGTGCATCTTTTTTGAGATTAGTGCAAATAGTAGGTATCACTTGCATAAAATCTGTCCAAGTCTTACAGGGCTTTCCCTTTATCTCTGGACAAGCTAGGTCTCTTATAGTAGTAAATAAAACTTCTAGTTCTATAAGTGATGTCTGTACATCTGTCTCAACATCAAAGAGTGTGTTAAAAAGAAGTTGAGCAAATCGCTGTGACTCCTCTTTTAACCGTACAGTAACGTGTACTTCTTTTTTATGAGCATTTATTGCATCTACAAGGTGTGATACCTCCATAAGTTATAAAATCTGGTGATGTGCCTAATTTATTAGACTTATTATGATACAAAAATAAGGTAATTATAAACGCTATGTTAGTAGTAGCTATGCAGGTCTATTTAAGAGTCTATAGTATTAGCTGCCTTTTTACGGGATTTATCATAATTAAAGAAAAACTGTGCCCAGATAATTTTAGATAGTGCATAAAGAAGCGGGAAAAGCACGATAAGAGATACCACAAAAGATATCATAAGTGAAGATGGAGTAAGCTCCTCTCTAAAAATATAATTTAGTACAACTACAGCCATAAATAATGCAACCCCTAGAGCATAAGAAACATAGTAAGACCCTTGGTAGAAACCCGTTTCAAGTTCAAACTTTGTATTGCAGCAAGAGCAACGCTTGTGTACTTTACCCATTGTGCTAAACTTATAAGGATGCCCTTTAAAAAAATCACCTTCTTGGCACACCGGGCATTTCATAAATAACACGCTATATAGTTTGGTTCCTTTAAGCATAATAAGAAGTTTTATGTAAAAATAACGGGTTGTTACGACCTTGTAAGTAACTATTGTTACATAAGGAGAGATAATATAACCGCGAGGGAGAAAGAATATTAAATAGTGAGTTTTATATTTCTATTTTAAGCATAATTATTACCTTAGTCGTTCCCTATGATGACACAACCAGATGCTTTAATTGCTAGATTTCTTCAAAAAGACGCTATGTCTTTTGAGAAGATATATGAGCTGTATAGTGAGAGCCTCTTTGGAGTTATTAATAGTATACTGCACGATAAAGAATTATCTGAAGAGGTACTACAAGACACTTTTGTAAAAATCTGGAATAACTCAGATCGTTATAACCCAAAGAAAGGTAGATTCTTTACCTGGATGCTCAACATAGCGCGCAACAGTGCAATAGATAAAACAAGATCCAAGGCATTTAAAAATCAACGTAAAAACCATACAGCCGAATATTTCGTAGATATTCTTGAAGCGAGAGGGAGTTTTAATACCTCTGTAGACGCCATAGGGATTCAAAAATTTGTAGACGTTTTAGAGCCGCTTTGTAAAAAGATAATTCACTTTTTGTTTTTTAAAGGGTATACCCAAAAGGAAACAGCCGAAGAGCTAGATATTCCTCTGGGAACCGTAAAAACAAGAAATAGAATCTGCATAAAAAAATTAAGAGATATCGTAGGAGTAGAATGAAAGACCCACAAACATATATAGACTCAGGAGTGCTAGAACTCTTTGTATATGGGATCCTTCCTGAGGAAGAGATGGTCGAGGTTGCTCACATCGTAGCTCAAAATCCTGTACTCTTACAAGAAGTAGTTTCTATAGAAAATAGCTTAATGAAACTTGCCAGCGCAGCCGCTCCGGCTCAGGTGGCAGACTTTAGCAACTTAAGAAAGTATATAGGTATAAATGGTAAAGTAATACCGCTTTCGCGAAAGCGAACTCCAATACCTACCATAATATTATGGGCAGCTGCCATTCTTTTACTTGCTGGTGTAGGTTATTTATACACTGAAAACAGTAAGCTAGAAAACCAGCTTGTAGATACAGAGCGAGAGTTATTATTACAAGAGTCTAAAACCCAAGTAGCCGAATCTGATTTACAACAAACAAAGGATATCCTTAACGTGATAAGACAGCAAGATCTTATCGCTGTACCACTAGGAGCTCAGGCCGTTGCACCAGAAGCATATGCATCTGTGTACTGGGATAAAGAAAATGGTAAAGCTTATATAGATGTAAAAGGTCTTCCAGAACCTCCACAAGGAAAGGTGTATCAAGTATGGTCGCTTACTTTAGAACCACTCACGCCTACCAGCTTAGGGATACTAGACAAGTATGATGTTACGGGAAATCAAATCTTTGAACTTGATAATCCTAACCAGTCTGAAGCATTTGGTATCACACTAGAACCTGCCGGAGGTAGTGAATCTCCTACTCTTGAGCAATTATATACGCTGGGTGTAGTAACCTCTTAATATTCTTCTTAGATGTTATATTTAAGACGCTAGTCGCAATTCTGTGTCTTCTCGTTTGTCTCATATAACTCACTAACTCATCTTTAATATATATGTTAATGTGAATTAGATTTCTTAATCTGAGTTGGGTTATGAGCAAAAAAAAACGACCTACTTAAAAAAGTAGATCGTTCACAAACAAACTAAAAAACTATCCAACCTTATAGCTTTTATACTATATCAATACTTACGTAAATGCTTGTGTCTTGGTTTCTTATTATAAATTTTTTATTTGTGAGTAGGTTACTGGTCCTAACTCATAACTTGTTTCTAATAGTTCTTCTTTAATAGTGGTGAGGTCTTTTTGCATACCTAGTGCTTTATAGATTTGTGCTGTGTGAAACTGTGCCGCTGGCTCATATGTTTTACCTATTACGTGGTCTTGTACAATTTTAAGTGCTTGCTTGTACTCACCTTTTCCATAGTGTGCGTGGGCTAGTAAATCATAAGACATAGGGGTGGGGCGGTTGCTCACTTCCTTTTTTGCTAGAGTAATTGCTTTATCTGCTGTTTCTGGTTGAGATGCATAAAGCTCTACAAGATAAGCTCCATACATATCACCGTAGTTTATTGCAGTGGCACTATTTATAAATTCCTTCTTTAAATCTTCGGAAGTTTTGTGATCGCCTATATACTCATAGATTTCAGATTTTAATAAGGTATAGTCTGGACTTTTAGTGTCTTTTTCAATCGCTTCAATAATTCGTAATGCCTCTTGAGGGTAATTCTCATATGAATATGTAATCCAGGCAATTCCTTTTTTCGCGTAAGCGTTAGAAGGGTCTAAAGTTAAAGTCTTAAGATAGTGGTTGTAAGAATCTCTTATGCGACCAGCGTGACCATAATAATCTGCTAGGTTTGTATATACCCATATTTTAAGATCTGGAATATTGCTGCGCTCTGCGATGCGCATTGCGTTTTCCATATGCTGTATGGTGGCGTCTAGATTACCGCTGTAGTCTTCCCACTTTGCAAGTCTTATTAAGTAATTGTAGTTAGAAAAGTCTGCTTCTTTGTCTAGTAGTGTTTTTGCTTCTTTATACTTACCTAGCTCCATTGCTACATCAAATAATACAAAGTTGCTAGCGCTTACTTCACCGCCTACTTGTGCGGCAGAGTCTATGATAGTTTTTGCTTCTTTAAAACGGTGTTGAGTGATATAGTTTTGAGCGAGAGCGCGTAGATAATTGTCTTTACCTATCGCCGCTTTTTGTGCAGCTTTGTGCAAATTTTGCTCAGCCTTTTTGAGCATCTCGATATCTGCATTTTGATTAAAAAGGGCGGCGTAAGTTCCTGCGCTTTTACTTAAGTCTATTATTTGCGAGCTGTCTTTTTTAATACGACTGTTCCAGAAGGCAACTTGATCATTAAGTTCTGAAATTACTTTACTATTTGAGGTGTTGAGATATGCATTATAATCATTTTGATCTGTGAGGATTTCCTTCTTATGGCTATGACACGACGTGAGAAAGATTAATGTACATAGCACTATGAGGTATTTTGTATGTGGTAGTTGGCGTGTTTTCATAGTTTGTTTTATTAAAAAAAGGGACTGAAAAACTTCAGTCCCTTTATCATTATTTGTTAGGGACTAGTGAGGTCCTTCTAGGTATGGGAACGTGGTGCTTGGGTTTTCACCAGTGTTTGATACATTATCTGTAACAAGTATTGGTAAATCTGCCACACCATCATTATCAAGATCTTGACCATTAAAACGGTCACCATTATTACCTCCAAAAAGAAGTATAAGTGATACATCTACAACATCATCTGTAAGATTACGACCAGTAAGTACATTACCATCACCATCTATATATGTAGTAGGTGCATCTGGCGCAACTTGTAATACATCTGCCGCGAGAACTGTTGTAAGTGTTGTTGCATCTAGACCTAATACATTATTTTCATATTCTACACCAAAAGCAGCGTGTAATGCAACTGCTCTATCAAGAAACCCTTGCTGAAAGTTTGCTACCATCTCAGACGGTACTGTAAGGTTAAAGCTGTTTTTTGAAGCGCTATCTCCATTAAGAACGGTGTTTATAGCGGCTCTTCCCATCTGGTCTTCTTGAGCAAAAGTTCCTTCAAAGTTAAGCTCCTCCATTTCCATTTGTTCTTCTGGTGCTGGTATAAATAAATCGTCATCATCGTTACACGATACAAACCCTGCGAGTACAGCACCTACTAATAGGTATTTTATGTTTTGTAATTTCATCTTTATGTGTCTTTAGTAATATTATTGTTGTCTTTTTGCTTCTACCCAAGTGTTCCATACTTGTACATCAAACCCTGCTGGGTGAGCTACTGTAGGTCCTATAAGGGCGTTAGGGATTTCTACAACTATTGATAGCACATTTGTGCCGTCAAAGGTGTCTACTGCATTTTCAGCAGTTTGAAAACCTCCATTAGGTCCATTATTTTCTGAATCTCCGCCTATAACAGCATTAAAAGTTCCAAAGTCAAAAAAGAAAGGATCTTCTCTAGGGCCTGCAAACATTTTAATACCACCTTCTGTAGTTTCTGTAATAGCATTACCATCTGTAGTAATCGCTACCGAACCTATCATTTGAGATGCATCTATAGTACTATTTAATCCAGTAGTAGAAGGCGCATATGGGCCAAAAAAGTACATTCTCCCATCTCTAGCTATAGCTTGTATCACGCGATCTTCTACAAGATCTCCCGTGTTATCTATATTAAACTCAACTAGAACGTTCTCGTCAAATGTTGCGTCGTTACCTGCAGGCGCTAGCGAGCTCTGTACGTTTGCTACAAATACGGTGTTGTCTCCATTTTCTGCACTTTCAAAGGCAAAATAATCTGTGATGTCTGCCGTGGTTCCTCCCACAGCTGGTGCATCTAGGTGGTCTGCCGCGATTAGGGCACCCACTCCAGCAACAAGTGTGCTGGCAATTAGAATTTTTGATACTGTTTTCATTGTTGTATGTTATTTATTTCAGATATCTACGCAGCTTATGTGCTATGGGTTTTATGGCATACGTTAAACTCTTGTTAACATAATTTTTAAAAATAGCATTCTATAATTCCTCTTTACACAAATTTTACAAGCAGTTTGTGCAATTTTCAATAGAGTATAATACCTTAGACCTTATACAAACACCATAGTAAATGAATACATTATTAGGAATAGGGAGTAGAATAGATCACCATAAACTTGGAAAAGGGGTGATCACAAACGTAACATCAGAGTTATATTGGGTTACCTTTATAGACGGTGGTCTAGAGACCATCACGCTAGATGATCATTTTGATGTGATAGAAGCTATAGAAGACGAGGTAGATACTGTAAGTTTTTATGAAATAGAGAAGTCTTTAAGAGACTTGTTAAAAAGATATAGTGACATCTCTGAGGTCGTGCCACTAGCAGATAAGTGGAGAGGAGGTACCCTCACAATGAATCCAAAGGATAGTAGCCTAGCCTCAAAAGAAATCCCTATAGATAGTTTCTTTCATAAAATCGTGATGGTGCGCGACCGTATACGTGTGATGGAGCAAAAGATAAACGCGAGTAAAACTCTTGATGATCAAGATAAGATAGACCTGCAACAGTATATTACCCGCATCTACGGAAGTCTTACCACTTTTAATGTCTTATTCAAAAATAGCTCTCAAAACTTTAAAGGAGCTTCTTCAAAGAAGTAAGAATCCTTTAAACTATACCTATTAGGTACAACTATAGACTAATAGGCGCTTGTAGGTTTTAATTACGCTTTCGCGAAAGCGTAAAACATCTTTTATTACATTTGAAACTATTAATCATCAATCAAATATATTTATATGGAATCACCACAACCTCAATTTTTACCAGTAAGCGCACTCTCAGACGAGCAGCGCGTAGATTTTTATCGCAAAACCTACACATATGTTGCGCTAGCGGTATTACTATTTATCGTTACTGAGTACTTATTTTTTCAATCACCAGTTATAGTAAACTTTGCAATGTCACTTACGGGTGGATGGAGTTGGTTATTATTACTGGGAGCATTTATGTTTATTACAAACTATGCCGAAGGCCTAGCACTTAACTCCCGTGATAAGACGAAGCATTATCTAGCGCTAGGTATCTATGTAGTGGCCGAAGCCTTTATTTTCATACCCTTATTGCTCATTGCTTTCTCAATGATAGATGGTGTTGAGATGCTTCAAAAAGCTGCTGTAATGACTATTGCACTCTTTGCGGGGTTATCTGGAGTGGTGATTATAACAAAAAAAGATTTTTCGTTTTTAAAATCAATACTCACTATAGGTTTCTTTCTTGCTCTAGGTCTTATGGTTGCAGGTTTGTTATTTGGATTTGACTTAGGACTCTGGTTTAGTGTAGGGATGGTTGCTCTTGCTGCAGGGTCTATACTTTATACAACCTCAAATATGGTTCATAAATATGATGAGGAGCAGTATGTCGGTGCTGCCTTAGGCTTATTTGCATCACTTATGTTATTATTTTGGTACATACTTAGAATATTTATGTCAAGAGACTAGTAATACCAAGTTTTATAAAAACAAAAAAAGCCATTGCTGTATAAGCGATGGCTTTTTTATTTACTTAATTGACCACTTATATAATCTGTGATTTTAGATTTTTAATTGTGGTAACAGGATTTTCGGCCTTAAAAACATAGCTTCCGGCTACGAGCACATCTGCTCCTTTTTCAATAAGTTGTGAAGCATTTTTATTTGTTACACCACCGTCTATTTCTATAAGCGTGGTCGCACCTTTTCTTATAATGAGAGAGTTGAGCGCAGCCACTTTATCATAAGTATTTTCTATAAATTTTTGACCGCCAAAACCAGGATTTACACTCATCACACATACTAGATCAATGTCTCTTATTACATCTTCTAGTAGAGATATAGGTGTGTGTGGGTTAAGTGCTACACCAGCTTTCATACCAGCATCTTTTATAGCCTGTAGTGTTCTGTGTAAATGCGTGCAAGCCTCATAATGTACGGTAAGAATATCTGCTCCCAGATCTGCAAATGTCTGTATGTACCTATCTGGATCTACTATCATTAAGTGCACATCTATAGGCTTACTAGCGTGCTTAGTGATATCTCTAAGTACTGGCATACCAAAAGAGATATTAGGCACAAAAACACCATCCATAATATCTATATGAAACCAGTCTGCATTGCTATTATTTATCATTTCTATATCACGTTGCAAGTTTGCAAAGTCTGCTGCTAGTATAGAAGGGGCTATGAGTTTTGAAGACATAAAAGATTCTTTAGGGTAAAGATAAGATTATCTAAATATTGAAATGAAAAATCCCCGGTAATCAGCCGGGGATTCATTCATCAATCAAAAAACGAACAGTTATGATAAACTGTTGTTGCGGTTATTAAGTCGCCAGAGGCGTTAATTACTTACATTAGTGCGGTAAAGATACCAAAACTTTTATTTTACAAAAAGTTAAACTGAAACTTTAAGAGATTATGCACTTTATCGATGCATATATCACGTTTATCCCAGATATGTTTTAAGAATTTTACTTCTTGAGGTATGCTTGAGTCTACGTATAGCTTTTTCCTTTATCTGTCTAACTCGTTCTCGAGTAAGGTCAAAGGTTTCTCCTATTTCTTCTAGCGACATAGGTCGTTGGTCTCCTAGCCCAAAGTAGAGTCTCACCACATCTGCTTCACGAGGGGTAAGGGTCTCTAGCGCTCTCTCTATTTCTGTTTTAAGAGATTCGTGCAATAAAGCACGGTCAGGGTTAGGTGATTCTCCAGAGTTTAATACATCATAAAGATTAGAATCTTCTCCTTCTACAAGAGGAGCATCCATACTTATGTGACGTCCAGAGTTTTTAAGAGACTCTTTTACGTCTTTTATCGTCATATCCAGTTCCTTTGCAATCTCTTCAGGACTAGGAGGACGCTCGTTAGCTTGTTCTAAAAAAGCAAAAGTCTTATTAATTTTATTTATTGAGCCTATCTTGTTAAGTGGTAATCTTACTATACGTGACTGCTCTGCTAGTGCCTGTAAGATAGACTGTCTTATCCACCATACAGCATATGATATGAACTTAAACCCACGTGTCTCGTCAAAGCGTTGTGCCGCCTTGATAAGTCCTAGATTACCCTCATTAATAAGATCTGGTAGTGTAAGCCCTTGATTTTGGTACTGTTTTGATACAGAAACTACAAAACGCAAATTTGCCTTAGTGAGCTGTTCCAGAGCACGGTGATCACCCGCTTTTATGCGCTGTGCTAGTTCTACCTCCTCCTCAGCAGTAATAAGATCTACTTTACCTATTTCTTGTAGGTACTTATCTAAAGAAGCAGTCTCTCTGTTTGTTACCTGCTTAGTAATTTTAAGCTGTCTCATAGGGCCGAAATAAACTTGGGTTAGCGTTCATTTATTATACGAGGCAAAGTTGCAAAATGTTACAAAAATCTTAAAGTTTTTTTTAAGTGGTTTTTTAGTTATAGCTTAGGGCGTTTTTTTGAACCTCACAAAACACTGGTTTTTATACTTATTGTTATCAGTAGTTTAAACTTTAGCAAGTATATACAGTTTAATGTATTATAAATGTGAAGTTAAGGAGTTACGCTTTCGCGAAAGCGTAAAACACAACTTTTGGAGACTCAATAATATTATATAAAGCTTTTAAACCATATTGCTATTAAATATCTTTGCAACCTATGATAAGCTTACCTCTTTTTATTTCGGGTACCGAGATTGCCTTCATTATTTTTATAGTGATTATGGTTTTTGGTGCAGATAAAGTTCCAGAAATCGCACGTGGTCTAGGGAAAGGTATGCGTCAGATTAAAGACGCTACAAATGATATCAAATCTGAAATAACTAAAACTGCAGAGCGTAACGATATAGATCTTGATGTAACTAAGGATATCAAGAAAGAAATAGATAAGGCAAAAGAAGATATAAACGACATCACGGGGCCTATTAAAAGATCGCTCTAGATGTGGGAGCAACTCCAGCAATGGGATAGGTCATTATTTATATACCTTAACAGTCTGGGTATAGAAGAATATGATGCTTTCTGGATCTTTGTCACCAAGATTGAGCACTGGACACCGCTCTACATTCTCTTTTTTATTCTCTTTTTTATAGTTTACACACGCCGCAAGGCATTTATAGGTGTAGGTATAACACTCTTAGTTTTTGTCACAACACTAGGTGTTACAGAACTTGTAAAAAATACAGTAGGTAGATTGAGGCCTAATAATAATACAGAACTTTCAGATCTTATACGGGTATTACAAACTCCTGGTAACTTTAGCTTTTTTTCCGGTCACGCAGCTGTTTCTTTTGCAATAACCACATTTGTTGTACTGGCATTGCGATCAAGGTTTAAGTGGGTGTATTTATTTTATATCTGGCCACTACTTTTTATTATGAGTCGTATTCTTGTGGGAGTCCATTATCCGGGTGACATATTTGTAGGTGCACTTGTAGGAACTACTATAGGCTTTGTTTTTTGGAAATATCTAGGTAGGCGCTTGCTGTTAAAGGCTTAATTGTTACCAACAAAAACGTATTCTTTAAAATTTCATATAAAAAATTATGATTTTAATATTATGCACGCATAATTATTAATTTTTTAATAAATTGAGGTGATTTCAACACAAACCCAATCAATATGAAAAAAGCTAACTCCTTAGTACTTGGACTGTGCCTTCTTGCGGCATTCTCTTGTACAAAAGATCAAGATGAAGCGTCAGACCTTCTTACAGAAAATGTAGAGGTAAACCTTCAAGATTCAGATACGTTCTTAACTATCGAAGAGATTAACGCCTTAATCAACCAGTCATTTTATGAAAAACAATCATTCTCTTGGAGTGAAGTCCCGGCCAATGTGCTTTGGAGTGCCACAGTGCACGGAGGTAAAGTCCTAACCATAGGTTATGGTGAAAAAGGTGAGAGCTTTAGAACAGAAAAAAATGACCGTCTTGATGCCACAAGGCTTGGTCTTGTAGATCTAGTTCAAAGCAGTGAGCAAGTTGCCAAAAAAGATTTCAGAGTAAAAGAAGATGAGGTTCTTAATGTCCTAGATCTTGAGGTCACAAAATTAGAAACTATAAGAGAACTCATAGCCTCAGATGGAGTGAGGTATTTAGAACCTAACGGTTATTCTTATTATGACATCACTACTCCACAAGGAGCAAAGCCGGCGCCTACTCAAACACGCAGCGCAGGTTGTGATACTAGTGGCAGTACCCTTAATAGTGCAGATTATAGGAGTATATGGCCGGGAGCACTTGTACCTTGGACGTTTGATCGTCACAATATAGCCAGCGCTTGGGGGCGCTCTCGTGGTGCAGGTATTACAATAGGTATTATAGATACAGGTCTTTCACCTAACCAGCCATTGCTGGGTAACAGTTTTGGAGATGGAGCTTCTATAAACGGAAGAACGGTAGAAAAATATGGAACTTATATAGACTCTGCCTGGTGGTGGTCTAACAATCTAGATGGACCAAATGACCGTTGTGGTCACGGTACAAGTATGGCAGGAGTCGCCGCAGGACCTCGCAACAACGATGGACTTCCTTCTGGAGTAGCTTATGATGCAAATCTTGTAATGTATAGAGGAACATCTGATGTTGTTCTTAATGATTATCACGAGCGCAAAGGGGTGTCTAACGCATTACGAGCACTTGCAGATAGGAGTGATGTAGATATTATCTCAATGTCTATAGGTTACCCTTGGAGTATAGGTAATGTAAGAGATGCTGTACGTTATGCATATAGTCGTGGTAAACTCATATTTGCTGCAGGAGGCACAAGCACCAGTGCTACAAACTGGTACCCAGTTATTTTTCCAGCAAGTATGCCAGAGGCTATTGCAGTGACAGGAGTGACAGACTGGTCTGGAGGTTATAGAGAGTGTGATATTTGCCACGACGGTAACGAGATAGAATTTACAATCGTGATGGAACGCGATAGTAATGATGATAGAACAACACCAGTGATAGGTTTTAACCAGGGGCAACGTGATTATGTAGGTGGCTCATCTGTAGCTACAGCAACTATGGCTGGCGTAGCAGCGATGGTTTGGTCAAAATATCCTAACTGGTCAAGACAGCAGGTTCTTAATAGGCTACGCCAGTCATCAGACTTATATGGTAATACGAGTAGTAAGTACGGTTATGGTAATATAGATGCCTACCAAGCTGTACAGTAAATAGGATGTCATTTTGAATATCAAAGGTCTCATTGTAATCATCAATGAGACCTTTTTTTATGATGTCTAGAATTACGCTTTCGCGAAAGCGTAATTAAGACGAGTAATATACTACTTCACACGACTCACCGTAAGACCATCTCTTATAGGTAATAGAACGGTCTCTAGACGTTTGTCTTCATTGAGTAGTTTGTTATACTCCAGTAACACTTTAGTGTCTATGTCTTTCTCATTAAGTGGTTCAACCACTTTGCCGCTCCAGAGCACATTATCAGAGAGGATAATGCCACCCTTGTTCATCTTATCAATAATCACATTATAGTAGTTAATGTAGTTGCGTTTATCTGCATCTATAAAAACGAGGTCAAAAGTAGTGTCAATGGTTGGAATGATATCTAATGCTTGACCGAGGTGCTGTGTAATTTGTGATCCGTAAGGCGAAGCGTCAAAATGCTTGCGCTGGAAGTCTACAAGTTCTTCCTTAATATCTATGGTGTGTAGATGCCCTTTTTGTTGTAAACCTTCGGCGAGGCATAAGCCAGAGTAGCCTGTAAAAGTCCCTATCTCAAGAATGTTTTTTGGGTTTACTAGCTTGCTTATCATACTAAGCACTCTACCTTGATACGCACCAGAAAGCATACGTGGTTGTAGTATCTTTTGATAGGTTTCCTTTGTAAGCGCTTTGAGATGAGCTGGTTCTTGCGCCGAGTGGGCAACCACATAATCATCAAGTTCCTCTGGTAAAAAATGCATTATAAATAAGTTTGAAAGGGCAAAATTACCTATCGCTTTTGAGATAGGTCTAGGTAATGCAATAATTTATTTTTCGCCTAATATTCTTTTCCTGAAAGCTTCTTTGCGCTTCTCATCATCTCCATATAGCCAGCGCACAACATTATCATCCCATATCTGGTCATACTCGGTAGCATTAATAATCTCGCGTTCTAAAGCAAGATCTAATATCTTACCAGGATAACTACTCTGGTTATCGCTTTCCATTTCACCTAGCGGGTATGGATCATCAAGTCCCATAACTACCTGCTTGCTTCCTTGGTTTTCTATCACCATTTTAAGCGAATTTGTATCGTGTACTAGGGTGTCAAAAAAGATATTAGGATGCCCCACAGATTTACGTGGGTGTGTTTTTCCTTCAAAAAGATCTGGCCTTCCGTCAAAACCTTGTATACGTCTCCCTAGATTTATTTGTGCTAGTTGGCCACCGTGTGCAAAGCACACACGCATACCTGGATACTTATCTGCATAGCCATTAAGCGTAAGAAAGTGGTAAGCATCTGCACATTGTGCAAGCATCCAGATGAGGTGAAAACGCCAGTTTGTATTCTGTAGTTTTATAAACTTCTCACCATCATACGGGTGAATCTCTACTGCGAGATTATACTTGCTTGCAAGTTCAAAAATAGGTTCATTTTCTTCATCAAAAATACATCGCCACGTCCCGATGGTATCCATATAGTGTGTAGGCAAGCATAGTAAATCCATACCTAGCACTTCCACACATCGCTCTATCTCCCATAATGCCCCACGCACAAACCCTGGATGTACCACAAAACCAGTTGTAAATTTATCTGGGTGATCTTGTTGTACTCGCGCATTAAAGTCGTTTTGAAATTTAAGTGCTTGCTTCATTTCCTCTAGACGTAGTCCGTTTCCATAGAGCTGGGATAGGTTAAGTACCACCGCGTGGTCTACCTTGTTGCGTTCCATCCATTCTAGTTTTTCGTGCAAGAAAAAACTAGAATCTGTCACAGGTCTGCTCCAGTCTTTTTGGAGCATAAACTTTCGGTCTTTGTCTACCCAAAAAATCCCCTTGTCTTTCATAAACTGAGGAATTTCCTCAGGGTAGGGAAGTAGGTGAGAGTGACCGTTTATGCGAAGTTTTTTATGTGACATATTGAGTATGCTTTCGCGAAAGCGTACTACGCAATCGCTGTTGTGTTTTTAAAAATACAATTATTATACGAGTACCGCCTTACTCTTTTACCTTCTTGAGTTGTATATAATATAAGACGAGTAGTATAATAAAACCGCCAAAGGTTGCAACCAAAAAATAACTACTTAATCCCGTCTGTTTACCCACGGCAACTGCCATAGATTGATAAACCAGCCACCCAAAAAGTAGGGTGCAATACAGCGCCATTTGTGACATAAAGGTTTTTGTAACGGTAACCTGTGCCTCATTTTTAACCCCTTGCTTATGCTTATTAATCTTTATAGACTTGCCTGTCATAAACTGGAATAGTAAGATAAGTAAGACGCTAAGTGCGGGTAAGATAAAAAGTTCATTTTTTGACCCATATCTATCTGCCACTCCAGTCGCATCAAAGTGCATAGGTACCTCGTCTGGAATGTCTCCATAGTGTATCAAAATCATCGCAAAGGTAACTCCCGCCACGAGCCAACTTAGTATCCAAAAAATCTTTTTAATATCCATCTACAAGCTTTTTGTGCGCCCTCCATCTACAGGAACATTTATTCCATTAATAAATGAAGCAGCTTCACTAGCTAGAAAAACAATCGCATTTGCTACCTCTTCTGGCTTTGCAAAACGTTTTGCTGGTGAAGCGTTTGCCATAGCTTGAGATACCTCTTCTATAGATTTTCCAGTCTTTTTTGCTTTGTTTTCTATAATCTCAGAGAGTCTACCAGTAGCGGTTGCGCCAGGAAGCACGTTGTTTACAGTGATGCCGTATTGTCCTAGTTCATTTGCCATAGTTTTACTCCAGTTTGCTACGGCGCCACGTATCGTGTTACTCACGCCTAGACCATCTAGCGGTTGCTTTACAGAGGTAGAAATCACGTTAATAATACGCCCATATCCTTCGGCTTTCATTCCTGGGAGTAAGGTTTGTGTTAATAGATGATTGGTTTGTAGGTGTTGTGTAAACGCTTTCGCGAAAGCGGTAACATCTGCATCCACAATGGGTCCGCCTGGAGGGCCACCCGTGTTATTGATTAATATGTGATGCACATTACCCGTTGCCGAAACAGCAGCTGCCACCTGTCGCGGATTTGTAAAATCTGCCACCACATAGCTGTGCTTTTGTGAGCCGTTATTAGGTAACTGCTTGATTACTTTTTTGAGCTTCTCTTCTGTACGAGCAGCAAGGGTTACATTTGCACCTTCTTCAGCTAGACCCATTGCGGTTGCTAGTCCGATCCCTGCTGTAGAGCCACAGACGAGTGCATTTTTATTAGTTAGGTTTAGTTTCATAGTATGTGATTGCGAGCGTAGCGAACTAATCTGTTCGACTGAGCTCTAATTTTATTTTCTAATTATATTTAATACAAACATTTTTTGCCTCAGTAAAAAATCGGAGCGCTTCAAAGCCGCCTTCACGCCCCACGCCGCTCGCTTTCACCCCTCCAAAGGGTGTGCGCAAATCTCGATTCATCCAAGTATTCACCCAGATAATACCCGCTTCAAGTGCATTGCTTAAATGCATTGTTCTGTCAAGTTGCTGAGTCCAAACCGTTGCAGAGAGTCCGTATTTTGTTTCATTTGCAAGAGCAAGGGCTTCTTCTTCGGTGTCAAAGGGCATTATAGTCACCACAGGTCCAAAAATCTCTTCTTGGTTAAGTTTGCAGTCATTACTGTTCACCTCAATAACCGTAGGTTCTAGGTAATAGCCATTCTCATATCCTGCAACGGTTACTCGCTTACCACCACAAAGAACAGTACCACCGTAAGTCTGTGCATTGTGAATGTAATCTTCTACTTTCTCAAGGTGTGATTTTGATACGAGTGCTCCTAGGTTTGTGCTTTCTTGTGATGGATGTCCCACGACTAACTCCTTAACTTTTGAAATGAAATCACTTTTAAATCGGTCATAAATAGATCGCTCTACAAAAATGCGACTCCCACAGAGACAGATTTGCCCTTGATTTGCAAAGGAGCTCCTTACGGTTGTGGCAAGCATATCCTCATAATTACAATCGGCAAAAATGAGATTTGGGTTTTTACCACCTAGTTCTAGCGAGAGTTTTTTAAACATAGGGGCACACGTCTTTGCGAGATGCGCTCCCGTTTTTGTACCTCCCGTAAAACTTATCGCCTTGATGTCTTTATGTTCTAAAATAGCTTGTCCCGTTGTGTGTCCCAGTCCGTGTACAATATTGAGAACACCAGGAGGAAGTCCAGCCTCTGTACAAATCTCACCTAGCAGATAAGCCGTAATAGGAGTGACTTCACTAGGTTTTGCAATCACACAATTGCCAGCGGCTATTGCCGGAGCGATTTTCCAGGTAAAGAGATACAGTGGCAAATTCCACGGACTTATGCATCCCACCACGCCTATGGGTTTACGTAGGGTGAAATTCATTGCGTTCATTCCCACACTCTCGTGACTCTCTGCCGAAAACTGAGTGATCGCATTTGCAAAAAACCGAAAGTTACTCGCCGCCCTCGGAATGTCTACAGCCATTGCTAGTGATACCGGTTTCCCATTATCGCGACTTTCGGCTAGCGCAAGTTCTTCAAGTCTAGCTTCAATGCCACTTGCAATGTTCATCAAGATGCGACTGCGCTCATCAAGCGTGGTGCCGGACCACTGTGGGAATGCCGCTTTCGCGAAAGCGGTAGCCTCCTCAATATCTTGCGCATTACTATTGGGAATCTGCCCATATACCTCACCAGAAGCTGGCTCATAATTATCTAACCAATCATTTGATGCTGGGTTTTTATAGTCGCCGTTTATGTAGTTTTTGATGTTCATCTATTCCGGCTTATAAGCCATTACCTTAATTTCAACCACCAGATGCGGATGTGGTAGCTGGTGTACGGCTACGGTGGTTCTTGCAGGGCCAGTTTCTTTATTAAAAAACTCTCCGTAGGCTTCATTGTAACCGCCAAAATCATTCATATTTACAAGAAATGAAGTAATATCTACGACATCTTCCATCGTGGCATTTGCGGTTGCGAGTGTTTTCTTTATATTTTCTAGCACGGCTCTGGTTTGCTCTTTGATATCAAGGTGCATTGTGCCCATCTCGTCTATCACGTGCACGCCGGCAAAGGTGTTATCTGCCTTGCGGCTGCTGGTGCCCGAGACAAATAGAAAGTCTCCAGCTCTTTTAATATGAGGATAAGCTCCTCTAGGTGTCACTTTCTTTTCATTAAAAGGATCGCCTTGTAAACGTAGGTCTAAATCTTTATCACTCATAGGTATATGATTTTGTTATATGTTTCCGGCTATGGCATCGTCGTGCAAGATGTCTTCTGTAGCCTGTTGTACTTTTTTTAATTTCGCTTTAAGCGAAAGAGAATCAGGAAGCAATCCGTCATCCAGTAGGTTTAAAATAGCTTTGTTCTGTGCTCTACCGCGCGTCATTGCCTCTTTGTATCCTATCGCCTCGTTGAAAGTTACTAAACTATATTTTGAGTAATACTCCTCAGGAAATTCTTTCTCAAATTGTGTCTCTAGCTTTCTCTTCTCTTGAAACATAGGGTGAGCCGTGTGTTCTTTCATCTCGTGAAAGTTATCTACAGCAAGGTCTGCAATGGCATCTGTATCTGGTTTTCTGGTTTTTTCAAATTCTTTGAAAACCTTCTCCCATCCTTGATCGCCAAATGCATCTAGCGTCTCGTCAAAAACTACCACATCTTCAAAACTAGCATTCATCCCTTGTCCATAAAATGGAACAATGGCGTGTGCCGCATCTCCTAGGATGCACGTTTTTCCAAAGGCGCTCCACGGGTGGCATTTTATAGTACCTAGCGGCCCTACAGGATTTTCTTCATACTCTTTTACTAGTTCAGGCATCATAGGGATAGCGTCTGGAAACTGTCTTGTAAAGTATTCTGTAATTGCAGCTGGGCTATCTAGCGATGCAAAACTATCTGGTGCATCTTCATAATCTATAAATAGCGTTACAGTAAAACTCCCATCTAGGTTAGGTAAAGCAATGATCATATCACGACCACGTGGCCAGATGTGTAAGGCATTTTTTTCAGTGCGGTAACCGCCATTTTCGGCAGGAGGGAAGGTGAGTTCCTTATAACCGTGACCTAAGTAATCTTGCGAGAAGCTGAATAAAAAGTCTCGACTCATATACATACTCTTACGCACTGCAGATCCTGCACCATCTGCACCAAGAATAATATCTGCAGTGATGGTTTGCTCTTCTTTTGTGTGATAATCTGTAAAGGTTGCCGTAGCATTTTTAAGATCTACGTTTGTACAAGCTTGGTTAAAGTGTACTTGTAAGGTGTCATACTCATCTGCCGCATTAAGTAGCATAATGTTGAGGTCTGTACGTGAGATAGAATTTATGTATTCATCTGTACGTCCAGAATACGGACTAAAAAGCGTGTTACTTTCTTTGTCGTGCAACATCCTTCCATTCATAGGGATGCACAAATCTTTTACTCGATCCTCAAGGCCTACGAGGCGTATACCTTTTAAACCTCTGTCTGACAAGGCGAGGTTTATACTTCTACCAGCATCTTGATGTACGGCTCTTAGGTCTGGACGCTTTTCCATCAAGGTGATTTTATAACCACGTTGTGCCATACGTAATGCTAGAAGCGAACCGCAAAGGCCTGCGCCTATAATGAGTATGTGTTCTTGTTTTGCCATATATTATTGTGAGTACTAGCGTGACCTCTCAGTTAGTACTGTTTGAATTTTATTTATTTCTCAAGCACTCCATTTCGTCTGCGACGGCTTTGTCGTTTGGAGTTCCATTTTCGCGTAAGCTAGAAACTACAGCAGCGTGATTTTTGTCGTTTCTGTTTTGTGACATCTTTTTTACAGCTTCAATGCTCGTGATCTCAATCTCAAATGCCACGACGCCATTTATTTGTCGCAATGTTTTTTCAGAAAGCGCATCCATATCTATTGGATTTTTTTGCGGAGCTTCATACTTATCCATCAATGCTTTGATGGATTTATAAGTGCCTTCTTTATCTAGTAAACGCACATTACCTCTCACTTGTACGGCCGTATAGTTCCAGGTGGATACTTCTTCAAAGTCGTACCAACTAGCCGAAATATAACTGTGAGGTCCATTAAAAATACAGAGCGCCTCTGCGCCATTTTTGAGATGAGCAACTTGCTCATTCATTTTTGAGATGTGTGCGTGTATGATTTCGGTGCCGTCTGGGCGTTTTGATAATTCTAGAGGGATGTGTGTCGCACACGATTTTCCGTCAAGATTTGTGACAAGAATCCCAAAAGCATTTTCTTTTAAGAAACTGCGTATCTCCTCTGGGTTTTCATTTTTATAAATCTCAGGGATATACATTACAGTATCTTTTTGAGTCGTTCTACCATTTCAAATACGTCTTGATAACTATTGTAAAGCGGTGCTGGAGCGACACGTATTACATCTGGCTCACGCCAGTCTGAGATGACTCCTGCTTCGGTTAGTTTTTTGTGTAAACTCTTATCGGCATTTTTTACTTGAATACTTAGTTGACACCCACGTTGCGCTGGATCGCTAGGTGTAATGATAGCGATGTGCTCATTATCGAGTTCGTTTACTAAGAACTCTAGGTAGCCAGTGAGTTTTTCAGATTTTGCACGTATGTTGCTCATACCAGCTTCCTCAAAAATATCTAAGCTCGCTTTTACCGCTGCCATACTGAGAATAGGAGGATTTGATAATTGCCAGCCTTCGGCAGTTGGTATGGGGTCAAAGCCTTTGCGCATATTAAAGCGTGTGTCTTTGTTTTGTCCCCACCAGCCCGTAAATCGCTGTATGTTTTTATCTGTATGATGGCGCTCGTGTACAAAGCAACCACCTAGACTTCCTGGACCGCTGTTGAGGTATTTATAAGTACACCACACGGCAAAATCTGCACCGCTCTCGTGTAAGTCTGGCATAATATTACCCACTCCGTGTGCAAGGTCAAAGCCTACTTTGCTGCCGTTGTTGTGACCTAAGTCAGTGATTTTTTTAATAGGGTAGCACTGTCCAGAATAATAGTTTGTGTTACCAATTAAAAGAAGCGCGACGCCGTCGCCGTGTTCTTTTACAAGTGCTTCTAGGTCTTCATAACGACATAATTCTTCTCCTTCTCGAGGTTGCCATAGTATAAGGCTCGTCTCTGGATCGTACCCACGCTGGCGTATCTGACTTTCTACCGCATATTTATCTGATGGAAAAGCATCACTTTCTATAATGATTTTATGACGTGATGGCGTAGGATTATAAAATGAAACCATCATCAAGTGAAGGTTTGTCGTGAGCGTATTCATTATCACTACCTCGCTCGGTTTTGCACCTACGATGTGTGCCATAGGTTTTGCGAGTTCCTCGTGATAAGACATCCACGGAGTTTCTTCTTTAAAATGCCCTTCGACACCCAGATCTGCCCAGTCATTGAGTTCTTGCTCTATGTATTGTGCTACAGATTTTGGCTGACAGCCTAGACTGTTTCCGCAGAGGTAGATAAGTTCGTTATCCTCTTTGTCTACTGGTATGTAGAAGTGATTTCGGTACTCTTTAAGGGGGTCTTTTTCGTCTTGCGCTTTCGCGAAAGCGAGATTATTTTCATACACCATATATGCTGTTTTCTTGAAGAACTGTTGCTTGTCTAAAAATAATGATTTTAAGGGAGAAAATGCCTTACAAGGCTTATGAAGCAGCCTAAATGTTCAGCACATTTAAATTGTAATATGTAACTGAGTTTTTCTTACGTTGAGAGCCGAGGTTATTTATATTTGTGCACCATTTAATAATAAACTTTATGAAAAAACTAGTTGTACTACTTTTACTAATTGCAGGTTGCTATACACAGGTTACTGCACAAGAAAAAGAAAAATTTAGATTTGATATACGCCTTGGTTATGCTGCGGGTAATGAATATGGCGATGGTGTTTTATTTAATCTGGAACCTAAATGGTCAATAGATGAAAAGATAAATGTAGGTTTTAGAATAGGTGGTGCGGCACTTGCCGAGTTAACAAATCCTTCTAATGAAATTGACGCTTTTGAAACAGATGTCGTTACTGTTTATGGATCATACCTAGGTACAATAGATTATTACTTTTACCATAGAGATGGGTCACCTTTTGCAGTATTTGGTGGTGCTGGGATAGGATATGTTTCTAGTGCAAACGTAATCGCAGATTTTGATGAATATGACGATGCAAATAATATAGAAACCGATAATGGTCTAGGTGGGATGTTGCGAGTAGGTTTTGACTACTTTAAGTTTAGACTTGCTGCAGAGTATAATTTTGCGCCAGAGGGTCAATTACGTGACCTTAATAATAATGAGTTTGGTGCTGTAAAGAATGGATACTTTGGTATCTCTTTAGGATTTTATTTTGGTGGTGGAAAGTGGAAAAATGTAACAGTCCAAGAGTAAATATTACTGACATACTATAATAAAAAGGTCTCTCAAACTGAGAGACCTTTTTATTATAAAACGTTTGCGTATAAACTCTTGCACTCTTGTGGTTTGAGTTATAAGATGATTTACTTTTGAGAGATGAATTCTCTGTTTCTCATACTATCAAGAAAACGATACTTTGCACCCGCTTGGGTTTTTGCCTCACTCAATATTATGATAGGTACTTGGGTGCTTTACATCCCGAGAGTAAAAGAAAAGCTAGAAATAGATGATGGTGAGCTGGGTGTAGCTTTATTCTGTATGGGGTTAGGAAGTCTCGTGTCGCTCACGATGGCCTCTCGAGTTATAAAGCGAGTGGGAGTAGGGGTAGCTACAGTAGCAGGTATTATAATCTTCTCACTATTGTTTTTAATGCCATTACTTGCGCCATCTTATATACTTCTGTGTGTGTCTTTGTTTTCTGTAGGGCTATTTTCTTGTTTTACAGATATAGCAATGAATGCGCTCGTCTCAGATATTGAAACCGAAGATGATGTACATATTATGAGTTCTTCTCACGGTTTCTTTTCTATAGGAGGAGCAATTGCCGCAGTGATAGGTTATTTTATAATAGACCTTGTTAAGGTGCCTGTTTATCACGGTATGGGAGCTGCAATTCTGGTCATTGTCACAAATTTGTGGCTTTGCAAAAGTTATATAACGCATAGAACACCTATAGATGACAGTCACGGGACACTTAATTTTAATTTACTCAAACCACTGCTAGGTCTTACCATAATAGCTCTCATTATTATGGGAAGTGAAGGTGCCATTGAGCAGTGGAGTAAGCTCTATCTAGAAGATATTGTGCAAGTAGCTACAGAAAAAACTGCAGGAATGGGGTTTTTACTTTTCTCACTGTTTATGGCGATAGGGCGTTTCTTTGGTGATGGGGTGAGTAAGCGCTTTGGGTCGTTCAAAATTATCATAGGTGGTGTTCTTCTTGCGGTTGTAGGCTACCTAGCGGTACTCTCAGCTAGTACCTGTGTCACTCTTATAGGTTTTGCAATTATAGGGCTCGGCTTTTCTGTGGTTATTCCTGAGTTGCTTAGACTAGCAGGGAAAGCAAAGGGAGTAAACAGCGCAGACGGTATTTCGTTTGTTGCGGGAGCTGGTTTTATAGGGTTTCTTGCGAGTCCACCATTGGTGGGATTTTTGGCAGATTTTTCAAGTCTCAAGCTGAGCTTTACGGTGCTAGGTGGCGGAGCATTACTAGCGATGATTATCGGGATTACGCTTTCGCGAAAGCGTAATTGACTCCAACTATAGCTATACGTATGTTAAGGTAACGTAGACAGTTATTGTAAATAGTTTTAAATCTAGTAGTATTATCTATCTTTGCACGCTATGACAAAACAGGCCCTAGATTCATTACAAGCACAAATAGACCTTGGTGAGATGCTTCCGCTTATGGAGGAATTTTATACCATACAAGGAGAAGGATTCCATAAAGGAACAGCAGCTTACTTTATACGAGTAGGTGGTTGTGACGTGGGGTGTCACTGGTGTGATGTGAAGGAAAGTTGGGATGCTGCAATACACCCTCCTACAAATGCAAATACCATTGCCGAAAATGCTGCAAAGTACTCAGATACAATTGTGGTAACAGGTGGTGAGCCGCTTATGTGGGATATGAACCCGCTTACTAAAAAATTAAAGTCACTAGGACTTACAACTCACATAGAAACTTCTGGTGCCTACCAGCTTTCTGGTGATTGGGACTGGATATGTCTCTCTCCCAAAAAACGTATGCTGCCTACACAGTCTGTACTAGAAAAAGCAAACGAACTGAAGGTGATTATCTTTAATAAGTCAGATTTTGACTTTGCAGAGAAGCACGCCGCACAAGTAGGTGAGGACTGTATTCTATACTTACAGCCAGAATGGTCTGTGCGTGATAAAATGGTGCCACTCATTGTAGATTATGTGATGGAAAACCCAAAGTGGAAGGTGAGCTTACAGACACATAAGTATTTGAATATTCCATAGTAGGCTTAAAGCTTTAAGCGATATGCTATAAGCAAGGGATACTGTTACGGAGATGATGAAGTTGGTAGTCCAACAGTTTCTGTACATCTTTCTTAAAAATTTTATCGTCAATTATCCAGCAACTTTATATTTGCTAACAGCTAATTTTCGCTAAAGCGCATAAAAAAATCCGCTACTTCTCAGTAGCGGATTTTTTATTTATTGAGTTTCTTAGAAGCTTATGCTTCTACTTCTTCCTCTTCTTTTTCTTCCTTTAATCCTTTCTTCTGTACTGTGTCAAACATTACAGGAGTTGCGATAAATAGTGAAGAATATGTACCTACGATCACACCTACAATAAGTGCAAACATTAATCCTCTAATAGATGGAGCTCCTAAGAAGAAGATCGCTAGAAGTACGATTAATGTAGTTACAGACGTATTAAGTGTACGGCTTAATGTACTGTTAAGTGCTTGGTTAATTAATTTACCAAATCCTCTAGTAGAACCGTGCTCTTTAATGTACTCACGTATACGGTCAAAAACTACCACTGTGTCATTCAGAGAGTACCCAATTACGGTAAGAATAGCCGCAATAAAGTTCTGATCTACCTCCATATCAAATGGCATTATGTTTTTGAATATTGCAAATACACCTAGTACTAACAATACATCGTGGAAAACTGCTGCTACAGCTCCAAGAGAGAATTGCCATCTACGGAAACGTAATAAGATGTATAAGAATACCACAATTAATGAACCGATTACGGCAAAAAGTGCTCCTTTCTTAATATCATCTGCAATAGTAGGACCTACCATATAATATTCCATTTTACCTACCTGCTTATCATCTGTAGACTTTGCAAAAGCTGCATAGCTCATACCGCTAGGTAAGAATGGTGTAAGTGATGTAAATAGTTGCTGCTCAACCTGAGCATCAATATCTGTACCTGTCTCATCGATACGGTACTTTGTAGTAATCTTTAATTGATTATCTGCTCCAAAAGTTTTTACATCTGCACTTCCAAAATCTGCAACAAGTGCATCTTCTACTTCTTGTGCATTCATAGGTTGATCAAAACGTACTGTATACGTACGACCTCCTACAAAGTCAATACCTGCGTCAAGACCTCCTGTTAATAAGGCAGCAAGACCTCCTACGATAAGTACTCCAGAGATAGCGTAAGCGATTTTACGTTTTCCTAAGAAGTCTACATTGTTGTTTACAAATAGATTCTTTGTCATAGATGTAGCAAACTCTAAAGACTTTCCGTTTTTACCGTATCCATCTATAAATAGACGTGTGATAAAGATTGCACAGAAAAGTGATGTTGCAATACCTATCATAAGCGTAGTTGCAAATCCTTGTACCGGTCCTGTTCCAAATAAGAAAAGGATAAGTGCCGTTAAGAACGTCGTAATGTTTGCATCAAGAATAGATGAAAGTGCGTTGTTAAAACCGTCTTTAATAGCATCTTTTTGAGACTTTCCTTTGCGTATCTCTTCTTTAATACGCTCAAAGATAAGTACGTTTGCATCTACAGACATACCTATAGTAAGTACGATACCCGCAATACCAGGAAGTGTAAGTACAGCTCCAAGACCTGCAAGTACTCCAAAGATGAAAATGATGTTTACTACAAGTGCGATATCTGCAAATCCTCCGGCTTTACCGTAGTAAAATACCATCCAGATAAGTACTAGTGAAAGTGCGATTAAGAATGATAAGATACCAGAGTTAATAGCCTCTTGACCTAATGATGGTCCTATTTCTTCTGCTTGAATAATCTTAGCAGATGCAGGAAGTTTACCTGCGTTTAATACTGTTGCAAGATCTTGTGCGCTTGCTACTGTAAAGTTCCCAGAGATCTCTGTGCTACCTCCTTTAATCTCTTGACGAGCTGTTGCTGCAGAGTATACATTACCATCTAGTGCAATGGCAATAGCATTTCCTTTTTGAGCAACCTCACGAGTAAGTTTTGCCCACTGGTTAACCCCTTGTCCTTCAAAATCAAGACCTACAGATGGTTGTTGTGTTTGAGTAAATTGCTGGCGTGAGTCGTTTACAACGTCACCATCCATATATGGTGCTCCCTGTCTGTTAGACTCAAGTGCATAAAGTCCTACGATGTCTGCACCTTCTTCTGGTACACCCCAAGCAAACTTTGCATAACGTAAAGATGCCGGACGCTGCTTGATAACTGCTGGGTTTCTTAAGTAAGAGTTTATTGTTGCTGTATCTTTTACAGCCGCAAATCCTACAGTAGGTACTTGACTAAACTGTACAGCTTGCTGGTTAGGACTAAAGATTTTAAATAGTGGTCCAAAATCTTGCTCCTCTTCTTCTTCATCTACATCTTTAAGTAGGTCAGATACATTATCATCTAGTGTGCTGTCTTGAGCAACAGCTGCTTCTTTTTTCTCAGATGCAGCAACAAGAGTTCTTAGTGTCTCATTTGCTCCAACAAGATAGTTAAGTGCTTCACCAGCATAGTGAGTTGTGTAAAACTCAAGTTGTGCTGTCTTTTCAAGAAGACCTCTCACACGGTCAATATCCTTTGCTCCTGGAAGCTCAACAAGTATACGCCCGTTATCTCCTAGAGACTGTATGTTAGGTTGTGTAACTCCAAACTTATCAATACGATTACGTAACGTTTCAAAAGCAGAGCCTATAGTTTCTTTAATTTCACCTTCAAGAACTGTAGCAACTTCAGAGTTGCTCATTCCTGTGTTTACTTTGTCTTCTAGAACAACATTTGCAAAGATGTCTGGAGAGGCTAGTTGCCCACCCTGCTTTTCAAATTCTGTTACAAAATCTTCAAAATAGGTGTTTTGGCTATCTTTTTGCGCCTCATCTGTAGCATCTAGTGCTGCGATAAAAGCTGGGTCTGTACTGTTGTTAGAAAGACCACCTAAGATATCACGTATAGATATCTGAAGTATCACGTTGATACCTCCTTTAAGATCCAGACCTTTATTAAGTTCTTTCTCTTTTGCATCATTATAAGTGATGCCAGCAAAGATAGGATTTGCTCCTATGCTGTCTAAGTACGTGCGCTCTATGCGATCTTGTGCATCTGCATCTGTAGGCGCTTGTGCAACGGCATATGCCTTTGCTTCGTCTTCTGTTTTGTTTGTTAAATACGTAAATGATAGTTGGTATAAACATACCAGACCAAAAATTAACGCAAAAACTCTAATGAGTCCTTTGTTTTGCATTTTACTTTGTTTGAGTTCAGAAAAGGTGGCTTTACTGTAAACCAAAATCTCTGAAGGTTGATAAATAATTAATTGATAATAAGTGCCACTTCTGGGTATTGAAGTAGCGTTGTAGACATTACAACAAGCCACTGGCGAGACTGTATATATCTAGGTGAAGTTGTTAAGAAATAGGTCCAGCACGTACTTGTGGTATGCGGTACTGGATATTTTTTAATGCGATAGCATTGTACCTATAAAGTGTATAGGTTGTGTGTGTATTACTATTTTCTTCTCTTGCTTGCTGGTTATTAAAAGCAGCATAGGTATCAAAGCTTGTAGCACGTGTAGTCTCAGGCTTAGGCTCAACAATATGACCAGCTGGTCCATCAAAATCGCTGGTATTCTGAATTTTATAGATGTCCAGCTCGTAGTACTCTGCAGGACTCTCACCAGTAGGGTAGTGGTCAGGAGTAGTCGTGTATGCTTGACTATTACTTGTTTCGCTAAAAATTTCTTGAATCTCAGATACGTCTAGATCACTGTAGTAACTGAGTTTGAGCGTTCCATCTGCAAGCTCTTCAACTTTGATATTACTTACGTCTACATTTTCTAGTTTGCTCTTTACAAGTGCAATTGCATCTTGAGTGTTATGCACACTGTTTTGAGAAGTAGTAAATTTTATGAGAATCTCCTGGTTAGGTACAGCATTTTGCTCCAAGCTTATTCCTAAAATAGCTAGGGCAATAATAAATGTATATAAGTACCACTTGTTTCTCACAAATTGATGTTTATTCATCAGGCGACAAATATAATATTCTCAGGTTAAGTACCCAATGTTTTAAAGACTACTTATTAGCATATTTGAAGGTATTGTAAAGCGTTTTATTGTTAGTTTTTAAGTATTCCGCTTTCGCGAAAGCGTAAAAAAAGCCTGCTACATTTAAGTAACAGGCTCTTTGTGTCGAGTTATGTAGGCTGTATTATAGCTCTAATAATCCGTTAGTTTTCTTAACGCCCTCTGCACTTTCTGCAAGGTGTGCTTTTTCTGCATCGTCAAGGTTGATCTCTACTATTTTTTCGATTCCGTTTTTACCTAGTACTACTGGTACACCGATACAAAGATCAGAAAGACCGTACTCACCATCTAGTAGTGTAGAACAAGGGAATATTTTCTTTTGGTCACAAGCAATAGCCTGTACAAGACCTGATACTGCTGCTCCTGGTGCGTACCAAGCAGAAGTTCCGAGAAGTTTAGTAAGTGTTGCTCCACCTACTTTAGTATCTTCTTTTACTTGAGTAAGACGTTCGTCAGAAATAAATTCTGATACTGGCACACTGTTACGAGTTGCAAGACGTGTAAGTGGTACCATTCCTTTGTCTGAGTGTCCACCTATTACCATACCATCTACATCTGAGATAGGAGCTTCTAGAGCTTCGGCAAGACGGTACTTAAAACGTGCACTATCAAGAGCACCACCCATACCGATGATACGGTTTTTAGGAAGTCCAGTTACTTTATGAGCTAGGTAAGTCATTGTATCCATAGGGTTAGAAACTACGATAAGGATCACGTTAGGAGACTCTTTTACAAGACTAGCAGCAACACTTTTTACGATACCTGCGTTAATACCTATAAGTTCTTCACGAGTCATACCTGGCTTACGAGGTATACCAGAAGTAATTACCGCGATGTCACTACCTGCAGTTTTTGAGTAATCACCAGTAGTACCTGTGATTTTTGTATCAAAACCGTTTAATGAAGCTGTTTGCATTAAATCCATTGCTTTACCCTCGGCAAAACCTTCTTTAATGTCTACTAATACTACTTCACTAGCAAAATCTTTTATTGCGATATATTCTGCACAGCTGGCACCTACGGCTCCAGCACCTACTACGGTAACTTTCATTGGATATAATTTTTAATTTTTATGTTGATTTATACAGCTTTTTAAAGCTGCTACGAAAATACGATATCTCCTTCTTTTAATGTAGTCTAAGATGATAAAACTGTATTAATAGGCGTCAAAAAAAAATCCCTGTCGCTACAAGTAGTGACAGGGATATAACAAGCCTGAATTCACAATCCAAATGAATCAAAATATTATGTTGCTTGTTTTTTAAACCATTTCAAATACCCAACTTAGAATAGTTTAATAATCAACGTATGATTACGCTGGTGTAAATGTACTACGACTTAAAAAATTGATTTTTTTGTTAAGTAATGTTAGAGATCAAATATGTAGATTTATGTAATTCATCGATAAATTAAGTATTTCATCGATTAAAACTAAAATCTTGTACGGAAGTATGCACTTATTGAGAAGGCTTAATTAAAAAAAATCCTCACTATCAGATAGCGAGGATTTACGTATGACTAGATTCTTTAAAATTAAACCCCTACATCTAATTATAAGAAAATAGCGAAAAGTGTCAAACACTCATCATATACTACTGCAATTTAAATATTTTTTGAAGCTTTAAATTGTGAGGTGATAAAACATTAATCAGATTGTTTAAAACTACACTTTGTCGATTATAATTTACTTTTTATCGATATTGTTTGAATAAGATGAGAGCTTTAAGATAGTTACAGCCTGTACATAACTGCTAGGTTAGAATTTGTAAATCTTCCTACCGTTAAGATGTGCGATAAGCTCCACTTTGAGAAATGATAGCTCACCCCAATCTCACCTCTTATAGCGGTTTTTTGAGTATCAATTTTTTCTACTAGCTGATTTAAAATAGATAAAAACTGACTTTCTTGACCATTGAGCGAAAAATCATAATTGCTCACTGTTATTCCCAGATTACCCATAAACTCAAATTGCTTATGTCTCTTAGAAGTTATAAGTTGAAAAAGCATCGAATTTGAAGCTATTTCCATACCGTCTACTTCTAGAAGCGGAGTTGTCTCTGTGTCATCTGGATTGTCTATAGTAAAAGCATCTAATTTGATCCTTAAGTCAAACCGAGCGTATGAAGCTGCAATAGCATACTGAAGTGATTCTGGATTTTCGCCTTTAGAGCTGTATTGATTGAGGTTATGTTTAACGCCTATACCATAAATATTATATGCCGCATCTTCAATGGGTATTCTAGGGGAATAACGTAAGGTAACCTCTGTCTTTTTCCACAAGCCTACAGAGGCCTGTAGAAAGGGGTGGAAAAGCACACTTTGTTGTACGCCTTCAAAAGCTTGTAATTCATTAGGTTCATCGCCTATGGTAAAATCAAAAAAGGTAGAAGTCTCACCACCTAATGCACTCGGTATGATAGCGCTGCTCGAACCATCACGAATGATAAAATTATTGAAATCTGAATTTGAGACTTCAAAACTACGCTTACTATTGGGTGTAAATAGCGTGTTAAAGTGCAAAGAAGTTTTGGTTTCGAATAATCTCAATGAACGGGCATTATCTACCCAAGCTGCAGAAGATTGAAATGAGCTTGCCTCTGCACCGGGTGTTATAAAACCTTCAGAAATAAAAACGAGGTCTTGTACAGTTTTTTCTACATCTTCAAAAACAGATTGGGCTTGAAGCGAAGTGCAAATAATTAAATTGAAAATACAAAGGCGTAGTTTTAGTGTCATAATCACATAGGTTTCAGTAGGAATATGGGAAAATACTATTTATCAAACTATTAGAGAATTCGTAATGCCATTTAAAATAAAAAAAGGCTCTAAACCTAAGTTTAGAGCCTTTTACGTATATTATTAAGAGTGTTTAAGCGTCTATGTTTGCATAGATAGCATTCTTCTCGATAAACTCACGGCGAGGTGGTACCTCGTCACCCATAAGCATAGAGAATATTCTATCTGCCTCTGTGCCATTATCTATAGCAACCTGGCGTAGTGTTCTAAATTCAGGATTCATAGTTGTATCCCAAAGCTGCTCTGCATTCATCTCTCCAAGACCTTTGTATCGTTGTATAGATACACCTTGAGTACCCAGACGCTCTGCTATCGCATCTCGTTCTTTATCATCCCAAGCATATTGCTTTTTCTGACCTTTTTTAACCAAGTATAATGGTGGTGTTGCAATGTATACAAAACCTTTTTCTACCAGCTCCCTCATATAGCGGAAGAAGAAAGTAAGAATAAGAGTAGAAATGTGACTACCATCTACATCGGCATCACACATAATAACTACTTTGTGATATCTAAGTTTTGAAAGGTTAAGTGCTTTACTATCTTCTTCTGTACCTATAGTTACTCCTAAGGCTGTAAAGATATTTTTGATCTCTTCGTTTTCAAAAACTTTATGCTGCATTGCTTTCTCAACGTTCAAGATTTTACCACGCAGTGGTAAAATGGCTTGAAACTCACGGTCACGACCTTGCTTAGCCGTTCCACCTGCCGAGTCTCCCTCAACAAGAAATACTTCACAAACTGCAGGATCTGTTTCAGAACAGTCAGATAATTTTCCAGGTAAACCACCTATACTCATTACCGTCTTACGTTGCACCATCTCACGCGCTTTCTTTGCTGCGTGACGAGCTTGAGCTGCAAGAATTACCTTTTGAACAATGGTCTTAGCATCATTCGGGTTTTCTTCCATATAAATCTCAATCATCTCTGCCACTGCTTGAGATACTGCAGATGTAACCTCACGGTTACCTAGTTTGGTTTTAGTTTGCCCTTCAAATTGTGGCTCACTTACCTTAACAGAAATAATAGCTGTAAGACCCTCACGGAAATCATCTCCCGCGATGTCAAACTTAAGTTTATCTAGCATTCCAGAGGCATCTGCAAATTTCTTGAGTGATCCCGTAAGACCACGACGAAAACCTGCAAGGTGTGTTCCTCCTTCGTGTGTGTTAATGTTGTTTACATATGAGTGTAAGTTCTCTGCATAGCTATCATTATAAATCATAGCAACTTCTACAGGGACACCATTTTTCTCTCCCTCCATTGAGATAACGTTCCCTATTATAGGATTACGGTTACCATCTAAGAAGCGTACAAATTCTGAAAGGCCTTCATTGGAGTGAAAAGTTTCATTTTCAAACTCACCATCTTCTTTCTTATTTCGCTTGTCAGTAAGTGTTACAGTGATACCTTTATTAAGGTAAGCCAGTTCTCTTAATCTTGAAGCAAGCGTGTCATAATTGTACTCTGTAGTTTGCTGGAAGATAGAATCATCAGGAGTAAACGTAACTTCAGTACCTGTAAAATCTGTATCTCCTATAGCTTTTACTGGGTATAATGCTTTACCACGTTCATACTCTTGCTCCCATACTTTTCCTTCTTTATAAACCGTAGCTTTAAGATGGTTAGATAGTGCATTCACACAAGATACACCTACCCCGTGAAGACCACCAGAAACCTTATAAGAGTCTTTATCAAATTTACCACCGGCACCTATCTTAGTCATTACTACTTGTAATGCAGATACACCTTCCTTTTTATGAATCCCTACAGGGATACCACGACCATTATCTCGTACCGTGATTGAGTTATCCTCGTTAATAGTAACATCTATAGCGTCACAGTAACCTCCCATAGCCTCATCTATAGAGTTGTCTACCACCTCATATACTAAGTGGTGCAAACCTCTAACTCCTACATCTCCAATATACATCGAAGGACGCATACGTACGTGCTCCATTCCCTCAAGGGCCTGAATACTATCTGCCGAATATTGCTTTTTATTAGCGTCGTCGCTCATATTATAATTCTTAAAATATTGTCTAAAAACAAATATAAAGAAAGGGTCTCCAGAAAGGTCTTAAAAACCCTCGAAAACCCTTGAAGTTATTAACATTTTGTGGAAAAATACAAGCCTCTTTTTAGCGTAATTTGTGAGGTGCATTTTTACGCTTTCGCGAAAGCGGAATTATGATCTTTAAATATCTATAAAGCTTTAATTTTTCATCTCAGTTGGCGCATTGATCTCTGCCTCTGGCGGAATGCGTTTTGCAAGAAATAAAACCTGACCTAAGTGACTCGACTGGTGTTCCATTACGTGAAACCAGGCGTAGTAATTATTCATCCCATAACTAGGTACTTCTTCAAGAAGCCACTCGTCACTTGCAGACTTAAAAAGAGCTTTAGTGCGCTCTCTAACTTTTGTAAACTCCTCTAGGTAATAGCTCACAGGCTTCCCTTTAAACTCCTCTTGAGCCTTTTTACCTAAGTCTAAGGCTAGTCCCCACTTTTTGGCTTCTTCTTCATTAAAGCCTCTGTTTTCAAATGTTCTTACTTGGTAAAATGCCTCTGCTGCTGCTAGGTGCATTACGAGTGCACCTATACGATTTGCATTCTCATCGTGTAGATGATCTATCTCGTGCTGAGACATTCCTTTTACTCTATACTCAACTCGCTCTTTTAAATCATCTAGCATTGATATTAAAACACCTAGCTGGGGAGCATAACCATCTTCAGACTTAATTTCGGCTGGGCCAAAGTCCATAGTTTCGGTACCTTCTCCTGTTATCATTAGGGAGTGTGCTCCGGTAAAAGCATCGCTAGATGATTCTAGTGTGTACTCCAGTACAGAACTGCTGTTTGTACCACCTATACCTTCTAACCAAGAGTCTATTTTCTCTCCTTTTGCTGTTTTTTCAAAGTCGGCATTTCCTAGTGGAAAATCTGTCATTATGCCGTTACTGTCTTCTATTTGTAAAGAGAAGTTGTCAAAATAGAATGTTCCATCAGATAGCATCAAACCACCTATAAGTAATCGTTCTGCATTTTTACCTATGGTCCCTTCTATGGTATATTCTTTCCACTTTGGATCTCTGATAGGTCTATCACCCATATTATCAAAAAAGCCATTCTCATTATTCTTCATATCTACTCGGGCCCATAGTCCTGCCCAAGCTGTGGAGTCTGCAATTTCGGCCTTTACAGCTGCTTTAAGAATAAATTTTCGCTCCTGGTCCATACTCATATCTATAGATTGAGAAAAGGCTGTCCAGCTGTTTGATACTTGAGATTGCTGTGCTTTTGCAACAAATGAGCAGCAGAGTAATACGATAAGAGTTGGAATAAATTTCATTGGATTGACTTGTTTGAGTTCTTACTGGCTTTATTAGTAGCAAGATAGGGGTTTTGTTACAAAATGATATGTTTGAAAAATCAACGATTAATCAATACATCTTTATAAATCATTGGATATTTGGATTTTGCAGAAGCATCATCTCTTAGTTGAGGATGATTATTGTAATCAGTTCTCAACTGATAGATAGCTTTTTTGTAACCTATTATAAATTCCAAATATTCTTCTACTGAAATATCTTGGTTAATGGAAAATACAAACGCAGTATTACTTTGTGCGCCTTCATAGATATATGAGAATATCGAATCTTCGATGGATGTCTTAGTGTTTTTAAATGAAGCAATATTTAAAGTGTCTACGTTTTTATCTAGTATAAATTCTTCAAAAAATCGGGGTGGTGGTGGAGGGGGAGGATAGTCCTTTGAGTTAGACCATTTGTTATAAAGTTCTTTAGACGTGATAATATGATGTTTGTAATAGATCTCCCATAAAGCCTCAGAGTCAGTAATTGTAATTAATACCTTATTTGCATTGGTTAATAGAAGTTTGTCAAATAATGTGTCTAGTTTATTCCATTTGATAGATTTATCAATATAGAATAGAGCATCATATCTATAATGAGATTGTTTAGATTCTAGGATAGACACCTGGACGTCGTGATAAGTCAAGAAACGATCCCATCCAAAAATTTTGATACTATCATTCTTCTCCGTGACTTTAAATCTAATTTGATTCTGATGTGAATCTATAAATATGTCTTCTCTATACTCGCTCTCAAGTTTAAATTTTGGAATATTTGCAAATGATCCATTCATAGATTGAAGATTGCCTTGCTTATCATAAGCATTTATGTTACTCAAAGCGATGATAAATACTAGTAGACTCAGTATAGCAAAGTGAATACTCATTTTTGCGATTGTATACCCTTTTAAAAATCTCCTTAGACTTTTTACTTGGTCAAAGAATAAAACTATGGGTGATAATGCTATTGCATAAGCAAACTCCTTAAATACTATGGAACTGTGGGATATTATGATGCTTCCTATTGTGAGGACTAAAATCTTTAAAATCCAGAATATTGCAGTTGGGGTAAGAGCACTTTGGTCATTTATAATTCTCCTTCTGGCTTTTCTTTTTTGACTATTTGTGTCAGTTCCAGAAAAAATAAAAGCTATGCTAATTGAGTTTCCTAGCGCGACAGAAATTGAAGAAAAGAATAGCGCAATATAATTCCGTGTATCTGTATCTAGAGTGTTATCTGAATTATATACAAATGCTAAGAGTACACCTCTCTGGAGTATAAAAAGATACTGCAGGAAGTAATAGAAGATAACAGCGGTTAAAATCCCTAAAACAATACCTAATAAGAATTTTCTTTTTGAGAATTCTTGTAGCGGTATTTTATGAAGAAATTTCTTTGAACCCAAATGTGTGTTGCTAGATTGTGTTCTAAGTTGGTAGTGATAAACTTGTATTTGTTACACCAACCCCTTAACCTCCTCAAAATCTAAGCCGCCATAATTGCCACTACTCATAAGCAGTATGGCTTTATTTTTAAGCTCTTGTTCAAATAAAAAGGCTTTAAAATCTGCGGGGTCTGTAAATATGGTAAGGTCATCACGTTTAAAAGCTGCTGCGATTTGCTGCGCTGTGATAGGTTCTAGTTTTTTGATTTCGACAGCCTTTGGTGAGTAAAAAACCACTGCCACATCTGCAGCATCTAGTGCTCCTTGATATTCGCTTAAAAACTCTGGATTAAGGCTGCTGTACGTATGAAGCTCTAGGCAGGCTACAACAGTACGGTCCCCATATTGTTCTTTTACGGCGCTTGTAGTTGCAGCTACTTTAGAAGGACTATGCGCAAAGTCTTTGTAAATGACCGTGTCTTTACTTTTAGCGATAAGTTCAAGTCGCTTACTGGCTCCCGTAAAGGTTGAGATGGCTTCATAAAAATCTTCTTCTACAACACCCATATGCTGGCAGATCCACTTGGCACCGGCTAGGTTATTGAGATTATGTTTCCCAAAAACTTCTATAGGCATCGCACCATCTGGAGTTTCTAGTAGGGTCTCACCATCTTCTACCGTGTACTCAGGTGTTTGGTAAGGATATTTTTTAATGTGGGCAGTGGCATTCTCTACTACTTTCACCACATTTTCATCTTCGGTATTGTACACCATTGCACCACCGTTTGTCATTGAGTCTACAAAAATCTGAAACTGCTCCACATAATTGTCAAACGTGGGAAAGACATTAATATGATCCCAAGCAATACCGCTTAGTAGGGCAATATTAGGTTTGTATAAGTGAAATTTTGGTCTGCGATCTATAGGGCTACTCAGGTACTCATCACCCTCTAGCACCATAAAATCTGCGTCATCTGTCATTCTCACCATCGTGTCAAAGCCTTCTAGCTGTGCACCCACCATATAGTCTACCTCTTTATCCCAGTAATGCATCACGTGCAGTATCATAGAGGTAATGGTGGTTTTACCGTGAGATCCTCCTATAACGACCCTAGTTTTGTCTTTTGCACGTTCATATAGATATTCTGGATATGAGTAAATGTTGAGGCCTAGTTCTTGTGCTTTGAGCAACTCTGGGTTGTCTTCTTTTGCGTGCATTCCTAAAATAACTGCATCGAGGTCGCTTGTTATTTTTTCTGGAAACCAGCCAAATGCTTCAGGTAATAGTCCATATTTTTCAAGTCGAGATTTTGACGGGTCAAAAATCGTGTCGTCACTACCTGTTACGGTCTCTCCTTTGTGATGTAAAGCAAGTGCTAGATTATGCATTGCGGCTCCACCTATGGCTATAAAATGAATGTTCATATGTTGTAAAAGTCTTTATCGTAAAAATAAGATTTCGATTCCAAATGTGCGAGTATTATAAGTTCTATTTTGGGTGTGAGTACGCTTTCGCGAAAGCGTAACAAAAACACTTTCTTCTCGTAAACCTCGCTGCCAAAACACTGTTACGACTGCAAAAAGGCGTTTGTTTATGCAGAAATATTGACTCTCTGCGAGTTGTCTGTACTGACATAACGACATTCTCAGTAAAAGGCACTATTTTTGTCTAACCGATACCAACGTTCTGCTTACGGAACACAGAAAACGCACAACCAAATGAGTTTCTTCAAGAAAATATTTTCAAAAGAAAAAAAAGAAACCCTTGATAAAGGGCTAGAGAAGACAAAAACGAGCTTCTTTGATAAGATGAGTAAGGCAGTTGCCGGAAAGTCTAAGGTAGATGATGATGTACTTGATAATCTTGAAGAAGTGCTTGTTACCAGTGATGTGGGTGTTAAAACCACGCTTAAAGTAATCACGCGTATAGAAGAGCGTGTGGCCAAAGATAAGTATGTAGGCACAGATGAGCTTAACAGGATACTACGCGAAGAAATCGCCGGTCTACTAAGTGAGACAAACACAGGTAACGCAACCGAATTTGAAATCCCATCGCAAAATAAACCACACGTGATTATGGTGGTAGGTGTAAACGGTGTGGGAAAAACAACTACTATAGGAAAGCTTGCTTACCAGTTTAAAAAGCAAGGTAAAAAAGTGGTGCTTGGTGCGGCAGATACGTTTAGAGCAGCAGCGATAGATCAACTGCAGGTATGGGCAGATCGAGTAGATGTACCTATTGTAAAACAACAAATGGGAAGTGACCCAGCCTCAGTAGCCTTTGACGCTCTAGAGAGTGGCGTAAAACAAGATGCAGATGTAATTATTATAGACACTGCCGGGAGATTACACAATAAGGTAAACCTTATGAACGAGCTTACTAAGGTGAAGCGTGTGATGCAAAAGGTAGTGGGAGATGCTCCTCACGATGTACTTCTTGTACTTGATGGTTCTACGGGGCAAAACGCCTTTGAACAAGCAAAACAATTTACAGCAGCTACAGAGGTGACTTCGCTAGCTGTGACAAAACTAGATGGTACCGCAAAAGGTGGTGTGGTGATAGGAATTTCTGATCAGTTTCAAATCCCTGTAAAATACATTGGAGTGGGAGAAGGTATCGAAGATTTACAAGTCTTTAATAAAGTAGAGTTTGTAGATAGTTTCTTTAAGTAAGCCATCACTTTTTTATGAAACTCGATTTAAGGTGGCTTCCAGAACTTACGTTGCGCACCTTACGAGTGGTTGCTATTGGTTTCTTATTACTTAACCTGTATAGCGTCTATACAGCATACACTGCGGTGAGGAGTGACCTTGTGCCTAAATATCTAGCGCAGTACACTGCTTTTCCTCATTATATTTTTATTGCCTTTTACAGTCTCATCATATTTTATATATGGAGAATCCTTAAGGGTACGATAGCTTCACAATACTGGTGGGTACCCGTAATTGCAGTGATTATATTTGAGTCTACTAAGTTTTTTATCTATGGTTTCTTGATGTGGGTTAATCCTTTTGGGTGACGCATTTTGTATTTTTAGTGGACTATAAAAATGCACTATGAAATACTTGTATACCCTCGCGCTCGCAACGGCGCTTTTTTCTTGTAAAAATGAAGCTCCCACTACCGCAGCAGACACAACTCCGCGATATGTTTGGGAAGCTTATAATGACTCACTAGATATTGCAAAAACGCAAGCACTAGAAAATAGCAGAATGCACCTCAAGCTTGTAAACGCAAAGGGACTCGATAAAAATGATATTTGGAAAGATCTCAATGGGGAGATAAATACGCTTTCGCGAAAGCGTATCTCAGAAATCTCTCCGCTTATTTTAGAACAAGATATCCCGACCATCCAGAAACACGTTAAAAATGGAGATTACTCATACGAAGAACTGACCCTATTTTATCTAAATCGTATTGCGCGTTTTGAAAGTGATAACAACTTAGCGCTTAACGGAGTCATCGCTCTCAATAAAGAAGCGGTGAAGGAAGCGAGAGCACTTGATACTAAAGATAAATCTATCATAGATGAATATTCTGTATACGGAATGCCTATACTTTTAAAAGATAACATTGGTGCAGCGGGAATGCCTACAACAGCAGGATCTGTAGCACTCACAGAGAATAATGCAGGTGATGCATTTATTACGAAAAGGCTCAAAGAAGAAAATGCCATAATATTAGGCAAAGCTAACTTGAGCGAGTGGGCTTATTTTTTATGTTCGGGTTGTCCAGTAGGTTATAGTGCTGTAGGTGGTCAGACCATAAATCCGTACGGTCGTTTACAGTTTGAGTCAGGAGGATCAAGTTCTGGATCTGGGGTGAGTGTAGCGGCAAATTATGCCGTAGCCGCCATAGGGTCAGAAACGAGCGGTTCTATACTATCACCTTCTAGCCAAAATAACCTAGTGGGCCTCAAACCTACCATCGGTCTTTTAAGTCGTAGTGGGATTGTACCTATTTCTAGTCACCTTGACACACCTGGACCTATGACGAAGAATGTAGTGGATAATGCGATTGTACTACAAGCGCTCACGGGTAAAGATGCTGCAGATTCTTATAGTTATGCATCTAGTGGTAATTATGTACAAGCTGTTAAAGAAGGGAACCTTGAAGGAAAATATCTTGGTGTTATAAAGGGATACTTGCAAGACAGTATTTATGCCGCGGCTATCAATAAGCTTAAGGAAACAAAAGCTACACTTATTGAGGTAGATATGGAGCGAGTTAATATGCCTGGTTTTCTGTCTATCTTAAATATAGATATGAAAAATGATCTTCCTGCTTATTACGATGCAGAGGTTGCTCCTTCAGTAAAAAATAGAAATATAGAGGAGCTCATTTCATTTAATAATCAAGATAGCCTTGCGCGTATTCCTTACGGTCAACAGCTTTTTAAAGGTATCGTTGCAGATAGCACAACCGATACAGAGCTTAAAGCAATTAAAGAAAACCTTATGGAGGTTACTCAGGCTTATTTTCAAGACGCATTGAGCAAGCACCCTGAAGCTAGTGGGCAACTAGACGCAATACTCTCCATAAATAATTATGATGCTGGCTATGCCGCAGCGGCACATTATCCAGCACTTACATTACCTATGGGCTTCACCGCACAAGGAGAGCCTAAGGGAATTACTATTATCACTCCGTCTAAAAATGAAGAAGTGATTTACAATATCGCGGTAGGTGTAGAGAGCACACTTAATGCTAGAACACTGCCAGAAGGATATCAGGAGTAAAAGAAGGAATACATTTTAAATGGCTGTTGTCGTCTAGCTTTTAAAAACTATTGGATAACAGCCATTATTTTTTCCCATAAATCTGTATCAAATCCAGAAGGGCCTAATAATGACTCTTCGGTTGCATCGCCTAGGCGTATTACTACTAGTCCTTCACTGGGTAAAACATATACTTTTTGATCATCTTTACCTAAACCAGCGATAAGATCATCTGGAGCAGTAGGGATTAATTTTCCTGTAAATGTTGTCGTGGTGCCGGGTAGTCTGTAACTGTCTTGCCCATTAAGCCACCATAGATATCCGTAAGCCTCATTAATATCTTGAGAAGGCGTTGTCATTTCTGTAAAGTATGCGGAATTTATTAGTTGGTTTCCCTCCCAATTTCCTTCATTGAGCGTGAGTAGTCCAAAACGCGCCATACTTCGAGCTGTACTAAAGTATAATCTAAAATAGCCAAAAGGCACCCAAGCACCCGTCATACCAGTTTGCGACTTAAGCTTATTGTCATAGTAGGTATTAAAATCATCGGGTACAGCTGCTGTTACTACGTCCTGTAATAAGGTGTAAAAAGCGTTATGATAGTACCACTCAGCACCAGCATCATTAAGGTACTGCAGACACTCAGGGTCAGAGCAGTTGGTATCGTCTACTGTATAGTCTCCTCCGCTGGTCATCGTGAGTTGGTTACGTATTGTTACTGCCGCTTCCTGTTCTGGAGTCATAGTAGTCCATCCCGTGCCTAGATAATTGCTGGAAGCATCATTTATAGATAAGTAGCCTTCTTGTTGAGCAATACCTACGGTATAAGCCGTGAGCGTTTTTGCAGCGCTATTCCAGCGATGGCTCGTGGTTGCGTCTGTATCTTGATAGTAATTCTCTATTACTATTTTTCCATCTTTAAGGATGATAAAAGCTTTACTGTTATTTTCTGCTACATAATCAGTAAGATCTTGTAAGGCTGTAAGATTCCAGTTAAGAGTAGACGGGCTTGTCACTTCCCAAGTGTCACCTGCGATAGGAGGGAAGTATAGATTATTAGTCTCGCCAGTATCATTTGGCTCTTCTGCGATGGTATCGTCAGTTATAATAATCGTATCATCTGTAATGTTTTCATTATCTGTAGTTGAACACGATAGACTTATAAGCAATAAGAAATATAGGTAACGCATCATTGAGGCTTTATGATAGGACTCTAAAATATAAAAAAGGATTAATGTAGCTCTCATAATTAAGGAATTGGCAGTTTTTAGAGCAATCAAAAGGTGTAAAATATCAAGGTGCTATTTACTATGTTATTTGGCTTATCTTTGCACTCCCTTAAAAGGAAGGCTATGCGTACAAAATCATTGAAGAAGAATAAGATAAACGTAGTAACTCTAGGTTGCTCAAAAAACGTTTATGATAGTGAGGTCTTAATGGGCCAGCTTAAAGCAAATGAGATGGATGTTGCTCACGAAGAAGATGGTAACATCGTTGTAATTAACACCTGCGGATTTATAGACAATGCAAAAGAGGAGTCTGTAAACACCATTCTTGAGTACGTAAAGCAAAAGGAAGAGGGTGATGTGGACAAGGTATTTGTTACAGGATGTCTTTCTGAGCGTTATAAGCCAGACCTTCAAAAGGAGATTCCAGATGTAGATCAGTATTTTGGAACAACAGAGCTACCAGGATTACTTAAAGCACTTGGAGCAGACTATAAGCACGAGCTTATAGGTGAGCGTATCACAACAACACCAAAAAACTACGCCTACCTAAAAATAGCCGAAGGCTGTGACCGCCCTTGTTCTTTTTGCGCGATACCTTTAATGAGAGGTAAGCACAAGTCAAAATCTATTGAGCATCTCGTAGTAGAAGCAAAAAAGCTTGCTGCAAACGGCGTGACAGAGTTAATCCTTATCGCACAAGATCTTACGTATTACGGTCTTGATTTATATAAAAAACGTAACCTAGCAGAGCTTCTTGAAAACCTTGTTCAAGTAGAAGGTATAGAATGGATTCGTCTACACTATGCATTTCCTTCTGGTTTCCCGGTAGATGTACTTGATGTGATGAAGCGTGAGCCTAAGGTGTGTAACTACCTTGATATTCCGTTGCAACACATTGCAGATCCTATCTTAAAATCTATGCGACGTGGTACAACAATGGCAAAGACAAATGCGTTGTTAGAACGCTTTCGCGAAAGCGTACCAGAGATGACCATAAGAACTACCCTTATTGTAGGATATCCTGGAGAAACCGAAGAAGATTTCCAAACGCTGAAGCAATGGGTAAAAGATCAACGTTTTGAGCGTTTAGGATGTTTTACATACTCACACGAGGAAAATACACACGCATATAATCTAGAAGATGATGTGCCAGAGGATGTTAAAATGGATCGCGCAAACCAGATTATGGAGATCCAATCACAAATTTCTTGGGAGCTCAATCAGCAGAAAATAGGGAAGGAGTTTAAAATTGTTGTAGATCGTAAAGAAGGGAACTTCTTTATAGGTCGTACAGAATTTGACTCACCAGATGTAGATAATGAGGTGCTAGTAGATGCGACTAAGTTTTATTTAAAAACTGGAGACTACGCAATGGTAAAAGTAACAGAGGCAGAAGATTTTGATCTCTATGCAGAACCACTTGTAGCCTTAGAGCGACCACAAGCATTGCACGCAAAACGTGCTACCAAAAAATAAGAAGTAGTAAATTAATTTACAAAAAGCCTTTTGGAACAAATGTTTTGAAAGGCTTTTTTGTGTGTAAGAGTTTGTTTGCAAGGCTTACATTTGTAGCACTAAAAAAGCTTTTTTTATGCGTATTACTTGTCTAGTGTTTTTTGCTTTTATTCTTATTACCTCTTGTAAAGAGTCTAATCAAACGGAGGTTGTCCCAGTAACAGAGCAGCCAGCAATAGCCGCGTCTACTAGCAATGCATCACTCACTGCGATACAACTACCCTCTACAGGAAAGTCTCATTTGCCTAGACTCAAGTCGAGTGGCGGTAAATTACATATGACTTGGGTGGAGCAAGAAGACAAGATGGCAATTTTAAAATATGCTAGTTACGATAGTGTTAAGTGGAGTAAACCTAGAACTATTACATCTGGAGATAATTGGTTTGTAAACTGGGCAGATTTTCCAGCACTGGGCGTAAATGGTGATTACCTACTCACTAATATCTTAGAAAAATCTGCAGAGGGCATTTATGATTATAATATAAAACTTCAATTATCAAAAGGTGATGCGGTTATTAAAGATGATTTCCTACTCAATACAGATGGCGTAGATGCAGAGCACGGTTTTGTGTCTATACAAGCATATGATGGAGGTTTTTATGCTAGTTGGCTAGATGGTAGAAATACAAAAAACGAAGACAAGAGTAAAAACCAAATGACCCTCCGCAATGCCTACATAGATTTAGCGGGAAACATAACTCAAGATACAGAGATAGATAGTCGCGTTTGTGACTGCTGTAATACAGCAACGGCTATTACAAATAATGGACCGGTTGCCGTTTACAGAGATCGCTCAGACACCACACCAGAGATACGAGATATGGCTATCGTGCGATGGGTAGATGGAGCGTGGTCAAAACCTATGGTTATAGGTAATGATAATTGGGAACTTAACGGTTGCCCCGTAAACGGACCTGCAATAGCAACCAAAGAAGAAAATGTGGTGGTGAGTTGGTTTACTGCAGAGGGTGATGCTCCTAGAGTGCTCACGGCTTTTTCAAATGATAATGGAGCCTCTTTTGGAGGTGCAATCCGTGTAGATAAGGGAAACGCAATAGGCAGAGTAGATACAGATTTTATGAGTGATGGCAGCGCTCTCATCTCGTGGTTAGAACCAATGGGTGAAAACGTAGTGCTACAAGTAGCCCGAGTGTATGTAGATGGCACACACGATGCCCCAGTGACAGTAACCAATACCTCTGCCGAACGACAAAGCGGTTTCCCACAACTAGAAGTTGTAGGCGATTCGATTTTTGTCGCCTGGACAGATCTTAATGGTGACAACACCGAAGTCAAGATGGTACACTTTGAGATGAAATAATTTATAATATTATTCTAGCCTTAACAATTTCTTTAATAAGCTCAAAATTATCATCACCCACTTCTTGTCGGTCAATTATTGCGTAATCTTTATAATTTTCAATATCAATAATTATTTGATTCTCTTCCAACTTGTAGTCAGTAAACTCACTCCAATCAATTTTTTGGTAATAGCCAGGAGTTGTGAAATTAAAAGATTCATCCGTCAATTCATAAATTTGCTTGTAATCTATGTATTTTAAAATGTATTTATTGGTTAACTTTTCTTGTACTTTTTTTTTAGTTTTATAAGTGTTCCAATTACTCCAAGAATCAAATAGACGAGATAGAGATATCCCGCAAATAATATAGCCAAACATTGCTTTTCCCAAAACAAGCATAATCCCAAAAGCTAACAGGATAAGGCCCCAGATAAACTTATTCTCAGTGCTCTTTCGATAATTATTCCAGATGTTGTCGAATCTATATGCTTGTTGGTGACGAAATAGTGATTCATCAAAATCAACTTCAATTTTCATACTACAACCTAAACTTTCCATTATTGGTCAAGAAAATAGCATTGGTGAAGAATAACTTTCCATTATGCCAGAACGCTCTAAAAAGTGGGTCGTCTACCATATAGATAATGCTCCCGCGCCCCATACGTTCTTCTCCAAAAATAAGAGAGTTACTTAGTTTCCCTTTTGCCGTTTCTCCTGCAAATCCTGCTACATTCTCTACCTCTTCAGGAATCCACGCTACGTTATAACCGCGGTCAAGATATGAGTAGGAATTGCTTCCTAGCTTTAAACTGTAGTACGTGTCTGGATAGCCAAAAGCCATAGGGTGTGTCGTATCTACTTTAGTCTTAAAGATAGAACCTGTGATAAAGTTTGTGGTACTTGCATTCTCACGATCTGCATACGGAGTTAGGTTTTCTTTCTTGTCGCTTTTTTCGGTATCGCTGCCGCCGGTATTTCTTTTTATTGAAAATCCAGATTTTCCAGCGAGGCTTCCTACGGCATTTGCTAGTGCAATTACTTTACCGCCACCACGCACAAAGTCTTTTACTTTATCAAGGTTACTTTCATTAAGAACGCTTCCGTACCAGCCGCTAGGCATTACGAGTACATCAAATTCATCAAGATTTACACGCCCTAGCTTATCTGCATTTATAGAAGTCACTGGGTATTGTAATGTTTGTTCAAAAAAGTACCACGTAGCTCCATAACTCAATGATGAGGTTGCATCTCCTTTAAGTAATGCAATCTTTGGCGGATTGATAAGCTTTACTTGTGACGACCCAAAGTCTGGTCCAGAACTTGCAAATGATGTAGAAGTAGCGGTAAGGGTTCTGTTATGCTTTCGCGAAAGCGTACTCAATACCTCATTAAAATCTTCACGTCCCAGATTATCACTTTTTGTGATGATTAAAGAACCGCGCTCGTAAGAAATTCCATTATTTACAAAGGGTTGCTCACTAAAACGTACTCTAATACCTTCCTTAAGAAGTCCTGCTAGAAACTGTGCATCATCAAGACTATTCCACTTCCCGATGTAGCCCGCTACATTTGTGCTTGCTGTGGTTATGTTTGTTTTAAAAGGGCTCGCAGCATTTGCTTTTACCAGTGATGTGCTTGCCACGGCATTAAGACCATAAGCGTGTGGTAAATTCCACGCGGTGATATCATAAGTGAGCGGTGTGCTTAGTTTTGCATCTGGCTCAAAAAGTGCCTTTACCATTTTTCCTTTTGGCTGGTCTGTACTTATCACCATTGCTGTATCATAGCTCATACTACCTTGACCGTTTGAGGTGTAGTTAAAACCTGTTGCCTTTCCGTTTGAGGCAAAGCCATAGTTTATCTCGTGCTTGTCCATTAAGTCGGCTAGCGCTTTGAGATTATCTACATTACCAGAAAGCACGTAGCTTTTATATTTAAGATTGTTGTTATTAAAGTATGCTTTAAATTCTGAGTTGAGTTTTGCAGCATTTTTTACAGAAATCTCTACGGTAGAGAGCCCCGTGGTTTTGTGATGTGCTACACGATCTACTAGCGTGAGTTCATAACCTCGATCTGTATGAATACCTAAACCGGCACGACCGTGACCAGCTTGCTCATAGGTCATCCCTATTGCTCCCATAAAGGTAGGGTAGGTGTCACCGTAAGAAGGGTAGAGTAAGTCAAAACTCTCTCTTGTAAAAAACAGCCAACCTTCTTTATCAAAATAACGCGCGTGATTTGCTCCTATTTGCGTTTGGAAATCCATCTGCCAGTCTGTGATAATCTCGTGATATGGCTCTGCTGCTGGAGCAAAATAATAAGGATTGTTTATTCCTTGCTCGTGAAAGTCTACGTGCACGTGTGGCATCCACTTATTATATACTTTTAATCGTTGTTGTGATTCTACTTGTGATGCCCACGCCCAGTCGCGGTTAAGGTCAAAAAGGTAGTGATTAGGTCTTCCTCCTGGCCACGGCTCATCGTGCTCTGCAGCTACTTGTGCTGGGTCGTAAGGTGTAGACGCTACTTGGTTAAACCAGTTTGCATAGCGATCACGCCCGTCTGGATTTACACAAGGATCCATAATTATAACGGCATCTTTTAACCATTCTTTTTTTGAAGTAATTAACTCATATAGTGTCACCATAGAAGCCTCTGTAGATGAAGCTTCATTACCGTGCACGTTATAAGAAAGCCAGACTATTGCCTTGTCTGCCGTACCAGAGTTGCCGGTAGCAATACCTGTTTGCTCCAGGTTTGCCTTGCGTATATTTTCTAGATTGCTATGGTTTGCGCTTGTGGTAATAACGGCATAGGTAAGGGGTCTACGCTCGTTAGTTTTACCATATTCTTGATAGGTGACTAGGTCACTATTTTCGGCTACGTGTTCAAAGTAGCGCACCACGTCTGAGTGTCGTGAGAACTGTGTTCCTATCTCATAACCCAGAAATTCTGATGGAGATTGTACTTGAGCGGTAAGTAATGTTGTGAGAAATAAGGCGACAAAAAAGCTGTAGATTCTGAGCATTTGGTTGGTTTTAGCAAAAGCTAAAGCTATAAAAAGAGCTCGCCGCAAATCAGCGTTTTAACGTTTTTTTGGGAAAAGTCGCAATTTATCAGAATTATCTTTACTATCTAAACCATAATTTATGCCAACCGACTGTCTGCCGTACCGAGAAACGGGGTATTTTTCTAACCTTATTACAAACTATCTAGATCAAGAAGAAGCACTTAAGCCCTTTTATCACAGATTTCCTACAGCAGATAATCTTATCAAACAGGCAGAAGAGAAAGGGCAATTTTTTAGTCCGCTTTCGCGAAAGCGTTTATATGATTCCCTCATCGCGCAATATAAAAATACAAACACCTCTGCCGAGACGCAGCTCAATCTAGAGCATCTTGCCAGCGAAAACACGTTTACCATTACCACAGGGCACCAGCTCAATTTATTTACGGGGCCGCTCTACTTTTTATATAAAATTATCTCTGTTATTAACCTCTGCAAGGAGCTTAAAGAGAAAGATTCAGACCGCAATTATGTGCCTATTTACTGGATGGCGACAGAAGATCACGATTTTGACGAGATTAATTACTTCAATTTTCAAGGTAAAAAAGTACAGTGGAATCGTGAGGACGGTGGCGCCGTAGGCGAACTCTCAACCGATGGACTGGCTGAGGTACTAGCATTATTTAAAACACAGCTGGGGACTTCAAGAAATGCGGAGTACCTCTCAAAACTTTTTAGTGATGCCTACCTCAATCACGATAACCTGGCAGATGCAACGCGCTATCTGGGTAACGAGCTTTTTGGTGAGTACGGCCTTGTCATTGTAGATGGTAACGACGCGGGACTTAAAGAATTATTTGCTCCTTATGTACAACGAGAATTGCTAGAGGGTGTGTCGCACGCAAAGGTGACACAGCAAACCGAGCAACTCACTGCGCTAGGCTACCCAGAGCAAGTGCACCCTCGTGAGATTAACTTGTTTTACATAAAAGAAGGTATACGTGAGCGTATTATCAAGGTGGATGATATGTATGTGGTAAATGATACAGATATCCGCTTTCGCGAAAATGAGATACTTAACGAGCTTGCTAACCACCCAGAACGGTTCTCGCCTAACGCCTTGCTGAGACCACTTTTTCAAGAAGTGATTTTACCGAATCTTTGTTACATAGGTGGAGGCGGAGAGCTGGCGTACTGGTTCCAACTGAAAACATATTTTGAAGAAGTGGGAGTTCCATTTCCGGTATTACTACTTCGTAACTCGGCATTAATACGTACCGAAAAGCAACGTGCAAAAGCCGAAAATCTAGGCGTTTCGTTGCCAAATTTATTTCTAAAACAAAACGAACTCATCAACCGAAAGGTGCGTGCCATCTCAAATATAGAGATAGACTTCTCTGCGCAACGCAGCTTCTTGAAAGAGCAGTTTAAAGCAATGCACTTACTAGCCGAAGAGACAGACGCTAGTTTTATAGGAGCCGTAAAAGCTCAAGAAGTAAAACAACTCAAAGGCTTAGAAAACTTAGAGAGTAGATTGCTGCGCGCTCAAAAGCGTAAACTAAGCGATCACGTACAACGCCTAGTAGATTTACAAAACGAAGTATTCCCAATGCAAAGCCTGCAAGAAAGAAATACTAACTTCTCACAGTTTTATCTAGAATTTGGCGAGCAACTCATCCCTGAACTTGTAAATGCGCTGGAGCCGCTAGGCGGCGAGTTTACGGTGGTTACTTTGTAGGGGGTTAGTTTGTTTAGTTTTCTATCAGCTCTACATCTAAAGCATCTCTCAGTTTATGCAAACTCTGTTTTGAGAATCTTTTAAAAAAGAATCGTATGCCTATAAATCTTATCATTACAATTTGAGCAATTACTGATAGTATCATAAACGGTTCGAATTTTTCCAAATCAAAAGTCACTATTAAGCACATTGCAATTATAGGAAAGATTAAAAGTATACTTAACATTATTTTAAACGCCTTGTTAATTGTAATTGTGACAGAACCTAGTTCAGTGTTGATTTCTCCTGTTAATACACAGAATGCTCCTTTTCCAACCGTTGAAGAGATAATTTTAAATTCATTATCTGAAATTTGACCTCTGAAAGATTTTGTCGTCCAATTTGATGTTAAGTATTTTGAATATTCGGTGCGTCTTTCAAGACGTTCAATTGTTTCTTTTTGGGAGCTAATTAACTTGAATTTGAATTCTCTAGTCGGAAATAGATTCATAACTTTTAATTTTTGATCTTTTTCCCGTTTATGAATTTGATGATCATTGGATTTCCATTATCATTTAAGCAAAATTCTTCACCATCTTTCTTTCCGTCTGTATAAGGACATTTATATATTAAAGTAGTATCCTTATGCCTTGTGACTAAAGTCTTTTTAAAATTAGTGTCGTAATAAGTCCTTTCAGTGAATTTACCATCCTCATTAGTTGTATAGCGAATTCTTTCCTTTGGTACTAGTGGATATTTCTTATAGTAGAAAACATTTTCAGCAAGTCTTCTATGGCTTTTATTATAAAATAATTTCCATTCTAGAAGAACACCATTCTTATATATCTCTTCTGCAACAATATGGCCATTTCCGTTTTTTCTAAGTTTTTGTGCAACACCAGTAAATAGCTCATTATTATAGTCTTGATATGCAAGATTGTTGTCAAAATATATCTCTTTGACAGATAATGTGTCTTGTGAGAATACATTTTGATAACCTACAATAAGTAGAAAAAGAATTATTAAACGTAACTTCATATCTATAAACCCAACTGCTTTATCCCTTCATAAGCTACAATTCCCACGGCATTTGCGAGATTTAAACTTCTGATGTGTTCGCTAAATAATGGAATTTTATAAAGTTGGTCGGGGTGTTTTTCGGTGATTTCTTTTGGGAGTCCTTTGGATTCTTTTCCAAAGACGAGAAATAGGTCTTCTTCAAAAGGAATGTCATAATGTGATTTTGTGCCGTGACTTGAGAGAAAGGCCATTTTCGCGAAAGCGTTCTTTTTAAAAAAGTCTTCTGTATTATCATAATACTGTACGTCTAGATGCTGCCAGTAGTCAAGACCTGCGCGTTTAAGGCGGGTGTCGTCTATCTCAAAACCAAAGGGTTTTACAAGGTGCAACTTGCAGCCAGAACCGAGGGCAAGCCTACCTATGTTACCTGTGTTATTTGGGATTTCTGGATTGATGAGTACAATATTGAGCATAATGGCTTGCTTGATGGGATGTATGGTGTATAAATGGTGTGTGAGATACTAATGTTATCACAAAAACTAAAGCTTGTCACGGGCTATAACTCCCGTCTACAGTATCTTTACCCAAAAATAGCATTTTGAGAGTAAACTACTTCCCCCAAAAATTGATATATCTTATTGCCATCGTACTTTTTACGGTAGGTAATACACAGACGGCACAGGCACAGGATTTTGAAAAAATTAAAGAGTTTTTTACGTTTCACCCTAACCACAAGGCTGTTGCAAAAGACAGTACTTTATATGCATCTAAGTTTATAGCAGCACCAGTAATGAGTTACAGTCCGGAGACAAATTTTGCCTTTGGGACGGGTGCAAAATACTTATTTAAATTTAACGGTAGTGGGGAGGAGACGCGTGTGTCTAATATGCCTATCACGCTGCAGTACACACTTAATAGTCAGTTTTTTGTTTATTCTGGATTTGAGATTTTTACAAACCAAGAGAAATGGGTGATAGAGGGTAATATCCTTTTTCAAAATTACCCAAGACTGTTTTATGGTTTTGGCACAAACTCACCAGAAAGTGCAGAGGAGGAGTATAATTATTACCAGTTGCTAGTGGAGCCTATCTTTTTAAAACAGGCTTTTACACGTTACCTTTTTGTGGGTGCAGGTGTACGGTTTAATCACATTTACTCTGTTGATATAGAAGAGGGCGGACTTATAGATCAAACCAGACCTACGGGTTATGATGGATCTACATCGCTAGGTGTTGAGGTCGCTGCGCTGTATGATAATAGAAATAATGTACTAAATGCTCAAAATGGATGGTACCTCGAGACGACGAGAGGTCAATATTTTGAGGCGCTGGGAGGTACACATAATTTTGATTTGACACGTTTTGATTTAAGACATTACACAAAGCCATTTGCAGATAAAGATGATATTCTCGCATTCCAGATGGTAGGAAGGTTTACTCGTGGTGACTTACCGTTTTCTGAGTTTTCTTTTCTTGGGGGTAGTGAGATTATGCGTGGTTATAGAGAAGGCCGTTATGTAGGTAGAGATTTACTTGCAAGTCAGGTAGAGTATAGAAAGACGTTTAAGAACTCTCGTTTTGGCGCTGTATTATTTGCCGGTGGAGGTGATATCTATAATGATGTGAGCGATTTTCAGTTTAAGAACTTAAAACCTACCTATGGAGGTGGTCTTCGTTTTATGATAGATAAGGAAGAGCGTCTCAATCTTCGTTTTGATGTAGGTTTTGGTAGAGGATCTAGTGAGTTTTACTTAGGGATTGCAGAGGCATTTTAATAGCTAGGAGCTAGTGCAATTTGCATCATTTTATTTTTAGAGATAGGAACAAAATTTCTATATTACTCTGAAAATAATCTAGATACGATGCTCAAACCTGTACTCTTTTTTCTTTCCATTTTTTTAGTTTGTAGTTGTGCTCAACAACAAGAACCAGAAGTTGCCATAAACCCAGAAACGTACTGGGGAGAAAATCCTTGGCCAGATATTAGAAAGAAGCGTATCAGCCAGCTATTACCGCAAGCGCTCAAAACTGCAGAGGTAGATTGCTGGATGAGTATTTGTAGAGAAAATAATAATGACCCCATTGCAGATCATATAGGAGGAGAAAATGCTGGTGGTACCGCCGTATTTTTATTTTACAACGACGCTACTGGGTTTCACTCCAAGGTATTCTCACCTTCTGGAGAAGCAACTGCGCTAGATGATCTAGATATACACGAGGAGGTCGTGAGTGTAGAGCGAGGAACCTCTGCTATTGAGCAAGCGTCAGATTTTATCAAAACAAAAGATTTTAAAAGTATTGCCGTAAACACTTCTTCAAAAAATGTGATGGCAGACGGACTTACGCATACACAGTATGAAGAAATCGCTACTGCCTTAGGTGACGAAACCTCAAAACTAGTATCCTCAGAAGAGGTTGTCTATGAGTGGTTATCTATAAAGCTACCAGAAGAAGTTGCCATCTTAAAGAAAGCAGCAAAGCTCACTGCCCAGTGGCAGATTGAAGCCTACGAGCAAGTAGTACCTGGCACATCTACAGATGCAGACATTGCAAAATATTTAAAACAAAGAATGACTGAGTATGGCGTGACAGATGGATGGGCACCTGCTCAAAATCCTAATGTAAATTCTGGGCCAGACCGTGGGCACTCGCACGCTACAGATAAAGTAATTATGCCTGGTGATGTGATACAAATAGATTTTGGCATCAAAGTATATGACAGGTGGGTGACAGATATACAGCGATTTGCATATGTTTTAAAAGAAGGCGAGAGCGAGGCTCCAGATGAGATTATGCACTACTGGGAAAGTTCTAAAGCTGGAAATAGGGCAGCACTCGCTGCGATGCAACCTGGCGTAAAAGGAGTAGATGTAGATAGAGCCCAGCGCGTACTTATGGAAAAAGCAGGGTCTGATTATGTGATGTGGAGCACGGGTCACCCAGTAGGCTATGTCGCTCACGATGTAGGACCTAATCTAGGAGGTTCTCAAGCATCACACGTGAGACCAGCCTCAGAAAAAGTAATCAAGGAAGGGATGACGTTTGCCTTTGACGGTTTTCACTCTTGGAAACTAGCAGACGGTGGTGTAAAAACAATGTCTGTAGAGGAGATGGCCGTAGTAACAGAAAATGGAGCGGAGTATCTTATCGCTCCACAAGAAGAACTTGTTATTATCTCAAATTAATTATCTAAGCAAAAAACCAGTAATCTTTAACGGCTTCTTTGCCCCAAGAATCAAGTAGTGCTTGTATTTCCTTCTTACCATCTGGAGAAGAAACTACAATCATAATCTGTGCATTTTCTATAGATGGGACATCTGTAAAAGATTGCATACGTACATCATAAATGTCTTTGCCTATCTGTTTCTCATTATTTGAAACCCAGTGAAAGCTGTCATTATACGATTGTAAAATCTTAGCCATATCCTTACCATTGCGACCGGCACCCCAGAGTACGAGTGGTCGTGTGTTATCACGATCTATCTCATAAAAGAAACGCATTTTCATATCAAAATAGCGATTGTCTTTATACTCATCCCAAGTACGTGAGATGCGGTTAGAGCGATCACGCCAGTGGTGAAGTATGGCATCTATCCCTATAACTTTGAGCCCGTGTTTATACATACGGAAACACAAATCATAATCTTCTGGATAGATAACAGGATCAAAAGCACCTACGGCATCAAAATCATCTTTATGAATCATCCAGCAATGTGACGGGATAACACACTCTTTATAAATCTGCTGGTAGTGTGTGCTTGTTCTCGCCACTTCATTAAGCCAGCGCTCATAGCGTAAAAAACCATCACCTACCTCGCCCTCATCTACAAAGTGCTCTGTACCTCCAGCAATCACGTGCCCTTTTCCATACTTATGCCACTCATCTACGAGAAGCTGAATTTTATAATCTGGCATTTTATCATCAGAGTCCATCCTGTTGAGCAGGGTTCCGCGTACTTCTCTGTATCCACATTGTAATGTAGGGATGAGTTTATAGCCGTCACTGTCAAAAACACGAACGCGTGCATCTTGCTTTGCAAATGCCGCAAGAATCTCTGGAGTCTCATCTGTACTGTGATCATTTACAGCAATAAGTTCCCAGTTTTGATACGTCTGGTTTATAATGGAGTTTATGCAATCGCGCAGATATGGAGCCGTGTCTTTTACGGCCATTATAATAGATACGAGGGGTTGATTTACTGCCACGATTTTGGAAGGTTTTTTGTGATTTCTATAGGGTCAAAAGTACTACTTTCTCTAGCGCCGTGTTCGGTCACCCATTTTGCGGTTTTTTGTAATCCTTGTGCAAGTGTTGTGGCTGGCTTTGGGCTAAAGATTTCTATAAATTTTGAGTGGTCTGCATAGGCGTGTACTACTTCCTCACGCTGTTCAAGGTGGTTGATGGTTACCTCTTTTTTCATAGCAACTCCTACTTCTTTAGCTAGATCATTTACCGTGTTTTCGGTGTCTGCGCCTATGTTAAAGATTTGGTTGTCCGCTTTCGCGAAAGCGTAACTAGCCGCAATATATGGTGCCACATCATCTATGTAGGTAAAGGCACGGGTTTGATTTCCGTCGCCAAAGATGGTAATCGGTTCGCCCTTTAATATCTGATTCATAAATATACCCACCACATTACGATATTTATCTCCGATGTTTTGTCCAGGCCCATACACATTATGCGGACGAAAGATAATATAGTCTAGCCCAAACATTTTATGTGCATTATATAGATCCATCTCTACCGCATATTTTGCAATACCATAAGGGTCTTCGGGTTGTGGTTTTTGCGATTCTTTAAGTGGTAATTCTTGAGTTCCATACACAGCAATAGAGCTTGTAAAGATGAACTTCTTTATGTTGTGATTAACCGCAGCATTAATGAGGTTGATACTCCCAATGAGGTTATTCTCGTAGTTGAACTTACGTATAAAATGGCTCAACCCTTCGGCGGCATATGCCGCTAGATGGTAGATGTAATCTATGTGATGTTGTGCAAATATCTCATCTATAAGTGTGGTGTCTGTAATACTTCCTTCTATAAAAATCGCACCTTGAGGTACATTGCTTGTAAAGCCGCCAGAGAGGTCGTCAAGTATGATTACGTGGTGATGTAAAGCTAGTAAATGACGAGCAACGTGGCTTCCTATAAAGCCAGCGCCACCGGTAACTAATGAGGTTATTTGCATACTGCAAACTTAGGAAAAGGAATTGAGAGGGGCGTTGTTACGCTTTCGCGAAAGCGTAAAAAAAACCACCTTTTACAGTGGTCTTTATATATTATCTCTTGCTTGCTCTCGCTTGCTTAAAATATTTTACTGGAGGAAAGAGCATCCCGAAAGATTCTCCATCATCTTTACCTAGGTGTTTGTGGTGCATTTTATGTGCTCTTCTTAATGCTTTACCGTACCATCCATTTGCATTGCGAAACAATTTAAATCGCTGGTGGATAAAGATGTCGTGCACACCAAAGTAGGCAAGACCATAAGCAAAAATACCTAAGCCTATAGGTAAACCTATCCATACGCCTTCGTACTGCCACAATAGGAAACAGCCTATTGAAACTAAAGCGTAAAAGATAAAGAAGAGGTCATTTTTTTCCCACCAAGAGTTATGTTTTTTATGGTGGTGGTCTTGGTGTAAAGACCATAAAAAGCCGTGCATTACATATTTATGCGTTGCCCAGGCTAGAAATTCCATAATGACAAAAGTCATAACAAAAACGAAGATCCAAAGTAATGTTTGCATTTGTATAGGGGATTCTTTTAAATAAGGTTTAAACGATATTTTACATAGCTACGTGCAAGTAGACTTGCCTTTACGTAGTCTGGCACGCGTACTCTTGTGTTCCTAATTTCGGCAGAGGGAACGCGTTTAAGTTTTGTGAGTAATTTTCTATAATAACGGAAGGCGGTGTACACCCCAAACTTTGCTTCTATAGGCAGTCTGTTTATACCTGCTAGTCCTTTTGCAAAGTCTTCTTCTATCTCTTCGATAATACGCTGTTTAGAGGCTTCATCAAGATTTACAAGATTTGTATTAGGGAAGTAGGTGCGACTTAGTCCTTCAAAATCTGCCTTGAGATCACGTAAAAAGTTTACTTTTTGAAAGGCAGAGCCTAAGCTCATCGCACTGTCTTTAAGGCTTTCGTATTTTTCTTTATCTCCTTTTACAAACACTGTAAGACACATAAGGCCTACCACATCTGCACTTCCGTAAATGTATTCCTTGTACTCCGCATCTGTGAGATAATCTAGTTTTGTGAGATCAAGGCGCATACTTTTCATAAACGATGCGATATGAGCAGGGTCTATATCATATTTATGCACGGTCTCTTGAAAGGCGTTGAGAATAGGGTTGAGGCTTATTTTATCTGTAAGCGCGTGCTCAAGATCTTCTTCAAAACGCTTGAATAGCGTAGGCTTGTCATAGTCGTGAAAAGAATCTACAATCTCATCTGCAAATCTTACAAAACCATAAATGTTATAAATGTCCTGACGTATACAGGGTGCAAGCATTTTAGTCGCGCTTGCAAATGAGGTGCTATATGATTGAGTTACAACCTTTGCACAGCTTCTCGATACGGTGTCAAATAGAGATTTCATTACTTAATTGATTTGCTTATTAATTGTGATACAAGCTTACCAGATATGAGGGCTGGAGGTACGCCAGGTCCTGGAACCGTTAACTGTCCAGTAAAATACAAATTTTTAACTTTCTTACTTCTTAAATTAGGTCTAAGAAAAGCTGTTTGCTTTAAAGTATTTGCCATTCCGTAGGCATTTCCTTTATAACTGTTATACTCACTTACAAAGTCATCTACACAAAATGACTTCTTAAAGATAATATGATTTCTAAAATTTTGACCAGATAATCGTTCTAGTCTTTCCATTATAATATCAAAATATTGATCACGTAGTGCCTGCGTATCTTCTACTCCGGGAGCTATAGGGATTAAGAAAAACCCATTTTCTTTACCTTCTGGCGCCATTGTCTCATCTGATACCGATGGGAAATTTGCATAAAATAAAGGCTCTTCTGGCCAAGCAAGGTCGTCATAAATGGTTCTTGCGTGCTGGTCAAAATCTGTATCAAAGAACAAGTTGTGATGAGCTACGTTATCAAACTTTTTATCAAAGCCTACATAAAAGAGTAGTGATGACGGTGCAAATACACGGCTGTCCCAGTATTTCTCTGTGTATTGTCTATATGATGGGTCTAACAAAGTCTCACTGTGATGATAGTCTGCTCCACTTACGACATAATCTGCAGTTATGGTTTCCCCATTAACTATAATTCCTTGTACTTTTCCTTGATCTACCAGAATTTTACTGGCACCAGCGCTTGTATGAGTTTTTACTCCTAATGAGTGTGCAAGCTTAATCATTCCTTTGATGACCTCGTGCATACCTCCTTTAGGATGCCAAGTCCCTAGGCCAAAATCTGCATAGTTCATAAAACGATAGAATGCAGGTGTGTTGTTAGGTTTAGCTCCGAGAAACAATACTGGAAATTCTAAAATCGAAACCAGCTTTTCATTTTTAAAAGCCTTGCGCACGTCATCACTTATTGTTTTAAAAAACTGATTTACGCGTACCGCCGTTTCTGGAGTTACAAGTTCAAAAGGAGAAAGGCCTGGCTTGTTTACTACATCATTAATAGCAATGTCATAGTTGACCCCAGCATTTTTTATAAACTTTTTGAGTTGAGGAGAGCTGCCTGGCTCTATACGCTCAAACTCTGTAGCTATTTTATCTAGCGTATCACCTATGGTTACAACTTCATCTTTAAACCAGACGTAATAAGCAGGGTTCAGCTTTTCTAACAGGTAAAAGTCTGAAACCTTTTTATTAAAATCTCCAAAAAACTTTTCAAAGATATCTGGCATCCAGTACCAGCTAGGGCCCATATCAAATGTAAAGCCCTCTTCTTTAAGTTGTCTAGCACGACCACCTAGGGTATCATTTTTTTCATAAAGGTGTACCTCGTTACCAGCTTGAGCGAGATAACACGCAGCAGATAAGGATGAAAATCCAGATCCTATAATCACAATCTTTTTAGGCATACGTAGCAGACTTGTTTTTTATAACATTTACAAATTCTCTTATACTCATCATTATATGCACATTTTTAGGAAGGCTAAGCTCGTCTATTTTACTAGTCATAGCTCCTAAAACATATAAATCTAGTTTCTGGTTACCAAAAAGCTCATTAAACTCATCAAAATATGCAGGTATATCTTCGGCTAGCGGTTGTACAGTGAAGTAAGTTGCAAATGAGAGGTTAGGATGATTTGAAGAGAGGTACTTTAAGTTTGATAACATTATGCTCTGCCCTAAATAAATCACCTTGTAGCCATTTGCAACAAGTTCATAATTTAAAAAGAGTAGGCCTAGCTCGTGTATCTCGTTTTCTGGTAAGAAAAGTGCAAATGTTTTATCCTTGAGAGGCGGCACATTAATTTGTGTCTTCTCAATATTTATAAGAATCTTTTGCTTAATAAGGTTAAAGATAAAATGCTCGTGAGATGGGTTTATCGTATCCGTTTGCCATAATAACCCTATCTCTTGTAGTAACGGTATAAACGTCTCATAAAAAATGGTGACAAATGGCTTATCTTCATTAAGAGCATTATAGGTCTTGTGAAATAAGTTTTGATCAAAATTCATCATTGCTATCTTAAATGAATTGATAGCGTGATTTTCATTTGCGGCACTAGTTTCGGTTACTAGCTCTGCCACGAGCGCTGCAATTTCCTTTGTGGAGTGCTTTGCTATTTTAGAAATCTTGAATTTATTCTCAGTAAGAAATACAACATTAAGAAGCTTTTGCAAGTCGCTTAAGGCATACGTTCTAATATTTGTAGAGGTACGCTGTGGCTCAAGAAGACCATACCTTTTCTCCCAGATACGTATGGTATGGGCTTTTATACCACTTAAACTCTCTAAGTCTTTAATGCTAAATTTTGTCTTTACGGCATTTTTCATACTACACTTATTTCTTGTAAAAATAGCGAATTTACTTATTTTGTTTAATCAAATAGTGTTAAGTTTTAAACAAAAAAATTAAATATGCGATATTTTCTTATGATGTAAGTGTGTAAAAGTTATTTCCGTGATGCTTAAGGTATAGGTGTTTTGGGTCTATTTGTATAGTTAAGAGTACTTGTATAAAAAAAGAGCTAACCTTACGATTAACTCTTGTATTGTACCCGGGATGGGACTTGAACCCACACGCAACTAGTGCACACGGCCCTCAACCGTGCCTGTCTACCAATTTCAGCACCCGGGTAGAAAAGCGGCATTTTGTCAATGCGGGTGCAAATATAAAATCTTCTTATGAAACTTGTGTATTAATCTACAGATATTTTAGAGTAGGATAAAACTGTTCTATAAAAAAACCTCTATCGTTAGATAGAGGTTTATGTTTGTAAAGTGACCTGGCTGGGGCTCGAACCCAGGACCCTCTCCTTAAAAGGGAGATGCTCTACCAACTGAGCTACCAGGTCGTTATTTTAACGGGGTGCAAATATAAAATCTTCTTTTGAGATTTTGGGCTTATTATGTAATTATTTTAAGAACGTTTTTTTAGCGGTGACACATAAAAAAACCTCTATCGTTAGACAGAGGTTTGCACTTATAAGTGACCTGGCTGGGGCTCGAACCCAGGACCCTCTCCTTAAAAGGGAGATGCTCTACCAACTGAGCTACCAGGTCATTGCCTTAATGCGGGTGCAAATATACAGTTAATTAATTCTTACTGCCAAGTGTTTTAAATAAAATTTTCAATCTTTTTTTTAGATTAATATATACTTTTGTTTCTCAACAAGTTCGCTTATGAAAATATATCTAGTAGGTTATATGGGGTCTGGAAAATCAACCATTGGACCGCTACTTGCCGAAGTGCTTTCTTATAAATTTATAGATTTTGACACCTACATTACTCAAAAAGAGGGGATGAGTATCTCTGAGATTTTTAAAAATAAGGGAGAAATATATTTTAGAAAATCAGAGTCTACGTACTTACAACAACTTTTAGAAGAAGAATCTGAGCAGGTCGTTGTTGCGTTAGGAGGAGGTACCCCTTGTTATGGCACAAATCTCCAGGTGTTAAAGGATAGTGATGCGCAAACGGTATATCTTAATTGGCACTTTAAAACACTTGCTCAACGTTTATGGTCTGCAAAAGAGGAGCGCCCTCTCATCGCTAGTATGCAATCTTATGAAGATCTAGAAAATTATGTTAGAAAGCACTTATTTGAAAGAGGTTTTTATTACAACCAGTCAGATCTAGTTCTAAAAATAGAAGATCAAAGTCCTCAAGAAGTTGTAGATAGTATACAGGAGTCTTTATTCTAATACAGCAGTATCATTACCTTTTCTAAAAGTTACTTTTACAGACTCATTGAGAGAAGTACTTAAAGAAATACCTTTAAAGTCTGCTTTAACAGGGTATTTTTTGTGGTTTCTATTAACAAGTACTGCCGTTTTAAATCTCTTGAGCGGTACATCAAGAAAATGCTTTACACCGTATACTAGCGTTGTACCAGAGTTTAGTACATCATCTATAAGTATCACAGATTTATCTTTATACTCCTCTGGTGACATACTGGTTTCTACAGTGCCTAAAGGTTTTTTCTTATTCATAGTTACTTTACAAAGCTTGGTTTGTAAAGGTGAGATTTCAGAAATTACTTTGGCTAGACGTTCTGCAAATTTGTAGCCATTATCTGCTATACCTGCAAGTATGATCTCTTCTTCATTTGCATTACTCTCGTAAATCTGAAACGCTATACGTTTTGTTTTATGCTGTATAGCTGTGTGATCTAGTATTTTTTCCAACTTAACTTTCATACTTGAAATTGCTTATGGTATAAAGATATTTAATATCCTGCTTATTCTTCTTCGTCACTACTAAAAAAGGAATCATTATTATAGATGTCATCTATATCTCTACGATCCTTTTTAGTAGGTCTACCAGACCCCTTCTTGCGGTAATAGTCTTTTGAATATTTGAGAAGTTCTAATTTTTCTAGATTTTCTTTTGGAGTATGATCTTGTACATACATTCCCACTAGTTTTGCCCCAAGTCTACTTTCTGGTAGGTCTAGAACTTCAAGAATATAGGTGACTTGATTTTTTCGCACAGAGATCTTGTCTGTAGGATACACATCTCGCGATGGTTTTACAGAAGCTCCATTCATTTTTACCTGCCCTTTTTTACAGGCAGCCGTGGCTATAGATCGCGTCTTAAAATAACGCACACACCATAAATATTTGTCTACTCGCATATAAAAAGCCCTAAAACAGCGTTAATAACTGTAAAGTAATGTGCAAAAATACATCAAAATTGTATCTTGCGCTCCTTAAAATAATATTGATGAAATTAAGAAATTACCTTGGTTTAGTGCTGGTTTTACTAGTTTGTGTAGCTTGTCCTAATAATGATGATGACCTTATAGAGGTTCCCGTAAGAGACCGTGGCGAGCAGTCTATAGAAGATGACGATTTGCTGGTAGAGTACCTTTCTACTCACTTTTATAATTATGAAGAGTTTGAAAATCCAGAAGCAGGGTTTGATTATAAAATAGTTTTTGATACAATAGCAGGAGAAAACAGTGATAAAATCCCGCTTATAGATCGTCCAGAGCTTAAGAAAAAAGAATATTTTAGATTTGATACAGAAAACTCACTATATATCTTGCAAGTAAGAGAGGGGAGTGGAGAAGAGCCAGTGGCAACATTTGCAGATTCTACATTACTAACTTACGAAGGTTTTAATCTTTACGGAGATGTGTTTGATGCATCTGTAAATCCTATATGGCTTAATCTTCCTACCACAATAGACGGTTTTGCAAATGGGTTAGGAACTTCTGTAAATCTTCTAAGTACAGTTGCAGAAGATAATAATGTAGGTTTTGGTGGCGCTTCAGGTTTTACAGTAGAGCCAGATGGTACTACTTCTTTTAACCAAGATTATGGAGTAGGTGCTGTATTTGTGCCTTCAGGTCTTGCTTATTTTAACCAGCCTCCGGCAGATATTAGCTTGTACGGATCTATCGTTTTTACATTTTCAGTATATGATGTAGTTATTACAGATCACGATGGTGATGGTATTATTACTATCAATGAAGATATAGATAATAATGGATTCCTTTTTGACGAGGCAGATAATCCAGATGAAGATGCTGTTCCAGCTTTTAGAGATCCTAATGATGATAATGATGGTATTCTTACTAAACTAGAGATAGTAACAGATGAGGATGGAAACTTTATAAGCCTACTGGATACAGATGGAGATGGTATAAATGATCACTTAGATACAGATGATGATGGTGATGGAAGACCTACAATAGATGAAATTATTGTAAATGCTCTTACAGGTGAAATCACCTACACAGATACAGATGGAGACGGTACACCAGATTATCTAGACTCAGATAGTTAGTAGACGGTATACCGCTTTCGCGAAAGCGTAATAAAAACCCACATTGTACTTCGCAATGTGGGTTTTTTAGTTAGATTAAATTTATCACATCCATTTTCGGTGAGACGCTACGGCTTAATTAATTATAAAAAATAGTACAATGGTCATTCTTTAAAAAGCAAAAAACACCCCAGATGAGGTGTTTTATATCAGTTTTTGAAGCTTGTTTTAATTCTTTTTATCAAAAGCGTATGAGAGACTTAAAATCCATTGTGAAGGCCTTGCATCTACTTGAAAACCTACACTGTTATCTTCTACTTGTGACTCAGTAATAATTGTATTATCTGTAAAGGCACCTTCATATCTTACATCTATACCTAGCTGGCCTAGTGTTACTCCTACACCTAGTTGATATCCTACGGTAAATGAATTTTCTGGATCTTCAAAATCTATATTTACCTCTTCAAATCCATTTTCAAGAATGTATTGAAATGACGGTCCCGCCTTGATGTTAAGTGGGCCTATTATATCAAATCCTACGAGAAGCGGAATGTCTATTTTTGAAAGTTCATAATCATATACGTCTGAAGATACTCCGTCATTTGTGTATTCTGTATTGAGCTTTGTATATAACAGCTCTGGTTGTATAATGAGTCCAGCAAACTTTGCTTTATAAAAAACACCAGCGTGAAAACCGGTTTTGTTTTCTTTACTAAAAGTGCTGTTTGCAAACTCAGACGTAAACTCTAAGTCACCTACAGATCCATAATTAAGTCCTCCTTTAATACCAAAGCCAGTACTCTGGCTTAATGCTGTAATACCTGACAAAAGTAGTACGGCGACAATGATTTTTTTCATAATTGAAATTTTATTGATTAATGTAAAGACAAATAAAAAGGCAGTATGTTACAATCATACTGCCTATGTCATATATAAAAAACGTATGGTTTACGTTATTATTTTCTTGAAATCACTTTTTCTACTTTCTTAACAATCGCGTTTGTATTAAGGCCATATTTCTCCATAAGTTGTGCTGGAGTTCCACTCTCGCCAAAAGTATCTTCTGTAGCGACATACTCTTGTGGTACTGGATGCGTAAGCGATAGCTCTCTAGCAACACTCTCACCTAGACCTCCTAGAAAGTTATGCTCCTCTGCAGTCACGACACATCCTGTCTTTTTTACAGACTTAATGATTGCCTCTGCATCTAGTGGTTTTATGGTGTGTATGTTTATTACATCTGCCGTGATGCCTTTCTCGTTAAGGACTTTGCAAGCCTCTAGCGCTTCCCATACTAGGTGACCAGTTGCAACAATTGTTACATCATTACCTTCTTGCAATTGTACGGCTTTACCTATTTCAAAAGTTTGATCTGCTGGAGTAAAGTTAGGTACTACCGGACGTCCAAAACGTAAATAAACCGGACCTACGTGGTCTGCAAGGGCTATTGTAGCGGCTTTGGTCTGGTTATAGTCACAAGTATTTATTACTGTCATACCTGGTAACATCTTCATAAGACCTATGTCTTCTAGTATTTGGTGTGTTGCACCATCTTCACCTAGGGTAAGACCTGCGTGTGATGCACAAATCTTTACATTTTTACCAGAGTATGCTATAGACTGTCTTATCTGGTCATAAACGCGACCTGTAGAGAAGTTTGCAAAAGTACCTGTAAAAGGTATTTTACCTCCTATGGTAAGGCCTGCGGCGATACCCATCATATTTGCTTCTGCGATTCCTATCTGGAAAAAGCGCTCAGGATTTTCATCTATGAAGGTTTGGATTTTTAAAGATCCTATAAGGTCTGCACAAAGAGAAACCACATTTGGGTTTGTTCTACCTAGTTCTGTCATTCCTGCGCCAAAACCTGATCTTGTGTCTTTACTGCCTGTATTTTCGTATGTTTTCATTGTAAAAGTTTTTGGTACGCTTTCGCGAAAGCGTAATAAGAAAAGGTTTAGTAATCGCCTAGTGTTTCTGGATTTTGCTCTAGTGCACTAGCGAGTTGCTCATCATTAGGAGCTTTACCGTGCCAGGCGTGAGTGCCCATCATAAAGTCTACACCGTTACCCATAACTGTGTGTAATAACACACAGACAGGTTTACCTTGACCAGATGCAGCTTTTGCCTCGTTCATTCCAGATACAATGGCCTGAATGTCATTTCCTTTTTCTATATCTAAAACAATCCACCCAAAGGCTTCAAACTTTGCACGCACACTTCCTAAATCAAGTACGTGGTCTGTGCTACCGTCTATTTGCTGACCATTGAGGTCTACAGTTGCAATAAGGTTGTCCACCTTTTTTGCAGAGGCATACATTATAGCTTCCCAGTTTTGTCCTTCTTGTAACTCACCATCACCCATAAGTGCATAGATGGTGTGGTTATCGTTATTAAGTTTTTTTGCTTGAGCGGCACCTACGGCAACACTAAGCCCTTGGCCTAGTGATCCAGAGGCTATACGTACTCCTGGTAGCCCTTCGTGTGTAGTAGGGTGACCTTGTAGACGTGAGTCTAACAATCTAAAAGTGTTAAGTTCTTCTACGGGAAAATACCCAGATCGTGCGAGCACGCTATAAAATACGGGTGATATGTGACCGTTAGATAAGAAGAAGAGATCTTCTTCTATACCATCCATATCAAATCCTTCTTTACGTTCCATTAGTTCTTGATAGAGAACCGAAATAAATTCTGCACATCCTAAGGATCCTCCAGGGTGACCTGAACTTACTTTGTGTACTTGTCGTACAATGTCTCTGCGCACTTGTGTTACAAATGCTTCTAGCTTCTTAATATCTGCCATCTTGGGTAAATTTTATAACGTAAAAATAAGCATATAAAAAAGTCCTACCATCTAGATTGCTCAAGATTGTAGGACTTCTTTGATTTTTGCGAAATATTGAATTTAAATTGCTTTATGCAATAACATCCATATTTTCTGAAAGTGTACCTATAAATTTTGTGATAGGTCCTTTTACCATCATTGCCATCATTGAATTAAACTCACCTTGAAAAAGGAGTTGCACTTCTGTTTTTGAGGCTTCTAGTTCTTTAATATCTGCAGTGAGTTCAAAAGGAATTTTGTCACTGGCAGCACCTAGTACTACTTTACTGTGTGGTATACCTTCTTTAAGATCTAATACAATCTCTGGCATTCCTTTAAGACCAAATAAGAAACGGGTATCGCTTATTTTTTCAAATTTGGTGTTTTCTGGCATTAATTTTTCAAAATTCTCAATGTTCATCAAGAAGTTGTACACCTCTTCTTGAGATTTATCTAAAGTTTTTACTGGGCTCTCTAAGTTCATTTAGCTTTTTTTAATATGTATAATTTATCCCCAGTTTGCTGGGTCTTTACGCCAGTTTTCTAAGGTTTCTTGCTGCGCTTCTGTTATGAAGTTTGTATCGCGAGCTTGTAATAATAGGTGCGAGTAATCACTTAATGTATTAAGTGCTACGCCAGCTTCTTCAAAATTTGTAGCAGCTGTGTCAAACCCATAAGTAAAGATGGCTAGCATCCCTTTTACATTCATATCAGAATTTTTAAGAGCTTCTACTGCCATAAGGCTGCTCTTACCAGTGCTTATAAGATCTTCTATTACCACAACATTACTGTTAGGCTCTAGGTGACCTTCTATTTGATTTTTACGTCCGTGCTTTTTTGGTTCAGGGCGTACATAAGCAAAAGGTACATTAAGATAATCTGCAACAAGCATACCAATACCTATCGCTCCCGTAGCAACGCCTACTATCGCATCTGGCTTACCGTAGATAGACTCTACTTGTTTTGCCATCTCTTGATGTATGTAGTTACGTATTGCTGGGTACGACAGTGTGATACGGTTATCGCAATAAATGGGAGATTTCCAACCAGAAGCCCACGTAAAAGGAGTTTGCGGTTGTAGTTTTATTGCATTAATTTGCAAAAGCAATTCGGCAGTTTTTTTTGCCGTTTCTTTGTCTAAAATCATATTGCAAATGTATAAAGTTTTTGTCAATGATATTCCTATTATTCTATCTACCGAAAAGATAATAGGTAAACAGTATAAGACGATTCCGATTAAGACGGTTAAGATTAAAAAATTAATCAAAAAACTATACAAGGGAGAACAGCTATACATCAATCTATATCACCCTAAAGAAGAAAAGCTTCTTAAACATTTACGCAAGAAGCTTAAGCTCGTGATAGCGGGTGGTGGTCTTGTTTATAATGACAAAAAGGAAATTCTTTTTATACACCGCAACGGCAGGTGGGACCTCCCTAAAGGAAAGATAGAAAAGAAAGAGGGCATAGAAGAATGTGCTCTGAGAGAAGTAGAGGAGGAGACCGGTGTAAAAGGACTTACTATTAAAAGACCGCTTGAGATTACTTATCACGTTTTTAAACGTAACGGTAAATTTAGACTTAAAGAGACTTTCTGGTATGAGATGCATACAAGCTCTACAGAGGCTCTTGTACCACAAACTAAAGAGGGTATAAAAAAAGCAAAGTGGCTCAACTTTGAAAAAGCACAAAAAGCGCTTGATAAATCTTACGAAAATATCAAGCTCATCTTCCCGAGTACATATCTAGTTAAGCATCCTAACGATAGGGTAGCGTAGGTGTGCTTTCTCATAGTTAGGTGATTTTTTATGAAGCCAGTCCAGCTGGGCATACCAGTTTTCGGCAAATTGAGGTTCTAGTGATTTTTTGAGGTTAAATTCAATTTGTAATTGTGGGTTGCGTTTAAGGACTTCGAGTGCTTTGTCTTCCCACACATATGGTGAGAATCCTTCCTTTTGTTGCAATATGGTGTCAAAAAAGTTCCAGTTAAAGAAACTGTCTGTTGCCTCTGGCTCGAGGGTTTCTAGCAAGTAGCGTATTCCATCTTGATCTGTAGGCACGAGATAGCCGCCTTTTGCCACAGTTACTTCTTGGTTGGTAGTTTTTACAGCTGTGTTGTAGTGTAAATAATGACCCTCGTAAGCACTCTTGCGAGTGTCATAGGTATCTATATGATATACTTCTCCCGTAAACGTAGTATCCCTTTTAAGCTGTTTGAACTTAATGTTGTTGTCCTTTAAAATGAGAGCAATGTCACGGTAGCCTCTAGGTATCACATATGCCTTAGGTATACGCACTTCTTTAGTAGGCTTAAAGTAATCGTAGTAGGTTACTTCCTTTGTGAAAGGCTTTGTTTTATCATATTTGAGGCGTTGTTTTCCTGTGATTTTACTTGGTATCATTTCTCCCTCGTAGCCTAAAAATTCTAACGTTGTGGTTTTTGTTGTGTCTAGAGCAAATTGTACGGGATAAGTTTCCGCTTTCGCGAAAGCGTTAAAAGCCTCTGCACGTATTTCTTTAATCTGATCTCCGTTTTGAGCAGTGAGTTTTAATACACTTTTCATTAACTCATATGTACCTTCTACACGTGGTTTATAAGGCTTGAGCATATGTGTCTCTACCATAAGGCCTATGGTGTTCCATAGTGATGTAAAGCCCGTAGAGTAGCGAGGATAGTCCATAAACTGGCTAAAACCTTTTTCTGGAACGCTATTAAAAACGTTTACATAAGGAGTGATTTCCCAGTCTTTACTCTTTAGATCTTTTTCAAGCATAGGCTGAAAGGTGTCGTGCACGTAGTTACCTAAAGCACCGCCTAGCTTATTGTGTTGTGTAAAAAGATGGGTAAGGGTGTATTGATAATCTGCGCCATTACTCACGTGATTATCTATAAAAACGTCTGGAGATATCATATGATAGATTTCTGCAAAGGCTTGTGCGTTTTTTGTATCTCGCTTTATAAAATCGCGGTTGAGGTCGTAGTTTCTTGCATTACCTCTAAAACCATATTCTTTTGGCCCATTTTGATTTGTGCGTGATGTACTGTTACGATTAAGAGCACCTCCTATATTGTATATGGCTATGGCACTTACCCAAGTGTCTTCTGGTGCCTCTATCTTGCCTTGTGCGAGGTCACGCATAAGCATCATTGTTGCATCTATCCCGTCTGACTCTCCCGGGTGAATGCCATTATTTATGAGAATACGGCGCACATCTATATCATCAGAAAACTCACTGTCAAAACTACGATTAGGATTAAAGGTGACTAGCGTGAGGGGCTTACCTGCATCTGTCATTCCTACTTCGTAGGTTTTTATAGATCTGTAAGCCTTGTCAAGATCTTGATAAAATGTGATCACCTCATCATAAGTAGGTGTTTCTGTACCACCGCTTTTTTCAAAGAGGGTTGTAAAGTCTGTATTATCTGGGTTGTCTTTGTGCTCTCCACAACTTAAACTAAGAATAGAGACGGCGATGAGTACGATAACTTTTTTCATATGGTGGTTGGATTGTGCTGTGAAGATACAAATTGACAAAAAAAAGGCCCCATCTTCTTTTTAAAAATGAGGCCTAAAGCAGGGAGATTGGTTAGTTGTTATTTTTTTACAACTCTTTTTACAAGTTGTGTTTGCCCTGCCGTTATGTGCATAAAATATACTCCAGCTTCATAATATCTGAGTGATATGTTTGTGTTTATACCGCTACTAGATAACTCTATACGCTCAACAATACGACCTCTTATATCTGTTATAACCATATAATCTAGTGGAGTATTACTCAAGTTTTTGAGAGTAATGTCTCCTCGCGTAGGGTTAGGGAAGAGTATGATGTCGCTTTCGCGTAAGCTTAAATCATCTACACTTAGCGGGTTGTTAGTCACTGTGATTGTAAACTCACAGGTAACCATATTTCCATCTTCGTCAAAACCTGTAAGCGTTACCGGAACCTCTTGAGGAGCATCTATGATCGTGCCAGCAACAGGTTGTTGAGAGACGTTTGTAAAGGTGCCACCACCACAGTTATCTGTAAGTGATTCTATGTAGTTTTCTATCTCATAAAGGTCAAAGAGATCTGCCTCTACGGTAAAATCTTCTTGACAAGAGATGAGTCCAAAATCATCTGCATCTACAAGAACAGTCGCTTCACAAGTGACAGTGTTTCCGTTTTGATCTGTAACGGTGAGTGTCACGATATTTTCTCCCACATCTGCACAACCAAATTCGGTTATGTCTAGACTAAGCGTTACCTCTCCACCACAATTGTCTGTACTACCATTGTCTATCATATCTGGTGTTATACTAGCTGTACCAGTATCTTCATCAAGTATAACAACAATACTTTGACAGATTGCCGTAGGTGGGGCTTCATCTACTACAGTGACATTTACTGTACAAGTAGCTACATTGCCTTTTGCATCTGTAACGGTAATATTCACAACATTCTCGCCTAGATTAGAACAATCAAAAGTATCTACGTCAAACTCAATATCTGAAGTAGGCGTACAGTTATCAGGAACTCCTAGAAGATCGTCATCTGGATCTGCAAAGCTTATTTCAAATCTCAATAGTTGTCCAACGTCACCTTGTGTATTATCACAAACAGATAGACTCCAGTTTCCATTTATTTGTTCACCAGCAAAGGTATCTGCAAAGGTTCCTCCTTCTGGAGAATAAATTCCGTTTACAAGACCTGTTGCCATTGTGATGTCTTCTCCATCATCATCAAAGGTTGCATCTTCATAGCCCTGTGCATTTCCGCCATTACCTGCAGAGAGTACAAGTTCTGTACCTTGTGGTGATGTAAGGGTTAAGTCTAGGTCGCCTACAAAAGAGTGATCCAGATCTATAATGACCGTAGCAATGCGATAGGCGTCACCTATAGTGCCCTCAAGATCTACTGCTGCTGTAGAGGTGGTAGGCCCTCCGGCACAATTTGTACCTCCTGTGCCCGTCATCGGGATACTTTCTGGCACTCCGTCACCAGTAAAAGGAATACCCTGTACAGGTACGAGGTTACCTATTACATCTTCTGGAGTAAGAATTGCGATACCATTTTCATCTAGTGAGATGGTTGCATCCATACATTCTGGTGTGGGTGCAGTAACATCTATTACTGTCACAATCGCTTCACAAGTAGCCGTATTACCAGCATTATCTGTAGCAGTAACTACTACCACATTTGGACCGGTGTTTGCACAGCCAAATTCTGATATATCTAATTCTAAATTATCTATAAGGCAAGTAGAAGATGTATCTGCAAGTACATCTTCTGGTATAATGGTAACCATCCCATTCTCATCAAGCTCAACAGTGATATCTTGACAAGTGATTTGCGGTATAACACTACTTGTAACCGTTACAATAGCCTCGCAACTTGCTGTATTTCCATTCTCATCTGTAGCCGTGAGGGTAACCACGTTTTCTCCAAGATTTTCACACGTAAATGAATCAATATCTATACTTAAAGTTACTGGCGTACAGTTATCACTTGTGCCACCATCAATATCTTCTGGAGTTATGGTTGCCATTCCATTTTCATCTAGTGCTATCTCAATATTTTGACAAAACATTCTAGGTGCTAGATCATCTATAATTGTGATTGTAAAAGAACAAGTATCTAGGTTACCATTACCATCTTCTACAGTAAAGGTGTTAGTAGTGGTACCTACGGGGAATGGGTTACCGCTTGCAAAACCAGCAGTTTGTGTAACAGTACCACCGCCAACACAGTTCTCATTTGTAAATGGTCCTTCGTAAGAAATAATTGCCCCACAACCTGATGCTGCATCAGAAAATACTATTTCTGCAAAACCTGTGTTTCCATCTCCATAATTAGATAGTACTTCCATACGGATTGTAGTTGCCGTAATAGGGGTGAATGTAAATATCTCTGGTGCGCTCGGTGCGTTTTCTTCCGCTTGCGCGAAAACTGTAGGCGCTCCCTCTACATCTATAAACGTACTACCATCTACACTATAAGAAATCAAAACATCTCTTATACCTGAAGTTCCATCTGCTCCCGGACCACCACCATTTTGATTCCAGAAAGAGAATCCGCTCACGGATGTCTCTGCTCCTAAATCAAAATCAATTGTGCCAGTACTTCCTTCTCCTATCCAAGAATTTTCTGGAGTAGAAGGAGCGTGATCTGTAGTAAGGCTAGGAGAGGTGTTTAGGCCCGTTCCGTCTATTGCATTTGAAAGCGTACTGCCAAAGGCGCTATTATATGTAGTAGTAGCTCCCGTAGGTACAATAGGGTTAGAAATTTCAGATAGATTTACAACCAAATCTTCTGGACAGGTAATTTCTATCGGTTGGTTATTAACTACTGTTATTACGGCTTCACAAGTAGCAGTGAGACCTTGCTCATCTGTTACTGTTAGAATAACAGTGTTTTCACCTAAGTTATCACAAGTAAACTCAAACACATCTAGTTCATAAGTGAGTTCGCCACAAACAGCAGTACTGCCTCCATCTACTAGTACTGGGTCTACAGTGATCATTCCTTCCTCATCTAGTTCTACAGTGATGTTTTGGCATACAGCTGTAGGTGCTATGTTGGTTTCGACAGTGACAATAGTTTCACAAGTCGAGCTATTTCCATTTGCATCTGTTACGGTAAGCACTACTATATTTTCCCCTAATTGCTCACAAGTAAATGTGTCAATATCTATTGCAGTAGCAATATCACCACAGTTATCAGAACTTCCATTGTCAATATCATTTGCGGTAATGGTTGCGATACCATTTTCATCAAGCACGACAGTTAAAGGTGCACAAACAGCTCTTGGTGCTACATCATCTATGAGTGTAATTGTAAATGAGCAAGTCACCTCGTTACCATTAGTGTCAGTTGCTATAAACGTATTAGTAGTGGTGCCTAGCGGGAACGGACTACCACTTTCAAAACCAGCTGTTTGTTCTAAAGTACCGCCACCTAGACAATCAAGATTTTCTAAAGGACCATCGTAGTTTACAATAGCGCCACATCCATCTGTTACATCTGCAAAAGCTACCTCTGCTATTCCCGTATTACCATCGCCATAATTGCTTAGTACATCAAAGCGTATGTAGCGAGCGGCCAGCTGAGTAAATGTAAATACCTCTGGACCTACAGGTTCTGAAGTAGTAACCTGAGCAAATACTGTAGGCGCTTCAGGAAGTACTGTATATGTCACGTTATCTAACGAGTAGAGTATAGTAACATCTTGAATACCAGAAGAACCTTCTGCTCCAGGACCTCCACCGTTTAAATTCCATAGAGAGAATCCATTTATAATAGTTTCTTGTCCAAGATCAAAATCTATACTACCGCTCGATCCAGTACCTATAAAAGCATTACTAGGTGTCGAGGCTTCGTGATTTGCCATTAAGCTAGGAGACATCTCAAGACCAGTGCCATTAAAAGCATTTGCAAGCTCACTGCCAAATGCAGGGCTAAATGATGTCGTACCATTAGAAACTTCTACAGGCATCAATACCTCAGAAAGATTAAGGACAATATCTTCTGGACACTCTATACTAAGCGGCTGTGTATTCTCTACAGTCACAATAGCTTCACAAGTCGTAAACTCGCCACTAGGACTCGTTGCAGTAAGTATTACTATATTTTCACCTAGTTGCTCACAAGTAAAGGTGTCTTGATCTAGTGTAAGCTCAAAAGTGCCACAGTTTGAGAAGCTACCTCCATCTACTTGCTCTGGGGTGATGATTGCCATTCCGTCTTCATCGAGTTGTATGGTAAGGTCCATACATACAGCAGTAGGAGGACTGTCACTTATGACAGTAACGATAGCCTCACAAGTAGCGGTAAGACCATTACTATCAGTTACAGTAAGCGTCACGGTATTTTCTCCTACATTATCGCAAGTAAAAGTATCTGTATCTATCGATAATGTAATATCACCACAGTTATCTGTACTGCCTCCATCTATATCTTCTGGTGTAATGCTAGCCGTACCATCTTCACCTATTTCTATAGTAATCGGTTGGCAAACAGCTCTTGGTGCTACATCATCTATAATGGTGATGTCAAAAGAGCACGTTTGTACATTCCCGGCACCGTCTGTAACTTCAAAAGTATTTGTGGTTGTTCCTAACGGGAACGGGCTTCCACTTGCAAAACCTTCGGTTTGTACAAGTTCACCACCTCCAGCACAAAGTGCATTTGTAAATGGTCCTTCGTAAGTGACAATTGCCCCACAACCTGACGAAGTATCGGCAAAGACTATTTCCGCGAAAGCGGTATTACCATCTCCATAATTACTCATCACCTCCATACGAATCACGGTAGCAGCAATTTGATCAAAAGTAAATAGCTCTGGCGCAGATGACTCACTTGTCGTTACTTGAGCAAACGTAGTAGGAGCACCCGGTATGGCAGTAAAAGTTGTGCCATCTGTAGAGTAGAGCATTGTTACCTCTTGTATACCAGAAGTGCCATTTGCACCAGGACCACCGCCATTTTGATTCCAGAAAGAGAAGCCACTTATAAGAGTCTCTCCACCAAGGTTAAAATCAATTGTACCAGAAGTTCCTGCTCCTATAAAAGAATTACTAGGTGTGGTAGCCTCGTGGTTTGCTGTGGTGCTAGGTGTCGTACTTAATCCCGTTCCGTTTGTAGCATTTGCTATATCACTACCAAAGGAAGGACTAAAGCTCGTTGTTGTACTACTTATGGTGACAGGCTCTAGTACTTCAGATAAGTTTAGAATGAGGTCTTCTGGGCAAGTAATAGTTACTGGCTCATTATTAACTACAGTTACAATAGCCTCGCACGTTGAGGTATTGCCTTGAGGATCTGTAACTGTAAGTACAACAGAGTTTTCGCCTAGATTCTCACAGGTAAACTCTGTGATATCTGCTTCATATGTAAGTGGTCCACATACAAAGGTGCTTCCTCCATCTAGTAAGGCAGGGTCTAGTATGCCTACACCAGTAGCATCAAGTTCTAGTGTGATGTTTTGACAAACTGCAACAGGTATATTAGGATTTTCAATAGTCACAATTGCTTCACAAGTAGAGATTAATCCATTACTGTCTGTAACGGTTAGAGTTACTATATTCTCTCCTACATTCTCACAGCCAAATTTATCTATGTCTATAGCAATACTCACATCACCACAATTATCTGTACTACCTCCATCTACATCTGCCGCCTCTATATTTGCAGAGCCTGTTTCATCTAGCTGTATCGTGATATCTTGACACACTGCTCTTGGCGCTACATCATCTATCACCGTAATATCAAAAGAACAGCTCAGAGTGGTGCCATTTACATCAGTTACCTCAAAGGTATTTGTGGTTGTACCTAGTGGAAAAATACTGCCGCTGGCAAAACCTGCCGTCTGTACAAGCTCTCCACTACCTAGACAATCTACATTTGTAAAAGGACCTTCATATACAATTGCTGCCCCGCAACCTACAGTGGTGTCTGCAAAAGCAATTTCTGCAAATCCAGTATTACTATCACCATAATTGCTTAATACTTCAAAGCGTATAACAGTAGCTGCTATTTGTGTAAAGTTAAATGTCTCTGGAGCTACATCTTGTGATGATAACGCTTGCGCGAAAACTGCCGGCGCTCCATCTACCGGAATAAAGTTTGTCCCATCTACCGAATAAGAAATACTTACATCTTGAATTCCTGAAGAGCCATTTGCACCTGGACCACCGCCGTTAAGGTTCCAAAAAGAAAAACCAGTTATTGTCCTTTCGGTGCCTAGATCAAAATCTATAGTTCCCGTTGTGCCCGCTCCTATAAAGGCATTGTCTGTTGTAGATCCATCGTGAGTCGCAGTAAGACTTGGTGAAGTTGCAAGACCAACACCGTTAATAGTATTCTGTATACTACTACCAAAGGCTGAATTAAAACTTGTCGTTACATTAGTAGGTATAACTGGTTCTAGCACTTCAGAAAGATTTATGACAATATCTTCTGGGCACGACAGATTAAGTGGCTGGTTATTTTCTATAGTTACAATTGCCTCACAAGTAGTGCTGTTTCCAGAAGCATCTGTTGCTGTAAGCGTTACTATATTTTCACCTAGGTCATCACAGGTAAAAGTTACTATATCTGCAGAAAGGGTAAATGTTCCACACCCTGCAAAGCTTCCTCCATCTATTTGTTCTGGGGTAAGCGTCGCTATACCATCTGCATCTAAAAGTAGAGTGATATCTTGACAAACAGCAGTAGGAGCATCACTTCCTATAATCGTAACAATAGCTTCACAAGAAGATGATAGGCCGTTACTATCTGTAACTGTTAAGGTCACAATGTTTTCTCCTACATTATCACAGGTAAATGTATCTGTGTCTATTGACAATGTAATGTCACCACAGTTATCTGTACTACCTCCATCTATATCTTCTGGAGTAATTGTTATAGAACCAGTTTCGTCTATTTCTAAGGTTATGTTTTGGCATACAGCTCTTGGCGCAACATCGTCTATTGTAGTGATATCAAAAGAGCACGTTTGCACGTTTCCTGCGCCGTCTGTTACCTCAAAAGTATTTGTGGTTGTTCCTAGCGGAAATGGACTTCCACTCGCAAAACCTTCGGTTTGTACAAGTTCACCACCTCCAGCACAAAGCGCATTTGTAAATGGTCCTTCGTAAGTGACAATTGCTCCGCAGCCTGACGAAATATCGGCAAAGACTATTTCCGCGAAAGCGGTATTACTATCTCCATAATTACTCGTCACTTCCATACGTATTACCGTAGCCGCTATCTGATCAAAAGTAAAAATCTCTGGTGCCGAAAAGTCATTATCTGTGACTTGTGCAAAAATGGATGGAGCACCTGGTATAGGGATGAAGTTTGTTCCATCTGTGCTATAAGAAAAAACAACATTTTGAACACCAGAAGAACCATTTGCACCGGGACCACCACCATTTTGATTCCAAAATGATAGTCCGCTCACAAGAGTCTCACTACCAAAGTTAAAATCTAAAGTTCCAGTAGTACCGGTTCCTATAAAAGAGTTGCTCGGAGTTGTAGGCTCGTGTGTAGCTGTAGTACTTGGAGAAACTGTTAGCCCCGTACCGTTTGTAGCATTTGAAAGTTCACTACCAAAGGCAGCCGTAAAAGTTGTAGAAGTACTTGTAATCGCTATAGGTTCTAGCGCCTCAGAAAGATTAAGAATAATATCATCTGGGCAAGTTATGGTTACCGGTTCATTATTTACTACGGTAACTATCGCCTCACAGGTTGAGGTATTACCTTGAGGATCTGTAATTGTAAAAACGACGGTGTTTTCACCTAAGTTTTCGCAGGTAAATTCTGTGACATCTGCTTCATAAGTAAGCGGCCCACAAACAAAAGTGCTTCCTCCATCTAGTAGTACAGGATCTAAAGTTGCTATGCCCGTAGCATCTAGTTCTACAGTTATATTTTGACAGATAGCCTCTGGTATATTTAGATTTTCTACTGTTACAATTGCCTCACAAAAGGAGGTGTTTCCATTACCATCAGTTGCAGTAAGGGTTACTATATTTTCGCCCACATTTACGCAACCAAATTTGTCTATATCTATAGACAATGTAACATCTGTACAGTTGTCTGCAGTACCTCCATCTATATCTGAGGCAAGTATAGAAGCACTGCCCGTTTCATCTAGTTGTATAGTAATATCCTGACATACCACATCTGGAGCAACATCATCTGTTATTGTCACGTCAAAAGAGCAAGTAATGATATTACCAGCACCATCATCTACCTCAAAAGTATTCGTAGTAGTACCTAGTGGGAAAGCACTTCCCGATGCAAATCCAGCAGTCTGAGTAAGAGCGCTTCCTGGGAAACATTCTTGATTTGTAAACGGACCTTCATAAGTAATCACTGCACCACATCCCGAGGTAGTGTCTGAGAAAGCAATTTCTGCAAAAGCGGTATTTCCATCTCCATAATTAGATTGTACTTCAATACGTATGGTTGACGCCATTACAGGCGTCCAGTTAAATATTTCTGGTGCGGCAGCGGTATTTGGTATCACTTGCGTGAAAGAAGTAGGCGCCCCAGGAATAGGTGTAAAATCTGTTCCGTTTGTTGATGATGAGATAATCACATTTTGAATACCCGAAGTTCCATCTGCCCCTGGACCTCCGCCATTTTGATTCCAAAAGGCAAGTCCAGAAACAGTTGTCACAGCACCAAGAGAAAAATCTATGGTTCCAGTCGTTCCTTCACCTATCCACGAGTTGGTATTACTTGATGGTGCGTGCTCACTTTCTAGAGATGGGAACGTATCGAGCCCTGTACCATCAAAGGTGTTATTGAGACTTGTACCAAATGCCGTGGTAAAACTTGTAGACGCCGAATTAGGAATAATAGGCGTAGCGACCTCAGATAAGTTAATGTTTATATCTGCCGGACAAGTAATTACGAGCGGCTCATTATTTTCTACGGTAACAATTGCGGTACAGGTATCTGTATTTCCAGAAGCATCTGTCACGGTAAGCGTTAAAGTGTTATCCCCCAGATTTTCGCAGGTAAATTCTTGAACATCTAGCGATAATTCTACAGCAGTACCACACGTAGAGCCTGAACCATTATCAATGTCTGCAGGAGTGATACTTGCCATACCATCCACAAGCTGGATAGTGATATCTTGACAAACGGCCACCGGTAGTTCATTAGAAGTAACCGTAACCATTGCCTCACAAGAAGCGCTATTTCCATTTACATCTGTTGCTGTAAGCGTCACAGTAACTGGCGTATCTACATCTGCACAAGTAAATGTATCTTGATCAATACTCAAGGTTACATCTCCACAGTTATCTGTAGTGCCATTATCAATATCGGCTGTTGTGATTACAAAGTTCCCTGTCTCATCAAGTACCACTTCGATATCTTGACATACCACATCTGGAGCAACATCATCTGTTATTGTCACGTCAAAAGAGCAAGTAATGATATTACCAGCACCATCATCTACCTCAAAAGTATTGGTAGTAGTACCTAGTGGGAAAGCACTTCCCGATGCAAATCCAGCAGTCTGAGTAAGAGCGCTTCCTGGGAAACATTCTTGATTTGTAAACGGTCCTTCGTAAGTAATCACTGCGCCGCACCCCGAGGTGGTGTCTGAGAAAGCAATTTCTGCAAAAGCGGTATTCCCATCTCCATAATTAGATTGTACTTCAATACGTATGGTTGACGCCATTACAGGCGTCCAGTTAAATATTTCTGGTGTGGCAGCAGTATTTGGTATCACTTGCGTGAAAGAAGTAGGCGCCCCAGGAATAGGTGTAAAATCTGTTCCGTTTGTTGATGATGAGATAATCACATTTTGAATACCCGAAGTTCCATCTGCCCCTGGACCTCCACCATTTTGATTCCAAAAGGCAAGTCCAGAAACGGTTGTCACAGCGCCAAGAGAAAAATCTATTGTTCCGGTAGTTCCTTCACCTATCCACGAGTTGGTATTACTTGATGGTGCGTGCTCACTTTCTAAAGATGGGAAAGCATCAAGCCCTGTACCGTCAAAGGTGTTATTGAGACTTGAACCAAATGCCGTCGTAAAACTAGTAGAAGCCGAATTAGGAATGATAGGCGTAGCGACTTCAGATAAGTTAATGTTTATATCTGCCGGACAAGTAATTACGAGCGGCTCATTATTTTCTACGGTAACAATTGCGGTACAGGTATCTGTATTACCAGAAGCATCTGTTACGGTAAGCGTTACAGTGTTATCCCCCAGATTCTCACAGGTAAATTCTTGAACATCTAGCGATAATTCTACGGCGCTACCACACGTAGATCCCGAGCCATTATCAATGTCTGCAGGAGTGATGCTTGCCATACCATCCACAAGCTGTATAGTGATATCTTGACAAACGGCCACCGGTAGTTCATTAGAAGTAACCGTAACCATTGCCTCACAAGAAGCGCTGTTTCCATTTACATCTGTTGCTGTAAGCGTCACAGTAACTGGCGTACCTACATCTGCACAAGTAAATGTATCTTGATCAATACTCAAGGTTACATCTCCACAATTATCTGTAGTGCCATTATCAATATCGGCTGCTGTGATTACAAAGTTTCCTGTCTCATCAAGTACCACTTCGATATCCTGACATACCACATCTGGAGCGACATCATCTGTTATTGTCACGTCAAAAGAGCAAGTGATGATATTACCAGCACCATCATCTACCTCAAAAGTATTGGTAGTAGTGCCCAGTGGAAATGCACTTCCCGATGCAAATCCAGCGGTTTGAGTAAGAGTGCTTCCGGGGAAACATTCTTGATTTGTAAACGGACCTTCATAAGTAATCACTGCGCCGCATCCTGAGGTGGTGTCTGAGAAAGCAATTTCTGCAAAGGCAGTATTCCCATCTCCATAATTAGATTGTACTTCAATGCGTATGGTTGAAGCCATTACGGGTGTCCAAGTAAATATTTCTGGTGCGGCAGCGGTATTTGGTATCACTTGCGTGAAAGAAGTAGGCGCCCCAGGAATAGGTGTAAAATCTGTTCCGTTTGTTGATGATGAGATAATCACATTTTGAATACCCGAAGTTCCATCTGCCCCTGGACCTCCGCCATTTTGATTCCAAAAGGCAAGTCCAGAAACGGTTGTCACAGCACCAAGAGAAAAATCTATGGTTCCAGTCGTTCCTTCACCTATCCACGTGTTGGTGTTACTCGAAGGTGCGTGCTCACTTTCTAGAGATGGGAACGTATCGAGCCCTGTACCATCAAAGGTGTTATTGAGACTTGTACCAAATGCCGTCGTAAAACTAGTAGAAGCCGAATTAGGAATGATAGGCGTAGCGACTTCAGATAAGTTAATGTTTATATCTGCCGGACAAGTAATTACGAGCGGCTCATTATTTTCTACGGTAACAATTGCGGTACAGGTATCTGTATTTCCAGAAGCATCTGTCACGGTAAGCGTTACAGTGTTATCCCCCAGATTTTCGCAGGTAAATTCTTGAACATCTAGCGATAATTCTACAGCAGTACCACACGTAGAGCCTGAACCATTATCAATGTCTGCTGGGGTGATACTTGCCATACCATTCACAAGCTGGATAGTGATATCTTGACAAACAGCCACCGGTAGTTCATTAGAAGTAACCGTTACAATCGCCTCACAAGAAGCGCTATTTCCATTTACATCTGTTGCTGTAAGCGTCACAGTAACTGGCGTACCTACATCTGAACAAGTAAATGTATCTTGATCAATACTCAAGGTTACATCTCCACAATTATCTGTAGTGCCATTATCAATATCGGCTGCTGTGATTACAAAGTTTCCTGTATCGTCAAGTACCACTTCTATATCCTGACATACCACATCTGGAGCAACATCATCTGTTATTGTCACATCAAATGAGCAAGTAATGATATTACCAGCACCATCATCTACCTCAAAAGTATTCGTAGTAGTACCTAGTGGGAAAGCACTTCCCGATGCAAACCCAGCAGTCTGAGTAAGAGCGCTTCCTGGGAAACATTCTTGATTTGTAAACGGTCCTTCGTAAGTAATCACTGCGCCGCACCCCGAGGTGGTATCTGAGAAAGCAATTTCTGCAAAGGCGGTATTCCCATCTCCATAATTAGATTGCACTTCAATGCGTATGGTTGACGCCATTACAGGCGTCCAGTTAAATATTTCTGGTGTGGCAGCAGTATTTGGTATCACTTGCGTGAAAGAAGTAGGCGCCCCAGGAATAGGTGTAAAATCTGTTCCGTTTGTTGATGATGAGATAATCACATTTTGAATACCCGAAGTTCCATCTGCCCCTGGACCTCCGCCATTTTGATTCCAAAAGGCAAGTCCAGAAACAGTTGTCACAGCACCAAGAGAAAAATCTATGGTTCCAGTCGTTCCTTCACCTATCCACGAGTTGGTATTACTCGAAGGTGCGTGCTCACTTTCTAGAGATGGGAACGTATCGAGCCCTGTACCATCAAAGGTGTTATTGAGACTTGTACCAAATGCCGTCGTAAAACTAGTAGAAGCCGAATTAGGAATGATAGGCGTAGCGACCTCAGATAAGTTAATGTTTATATCTGCCGGACAAGTAATTACGAGCGGCTCATTATTTTCTACGGTAACAATTGCGGTACAGGTATCTGTATTTCCAGAAGCATCTGTCACGGTAAGCGTTACAGTGTTATCCCCCAGATTCTCACAGGTAAATTCTTGAACATCTAGCGATAATTCTACGGCAGTACCACACGTAGATCCCGAGCCATTATCAATGGTTGCAGGGGTGATACTTGCCATACCATCCACAAGCTGGATAGTGATATCTTGACAAACCGCCACCGGTACTTCATTAGAAGTAACCGTAACAATCGCCTCACAAGAAGCGCTGTTTCCATTTACATCTGTTGCTGTAAGCGTCACAGTAACTGGCGTATCTACATCTGCACAAGTAAATGTATCTTGATCAATACTCAAGGTTACATCTCCACAGTTATCTGTAGTACCATTATCAATATCGGCTGCTGTGATGATAGCATTACCTGTACCGTCTAGGAGAACCTCAATGTTTTGGCATAATACATCTGGTGCTACATTATCGGTAATAACAATATCAAATGAGCAGGTTTGCGTTCCGCCACTGCCATCTGTAACTTCAAAGGTATTTGTGGTTGTTCCTACGGGGAAAGCACTTCCGCTAGGTAACCCTGCTGTTTGTATTACTTCACCACCGCCATTACAGGCAGCATTAGAAAATGGCGTTACATAAGCTATTAGTGCACCACAACCTGGTGTATCATCAGAAAATGCTATTTCCGCGAAAGCGGTATTACCATCTCCATAATTTGATTGTACTTCTATGCGAATGCTAGAAGCAATGATAGGTGTAAAGTTAAAGACCTCTGGAGCCACAGGACCACCTCCTGTTACTTGTGCAAATACTGCTGGCGCCCCAGGGATAGGTGTAAAGTCTGTTCCATTTGTTGATGATGAGATAATGACATTTTGAATGCCCGAGGTTCCTGAAGCACCAGGACCGCCGTTGTTTTGATTCCAAAAAGAAAAGCCACTTACGGTCTGACTACCACCTAGATTAAAAGTGATTGTGCCAGAGGTTCCTTCACCTATCCACGAGTTTGTAACTCCAGAAGAGCTGTGGTCAGAATTAAGATCTGGAAAAGTGGTAAGTCCATTACCATTAAAAGTATTAGTTAGGCTCGACCCAAAGGCAGTGGTAAAACTTGTACTTGCAGATGAGGGTATGATAGGTGTTGCCACTTCAGAAAGATTAAGGGTAATATCTGCTGGACAAGTGATGGTTGTAATACTGTTACTCTCCACCGTAACGATTGCTTCACAACTTGCTGTATTACCTTGATCATCTGTAACTGTAAGTGTAACGGTGTTAACTCCTAAATTTTCACAGTTAAATTCTGTGATGTCTGCACTTAGTATAGGAGCTCCACAAGCTACAGTACTACCATTATCAATATCTGCAGCTACAATGGTTGCTACTCCTGTATCATCAAGGCTTATGGTAATATCTTGACATACTACGGTGGGTACTACAGTATTTTCTACTGTGACAATAGCCTCACAGGTAGCACTATTACCATTGTCATCTGTTATGGTTAGAATTATGGTATTATCTCCTAGGTCTGCACAAGTAAAATCTGTTATATCTAAGGTTGGAGTTGCCGTACCACAGTTATCTGTAGAGCCATTGTTTATTTCTTCAGGAGTGATGGTGACAGAGCCCGTTGCATCTAGTTGTACCGTAATATCTTGACAAATAGCGATAGGAGCCACATCATCTATAATGGTAATATCAAAAGAGCAAGTTGCTGTATTTCCGTTTCCATCATCTACAATAAAGGTGTTTGTAGTTGTACCTATGGGAAAAGGATTTCCACTAGCAAATCCTGTTGTTTGAGTAACGGTGGCTGCCACACAATTTGTAGCTACTATAGGTGCATCATATGTTATAACTGCTCCACAACCATCTGTAATACTAGAAAAAATGATTTCTCCCAGACCTGTGTTGCCATCTCCATAATTAGATAATACCTCTATACGTATAGTCGAGGCATCAATAGGTTCAAAAGTAAATTCTTGCACTGCAGCGTTATCACTCGCTATTACTTGTGCAAAAGTTGCAGGAGCTCCTGTAATAGGTGTAAAATCTGTCCCATTTGTAGAAGCACTTATAATAACATCTTGTATACCAGATGAGCCTGAGGCACCAGGGCCACCTGCATTTTGATTCCAAATGTAGATTCCATTTATGCGCTCTGTACCACCTAAGCTATATTCTATAATACCACTAGTACCACCACCTATAAAGGAGTTTGCAGGCACTGTAGCGTCGTGAGTTGCAGTAAAACTTGGAAATTCTGATAAGCCACTACCGTTAAAGGTATTGTTAAGCGAACTGTCAAAAACAGTTGTGAAAGATGTAGAGGCAGAGACAGGTGTAACCATCGCAACATTCTCAGAAAGGTTAAGTATGATATCTGCTGGGCAGGTAATATCAAGTACTCCTGCTTCTACAGTTACCGTTGTAGTACAGGTATCTGTATTTCCTGCAGCATCTGTTATGGTGAGCGTTACCGTATTATCGCCTATGTTAGAGCAGTCAAAGCTGGTTATGTCAAGTGATAATACAGCGTCTGGACAATTGTCAGCAGAGGGTGTAACGGTATCATCCACATCTGCTGTGGTAATACTTGCAAGGCCATCCTCATCTAACGTAATTGTAAATGGAGCAATACAGTTTGCCACTGGGGCTTCATTATCTGTTACTGTAACTGTAAAGGTACAAGTCGCCACCCCATCTGGATCGCCAGTAGCCTCAAAGGTTACTGTAGTATCCCCTACAGGAAAGAAGTCTCCAGATGCTGGCCCTTCTATTTGTGTAACCGTAAAGGTTGCCGTTCCATCCGGATCGTTTGGTGTAGGCGTGGCAAATGTGACATTTGCACCGCATAGTCCAGCATCATTTATTTGTGTAATAGGTGCAACAGGACAGTCTGTAAAAGTCGGTGCGGTTTGCGCAATGGCAGTCGAAAAGATACCACATACCAAGAGTATGCGTATCGCAGTAGTAATTTGTTTCATATTAATCCCCCAATTAATGAAGACTAAATGTATGCACTATAAGTGGTTTGTATAAAGTGAGTTAAGTCAGAAATTTCCGTCAGAAATCGCGTCAATCTACACGGGTAAATGCCCTATGTGTCTCATTTAAAATGATTGAGGATATGTACGCTTTCGCGAAAGCGTAATTCTTCCCACATTACGCACTAAGTACGTCTACAAGGCATATTTATGAAGGTAGCTCACACCACTTTCTATTAGACATAAAAAACTTGCGGTTATAGCTTATTGCCCCTTTGGTCCATACGTATCATACAATTTGAGGTGATAATCGCCGTACACTTTACCGAAATGAGATGCGTGGTCACTGTTTTGATAAACAAATAATTAGTCGCTTTTTAAGTGATGTAATCTAGCTTTTAGAAAAAAGGAGTGTATTGCAATACTCTAAAATCTATGGTGTTAAAGTCGGAGTTTTCTGCCTTTAGTTTTTTATAAAGCGCCAGGCTTCCCACAGCTCTATTTGCTGCTCCAGATGGTGCTGTGAGTGATATCGTTTTAATAGTACGACCTTCCCAGTCAAAGTTGTGTACTCTAGGTACTACATCGCTTACAACCTTAAGGCGTACTTGTTTTTCTTTACAAGCTTTCCTAAAGAAATACTCAGGGCCGTTTTTACTGTTTCCGCCGGTAAATAATAGGGTGTCTACTTGTGTATGTTTAGAGAGATAACCGAAGATATCGCGCAGCGTGATGTTACTCATCCCTATGTCTGAGGCATCTACTTTTTGTCTCTCTGAAGAGGAAACAATGTCACAAATACCTATGTTTCTTGATTTTAGAAATGCCTTGCGCTGGTTTATGGCTTCTGCCGTAGTTTCAAATGTGAGGTTTAAGCCAAAAATTTTATTAAGTATAGGCCACAATTGCCCGTCTATGCTGCCATAACTAAAATCTACATCACCCACTTTTAAGTCACCCGTTGTAAAGCGTGGTGGCGGTAATGTACCAACGATAAGCTTGGTTGCTTTTTCCAGATTAAATGGCGGGTAGGGATGTGTATGCTTAAAAGGTCTTGACATATGCTCGTAAAGTTCGTAAATTGAAAGGAAACAATAGCATTATGGGACGCGGAGATAAAAAATCACGACGAGGCAAGATAAGTAGAGGCACCTTTGGCGCACGCCGCCGAAAGAAAGGACGTAAAAAAGCTAAAGAAGCTGCAAAAATGGAAAAGGTTTAACCTTTTGCTTTTAGTCTTTTTAAAATGCGTAGCTGTTTTTTGTCTACCTTTTTTCTAAGCATATTACCAGAACAGAGACCAGTTGTATGCGCATTTTTATCATCTACCAGCTGTGGAAATCTATCATTAAAATGAGAACTAGCTCTTGTATACACCAAGTAAGTCAAACCTTCACTAAATTCATAGCCACAGCTAATCTCAGAAGCTTCAGAAATTATCTCAATAGTGCTTTTAGAAAATGAGCCCTTGTACTGCTTGATTATTTCAAAGGTATAACGAACTGTATCTCCGCTACTGCGCTTGCGTGCTTTATTAAGCACTTCTTTCTTGACAAGATTACCACTAAAAACGACATCGGCGCGTTTGTACTTTTCTGTAATTTCTTCTTTTTTTGAAACCTTCGGGTCTTTTGCACAGGTGCAAGCAATTGCTTGTACACTAGTGAGAACAAATAGCACTATAATTAGTGATCTTAGCATCGATTACCTTGTAAATACAAATTCGTTTTTATCTTCATTAGACTCTTCTGCACTGTAGGCGTAGCCGTCATAATCAAAACCTTTAAGGCCGTCTATTGTGTTTATGTCGTTATCTATAATATAACGCACCATTGAGCCACGGGCCTTTTTTGCAAAAAATGAAATAATCTTGAGTTTCCCATTTTTAAAATCTTTAAAGATAGGTGTGATTACAGGTACCTTGAGCTGCTTAGGTTTTATAGACTTAAAGTATTCTTGACTTGCAAGGTTTACAAAAAGCTCATCATCTTTAAGTTCTTTATTAAGCGCTTCGGTAAGAGTGTCTCCCCAAAACTCGTATAAATTTTTATTACTGTAGTACTCCAGTTTTGTACCCATCTCAAGGCGGTATGCCTGCATTAAATCTAGTGGCCGCAAGATCCCATACATACCACTTAAAATACGTAAGGTGTCTTGAAGTTTGTCAAGCTTTTCTGTAGGTAGGGTATAGGCATCAAGCCCCGTGTATACATCACCATCAAAGGTGTACACGGCTGGCCTCGCATTCTTTTTTGTAAAAGGAGTGGTAAAATCTTGGTATCGCTGGTAGTTTAAGTCTGCAAGCTTCTCACTGATGTGCATCAGGTCTTGAATCTCTTTTTTTGTCGTATTAGAAAGCTTGCTGTTAAGCTTTTCTGCTTGCTCTAAAAACTGCGGCTGTGTAGCACGCGTAGTAGGTAGCTTATCTTCAAAATTAAGTGACTTTGCTGGTGATACAACGATTTTCATAGGTGTTTTTCTTTTGTATCAAAGTTAGCAATTATGTCTTATAATTAAGTGCTTGGCTATTGTTTTTGGTTATGGTGGGATTGATTGTTTAATGTGGTGTTTGATTTATAAAGATGAAAAATTTAATAATATCAAATGTTCAACATCCCTCTAAATCTCCCTTCAAAGGGAGACTTCTAGCCCCTTCCCTTTGAGGGGAATATTGGGTGTAGGTGTTGAATGGTATTTAAGTAATAATTCAAAAATTTACATAAACACCATAAAACAAAAAAGCAACCCTAAAAAAAGTTGCTTCTTGTTGTTATGAGTAAGCTTTCGCGAAAGCGAAAAAAAATCTTACTGCTCTTTGCTGTGTACGGCATAGGCGCGCCACTTTTCTATACAGCCCGCCATATCTTCTGGTACGGGAGTTTCAAAACGTTTGTACTCGCCTGTGGTGGGGTGTACAAAACCTAGTGTTTTTGCGTGTAGTGCCTGGCGTGGTAATATTTTAAAACAGTTTTCTACAAACTGCTTGTACTTTGTAAAAGAGGTTCCTTTTAAAATAGCATTACCACCGTAACGCTCATCATTAAAAAGGGTGTGGCCTATGTACTTCATATGCACACGTATCTGGTGTGTGCGTCCAGTCTCAAGCTTACAAGCCACCTGAGTGACATATCCTAGGCGTTCTAGTACTTTGTAGTGTGTAACGGCTGGTTTTCCTTGCTCCTCATCATCATCTTTAAAAACGGTGTTCTGAAGACGGTTTTTAGGGTGACGGCCTATGTTACCTTCTATTGTACCCTCATCATCTACCACGTTACCCCATACGATGGCCACATACTCACGCTCTGTCGTTTTATTAAAAAACTGCTTTGAGAGGTGGGTCATCGCGTGCTCCGTCTTTGCTACCACTAGAAGACCACTGGTGTCTTTATCTATACGGTGCACAAGCCCTGGGCGCTCGCTAGAGTTGTTAGGTAGATTATCTATGTGGTGTATAAGTGCATTAATCAAGGTGCCAGAGTAGTTGCCGTGACCTGGGTGCACGACCATACCGGCAGGCTTGTTTACCACGAGAAGATCATCATCTTCATAAATAATATCTAGTGGGATATCTTCTGGAGTGAGTAAAAACTCGTGTGGCGGGTGCTCAAACATCGCGCGTACCACATCTCCTGCTTTTACCTTGTAATTTTGTTTTACAACTTTGTTGTTTACTTGTATGCTACCATTTTTGGCAGCCTTTTGTATTTTATTACGTGTAGCATTTTCTACAAAGTTCATTAAGAACTTATCTACGCGTAGCGGTTCTTGACCTTTACTGGCAGTAAAGCTATAATGCTCATATAGCTCATCGTCTTGAGGTTCTGGACCTATGGGTTGTTCTTCGTTCATTGTTTAATTATCGTCAGATGCGTTATTAGAAATAGCATCTCGGTAATCTCCTTTACCATTACCTAGTACGAGGTCTATCACAGATGTTTTTTCTAAGCGATCTCCTGCTTTTACTTTTTTTCCTTTGTGTCTTAGGTCTCTTACCTCGTCTTCACCTATCCAGTCTACGTAGGTGATTTTTCCTATTTTAAAACCTAGGGCTTTAAGTGTAGGCTCTGCCTGGCGGCGTGTTTTTCCTACAATAGGAGGGATGGTCATTTTTTGATAACCAGAAGGGTTAAGCACTAGGTATATCTGTCTGTTTTCTTTTACAAATTTTCCAGCGTTAGGCTCTTGGTCTATGACAGAGTACTTAGGGTAATCTGGGTTAAAGTTTGCACTGTCTATGATAAAGTAGCGCAGCTCTGCATTTTCTAGTTCTTGACTCACAAGGTCTAGTGTCATCCCTTTTACATTAGGCACGGCAATGCGTTCATCGTGATTTGTGGTACTACCTAACCACCATCTGGTGATAAAAATTAAGGCAATTACAATAATGATGGCAAGGGCGATTTGTTTTACAAATGCTTTGCTTACTAGAAATTTTACAAAACTCATAAATGGGATGTGGTTAGAGGTGCAAATATATAAAAATGACAGCCTATTTGGCGTAGGTATGATTATACCTATTTTTACAATGTACGTTAATGAGACAGATTTAGTTGTCTCCTTTAAAATTTTCACGAAAGTGCAGAAAAGAAATATCGCCGTTTTAATGGGTGGCTACAGTAGCGAGTATGAAATATCGCTTAATAGTGGTGCCACCGTAGTTGCTTCTTTAGATAAAGAAAAATACCAAGTATATGCCGTGCACATCCTTACCGAAGGATGGTTTTGTGTGATAGATGATGAGCGATTTACGATAGATAAAGGTGACTTTAGCTTTAAGGACGCTTCCGCGAAAAAGGTAACCTTTGACGCCTGTTACAATACCATACACGGAACGCCGGGCGAGGACGGAAAACTACAAGCCTACCTAGAATTGCTAGGGATCCCACAGACAAGTTGTGGATTTTATGAGAGTGCGCTCACCTTTAACAAGCGTGATAGCTTAAGTGTGCTAAGCTCTTATGGAGTACCTATGGCAGCATCTGTATATGTAAATAAGGGCGATGAGATTGATATGTCTTTTAAAAACTTGCTTGCTATAAAAGTGGGCTACCCTTGTTTTGTAAAGCCTAATAGGGCTGGATCAAGTTATGGAGTGAGTAAGGTGTACAAAGAGGGTGATCTTATAGCGGCGCTAGATAATGCGTTTAAGGAAGATAACCAGGTATTGATTGAGTCATTTTTGAGCGGGACAGAAGTATCTGTTGGAGTGTATGATTTTGGCAATGGGGCAGAGGTGCTTCCAGTTTGTGAGATTGTGCCAGATGGAGACTTCTTTAGTCTTGAAGCAAAGTACTCTGGAAAATCACAAGAGATTGTGCCAGCAAGACTAGATGAGCGTGAGACGGCAGATGTGCAGGGACTTACAAAGGGTATTTATGAATTGCTGGGGCTTAAGGGGATTTGCCGCATAGATTTTATCTTTCACGAAGGGAAACCACATTTTGTTGAGGTAAATACTAATCCTGGATTGTCAAAGGAAAGTATCATCCCAAGAGAGTTTAAAGTAGCAGGATTATCACTTACAGAAGTGTTTGGGAAAGCTATAGAAACTTGTATTAAAGCACAGAAGTAATAGCGTATCTAGGCTAACACATAGAATAGAACATTAAGATTAAGATTATGAAAAGAAAGGCAGTATTTCCGGGCAGTTTTGATCCCATTACACTTGGGCATTACGATATAATAGAACGAGGTCTTACGCTCTTTGATGAGATAATACTTGCAATAGGTGTCAACTCAGATAAAAAATATATGTTTTCTCTAGAGCAGCGCAAGCAGTTTCTAGAAGATACGTTTAAAGATGAGCCACGCATTAAAGTAATGACCTATAAAGGTCTCACTATAGACTTTTGTAAAGAGCAAGAAAGCGAGTTCATTTTAAGAGGACTGCGTAATCCTGGAGATTTTGAGTTTGAAAAGGCAATCGCCCATACTAACAGAAAATTATCTGGTATCGAGACCGTATTCTTACTTACGAGTTCTGGTAAGAGTTACATCTCTTCTTCCATAGTACGTGATGTAATACGTAACGGTGGTGACTGCTCTGGTCTAGTACCAGATGTGGTTGAGCCTTGCGCAATTAAAATCTGGAAAGAGATACAAGCAAAAGCAAAATAAAGCTCAAAACCTTTATCCATAAAAAAAGCCGCCCACTGGGCGGCTTTTACCATTTATATATATAATCTAAAACCTAATTACTTCTTATTCTGCTGTTCTTTGATGGTCTTTTTATCGATATCAAAGTCGTTTGTAGTTTGATTTATATTTCCCGTTGGATTGGTCGGGTTAGTTTGCTCTACTTTTCTTTCAAATTTACGTTCCATAATCTTTTTCATTTTTAAGTTGCTATAAAGATAAAAATCACGGTTGTTAATTCGTCTTAAAGGCTTGTTAGTCTTAGGTTAAAGTGTTGATTATCTTATGGTTTCTACAAAGCTAGCCACACTGTTTGCTCCATTCTTAGTAATATGCTTTATAAAAGCACTTCCTATAATGGCTCCTTTTTGATGGGTAGTGGCTGCCTTAAAAGTTTCCTCATTACTTATCCCAAAACCTACAATCTGCGGATTGTTAAGATTCATAGCTGCAATACGTTTAAAGTAATCTTCTGTGCTGTTACCAAAACCGCTCGTAGCGCCCGTCGTACTCGCACTACTCACCATATAGATAAATCCATCACTCGCGGCATCTATCTGTTGTATACGCGCGTCACTAGTTTGTGGTGTGATAAGGAAGACATTAATAAGTCCGTGCTTTTCAAAAATCTCTTTATACTCAGCTTCATATTCGGCAAGTGGTAAGTCTGGCATAATAATACCATCTATCCCTATTTCTTGACAACGCTTACAGAATTTCTCAACCCCATATTGTAACATCGGGTTAAAGTAACCCATCACAATAAGTGGGATATGTATAGTCTCACGAATACCGTCTAACTGGCTAAACAACTTTTCGGTAGTCATCCCATTGTGAAGTGCAGCAGTACTTGACTCCTGTATTGTAGGACCATCTGCCAGCGGATCTGAAAATGGTAATCCTATCTCCACCATATCTACACCGCTTTCTTGAAGCTGCGTTAAGATAGAAACAGTATCATCTATGGCTGGATATCCAGCAGTGAAGTATAAGCTTAGTAGCTTTTTATCTTCTTGTAATTTTTGTTTTATTCTATTCATCTGAATAAATATTTTGTCATTCCTGCCTAAGCGGGAATTAATATTGATGTTTATTTCGCTTTCGCGAAAGCGTAGTTCTATAAATTAAAATATTCTATAAACGTATTCAAATCCTTATCACCACGTCCCGAAAGATTGATCACTACTATGTCGTCTTTTTTGAATTTTCTAGTTTCAAAAATGGCAAGTGCGTGACTTGTCTCAATCGCAGGGATAATACCTTCTAGTTTACTGAGCTCTAGTCCAGCCGTCATCGCATTTGCGTCTGTGACAGAGATAAACTCCCCACGTCCAGAGCGGAAGAGGTTTGCGTGCATAGGCCCTACACCAGGGTAATCAAGACCAGCAGAGATAGAATAAGGCTCTGTAATCTGCCCATCGTCTGTTTGCATTAATAAGGTCTTACTCCCGTGTATAATTCCCTCGCGTCCTAGTGCAGAAGTTGCAGCACTCTCACCAGTATCTACTCCTTTACCAGCAGCCTCTACCGCGATAATACCTACCTCTGGTTCATCAAGATAATGGTAATATAATCCAGCGGCGTTACTACCACCACCTACACAGGCTACTACATAATCTGGATTTTCTTTCCCTTCTTTTTCTAGCAACTGCTTCTTAGTCTCCTCAGAAATCACCGACTGAAAACGAGCCACCATATCTGGATAAGGGTGCGGGCCCACCACAGAACCTATGATGTAGTGGGTGTCTACCGGGTTATTAATCCAGTCGCGTATTGCCTCGTTAGTCGCATCTTTTAAGGTTCTACTTCCAGACATTGCTGGGCGCACCGTTGCACCTAGCATTTTCATACGAGCCACGTTAGGCGCTTGGCGCTCAATATCTACAGCACCCATATATACGATACATTCTAGTCCCATAAGTGCACAAACGGTCGCTGTTGCAACACCGTGCTGTCCCGCGCCAGTCTCTGCGATAATGCGGTTCTTACCTAGTCGCTTAGCCATAAGAATCTGGCCTATGGTATTATTTACTTTATGAGCTCCGGTATGACAGAGATCTTCCCTTTTGAGATATACCTTTGTGCCATACTTCTCGCTAAAGCGTTTTGCATAATAAAGCGGTGTAGGACGACCTACATAATCTTTTAAGAGTTGTTTAAACTCTTCTTGAAAAGAAGGCTCCTGCATAATTTGCACATACTGAGAGCGCAGTTCTTCTACATTAGGATAGAGCATCTCTGGAATAAATGCTCCGCCAAAATCTCCGTAGTACCCTCTCTCGTCTGCCTGGTAACTGGTGTTATTTTCTAGTATCATAGCTGCAATACTTTTTTAAATTCGGTTAATTTTTCAATATTTTTTAATCCTGGTTTATCCTCAAACTTGCTATTTACGTCTAGTGCGATAATAGGCAAATCTGTTGCCAGTATTTCTTTTACTTTTTCTACTTCTTCTAGTCCTATGCCGCCACTTAAAATGATAGGCGTTTGAGATGTGTAATTTTTTAAAACACTCCAGTCAAAGGTGTAGCCGTTACCTCCTTTTTCTTTTCCCTTTGTGTCAAAAAGGAAAGCATCTACAAGGCCCTCGTAAGGTGTGAGCTGCTCAAAGTCAAAACTGTCTTTGATTCCAAAAACTTTCCAAATCTTGAGGTCTCGACTGCGCTCGACCAGACAAGCTTGAAGCTCATTTATATATGCTGGTGATTCGCTCCCGTGTAACTGGATTACGTTGAGGTTGTGGGTGGTAATTTGCGCTTTCGCGAAAGCAATATCAGCATCTACAAAAACCCCTACGCGGTCAATTCCCTCAGGTAATTCTGGAATCTCTAGGTCGCCAAAATCTCGTTTGCTCTTCTCATAAAATATAAACCCAAGATAGTCTGGCTGCAACGCAGCGACTTCTTGTGTGTTATATTTCATACCGCATATTTTGAGCTGAACTTGAGTCATTTAACGTAACTGTTTTATAAAAGTTGCGGCACTCTCACCTGGGTTATCTGTTTTCATAAAATTTTCACCTATAAGGAAACCTTGAAAACCGTGTGGCTTTAATTCTTTGATCGCCTCTACAGAACTGATACCACTTTCTGATACTTTTACAAACTCATCTGGAATTTGCTTAATGAGTTCTTTGCTCGTCTCTAGGCTTACTTCAAAGGTTTTTAGGTTTCGGTTGTTTATGCCTAGCATATCTACAGAAGGCATAATAGACTTCTGTAATTCTTCTTCATTATGAGATTCACAAAGCACATCTAGACCAAGACCTTTTGCAAAGGTTGAAAACTGCTCTATTTGCTTTCGCGAAAGCGTAGCTGCAATAAGTAATATCGCATCTGCACCGTAGGCTTTGGCCTCAAGAATTTGGTATTCATCTACTATAAACTCCTTACGCAATAGCGGAAACTGTGCTGCTGCTCTGGCGAGCAATAGGTCGTCTAGCGAGCCGCCAAAATATTTTCCATCTGTAAGTACAGACATCCCGCTCGCGCCTGCCTGCTCATAACCGCTTGCGACATCTTGCACGCTCAGGCTGTTGTTTATAACAGACTTGCTAGGAGATCTTCTTTTATGCTCTGCAATAATCCCAGAGCCTTCGCGTACTGCTTTTGCAAGTGATACGGTAGCTCTCTCAAAAAGCACAGATTGCTCTAGCTGGCTCACAGGGATGAGACTTTTTCTTAAAGCTACTTCCTTGATTTTATCTGTTGTAATTTTATCTAGTATGGTCATCTTAGTTGCATAGGGCTTGAAGTTGTTTGAGTTTTTGTGCGGCTTTACCAGAGAGTAAGCTTTCTTTTGCTTGTTCAAAACCTTGTAAAGGTGTTAGCCCTTTTACAGTCGCAATAGCCATCCCAGCGTTTGCACACACCACATTATTTTGTGCCTGGGTACCTTTACCAGAAATTACATTTGTAAATATCTGCGCCGAAGACTCAACAGAGTCACCTCCATAAATATCTTTTTGAGCGTGTGCATTTACACCAAAATCTCGAGGTGTGAGCATAAGCTCTGTTTCATTTGTAATAGCCTTTGTAGCTCCTGTAAGTGAGATCTCATCATAACCGTCTAAGGCGTGCAGTATGGTAAAGTTTTTATCTCCTTTTTGATATAAATATCCATACATTCTTGCGAGTTCTAGGTTAAAAACTCCCACTAGCTGGTTGCTCGGGAATGCAGGATTAACCATAGGGCCTAGCATATTAAAAAAGGTTTTTACACCTAGCTCTCGACGTATAGGGCCTACGTTTTTCATAGCAGGGTGGAAGAGTGGTGCGTGCAGTACACACATCCCTACCTCATCCATTGAGCGCTTCAAGAAGTCCTTATCGTTACTGAATTTTATGCCTAGATACTCCATCACATTGCTACTTCCACTTACAGAGCTCACCCCATAATTACCGTGCTTAGTCACGTGCACACCAGCACCCGCTGTTACAAAACTAGAGAGTGTCGAGATATTAAAAGTGTCTTTACCATCACCACCTGTACCACAAAGATCTATGGCATTATACTCAGAAAAATCTACGGCAAGGCAAAGATCTAGCAAGGCATCTCTAAAACCTTCTAGCTCCTCTACCGTAATGCTACGCATCATATAAACGGTAAGGAAAGAAGCAATCTGACTCTGGTTGTATTTACCCTCAGAGATGTTTACCAGAACCTCACGGCTTTCGGCTTTTGTGAGTTGGTCGTGGTTAATTAATCTATTAAGTATGGCTTTCATTATTTAGGCGTGTTGATGTGAACAATAATAGGATCTGCTTTATCTTTCTTTATGTTTTGCAATCCTATTGTTGCTAGTTCTTGATCTGTTGCTAGTCTTGAACTAGCTTGGTTAAGTGCTACGTAATTGTAAACTCCCTTTGGTGTGCTTGCTATCCAGCCTTTTGTAAGTGGTGATTTTCTTACTGAGGCTGTCTCGCTTGTAAAGCGTTGCAAGAAACCTAATGCGCTTTTACGCATATCATCTTTACTGGTTCCCGTAGGGAAAATAATATAGGTTCCGTTTGAAAAAAGTACCCAGTTAGGTCGCTTAGGACTTACACCAAGTCTTGTATTAAAAATCAGGTTTTTATAGACATCTACATTCTCATCTTCTACCACTTCTTTAAGAGGCTCAGGTTCGGCTTCTATTACGACTACGGGTGTCGCAGGTTTTGTAGTTTCTTTAGGTGTTGATTTTGTGCTCTCACAACCACCTATTAATAGAAAACAACTCGCTAGTAGAAATAATGTAAATCTCATCGTATATAGTTTTAACTAATCACCCAATTCTTAATCATTGTTTTTCCTTCTGGAGTAAGCACAGATTCTGGATGAAACTGTACACCACGTATGTCAAGTTCTCTGTGACGTAGTGCCATTATCTGACCATTTTCATCTACCGCAGTAACTTCTAATGCTGGCGGAAAATCTTCTGTAGCTACCACCCACGAGTGGTAACGCCCTACGGCTATTTCTTCACCAAGATCTTTAAAAAGTACTGTGTCTGGCTGCGTGATACTCACTTGTGTCGCGACACCGTGAAAAACCTTATCAAGATTGATAAGCGTGCCTCCGTACACTTCACCTATGGCTTGTTGCCCAAGACAAACGCCAAGTATAGGTTTTCTTCCTCCATAAGTTTTTATTACTTGCTTGAGCAGTCCAGCTTCTTCTGGAATGCCAGGGCCTGGAGAAAGTAATATTTTATCATACTGCTCGCACTCTTCAAGCGCAAACTGGTCATTACGTTTTACGGTAACGATGCAATCTAATTCTTCTAGGTAGTGCACAAGGTTGTACACAAAGGAATCATAGTTGTCTATTACTAATATCTTTTTCATTGTCTAAATATCTTCTGCGATGTCAAGTGCTTTATTAAGCGCTCCTAATTTGTTGTAAACTTCTTGTAATTCTTTAGCTGGATCACTGCCAGATACCACTCCAGCACCTGCTTGCCAGTGTAGGGTGTGATTTTTACTTAAGAAAGAACGTATGATAATAGCGTGATTAAAATTACCGTAAAAATCCATAAAACCTATCGCTCCGCCGTAGAAGGTGCGATTGCGGTTTTCATACTTCTCAAGTAGCTGCATTGCCATATGCTTAGGCGCACCACTGAGTGTTCCTGCTGGAAAGGTGTCTGCTACCACTTGTAAGGTATTGCTACCCTCGTGCATTTGTCCCGTTACTTTACTCACGAGGTGTATCACGTGTGAGAAAAACTGCACCTCACGATAGGTGTCTACCTTTACATCGTGACCATTGCGTGATAAGTCATTACGAGCAAGATCAACAAGCATCACGTGTTCTGAGTTTTCTTTTTCGTCTTTGGCTAGTTCTTTTGCAAGTATGGCGTCTTGCTCATCATTACCGGTACGTTTAAAAGTACCTGCAATAGGGTGAATCTCTGCGAGACCATCTTGCACAATAATCTGAGCTTCTGGTGATGAGCCAAAGATTTTATAATCTCCGTAGTCAAAATAAAATAGATACGGCGACGGGTTAACACTGCGTAAAGCCCTGTATACATTAAACTCATCTCCTGTAAATTGCTGCGAGAAGCGTTTACTAGGCACAATCTGAAAAACATCACCACGCTGGCAGTGCTTTTTACAAGTTTCTACGAGTGCTTTATAATCTGCATCTGTGATGTTGCTGGTGAGTTCGTTCTTTCGGTTGAAGTTGAACTCTGCAAAGTTTTTTGATTTTAAAAGCTGCTCAATCTCATCTATATTATTGTCTCCCGTAGTGTTGTGACAAAATAAATGCGCCTCATTATTAAAATGATTAATAGCGATAATGTTTTGGTAAACGGCATAGTAAATATCCGGTATGTGGAGATCTCCTTCTTTTTTGGCGATTTCTATATCTTCAAAGTACTGCACAGAATCATACGATAGGTAACCAAACAAGCCATTGTTAATGAACTTGTGTGCTGTCTTTGTAGATGAGAACGCTTTCGCGAAAGCGTCTAAAACACCCACAACATTGGTCTCTTCTGTGATCGTAATTTCCTCCTTCTTGCCATCTGGAAATTGCTGTGTGATTGTACCATCGCCCACGCTTATAGAAGCAATAGGGTTGCAGCATATGTAAGAGAAGCTATTATCATTTGCGTGGTAGTCACTACTCTCGAGCAGTAAACTATTAGGAAAACGATCGCGCAGCCTTAAGTATACCGATACGGGAGTGATGGTATCTGCTAGGAGTCTTTTTGAAAATGTAGTTAATTGATATTTCATTTGTTACATATTGTTTTCTCAAAATTGAGAACAAAAAAAAGCCTGTCGTAAAGACAGGCTGTATATGAATGGTACATAGGTGCGTGCTTACGACAACGATTGTTGTGTAATCCACCACCAAGTATGTACTGTATTGTTTTTCATTTATGATGTAAAGATAGGGAGCTATTTTATAATAAAAAAGCCCAATGGATAAAAAATATACATTGGGCCTTGTAGGGGGAATAATTAGGAAATTATTAGAGTGTCAAGCTTACTGCAAGCTCAAAATTATCTGAGATAGCATTGTCTTTTAAGTTGTCAAAAAACGATGCAGAGCCATAACGTACACCATATTTTGTACGATCTACATTAAAAACGGTAGTGGCTACGCCATTCTCTATGGTCATATTAACCTTTGTAGGTAGTGTAGTTCCTTTTATAGTAAGGTCACCCACTACACTGTAACCATTACCACTTTTTGCTACTTCTGTAATAACAAATGTAGCTTCGCTATGGTTTGTAGTATCAAAAAAGTCTGCAGAGTTTAAGTGTCCTTCTAGTTTTTCTTTTCCTTCGCCAGCTTTTAAGTCTGTTACGGTAATAGTAGTCATATCTACTACAAAGCTACCACCTACTAGTTGGTCACCAACCATTTCAAGTGTTCCAGATTTTAGGTTAATAGTACCTGTGTGTTGTCCTAGTACTTTTTTACCTGTCCAAGTAATGGTGCTTTCTTTTACGTTTACTGTTTTTTCTACAGGCTCTGTGCTTGCCGTGGCTCCTGTTGTAACAATAAGTGCTAAAAATGCTGTTGTGATTGTCTTTTTCATCCTTTTAGTTTTTAATAATTATGTTCTTAGTTTATTGAGCAAGTTATTGAGCTGCTCTATCTCAGTATTGTCTAGTTGAGTGGTTATTTTATTTTCGGCTTGAGTCACTACTTTGTCTAGCTCATCAAGTAATGACAAGCCAGCCTCTGTAATAGTAATTTCAATTTTACGACGGTTTGAGGGGCACGTACTGCGATTTACAAGCTCTTTTTTGAGTAGCTTATCTACGAGGCGTGTTGTATTACTTGCTTTTGTAACCATACGGTCATTGAGCGTAGATAGGTTTGCAGGTTTTCCTTTTTGCCCACGTAATATGCGTAATACATTAAACTGTTGTAATGATATATCATAGGGTTTGAGTGCCATTAATAAGATATCATTAGACCATTGTGCTGTATAGGCTAGGTTAATACTAAGCCTTTGTGAGGGCTTGAGACTCGTAGTTTTTATGTGTTCCTCTATTGTCATTACAATATTTGTATGTACAAATGTATAATTATTTTACGATAGTTTAAGTATATTTAGATTTTTTTAACGTTAAAGTACTTCTGATTTTTTCCATTATCTTAACATCCTATTACTAAAGTCTGTTAAGAGATGTCCTTAGTTCTGGGTCTCTGTATAATTTTGTACGATGCGATTTTTAATACTCTTGTTGATTTTATGTACAATCTCTTGTAAGAAAGAGGTAGAAGAAAAGGCATATCATTATGTAGATGGTGCAGATATAAAGATGTTTGATTATAATGAGCTTGAGAGTTATATAAAAAATCATCCATCTGAGACACTTGTGGTAAATTTTTGGGCTACTTGGTGTGCTCCTTGTATTAAGGAGTTACCAGCCTTTGAGAAACTAGGAGAGACCTATGCCGCTCAAGATGTACACGTTATTTTAGTGAGTCTTGATTTTCCAGAGCAGATGGATCATCTCAAGAGTTTTATAGAAAAAAAGGATTTGCAATCTGAGGTTGTATTTTTAGATGATGGAGATGCAAATAAATGGATACCCAAAGTAAATAAAAATTGGAGTGGAGCTATACCAGCAACACTTTTAATAGGTGATAAAAGAAAACGCTTTTATGAACAATCATTTACATATGGCTTGTTAGAAAGCGAATTGAAATACATAATTAATTAAAAAATGAAAACTTTTAAAATATTAACCCTTCTTGCCTTGGTAGTAGTAGTGTCTGCTTTTGCGGCAAATGCTGTTGTCAAAAACGTGAGAAACGGATACAGCATAGGGGATGATGCAGCAGACTTTTATCTACGTAATGTAGATAATAAGATGGTATCACTTAAGGATTACGATAATGCACAAGGATTTATAGTAGTATTTACCTGTAACACCTGTCCTTTTTCTGTAGCAAATGAGGATAGAATCATTGCACTAGATAAAAAATACAAAACACTCGGATATCCAGTAATTGCTATAAATCCAAACAACCCACAAATCAAACCTGGAGATAGTTTTAAAGCAATGCAGCAACGTGCACAAGACAAAGGTTTTAGCTTTCCTTACTTACTTGACGATGGACAAGAAGTATATCCAAAGTATGGAGCTACAAAAACACCTCACGTTTATATTATAAAAAAGGAAAACGACAGAAATACAATAAAGTACATAGGAGCAATAGATAATAATACACGTAATGAGGCAGCAGTAACAGAGCGTTATGTGGAAGATGCTGTAGATGCCTTACTAGCTGGAAAAAATGTACAGGTAACCGAAACCAAAGCAATAGGTTGCTCTATCAAATCCTAAGTTTTGAGAAAAAGTATAAAAAAAGCGGGCACGAGCTCGCTTTTTTTATGAACGTATGGATGTGTAGTTAAAATAGGTGCTAAACCCCAAAAGTCATATTCATAATAATGGGTAAATTTGAATATCTTAAATAACTACAGCAATGTATTTTTAAATAATAATTATGAAAGATCTCACAATCCCAGAGTGGAAAGAAAAAATAGCTCAAGATAAAGATGCCGTAATACTAGACGTGCGTACCGAAGAAGAAACAGAAAACGGTATCATAGAAGGAGCAAAAGTGATAGATATATACCAAGGTCAAGGCTTTATAGATGAGGTAGAAAAACTAGATAAAGATAAAAACTACTACGTTTATTGTCGCTCTGGAGCACGTAGTGCTCAAGCGTGTGCCCTTATGGGACAGCTGGGTTTTGAGACTACATATAACTTGCTAGGAGGCTATATGGCCTGGAGCGAAAATAACTAGAGTATGAGAAAGAAAGTAACTCACATTTGCAGTGTTATTGCAATTATGATGATGGCTTTATCTTGTAACCAAGCGACCTCACAGCAAGCATCACCAGAAGCTTCAGTTAGTGAAGTGCAAGAACAAAAGATAGTCATCAATCGCATTTCTTCAGATGAGCTTGAGATTGCGATGAGTGCTCAAGAAATCCAACTAGTAGATGTACGTACCGATCGCGAGTGGGAGAGTGGCCATATTAAGGGTGCAAAGCATTTTGAGATGAACAATGTAAACTGGCAGTCACAGCTAGAGACTCTAGATAAAGATGAGCCCGTATATGTATATTGTGCAAAAGGTGGTCGTAGTGCTAGGTGTGCAAAACAGCTAGAAGAGGCTGGTTTTACTATCATTTATGACCTTAAAGGTGGTCTCACCAGCTGGAAGGCTAGTGGCAAGACCGTAGAGTAACACATACTCATAAAAAGTATAAACCCCATCTTAGTAGGATGGGGTTTTTTTACGCTTTCGCGAAAGCGGAATCTATATCAATCTAATACACTTCATCAACATTAATCGCTGTAAGTGTTTCTATAAAAGCCACCAGATCCTGAAGTTCCTGCTCTGATAGATTAAGATTATCAAAGGGAAGCGTTTGATGCTCCAGGTCAAACCCTAGGCCACCGCCGCCACCTTTATTATAAAAGTCCATAACCTCTTCTAGCGTGCTATATACACCATTATGCATATAGGGACCAGTTACTGCAGCGTTACGTACCGTAGGTGTTTTAAACATCCCCTTGTGGAGCTCTTCTTTAAAACGCCAGTAGTAACCTAAGTCATCATCTAGCATTTTATTTTGTGCGGTTTCTGGTACGCCTATTACTTCGCGCTCTGTCTCTGCATAAAATGGTGGTACTGTACCATTAGTAAGTGGCATAAAGTGGCAAGTTGCACAAAGGGCTTTCCCCATAAACAAGTTCATACCTCGTTGCTCACTTGATGTAAATGAACGCTCATCGCCACGCATATTTTTATCAAATTTTGAGTCAAAACTATTGAGTGTACTTACATATGACGAGATGGCTTTTATCACATCAATATTTCTTTTTGAAACACCGCCATAGGCCTCATCAAAAAGTGTGATATACGTACTGTCTTCTAGTACCTCTTTTGAAAACTCGTGTACGTTTGAGTTAAACTCATCCTTGTTTGTAAAAACAGAAGATACTTGATCTATTAATGTAGGAGAGCGACCGTCTGCAAAGAAGTTTTGTTGGAAAACGGTATTTATGAGGGTAGGTGTGTTGCGCTGTAAATTTTTACCTGCGTTAGAGAGGTTTACTACCATTCCATCTGTATATGCTTTTTCTGGGATGTGACACGTAGCACAAGCCATTGTACCATTTGCAGAGAGCTTATCATCAAAAAACAATTTTTTCCCTAAGGCGATTTGTATTGCTGTGGGATTCTTGTTTACGTTAGGAGTAAAAAATGCTGTATTAAAACTATCGTTTTCAAAAAATGTAGGAGCATCAAAGTTAAAAGGTGTATTTGTTGTTCCTTCCCATAGGTCGCTAGCTTTTCTTATAGCTACCCAAGTTTTTGTGATAGGAGAGAGGTGAGTGCTCACAAAGGTATAACGGTCAAAGCTGTTATAATCAGTATTAGAACTCATAAAAGCTATTGCTTTCTCGACCTGATTTATAAAGGTCTGGTCTAGTGTGACGTCCTTCTCTTTTATGATAGGTTGTATCGTTACTTTATAAGTGTCTACAAGATTTTGTAATGAAGCAGCACCTTCTGTAATGCCTAGCTGGCTTACAGGTGTGTCAAAACCAGATATAGAAAAACTAAGTACACGTAACAGTTGCTGGTGTGTAGCTATAAAATAGCGTTGTGGAGTAAGAGCTCGTTTTTCAATATTCTTTTTTAGAGTAGCGAGTAGGCCTGTGGTAATCTTTAGTTCTTTTTTGTATTGTGGAGTTGGTGTTCCTCCTTCATAGATAGATTCTTCTATCTTTTGTAAACCTACAGGATTCATTGTGCGGTCATTGTCCTCTTTATAAATAGGTAAGGCTGGTCCATTTGCACGATGACCTACTTCTGGATTGAGGTAAGAGGCGTAGGGCTCTGCTTTTTTAAAAGCAAGTCTAGCGTTGTTAAAAATCTTTTTGGCATCTGGATGTGATGCCGTAATCTCATTAAGAGAGTCAAGACCTGCGAGTGCATTATTTAGTTCTTGTAAGTAAATAGCTCTTGCAGCTTCCCAGTCTGGGGCTATGTTTTTTTTATATGAAGTGTCTTGCTCTTGCTTGCAAGAAAGGGTTAAGGGTATCGCTAGTAGGCAAACTAATAAACGTAAGTAATTCATAACAATGTAATTATAATTAAAGCGCAATCACCTTAAAGGGATTGCGCTTTTAGTATTTCCGAATGGCTAATCCGGGAGGATATTATCTAGGCAAACCTTTAAGTAAAACTACTTGAGATGCTTGATTATCTTCATATGTAGAGTTGATATGTCCATCAAGTCCAGCAAAGTCACTGTTTCTCCAGTAGTGTGGCTGTATGTTTAATATAAAAGTGTTAGGCACTCCTACTTTATCTGATATATCTATAAGTGCTCCAAACTCTCCACTAAGTCCTGTGCTATTATCATCTGCAAGGTCTTGACGTACTACAAGCTCAAGTACTTGCTGTATGTTTACACCATTTAAGTCAGACTGGTAGATGTATGCTGCGTGACCTCTAGAAAAAGAGTTAGGATCTTCTTGTACATATACAAAGTTCTCAGTTACAGTGATATTATCTGGGCTTTGTAAAGCTGCCAGGTTACCATCTTGATTATTTGTATCTGTATTACCACTTATGATTTGAGTAAGTTTACCTTCTAGTGGGTTTGTTTCATCTAGAATTAACTTGTATACCGTTCCCCAGTCATTGTAAGTACCTTGACCTGGACCACGACCTGTAACTGCAAAATATACATTTCTACCATTTGCATCAGATCCTTTTTGGTAATCTACATCTTCTACTCTCATAAACTGAGAAGCAAATACGTCGTTACACGCGCTTTCCATTTCATTTTTAGTAAGAGCAGCACCGTTTGGTATCTCAACAAACTCTACATCATATTCTGTCTGGAAGTCTAGTGAAGACTCGTTGTAAGCAGTGTTAGGAGCAACATCTACAACATTGCCAGCACCGTCACCTACTTGCTTAAGACGTAATACGTAAATAGAACCACCTGTAAAATCTGCATCACCAGCAGTAGAGTAATACATAGATACTTGACCTTCTGAATTACTTGAGTCATCATCACCACCTACTATTACTGTAGCACCTGGATAAGCGTTTTGTGGTAATGGAGTTGCGTTTTCCCAAGAGAATTCTCCTAGTGCATCAAGACCAAAATCTGCTTGAGGAGTTGGAGTAGACGTTCTAGGGTCTATAGCTTTTACATCATAGTGTATACTTTCTGAAGCACTTAAGAAAATGTCTTCTGTACCACCGTGTATATCTGCTTCCCACATAGTAGCACTACACTGGCGTGCAAAGTCTGCAACTCCAGAGTCTAGTAAGTAATCTCCAGAGATAGGCATTAAGTTCTGGTCAAAACGTATACGTGCAACAGCATAACTGTCTTCACAGTTTGTTACAAATATGTAGTCTTCTCCATCTTGTAAGAATCCTGCACCATCTGCAGATCCTGCAAGTTGAAAATCTCCTCCTATTACATCTGGAGTAGATACAAGAGAGAAAGCCTCTACGTAGTTAAACTGTGAGCTCATTGCTACAAGTGGAGCCGTAGGAGACTTGTCAGAAAACATAGTCTCTCCTGGTTCAAAATCTTCTCCATCTACACCATCTTCTCCATTTGACCCATCTGCACCGTCTTGTCCATCTGCGCCGTCTTGTCCGTCTACACCATCTATTCCGTCTAATCCATTCATTCCATCTACGCCATCTTCACAACTTGTGAAGGCTGCTGTTGCTGCTACAAAAAGCAGACTTAAAAAAACTGATTTGAAAGTTTTCATTGTAAAATAATTTTTTTGAGTGGTTAATTTGTGTGTTTGTATGAGGCTCTAAATTAGAATTGTATCTCTTTTTACAGGTTAATTAAGCGTAGCTTTTATATTAAATTGATGTGTATTTATTGTTACTGATTTTACAGTAATTTAAAGACAGATTTTACGTAGAGTTAACCTTTTGGGTTTTTGATATTTCTATTTTATAGGGGTAAAACCTATCATTATTGAAGGGTTATTTTTGGATATAACTGACCTTTTGGCAATGAGCCGCTTTACTTTTAAGAGTTTGGTTTACGCTTTCGCGAAAGCGTAATGCATCTTTTAACACCACTTTTAAGTGAGATGTCGTAATTTTAAAAGAAAAAATGACGCCTAGATTAGAACAAGCACTTGATAAATTGTACACTGCGTTATACACGGGGAAGCTCAATCCCGAGTGTTGTACAGCCTGCGCGGTGGGTACTATATGTGACACGGTAGATGCCTGGAAGCACTTTACAGACACACACGGCTCTTTACAGCTTAATTATGTGGGGAAGGTTAATGAAGGTTTTGGCCGCAGGCTTTATGGGTATCTCCCTAGCGAGCTATTAGAAATAGAAGCGGTATTCTTAAAAGCGTGTGGGTATGAGTTACCGCTTACGCGAAAGTCAAAACGACCACAACATCCTACATCGCAAGAAACCTTATTTAATGGTATGCGTGCCGTTATTGCTTTCTTATGTGAGCTAGATGGTGTAGAAGATGTTATGGAGATTGAACAGAAGTTACTACACACAAACCTAAGTTTTATAACGCGCGCCACGGTTTAAAAGCGCAAAATGTAAGCCTCTTACTGTTATATAATTGCGATATATAAAAGACATCTTTTTGAGTTTTAAAAGAGGTGTCTCTGGGTGCGTATGCCATAGGTTTAAGAAAATTTTAAGTTTTTATTAGCATAACGATTTTAGCTAGATTTCGTATTAATTCTGATATTATGGTGCTTTTAACATTATTTGTTAAGAATATCTAACAAACGCAATCTAATACAGACAATCTTATGAAAAGAAGAAACTTTGTCCAACTAGCCGGAATGGGTGCTGGTGCTGTGATGATGCCTTCCCTATTAATGGGAAATAACATCCCTACAGAGGCACTCCTAGAACCAGGAATGGATATACTAATGAAAAAACAAATGGCAGATGTTGCTCTTAACACAGCAAAAAGCCTAGGAGCTTCTTATGCAGATGCTCGTATAGGTAGATATCTTAACCAGTTTGTACGTACTAGAGAAGATAAAGTACAAGGGGTTGTAAACACAGAGTCTTTTGGAATAGGGGTACGTGTGATTGCAAATGGTACTTGGGGATTTGCATCTACAAATGATGTCTCACCAGATGGTATTAAAAAAGCAACAGAGCAAGCAGTCGCAATAGCAAAAGCAAACTCAAAGTTTCAAACAGAGCCAGTAGTGCTTGCACCAGAAGCATCATATGGTGAAGTCTCTTGGAAAACCCCTATCAAAAAAGATTTTAAAGAAGTGCCAGTTTCAGAGAAAGTAGATTTACTACTCACTGCAAATGCTGCTGCACAATCTAGCGGAGCAAACTTTGTAAACTCTGCCTTGTTTATGGTAAATGAACAAAAATATTTTGCCTCTACAGAAGGGTCGTACATAGATCAAGATGTACATCGCATCTGGCCTACATTTGGTGTAACTGCTGTAGGTGGAGGTAAGTTTAAGACTAGACAAGCTATGAGTGCACCTATGGGAATGGGGTATGAGTATCTAGATGGTCTTGCGTCAGAAAAACTAGAAGGTCCAGAAGGACTTAAATTATATAGAGGCAGCTATGATATGGTAGAAGATGCTACCACTGCAGCAAAGCAAGCAAGAGAAATGCTTACAGCAAAGTCTGTAGATGCTGGTAAGTACGATCTTGTACTAGAGCCTAACCACTTAGGATTAACGATACACGAGTCTGTAGGTCACCCTACAGAATTAGATCGAGTACTAGGTTATGAAGCAAACTATGCAGGTACCAGCTTTGCCACTATAGATAAATGGAAGTCTAAAAACTTCAAGTACGGTAGCGACCTTGTAAATATTGTGGCAGATAAAACACAAGTAGGATCACTAGGAGCCGTAGGATGGGATGACGAAGGTGTTAAAACAAAAAAGTGGGACATTATACGTAACGGTGTACTAGTAAACTATCAAGCAATACGTGATCAAGTAAAAATGATAGATCAAAACGAGTCTCACGGTTGCTGTTATGCACAGAGTTGGAATGATGTTCAGTTCCAGCGTATGCCTAATATCTCTTTAGAGCCTGGAAAAGAACCATATTCTATAAACGATATGATTAAAGATGTAGAAAAAGGGATCTACATAGCCGGTAGAGGATCTTACTCTATAGACCAGCAGCGTTATAACTTCCAGTTTGGAGGGACGATGTACTACGAGATTAAAGATGGTAAGATAGCAGGTATGCTTAATGATGTTGCTTACCAGTCTAACACGCAAGAGTTCTGGAACTCTTGTGCTAAGATTTGTGATAAGGATGACTATCGTCTTTTTGGTTCTTTCTTTGACGGGAAGGGGCAACCATCACAAGTAAGTGCAGTATCTCACGGGAGCTCAACTTCAAGATTTAATGATATTAATGTAATTAATACCGGGCGTACGGTATAAGTCTAACTTTTAAAAGAATAAATAATGGCAATATTTTCAAAAGAAGAGGCTAGAAAGATATTAGAAAAAGCACTAAGCTTTTCTACTGCAGATGCCTGTGTAGTAAATCTAGGTGGGAGCCAGGGAGGTAATATACGTTATGCTCGTAACTCGGTATCTACAGCGGGATATCAATCTAACCAGAGTCTTGCGGTAACTGCAAGCTTTGGGAAAAGATCTGGTACCGCAACTATAGATGAGCTAGATGATGCATCGCTCAAAAAGGTGGTACAACGTGCAGAGGAGCTAGCAAAACTATCTCCAGAAAATCCAGAGTATATGGAGCCACTAGGCCCACAACAATATGATGAGTCAAAAACTTTTGTTGAGGTTACGGCAAACATTACTCCAGAGTATAGAGCAGAGGTGGCAAATAGTAGTATTACCCCTGCAAAAACAAAGGATGTAACAGCTGCAGGATTTCTAGATGATGGTCAAGGCTTTAGCGCAATGATGAACTCAAACGGGCTATTTGCATATAATAAGTCTACAGATGTGAGTTTTACAGTAACGATGCGTACTAATGATGGTACAGGATCGGGATGGGTGACTAGAGATTATAATGACATAAATAAGTTTGACTCTTCTGAGGCGTCACAAGTCGCTATAGATAAAGCTGTAATGTCACGACAAGCAAAAGCAATAGAGCCTGGTAAATATACTGTGATATTAGAACCATCTGCAGGACTTGGATTATTACAAGGCTTGGGTAGAGCACTCAATGCCCGCTCTGCAGATGAGGGACGTAGCTTTATGTCTAAAGAAGGCGGAGGTACAAAACTGGGAGAAAAAATAGTAGATGAGCGTGTAAACCTATGGTCAGACCCGCTTAATGATGAGGTGCCTGCAGCCACTTGGAATGGAGCAGGTCAACCACTAAAGAAAACTACTTGGATAGAAAATGGTACGGTTAAGAATCTTGCTTATGGAAGATACTGGGCAAAAGAAAAAGGTGTTGAGCCAGTTCCTTTCCCAAGTAATTTTATAATGGGAGGTGGTGATGCATCCCTAGATGATTTAATAAAGAGTACAAGAAAGGGAATCTTAGTCACAAGACTGTGGTACATACGCTCTGTAGATCCACAAACGCTTTTATATACAGGTCTTACTCGTGACGGTACTTTTTATATAGAAAACGGAAAAATCAAATACCCAGTAAAGAATTTCCGCTTTAATGAGAGTCCTATTATTATGCTTAATAATCTTGAGACCCTCGGGAAGCAGGTACGTGTAGACGGTAGTTTAATCCCTTATATGAAGGTGAGAGACTTTACGTTTACCAGTCTTTCAGATGCGGTATAATATAATATAGTTGATAGGAAACTGGTTACGGCTTTAAGCGGTAGCCAGTTTTTATTTTAAGTACGCTTTCGCGAAAGCGTAATACAAACAATCACAGCTTATATAAGTTACATAAGGTAATGCCTAATAAATTTTTCTTCACACGCTTACAATACGAATCTGGAGATTGGGATGTAGACCAGCGTATGCCGTCTAACTTGCTCAACTCTCTGGTAGAGTACACCACGCTAGATGTAGATACAAAGGAAAATATCATAACACTAGCTAGTGATGATATTTTTAAATCGCCCTTTTGCTATATCTCTGGGCATAAACTGGTACAGTTTTCTAAGAAGGAAAAAGAAAATTTTAAACGTTATGTGGAGAATGGAGGCTTTGTCTTTGCAGATGATTGTAACCACGATATAGACGGCCTATTTGCAAAGTCTTTTGAGCGACAGATGGAGGAGATTTTTGGTCAAGATAGCCTTAAAAAAATTCCTAATGATCACGAGATTTATAATGTCTTTTTTGAATTTGAAGATGGTCCACCCACCACCTCACAAGAGCTTAACGGCTGGGGAGATGACCTCGTGCACGATTACCTTAAGGCCATAGAGATAAATGGGAGAATAGGCGTGCTGTATAGCAATAAGGATTACGGCTGTGAGTGGGATTATGATTTTAGAAACAAGCGCTGGTATAAAATAGACAATACCCGTTTTGGGGTAAATATTGTGATGTATGCCCTTACCTCATAGTATCGTTTTAATGATGCAGTCTTGCGAGCCAAGAAATAACCAATTTTAAATTGAAAATTGAATGAAACAAGAGTTAGTCACACTACAGCAAGAGGTAAATAGTCTTACTTCAAAACTAGGTGATCTTAAAAAAGAAATAGCAAAGGTTATCATAGGACAAGAAGATACAGTAGAGCAGTTACTTATCACATTTCTAGCTGGTGGTCACGCTTTACTAGAAGGAGTCCCAGGGCTGGCAAAAACACTTATGATAAGGACCTTATCACAGGCTATAGATCTCGACTTTAAGCGCATACAGTTTACACCGGACCTAATGCCGTCAGATATTGTAGGTACAGAGATTCTAGAAGAAGATCACAGCACCGGTAAAAAATCTTTTGAGTTTAAGAAAGGACCCATATTTGCAAATATTATACTGGCAGATGAGATTAACAGAACCCCGCCAAAAACACAGGCAGCGCTGCTAGAGGCAATGCAAGAGTTTGAGGTTACCTATTCTGGTAAAACCTATAAACTAGAGCGCCCGTTTTTTATACTTGCTACGCAAAACCCTATAGAGCAATCTGGAACGTTTCCTTTACCAGAGGCGCAACAAGATCGTTTCTTATTTTACATAAAAATAGGGTATCCCACAGCAAGCGAAGAAAAGCATATTTTAAAAAGTACAACAGGCGGAGTAAAGCAAAAGGTACAACCCGTACTAAGTGGTGCCGAAATTTTGAGATTACAAGAGCTTGTAAGGCAAGTGCCTATAAGTGATAATCTTATAGACTTTGTAAGCACCATTGTACGTGCAACACGACCAGAGACTACCGCAAATGATTTTGTAAAGCAATGGGTAGGCTGGGGAGCAGGCCCCAGAGCCGGGCAAGCTATGATACTCACAGCAAAAGCAAGAGCACTATCACAAGGTCGTATAGCCGTGACCCTAGATGATATTAAAAACGTGGCTCTACCAGTACTTCGTCATAGAGTGATTGTAAACTTTAAAGCAGAGGCAGAGGGTATCACATCAGATACGGTGACGCGTCAATTATTAGATCATACAGACTTTAGCGCATAGTATTTATGGCAAAAGACGATTATAGAGCACTTCTTAAACCAGATGTAATTAATACAGTTTCTGGTTTATCACTCATCTCGCGAGTAATTGTAGATGGGTATCTCTCTGGCTTAAATAGAAGCAGGCGAGTAGGAGCTGGTCTTGAGTTTAGCCAGTATAGAGGGTATGAGCCTGGCGATGACCTGCGACTTTTAGATTGGAAAATGCTCGCACGTTCTGGACGTTATTATATCAAGCAATCTGAGATTGACACGCATATAACTATAAAGTTTATTGTAGACACTAGCGCCTCAATGCTTCATAAAGAAGAAGGATTATCTAAAATGGAGTATGCGAACGTACTCATTGCTAGTCTCGCTCATCTAGCCCATTCTCAGGGAGATGCAGTGGGTTTACTTACTGTAAATAACAAGCAGTTAGAAACATTACAGCCAGCTACGGGAAAATCACATTTTAATAGATTTTTATACCAATTACTTAAGCTCAAAAATCAAGGAAGCTGGCCAGAGCGTATAACTAGTGATCAACTTCATAATCGTAGCCATAGAGAGCTTATATTTTTTATTACAGATCTCTATGAGCAAAGCGAAGAAATTACAACTATGATTACTGCCTTGAAGACCTCTCGCAATGAGGTTGCAGTTATTCATCTTTTAGGAAAGCAAGAGCTCGAGTTTAATTATAAAGGGCAAGTAATTTTTGAAGATCTTGAATCTGGAGAAAAAGTAAAAGTAAATGCCAGAGATGCCCGTGCTCAGTACGTACAGGCTATGGAATCATCAATGACAATAATTAAAGAAAAGCTCCTGTCTAGTGGTGTAGGTTATGATCTTTTTACATTAGACAAACATCTAGGAGAGGCATTACAGCTCTTCTTAAAAAAACGTGCAAACTTAATCTAGTATGACGCTCCTACAACCTACATATCTCTGGGGTCTACTAGGATTGTTAATCCCTATAGCAATACACTTGTGGAGTAAACGCAAAGTAAAAACAATACAGGTAGGAAGCACGCAGTTTATAACAGAAACAAAGTCAAAACAGAGTAATAGCATACAGATTAATGAGTGGTGGTTGCTGCTGCTGCGCTGTTTACTTATCGCTATACTCACAATCATACTAGCACAGCCTTATACAACACATACAACAGATCAAGTAGCGGTAGCTTATATTTTTGAACCCTCACTTATAGACACGCAAGAGGAGCAAAGTCGTTTTAAAACACTCCCCTTAGAAGATAGGTTTTTATTAAAAGAGGGATTGCCTAAATGGGATCTGGAGACAGAAATACCACCTACTAAAATAATACCTAGTTACTGGCAACTTGCACAAGAGATAGGCACCCTAAGAGCAGATAGTGTGGTTGTATTCTCGCAAAATCTCGTTCAAGGTATACAAGGTAAGCGACCTAACTTAGGTAAACATATAAACTGGGTTTCCATCACACCTCAAGAAGAGAAGGAAGTCCCGTTTTATGCATTACAAGATCAAGATAGTATCACTGTACTTTCGGCAGTAGGGGGGAATGATTATCACGCTTTCGCGAAAGCAAAAAAAGCAGCGTCACAATTTGCGGTTAAAGATGGTACCATCTCAATTACCCAAAACGATACAGAGCGACTAATACCCGTTGTAAAACAAGATACTATAACGGTAGATGTAATTTATAACAGCTCTTTTGCTACAGAGGCGATGTACCTAGAATCTGCATTAAGAGCAGTAAAAGGCTATACCAGAAAACCTATAACCATTAATATTTATAAAGGTTTAAAAAGTGCTTCAGACCCGGCACCAGATTATCTAATATGGTTGTCTAATGAGGAACCACCGGAAATTGATATTCCAGTTTTGAAATTTGAGGAAGACCTATTTTCAAATCAAATAGTAAAGACTATTTCTGGAACACACTATACAAATCTCACCCAGAGATTATCACCAGAGATAGTGATTAATAAGAGGTTAGTAGAAGGGGTGTTGCACTGGCTTTCACTAGATGCGGATGTACAAAGTGATTTTGATAGACTTGATAACAGATCGCTTGCAATGAGTCAGTTTACACCAAATATGGATGAAAGTAGCTCTATACCCGGCAAAGAAGTAAAAGCCTCTCTTGTAGATCCTTTATGGTTACTGCTTATAGTTATGATTATAATAGAACGTGTTGTTGCAAAACTTAGAAAACAATAATGCTAGAGGGAAAAAGACATATAGCAAAGTACACCAGCCGCTGGCAATTATTGCTAGTAATACAGGGCTTGCTTTATGGTATAGGAGCAGGTGTTTTCTGCTGGTTGTTGAGCAGGCAGTTAGGGATGTCTATGTTTGTATTTACTCTAGTAACTGGACTAGCGATGTTAGTGTTAAAACCGTGGCGCATTACGGCTACCACAGTAAGTGAGTATCTAGATCATCATCTTAGCAGTGCAGAGTATAGTACTAGTCTATTATTTACAGAAACAACAAGTCTTTCAGGCTTAGCACAATTACAGCAGCATAAGGTAAGTACTGTTTTACAAGAACAAATAAACACCATACGCCCAAAAACAAGTGTAAAGACAGCAGCTATTGTTGCATTTATGCTCATAGGTGCGGGGTACGTGGGTTCTCAATTTATTGTTCCTCCGGTTTTAGATAATGGTGATTCTCAAAAGGAGGTGATACAATTACAGTCTACAGATTCCGTAACGCCCTTGCACGCACCGCCGGTGTTAAAACAACAACAGCTCACTATACAGTATCCATCATATACTAAACTAGCAAGTCGTACTACAAGTAGTATGAATGTAAAGGCTGTAAAGGGTTCTAAACTTTTTTGGAGTCTAGATTTTGAGGGTTTTGTAAAAGAGGTCACACTAGAAGGTCTGGGGACGGGCAAAAAGTTTAATTTAAAAAGAACTAACGAGAACTCCCTCAGAGCTTCTGGCAGTTTAATTCCTACTACCTCTGGTTATTATAATTTTAATTTTATTGATAGTCTAGATGGTGCATATACATCAGATATTTATGCGATAGAAGTGGTGAAAGATCAACCTCCTGCCATTACCATAAAAGATATCGCTCAGTTTACAACTTTTGAGCATACAGACCGTAAAGTGATAGATTTTAGTGCCTTGATTACAGATGATTTTGGTATCGAGAGTGCTCAAATTATAGCAACCGTAAGTAAAGGAGAGGGTGAGTCTGTAAAGTTTAGAGAAGAAAAAATAGCTTTTGATGCACCCATAACTAAAGGTGTAAAAACTATAACTGCAACAAAAAGTATTAGTCTAGATGCCTTAAAAATGGAACTGGGTGATGAGTTATACTTTTATGTAGAGACAAGAGATCAAAAGACACCAAAGCCAAATATCACGCGCAGCGAGACCTACTTTGCAGTGATTAAGGATACGGTGAGTGATGGTTTTGGGGTAGAAGGCACGATGGGAGCAGACCTAATGCCAGATTATTTTAGAAGTCAGCGGCAACTTATAATTGATACAGAAAAACTTATAAAAGATAGAAACACACTTACAAAGCAAGAGTTTACAAATAGGAGCAATGAGCTAGGATTTGACCAGAAAGCCTTGCGTCTTAAGTATGGTAAATTTATGGGTGATGAGGACGACTCAGGTATAGGAGTTGCCCAAGATATAGATATGAGCGATTATGATGAAGATGATCCTACGGCCGGCTTTCGTCACGATCACGATACAGAAAATGAACACAACCTTGTAGAAGAAGACCACGACCACGAGCACGAAGAAGAACCTGGGGGAGAAGAAGAAAAAGAAACCTCCCTTTTTGAAGATTACCTGCATAATCACGATGACCCAGAGGAGTCAACACTTTTTACAGAATCGCTGCGTGGCAAGTTAAAAAATGCAATGGCACAAATGTGGGATGCAGAGTTACATCTCAGGCTAGCAGATCCAGATACATCTTTGCCTTACCAGTATAAAGCTTTAAAACTCATACAAGAGATAAAAAACAGTGCACGTATTTATGTGCATCGCATAGGTTTTGACCCTCCACCTATAAAAGAAGATAAGAGACCCTCTGGAGAGATTAAAGAGATAACAAACGTCTTTAAAAAAGAAGATTTTGATAATAAAGATCCTTATGCCGCTATGCGTGAGAGTGTAAACATTTTGGAAAGAATCCTTCAGCAAAAGGAGGTAATAACAGAGGATGATAAGACCGCTTTCGCGAAAGCGGGAGAAGAACTTGCACAACTAGCCATCTTAGAGCCCTCTAGGCATCTACTTACTTTACAAAAACTCAAATGGCTCACAGAAGATAAGAAACAACCTAAAACCGTGATACAATCTGTACAAAAAGGACTTCTTGAGGCACTACCTAAAGTTTCAGAAACTCCTAAAAACCCAGAAGGGTACACGAGTAAGCTAGAATCATTATTTACAAAAGAGTTACAAAAACGTGATTGATACAATACATTTTTTACGTGAGGATCTTATTTGGCCTACAGTGATAGGCCTTGTGTTGCTCTGGGTCTTATTTCTCTGGAAGGAATACAAGGCGGTTACAAGCACGAGGTTTATCATACGTGGTATTGTTGCTCTACTAGCACTGAGTGCGGTGGCTTCCTTATTTTTAGAACCTGTAACTTTTCAAAAACAGGTAAAGGGAGTAGCCGTTTTAAAGACAGCAAATTTTGATTCAAATCTAATAGATAGCCTTAAGAGTACAACTCCTGCGCTAAAAACAATTACCTATAAAGAAAATCAAAATCTACAGCCACAATTAGACTCCATAAGTGAGCTCCATATCTCAGGTGACGGGGTTGCTATTTATGATTTGTGGCAGTTTAAAAATAAGAAAGTCTATTACCATTCTCACAAACCCACCTCTGGGATTATAAAACTCGCTTATGATACAGAAGTATTGCTTGGAGATTCACTTACTGTAACTGGTCTATATAAAAACTCTTTTTCTAGTAATACGGTATTGCTACAAGAGTCTGGAGCACGTACTATAGACTCTGTAAAAATCTTAAATCAAGATGAGACTGTTTTTAAATTACACACACTACCCAAAGCAAAAGGAAATTACCTCTATCATATCATAGTTAAAGACAGTCTGGGTAAGATTATAAGTTCAGACCCGCTTCCATTAACAATAAAAGATCGTGGTCACTTGCGTGTTTTAATGGTGAATACATTTCCTACGTTTGAGACTAAATATCTCAAAAATTACCTAGCAGAGAGTGGTCACGAGGTACTTGTGCGTAGTCAGATTACAAAAGATCGTTATAAGTTTGAAAATTACAACCGTAGCCAGAAAAGCATTTACAATTTTACACGTCAAAACCTTTCTGAATTTGATGTTATAATTACAGATGTGAGCACGTATAATGGCCTGAGCCAGCGCTCAAAAAATGCCATTAATTATCGAGTAGAAGAGCAGGGTATGGGACTACTTCTTCAAGCAGATGCCCTACTTATAGAGCAGGGGTCAAAATTTGGTTTTCGCTTTAGGCGAAAAAATATAACAGCATTACAGCTTCCTTCTTGGCCTAGAGTAAAAATACCAGTATACCCTGCCACACTTACAAAAGATGCTCTTGTTGAACCTATACTAGCAACAAAAAATGGCATCTTAAGTGCCTATGCACAAAAGGGAACAGGACGCATAGGTACTCTACTGGCTGAAAATTCTTTTCAATTATTACTAAGTGGTAATGAGGATGTATATCACTATTTATGGAGTACGGCGCTAGGTAAAATAAGCCAGCAACCACAGTCGCTTGTACAGTGGTCACTCAGTGATTATATGGCATATAGTGATGAGCCGTTTGAATTTAATTTGCGCACAAGTATACCATTACCAAAGGTTGTAATGAATAATGATGTAGTAGTACCCCTTGTACAAAATATGACGCTGCAAGATCAATGGTCTGGTACAATCTACCCTAATGGTGATGGATGGGTAAACCTCAAGGTGGCGCAAGCTCCCGCTTCTCTAAAGGCTATGTATATTATAAATGATACCGCGTGGAGGGCAAAAAAGGTGTACAAACAAATAACAGAAAATGCTTCCTTTTATAAGAATGAGAGCAGTCTTTCTTCAGAAAGTTCTATACCTGTACCGTTTACAAAATGGTGGGCATTTACAGTTTTTATTCTAGCAATGGGTTACCTATGGCTAGCCCCTAGAATTTATAAGAGCTAGATGCCTAAGATTTCTTTATCTTTTGCTCATCTGTTGCAAGTCTTTTTTCTTCTTTTTCTACAAATTTTTGATGTTCAGACTGTGCGTAGTGATCTTTTTTTCGACTATAGATGCTTTTGATACCTTCTGCTTTTCCGTAAATAGTGACCTTGTCGTGAGGTAACATTTTAAAGTTACCAGACGGTGATCCAAAATAGCCTACGTTCTCACGCTCCACACCTAGAATAGTGATTCCTTCCTCACGTAAGTCTAACTCTTGTAATGTGCGATGACACATCCAGCCATCATCATCTACCTGTGCTTCTATAATTTTATAGTTGTCTTTGAGGTGTAATACGGCAGCATAATCATTAATCTCAAGATCTGTATATTTTTTGAGCATTTTATTTATGATACGTGATAGACCTCTGTCTACCCAAGCGCTTCTTATACCTAGCCATAAGAGTATCATACCAGCAACTATAATGAGAAAACCATAAAGTCTAGAAGCGTTAGACTCTGGCAATACAAATGTGAGGATGAGTGAAGACATTGCCGTTACAATACCCGCGTTACCTATGAGCATAAGATTATAGATAATCTTACGTCTCACAGGGTGATTCATAATATTCTCTGTTTCTTGAGTACTTAAACCAGCACCTGTGTAAGCAGATCTTGCTTGAAATTTTGCACTCTCGCTAGATAGACCTGTATGTACAAGTGCTATGGTAGCAATTTTTGTAATAAGAACCGAAAGGGTCACAATTAAAAATAGAGATACTGCTGCAATCATAATTTGATGTTGTTATATAAAGTAATTTATGCTAGCAACTTAACCTCCTAGTGTGTTGAGATAAAATGCCAGCACGAGTCCTATGGCTGTTGTCAGGCCTGTCCAATATTTGTCTTCTTTAAAAGCTTTTGTAAACACCTCTATAGCCAGTGAGCCTACAACGGCACCTCCCGCAAAGCATCTTATAAGATCTAGAATATCACTAGAAACATTATTGAGTTCTTTTAAAATAATCTATGACGTGTAAACTAGTAAAACCGTGTATGAGTATACTAAATAGTATAACATAACTCACAATGCCAAAAAGCTCATCATAATCGGTAAAATTACCCTTCATAAGAGCATAGCTTAAGTAAAAGAAACTACCTATGCCTCGTATTCCAAAAAAGCTTATCGCCCATTTTTTTGGCCCAGAAAAATCTGTAGTGAGCATTGCCAGATATCCAAAAATGGGTCTTAAAATAAGAACAAAAATAAGACTTGCAAAAACACCCCAAACATCTGTATATGATAAAATACCAGAAACAACGGCACCACCAAAAAATATTGTCCATAAGGCAACTAGTAGCTTTTCTGTCTCCTCGGCAAAGTGAAGCATCGTGGTGTTTATATTATCATCTGAGTTTTTACCACAATGAAACTGCATAAATACCCCGGTGGCAAATACACTTAAGAATCCATAGGTGTGTAGTACCTCTGCAATACCGTACGAGAAAAAGGTGAGAGCGACCGCAATAAAACCATCTAAAATATAACGACGGTTTTCTTTACTATGATATTGTACAACCCAGCTGTATATATAGCCTATAAGAGCCCCAATGAGCACACCACCTATAATTTTAAAAAAGAAATAGTACCCAGTAAAATGTAGCCAGTCTATTTCTGAAAAACTAGCTGCATTACTCCACAAAATCGCTAAAAAAACAAATGGAAAGGCAAACCCATCATTAATACCAGCCTCTGCAGTGAGTGTATATCTTAAGCCTGTATTGCGCTCTTTAAAACTTTGTCGCTCTTCTAATTGTAGTTCACTTGCTAGAACAGGATCTGTAGGGGCTAGTATTGCGGCAAGTAGTAGGGATACCGGTCCATTGAGGTCTAGTAGGTAGTACGCAATAAGAAACACAGCAATCATAAAGAGCGGCATTGTTATGGCGATAAGGGATAATGGTTTTTTCCAGTCACTCCATTTATAACTTGTGCCTATTTTGAGCCCGGCGGTCATTAAACTTATGATAACGATGACCTCACTTACTATTTTTCCAAATTCTAGTTCCCACAGTGGGTCTGGCCAGGGCAGTGGGGCACCTAGGTAGTATAAACACACCCCAAGAAGAAGTAAAGGAATGATGTAAGTTATTTTAAGTTTTTTTGAATATACAGGTATAAAGACCATTAAGGAGATGGCAAAACCGGTATAGGCAAGAGCTGGAAAGTATGACGATATTTCTATAAGTGCCATCACTATTCGACTATTGTTTCAATGGTGCGGCTTAGTTGTTTTTGAGGCTCTAATTTTGTGTATGTGCTCTTTTTTGTGATATCTAGAGATTCATTTTCTGCATCAGGAAGACCTAGCCAAGGTTCTATACACACATAGTCTGCTCCAGGTTGTGCCCAAAGTGCAAGATTTGGGTAACCAGTAAATCGTACAATTATACCCTTGGTTTTTGACTTTTCGCGTAAGCGTACCCAATTATAATCTATATCAGAAAAAATGAGTGCATCCTTATTAAACAATGATTTAGACAGTGAGAGTAGAGCCCCATCTATATTTATATCGCGTGTCACTGAGGTGAGTAGCCCAGTATTATCTAGTGTAAGTGACGATAGGTTTTGTGCCTCTGGAAACTCTATTACATAATCTGAAAGTTCTTTTTTATCACTTACGGGACACGCATATGCCGTGTGACCGCCAAAGGTAAAGTACATAGGGACGGTGTCTAGATTTACCACCTCGTAAGCCATAAGTAAGCGGTTATCTTCTAGTGTGTATGTTATTGTAAATGAAAATTTAAAAGGGTACAAAACCAGTGTATCTTCATTATGACTCAAGGTAAAAGAGCACGATGAGGGGCTTAACTGTTTGTAAATAAAATGGTCATTATCACGAGCTATGCCGTGTTTTGTCATAGGGTAGGCAGTTTCTTTATAAATGATGGTACCTTCTTTTATGGTGCCTATAGCGGGAAATAAAGGTGGCGAACTGCTTCTCCAAACTTCTGGATTGATTTGCCAGATGTATTCTTTTCCAGTTTTATTATTTGTGAGTGATCGTATCTCAGCACCTTTTGAAAAGATGGAGCAGGTGAGGTGCTCGTTTGTAATAGTATGCAGCATATATAGGGTTGTTGTGGTCTGTACTTAAAGGTAGTATAATTTATGGCAAGTTGCATACCCTGTTTATCATAACTACGCTTTCGCGAAAATGGTCTTCTCTTATAACCATCTCATAATTAAAGTACTCAATGTGCTTTGTTGCAAGTTCTTATTACAATATCAAGAGTGAAAATAAAAAAAAGGCTACTTGAGGGTAAGTAGCCTTTTGGGTCAATATGATTACGCTTAGTACGTCTAACAAATCAATACTCAATCACATTGAAAAAAGGGGCATTAATGCTTTTTTATAGAGTCTCTTCTGGTCTAATTCAAATAAAAACTGAAAAGTTTATTACTTAGAGCGTCTATGTTCTTTTTTCCTTACAAAAATCTTTATCGTGACAGTAGGTGTCTGTTCTTTGTAATGACAAATGTAGGTATCTACTTGATTTTTAAAGGTAAACCCAGCTGCACAGCTAGGGATTAGATAAAATGTTGTTTGTAATAGATAAACTACACAAGATATTGCAATTTATAAGTAGCTATGCATATTGAAGACCTTAGGTGGTAAAAGTAGATTAATTACAATATGATACATGTACTAGAAGCAACCGTAGGTTATCTAGCGTAGACGCTACATTGCCTAAGTATTAAACAAAAAAAGGTACCCAGCGACGGATACCTTTTGCAAATAAATTGGTTTAAATACCCCTAATAATCTAAACCGTGGCAAGAATACTAGATTTTCTGTTAGGTATTTTACGGATTTCCTTTTTTTGGGGTAAAAAAGTCAATTTTTTTTAGATTATTTTTTTGGGACACTATATAAACAGTAATATAATAGTGAGTATAAATCCACCTATAGCAAAGAGCATCCCTTTTTTAAAAATGGGCATTTTAGGCGTGTACATCCAGAATGCAGAGATTACAAAAAAGAGTAAAGAAGCTCCAAAGAAAATATTTAAGAAGTATACAGGGCTGTTAGTCGTCGCTTTATGGAGATGCTCCATCTTATCAAGTATATAAGGAAGTTCCATCTTGCGAGTGGTTACAATACCGGTTTCTTGATTATATGATCCTCCTTTAAAATAGAAAACAGCTCCCTCAGTCTTAGTCACTTTTGGATTTTTTCGCAATTTTGAACTCAACTCGCTAGAGGTAAGCTTAGGCTCCATTTGCTTTTCTGTAATCACTTCGTGTTTTAAAAAGTCTGTATTTCTATAGACCATTACAATACCACTTATGGCATAAACAGCCATAATACCGGCTAGAAAGAAACCTAGGTATCTATGTATTGAACGTACTTTTAATGAAAATGGAGTTTTGCGTTTTGCCATAATAGTCGTGTTCTGAAATCTTTGCGCTCTTCATTAGAACAAAGATTACTGTGTAAAAAAATAAGTCGCAAATGTAGTCTTCTTAAAATAAACCTGAAATAGGGTTTACTATATTATTAAATACCAATAGTCACCTTAAAAAGATGACTATTGGTATTTACATTTAATGAAGATATTTTAAACACTCGTTAGAAATTATAACTCACAACACCAGATAGCGTTCTAGGGTCAGTTTGATTTATGAACCTCGTTCTATATGCATTGTAACCTATTTCATCAAAAAGGTTATTTATCAACAATCTTGCACTCCAGTTTTGATTAAAAACATATGATGCTTGGAGGTTAACTTGAGTAAAAGCTTCTATATCAAAGGGTTCTTGGTTAGGAACAATACCCTCGTGACTTACAGCTCCTGCAGACCAATCATTTACAGGTCTTTCTCCAGTATAATAAACTCCACCACCTAGTGATAAACCTTTAAGTCTATTTTTAAAAGAATAATTTAAAAAGAGATTTGCTGTATGACTAGGTGTGTTGAGTGGGGAAGAACCATAAACAAATGATGTATGGTCTTTGTACTGAGCATCTATGTATGAATATCCCGCTACCGCTGTAAGATTTTCTAGTATTCTTCCAGTTAGTTCTAGTTCTACCCCTTGTCTTTGATCATTACCTCCTTTTTCATAAAAACCTGTGGCAATAAAGTTATCATCATAGACTGGTAAATTAATATTGCGATTATTAATCTTAAAATAAGTTACATTAAAACGTAGTCTGTCATTGTACCAGCTTGTTTTAATTCCAGATTCTAGTTGATCAAACCGCTCATTACCAAGGGCGTTACCGTTAATGTCTATTCTATTTCCGGTGCGAGGGTATGCGCTATTTGTATATGAAGCAAATACATTAAGATGTGATGAAGGAGAAACTACAACACCTACGAGAGGGCTAAAGGCATTACTGCTCGTTATTTCATCTCCCGTAATAGTTTCTGTAGTGCTATAACGTAACCCTATAAATGTGTTAAGCCATTTATTCCAAGATATAACATCTTGTGCTACAAAGCCTAGAGCGTTTGTCTCTGATACAGTTGAGTTTTCAACTTCAAAATCTAGATTAGGAAGTACATTACTGTTTGCCATAAACACATTTAGTGTATCAACGACATTTACAGTTTCATTACCATAAGATGCATAAGAGGTTCTGTAATCTAATCCTATTTGAAAAGTATGTTTTATTGAGCCAGTTTGTACATCTTTACCTACTAAGTCTAGTTGTAAGGTGCTATTGTTATCTGTTCTATAAGCACTTGAGTAGCCTCTCTCTCTAAGATTATATTGTGTTTCATTATTTAAGGAAACAGCTCCTCCTAGACTTGCTCCCTTATTATTAAGATCTAATTGCGAAGCATAGTAAGCTGCCTTAAGGGTGAGTCTATCTGAAAGAATTCTATCAAACCTCACGGCGTATGTCGTGTTTTTTGTTACTGCTTTATCATTTTCAAAACCCAAAAATTGATCATAAGGTAAGTCGTAAATTGCATTTGTATCATTCTCATCTAGATTTACGGTCCCTATATCAGGAGTTCGGCTATCATAAAAATGATCTAGTTCTAAGGTGAGCTTAGACTTGTTATCTATTTTAAACTCAAGTGAGGGATTTATATAAAAACGCTGAGATGAAATTCCCGAACGATAACTATCAGACCTTTGAATAGCTCCATTTATTCTATAAGCTATGGTTTCTTTTTGATTAAGCGGTCCATATACATCTGCTGTTGTACGAGTGAGTCCAAAACTCCCTACACGTTGCGAAACTTGACCTCCGAAACTATATTTTGGTGTTTTAGTAACTATGTTAACAACCCCTCCAGGACTACCTAAATCTGTAGCAACACCTTGAGTAATGGCTGCAGCCCCTTTTAAAACTTGAATATTATCTACCCCTTGCATATCTGTAAGTATACCAACACCTCTAAAATCTGAGTGTACACGTACACCATTCTTTAAAATTGGGATTCCTCTGAAGCCTCTAGATGAAATGCTTTCTCTTTTGTTACCGTATGTTGCAAAAGTGTAAACACCAGCTACATTTTTTGTAGCGTCTGCAATGGTTAATGCTCCCTGATTTTCTATAAGCTTTTCAGAAATAACAGAGATACTTTGTATTTGTTCGTGTGTAGCTAGCGGTAGTCTTGTAAGTGCCTCAATTTTATCTGGATGACTATTGCGCCTCCCAAAAACTTCAACCTGCTCGAGAGAGTTGTCGAGGTCTAGTATGAAGTTGTAGTTTACTGTTTTATTTGACGTAAAAGTTATGTCTTCCGTTTTTGTTACAAAACCCACAGCGCTTATTTGAATCTTGTAATTACCATCATTTTTTATTGATAAGGTATAAACACCTTGTTCATCTGCTACGGTACCTTTCTTTAAACTTGGTATATAAATGTTTGCAAAAGGAATAACTTCATTATGCATTCCTTTTACTGTTCCACTTATGGTGGGTTTGTCTTGAGCAACTACTACAGATAAAAACAGTAATTGTGTAAAGAGTAATAAATATTTCATTGATTGTTTTTATTTAGATTAAATATAAATAGAGCGCAAAACTAATAGATGATTTTTGCATAATCAAAATTATTTAGAACTAATCTAAATAAAATTGTTGCGTCTTTTTATAATCCTTTCGGAATGAGTACGATGTACTCCAAAGAGGATTTAATTTAAGTTTGATACTATAAGAGAGTAAAAAAACCAGCACTTGAGCTGGTTTTGAAAGTAATTATCGTCAGTGATTGACAAAAAAATATGAATAGCGATTTTTTGTAAACGAGATTTATCAATTTCGAGAGAATTTTCGCGAAAGCGGTCTCTTAAACTACTATATTTTAAGTATTTGCATTAATAGTATAGTCTAAAGTCTAGTAGCTTACAGAGTTTGTAATGTTTTTGAAACATCTGTTCTACAACTTCTTTAAAGTCATCATTTTCTTGAAACATAGTAATAAACACCCTGTCTATAGTATTATAACTTAAGATGTCTTTATTCCTTGATCCATAGCCAGATATGGCTCTTGCTCCAGTTACATCTAAAAAGTATTGTGACTCTTCATCAGTAAGATCTAGAGCTTTTCTGTTTGAAAAATGAATGATTTTACCGGTCATCTTCCCCTCAAAAATTTCGGCTATCTCCTCAATGCTATAATAGTAATCATTGAGCATAATATTATTGGGCTGGCCAGACATTATGAGATATATAATTTCATAATCCTTAAAATTATGGTCATCATAAATGAGCGTATTTAGGCTATCTTCTAGTCCTTCTATAGTGTCGCAACTTTTGTAAATACTAGTAATTCCTTGCGTTAAGGCAATATCTTCTAGGGTTTTTAAAACAGCTGTCGTGGCTTCTAGCTCTACATCTGGAACTGCCTCAAGGCAGTAAACAAATTTTTCTGCCTCGGTATAAGGTGTAAGATGCGATAGGGGCTCATTCATAACACAATGTGCAGTTAAGTGGTTAAGCTAGATAATTGCTTATACCAATATATTTTTCTGAATTGTAAAAATAATATAAAACCTTTCCATTAGTTTCTAAAAGCCTCCCGTTTACCTTAAGAAATTATCAAGAATACATTCGATCTGGTCTTTAAGGAACTTTTTATCGTAGTGTTTTGTCTTATACCTTATAAAAAAAACAGCGTTAAGGTGATTTTAATGAGTTTATGTACGCTTTCGCGAAAGCGGTATCAATCTTTTTAAAATTTGTGACCACGATATAATAAATTTTTGATAGTTTTATTTTAAAGTTCAGTAAATAAGACTGTTAACTGTGTAAATGGGGAGAATGATATGGCTAAAGCTATAAAAAGTATGACGTTAGATAAGAAGCCTACGTACCAAGAATTAGAAAGGGAGATAGCGGTTTTAAAATCTGAGAGAGAACAGAGTTATAAGACGCTCTTTGATAATTCTACCATATCTATATGGAATGAAGATTTTACCTTGGTGTATAAAGAAATAGAAAGAATAAGAACACATAAAATTTCTGATATAAGGGAGTACTTAAAGGAAAATCCCGATACGTTGTTCTTATTATTACAAAGCTTGAAGATTAATAGTGTTAATGAGGCTACTTTAAAGCTTTTTAAAGCAAGTAGTAAACAAGATTTTTTAGATAATATACAACGCACATTTGGCGAAGGAGCGACTAAAGTGTTTGTAAATCTTATAGTTGCTATTTGGAACAATGAGAAAGCATTTTCATCAGAAGTAAATTACAAAACGCTCAAAGGAGATGAGTTTGCGGCTATGATATCTCTTAACCTACCGCAAAATTTATTTGAGCAAAAAACGGTTCCAGTTACTATACAAGACATAAGTGCGCTTAAGGAGGCAGAGAATGCCAAGAAAAAATCGATATTAAATTTACAACAGGCTCAAAAAATTGGGAAAATAGGCAGCTGGGAGTGGGATTGGAAAACCGGTGCTGTTTACTGGTCTGATGAAATGCTTAATATTTTTGGGCTGAAGAGAGGAGAGATGGAGCTTACAAGCCTGAATGTGGGGCAATTTGTTGTAAAGGAAGATAGAGAAAAAGTAAATGATATCATTAGAGGGCTTTACAAAGGTAAAGGTATGAAGCCTTTTAAATTTAGTATTTTAAGATCTAATAGTGAGATAAGACATTTAAATCATCTAGCGATAGAAGTTGAAAACGGAAAAGTTTTTGGAGTAACACAAGATGTTACTGATATTAAGAATATAGAAAATGACTTAAAAGCAGCACAAACTCTTGCAAAAGTAGGTAGCTGGTTATTTGATATCTCCACACGAAAAATAGAATGGTCTAATGCTATGTTTTCTATCTGGGGTTTTGATCCTGCCCAAGGAGCTCCTCATTATGAACAGCTTATTGAACGCGTACACCCTGAAGATTTAGAGTTATGGAATGTTTCTGTACAAAGAGCTATAGACTCTGCAATTCCTTATGATATTGAGCATAAAGTATGTCTTCCAGATGGAACACAAAAAGTAGTGAGAGGCATATGTGAGCCAGTAATGGGTCTTGATGGAACCGTAGTAAGCTTAAAAGGAACAGGTCAAGATATTACCGAACAAAAACTCTTAGATCAAGAACTTATAAGAGCAAAGGAAGAAGCTGAGAAAAGTAAAAACCATTTTAATAATATTATTGATAATATAGGTGACCCTGTTTTTGTAAAAGATGATCAAAGTAGACTCCTTGTAGTTAATGATGCATTTTGCAAGCTTTTTGGTTTTGATAGATTAGATATTATAGGTAAAACTCTTGCAGAAGACGTAACAAAAGAGGAAAGGGATGCTTTTTTAGAGATTGACAGAAAGCTTATACGCGATGGTATAGAGAGTATAAATGAAGAGTCTATTACTATACGAGGTGGAGAGACACAAAGAATTTCTACTAGAAAGACACGCTTTATAGATAATGAAGGTGAAGTTTTTATAGTAGGTGTTATACACGATATTACAGAGCGTTTTAAGACAGAAACCATAATAAAAGAGGCAAAGGAACGTGCCGAGGCAAACGAACGACGTTTTAGAATTTTAATGCAAAACCTAGAAGCTGGCGTTGTGGTACACGCCCCAGATACTTCAATAGTACAATGCAATGATAGGGCTTCAGAAATATTGAGTATAGACCAAGAAGGTATGCAAGAAATGGCGCTTCGTTACGTCAATCCTAAACTTATAAATTTAGATAAGTCACCACTAGCATTATCAGAATATCCCGTAAATAAAATATCAAAAACTAAAGAGTCTATAAATAACCAAATTATCGGGCTTCTAGGTGATAATGATAATGAGGTAAAATGGACAACTCTTAATGGTTTTCCCGTACTTAATGATGTAGGAGAAATTACAGAGATAGTTACGGTCTTTATTGATATAACAGAACAGCGACAAAATGAAAAGGATAAACTTAAAGCCAAACTATTATTAGATAAAACGGAAAATGATCTCAGTGATGCTCAAGCCCTCGCAAAAATTGGTAGTTGGCTAGTGAGACCATCTGGTATGAAGATGGAATGGTCTAAAGAAATGTATAATATTTGGGGTTTTGACTATGGAAAGAAATTACCAGATTATGAAAGCGTAGTGGAGAGAGTACATCCAGATGATATGGAACTTCTTAAAAATGCTGTAGACAAAGCAATAACAGTAGGAGAGCCATATAATATAGAGTATAGAATTTGTATTTCTAATCGTCCACAAAAGACTATAAGAGCAATATGTCAGCCTGTGATGGGAGAGGATGGAAAAGTAATAAACCTTGCGGGAACTAATCAAGATATAACCGAGCAAAAGAAATTATCTTGTGAACTTATACGCGCCAAAGAGAAAGCCGAAGAGAGTGATAGGTTAAAGTCTGCTTTTCTTGCAAATTTAAGCCACGAGATGCGCACCCCAATGAATGGTATTTTAGGCTTTTCGGAATTACTAAGGAGAAAAAACATATCTGAAGAAAAAAAGGATATTTATCTAGAACTTTTAGAAAAAGAAGGACACCGTCTTTTGAGCTTTATCTCTAACATTGTTGATATCTCTAAGATAGAGTCTAACATCATAAATATTGAAAATTCTCACCTTAATCTCAATACCCTTATTGATGATTTATATTCAAAATATCAATTAAAACTAGAAGGTACAAATATTAAACTTGAAGTTAATAAGGGGCTATCAGATACAGACAGCGCTATAGAAACTGATGAAAATAAACTCGTTCAAATATTATCTAACCTGCTCGAAAACGCAATAAAATTTACAAAGGAGGGCTCTATAGAATTTGGCTACACTTTAAAAGAAGAAATACTACAATTCTATGTTAAAGATTCTGGAATAGGAATAGACGAAGAAGAACAAAAAAACATCTTTGACCGATTTACGCAGGGTAAGAGAGAGCAAACTCATAATCTAGGTGTAGGATTAGGTTTATCTATTGTAAAAGGTCTAATTAAAATTTTGAATGGATCTGTATGGATAGAATCAAAAACAGGTGAAGGATCAATATTTTATTTTACAATTCCTTATAAACAAGTAGCAGATAAGGTTACTATTGTAAATGACCCTAATGAAACAACTTTGGAAAATGGTGATTTTACAATTTTAGTAGCCGAAGATGATAATTTGAGTTTTCTTTACATAAAAGCTTGTCTTTCTAATTATAACTGTACCGTTATACGGGCTATTAATGGAAAGGAGGCCGTAAAAATTGTTAATGAAAACCCCTCACTAGATCTAGTATTAATGGACATAAATATGCCAGAGATGGATGGTAACGAAGCTCTAGTAGAGATAAGGAAAACAAATAAACAAATAAAAGTAATTGCCCAGACCGGTCTCGCTATGTCTGGTGATAAAGAAAAAATGCTCAATGCTGGCTTTACTGACTATGTATCAAAACCTATATCTACTTCGCAACTCATAAGCACAATAAACAAGCACTTAAAAATAGCAACGTAAACTCATAGCGTCATAAATTGTCAACGTATTATTTGTCACCTAAAAATAAAAAACCCCATAAACACTAGTGTTACGGGGTTTAATTGTGGAGTCGGAGGGATTCGAACCCTCGTCCAAACAAGCAATGTTACTGCTTTCTACGTGTGTAGTCTCTGTTTAGATTTTCGTGAGATTGCCGGTCAGTGACTACCAACGCACCCCTTATCTTCAATCAAGTTTCTCTCTCGCATCAAAGCCCTACAAGAGATAGGTTTACTTTTACGAAGTCACTATATCGATTGCCGTAAACCAAGGCTCTCGAGTGACTTCCTGCTTGTCTACCTTGTAGACCGAGGCGTAATCTTACTATAATTCAGATTATGCAGCTAGGGCGTAGTTATTCTCGCCGTTTAAAAAAGTTGAAATATGAGATTTACGAGCTATTTTCCAGCGCTCGACACGCTTACAATACCATTGATCTCGCTGTCAAAACCAGTCGACCCCAGTAGTATCACTCTCACAGGTACTCCTTAACTCATAAGCTGTAAACATTATAAGTTCTCTTGTACGCTTTCGCGAAAGCGGAATAGCAAATATAGCACTAAACCTTATATTTGCTCTTAATAAAATGCAAAAGCTATACCAACAATATACCCTGCCAAAACTTCACACACATTATGAAATTTGCCATCATCACAGAACGTAAGAATCCACCAGACAGAAGAGTTGTTTTCTCACCAGAAAAACTAGCCGAAGCACGAGAGCAGTTTGAAGATGCAAGTTTTGTAGTAGAAGAGTCAGACATACGCGTCTTTCCAGATATGGCATACACTATAAATGGTTTTGATGTAGAGGAAGATATTACAGATGCAGATGTAATGATAGGAGTGAAGGAAGTGCCTCTTGATGCTTTAATACCTGGTAAAAAGTATTTCTTTTTTAGTCACACCATAAAAAAGCAGCCTTATAACCGCAAGTTGCTCAAGGCTATTCTTGATAAAAATATCGAGATGTATGATCACGAGGTTATTACTAGAGCAAATGGAGCACGTCTTATAGGTTTTGGCCGTTATGCAGGACTAGTAGGCGCTTACAACGGTTTTAGATTACTTGGACAACGCGATAACCTATTTGCGCTTCCTAAAGTAGAGAACCTAGCAGATCTTAATGCCGTAAAAGCAGAACTTGATAAAATCTCAGTATCTGCCATAAAAATTTGTCTTTCTGGAAGTGGTAAAGTAGCTAGAGGCGCAAAAGAAATACTAGATCACCTTAAGATAAGAGAGGTGACAGATCAAGAATACTTAAGTCAAGAATTTACAGAGCCAGTATATTGCCTCATAGATGTACTAGAGTATAATAAAAGAACAGATGGACAGCCAGGTAGCAGAGCAGAGTTTTATAAAGATCCTTCTGGTTATGAGAGCGATTTTATGAAGTATGCAAAAGTTACAGACTACTTTATAGCGGGTCATTTTTATGGAGATGGAGCCCCTTACTTATTTACACGAGAAGACGCAAAACACCTAGATTTTAAAATCAACCTAGTTGCAGACATATCTTGTGATATAGATGGCCCCGTGGCAAGCACCATAAGACCATCTACTATTGCTGAGCCTTTTTATGGGTACAATCCACATACTGAGAAAGAAGATAACTATAAGAATAAGAGCGTGATAGCTGTGATGGCGGTAGATAATCTTCCTTGTGAGTTACCTAAGGATGCTAGTGAAGGTTTTGGTGAATTATTTTTAGAACACGTCATTCCTGCGTTTTTTAACGGTGATAAAGATGGTATACTTGAGCGCGCTCGTATGACACAATATGGTAAGCTTACACCACGCTATGCTTATCTTCAGGATTATGTAGATGGTAAGGAATAGTGTTAAAAATGGCATAATTTTCTTACATATGTGGACCTATACTTTGGTGCCGTTCGTATCTTTAGTTGCTGAATGCAAAATAATTAGATGAAAGTTTTAATCACAGGTGCTACGGGATTAGTGGGGACAGCCCTAACAGAATTATGTCACAATAATGGAATTGATGTTAACTATCTAACAACATCAAAAGATAAAATACAATCAAAAAATAATTACAAAGGATTTTACTGGAATACAAAAACAGATGAGATTGATGATGCCTGTTTTGAAGGTGTAGATACTATTTTTCATCTTGCTGGAGCTACGATTGCCCAGCGCTGGTCTGTAGAAAATAGGAAAGCTATCTTTGAAAGCCGGGTTGTAACTACAAGGTTACTTTATAGTACGCTTTCGCGAAAGCGTAAAAATGGCGAGACAGTTAACGTAAAGCATTTTATTACTGCAAGTGCTATAGGAGGGTATCCGTCTTCTTTTACAAAACTATATGATGAGTCTTACCCTGAATATGCTTCTGGCTTTTTGGGTCAGGTGGTGGAACAATGGGAGATAGCTGCACTGGAGTTTCAAAAAATAGATGTTATGACCTCTAGAGTACGCACAGGGGTAATACTTGATAAAGAAGCAGGTGCATTACCTAAACTTATGAAGCCTATTTCTTATGGAGTAGGTGCGCCGTTAGGTACTGGTAAACAATGGCAATCGTGGATACATATAGATGATATGGCTGGTATATATTATCACATTTATGAAAACAAATTATCTGGCGTTTATAACGGCGTTGCACCCTCACCAGTAACCAATAAAAAGTTTACAGAAGTGGTGGCAGATGAGTTAGGTAAACCACTTATACTTCCTAAAGTACCTGCGTTTGCCCTTAAGCTTATGCTGGGCGATATGGCTGCGGTGGTTTTAGAAAGCCAGAAGGTAAGTGCCCTTAAAATACAAGAAGACGGTTATAAATTTAAATACAGTGATATAGATAGTGCAGTAGCAGACTTGCTCGCATAAAAAAAGCCACTCGATAGAGTGGCTTTTTAATTATATAGCTTATTTAACTTATGCTTTAGTCGCTTGAAGTTTTACAGTAAGCTGGATATCATCAGAGATAAACTTATCTCCTAAGTTATCAAAGATTGATTTTGATCCATAATTTACTCCCCAGTTTGTACGGTCTATTGTAAATGGCTCACTTGTAAGTGTCATATTTGCTCCATCTACGCTATAAGTTACAGGGAACTCAATGTTCTTCTTTTGATCTCTTATCGTAAGGTTACCTTGCATCATTTTCTTCCCTTCTTTTTCTGTAACTCCAGTTACTTCAAAAGCTGCTGTAGGATATTTTGCCACATTAAAGAAGTGATCTTCTTTACCCTCAGCCTGTCCTTTAAGGTGTCCTTCTAATGATGCTTTACCATCACCTTCTAGATCTGTAACAGTAATACTAGTCATATCTATTAAGAAGGTACCTGTAATTTTGTCTCCAGCCACTTTTACAACACCACTCTCAATGTTTATAGTACCCGTGTGATTTTCTGTTGGCTTGCTACCTACCCAGTCTATAGTAGACGCACTAGTGTCTACAGTAAATTTCATAGCATCTGCTACGGTTGCAACTTCTTTAGCTTCGGTAGCCTCAGTTTCGTTTGTTTTGTCTCCTTTACAAGACACAGTTCCTGCTATAAGAGCAATTACTGCAAGAGTATTTAAAATTTGTTTTTTCATTTTGATATATATTTAGTGAACTGCAAAATTAACATTTATTAATAGTCGTCTTCTTAATAATTTCATAAATACATCATATTAATGTAAATAAGTTTTTGGTAAAGTTGGAAATGAGCATTTTTAAAGAGGGAAGGTGGATTGACTCAGACTGTTTTTATAGCACTAAAAAAGCAATGACATTTTGACATTTTACATCAATTGGCAGTACTTTTGCCATTTCAGTAAAAAATTGATTTAAGACCACTATGGCAACAGAAGATAAAAAACAAGATACTACAGTAGACGAGGCTGCTCAAGAGCAGCTTGTAAACGAGGCAGAGCAGGCAAATGAGACTAAAGAAGCCGAAAATGAGGCTCCTAAAGATGAGCGTACTGAGCTAGAAGTTGCTCAAGATGATCTTGCTGCCGAGAAAGATAAGTTTTTACGCTTATTTGCAGAGTTTGAAAACTATAAACGACGCACTACAAAAGAACGTATTGAATTGTATAAAACTGCAGGTCAAGAGGTAATACAAGCTTTATTACCCGTGGTAGATGATTTTGATAGAGCGCTTAATGAGTTTAAAGGAGATAAGGATGATGTACACATAAAAGGTATGACCCTTATAAGCAATAAATTTAAGGAGACACTTAAGTCTAAAGGGCTTGAAGAAATGGAAGTAAAGGCTGGAGATGCTTTTGATGCAGATCAGCACGAGGCTATTACTCAAATACCTGCACCTAGCAAGAAGCTCAAGGGTAAAATTGTAGATGTGATAGAGAAGGGGTATAAACTTGGAGATAAAATCATCCGGTTTCCTAAGGTAGTTACAGGACAGTAATATAAGTAGTACAAGGAAAAGTGTAGATGAGCATCTACCGTCCTTAATGATTTAAGAGTGCTCAGTCTTACTGAGTTTTTATTATGAAAGAAGATTTTTACGACATATTAGGTATCTCAAAAGGAGCTACTGCAGCAGAGATAAAGAAAGCATACCGTAAGAAGGCGGTACAGTATCACCCTGATAAAAACCCAGGTGATGAAACTGCAGAGGCAAACTTTAAGAAAGCGGCAGAGGCTTATGAGGTATTAAGTGATGAGCAAAAACGTGCTCGCTATGATCAATATGGTCATCAAGCCTTTGAAGGCGGCGGCGGCTTCGGCGGTGGCGGGATGAATATGGATGATATTTTTAGCCAGTTTGGAGATATCTTTGGCGGCGCTTTTGGCGGTGGCGGAGGTGGTTTCTCTGGTTTTGGTGGAGGCTTTGGCGGCGGTCAGCGTCGTGTGAAAGGAAGTAACCTTCGTATACGAGTGAAGCTCACACTAGAAGAAATAGCAAACGGCGTAGAGAAAAAAATCAAGGTAAAGCGTAAGAAGCAAGCAGCTGGTGTATCATATAAAACCTGTACAACCTGTAATGGTGCTGGACAAGTAACAAAAATCCAGAATACTATCTTAGGTCGTATGCAAACTAGTGCACCTTGTACTACTTGTGGTGGATCAGGACAGATGATAGACAAGCGTCCTGCTGGAGCAGATGCTCAAGGACTCATTGTAGATGAGGAAACAGTAAGTATCAAAATACCAGCTGGAGTAGTAGATGGTATGCAGCTCAAAGTGACGGGTAAAGGTAATGAAGCTCCAGGTAATGGAATCGCTGGAGATTTACTTGTAGCAATAGAAGAAAAAGATCACGACTTTTTACAAAGAGAAGGAGATAATTTACACTACGACCTCTATATAAGTATAAGTGAGGCCGTACTTGGTACATCAAAAGAGATAGATACTGTAACCGGTAAAGTGCGTATCAAAATAGAAGAGGGTGTACAGAGTGGTAAGATATTACGTTTACGAGGTAAAGGTATCCCTTCTATAAATGGATATGGTAAAGGAGATTTACTTGTACACGTAAATGTGTGGACACCTAAAACTCTTAATAAAGAACAAAAGCAGTTTTTTGAAAAAATGGCTACCGATGATAACTTCTCACCAAATCCAGAAACAGGTGATAAATCATTCTTTGAGAAGGTAAAAGATATGTTCTCTTAACAGCTGTTTTCAAATTTTATGAAACCAAATTAATTGGGTTCATAAAAAAAAGTTATATTTGAATAACGTTAAACAATGTTTGACGTTATTTTTCTTTTTCATAGCAATTTTTTTTCCCATCCTGAGCTTACGCCTAGGGTGGGTTTTGCTTTTAAGACGTTTTGTAATTAAGTAATTACGCATAGGTGAGCGTTGTTTAATTATTCTCACATCTGCGGGTTTATAATTTTCCTAAAATATACACAACACGCATACGTCACTCAGGTCATATCCCTATCTTAGCTTGATTAACGTCTTTATATGAATTCACTACTTGTAGCAGATACGGTTTCAAAAAAGTTTGGAGACTTTACTGCACTTAACGATGTGTCTATTACCGTACCAGAGGGAAGTATTTTTGGGCTTTTAGGTCCTAATGGAGCTGGTAAAACGACACTTATACGCATCATAAACCAGATTACAATGCCAGATACTGGTAGTGTGACCTTAGGAGGAGAACCTTTACAACAACATCATATACGTGATATAGGCTATATGCCAGAAGAGCGTGGTTTGTATAAATCTATGAAGGTAGGAGAGCAAGTACTCTATCTCGCACAGCTTAAGGGAATGTCTAAGGCCGAAGCAAAAACAAGAGCAAAGCACTGGTTTGAAAAACTTGAGATAGGCGACTGGTGGGGTAAAAAAATACAAGAACTATCTAAGGGACAAGCTCAAAAAATACAGTTTGTGGTAACCGTAATGCACCAGCCTAAATTGCTCATTTTTGACGAGCCATTCAGTGGTTTTGATCCTATAAATGCAAACCTTATTAAAGACGAGATTTTACAACTTAGAGATGAGGGTGCAACAGTAATCTTTAGTACACACCGTATGGAGTCTGTGGAGGAGCTGTGTGATCATATTGCACTCATAAATAAGTCTAACAAGATTTTGGATGGTGAGATTAACACCATAAAGAGAGCATATCAAAACAATACGTTTGATATAGGGGTGCAGGTGGTAGATGAGACCGCTTTCGCGAAAGCGCAACAACAACTAGCATCTTCTTTTAAAGTTACTCCTGCACAGTTTAAGAGCTTAGGTAATGAGCATAAATTGCGAGTTGAAATGGGTGATAATGGTAGTCCAAACGAACTATTAAGCACCTTACAAACGTATGGACAAGTAACACACTTTGTAGAAGTGATCCCGAGTGTAAACGATATTTTTATTCAAACCGTTAGTCAGAACAAATGAGCATCCTTTCTTTAATAATAAAGCGAGAGTATATCGCACGAGTAAGAAATAAGTCATTCTTGATAATGACTTTTCTGAGTCCGCTTATTTTGGTAGGTATGATACTGCTTATCTCTTATTTAACGCAGCTCAATAGTGAAGATAAACGCACAATTGTAGTGGTTGATGAGTCTGGACAATTTGAAACTGTATTTTTTAATACAGATAAGACAAGCTATGTAAACCTAAGTGATCAAGGGCTTGATGCCGGTAAAGAAGTTGCAAAAGATGATGTTTATTATGGCCTCATTCATATCTCAAAAAACCCAGAAACGGCTACAAATCCGGTTACGTTTTATGGTAATGAAACGCCCTCATATGACTTTATAGGAGATATAGAAAAGCGCATCGAAAAAAGAATTACAGATCAAAACTTAGTTGCACAAGGTATAAACCTCACGGCACTAGAGACTGCAAAAAGCACGATAGATATTAGTATAGAAAACTTCTCTGGTGAGTCTAGCTCAAAGATGAGCAACTGGGTGAAAGCAGGTTTTGGCGGTGCTGCGGGGTATCTTCTTATGATGTTTATTATTATATATGGTAATATGGTAATGCGCTCTGTTATAGAAGAAAAGACCAATAGAATTATAGAGGTAATTATCTCTTCTGTAAAGCCCTTCCAGCTTATGCTAGGTAAAATACTAGGTACAACACTGGCGGGCATCACGCAGTTTGCTATATGGGTTCTAGTAGGTGGGGTATTACTGGTGGTTCTTACAGCAGTTTTTGGGGTAGACCCATCTGCGGCAACCTCTGTAAATCCTGCAGCATCACAAGCTCAAGAGATAGCTCAAGATCCTAATATGATGATAGAGTTATTACAAGAGATTCAAAAATTACCTTTGCTACAGCTAGTGGGTGGCTTCTTTATTTATTTTATAGGCGGGTACTTTTTATACAGTTCTATTTATGCGGCTATAGGCGCAGCGGTAGATAATGAGACAGATACACAGCAGTTTATGCTGCCTATTATTATGCCACTTATGCTGGCTATATATGTAGGCTTTTTTGCAGTAATAGATAATCCTCACGGTACGGTAGCAACAGTATTTTCTATTATACCGCTTACATCACCTATTGTGATGTTAATGCGCATACCCTTTGAAGTGCCACTATGGCAAATTATATTATCCATAACATTACTTATAGCCACCTTTATTTTTACAGTGTGGTTTGGATCAAAAATATACCGAGTAGGGATCCTTATGTATGGAAAAAAGCCTACTTATAAAGATTTAATAAAATGGTTAAAATACTAGCGATACTTCTCTATCTACAAGAAGAAACGGTAGATAAGGTAAAAGATATTATAGAAGAAGACATCTGGGGCACAATAAAAGAGTGGCTTAGTTTTGAACTTATAAGTCTAGGTAAAGAACCTAATCATATAGGCTTTACCGTAGGGCATCTCATTGTTCTTATCATTGCATTTATACTCACAAGTATTGTGCTTAAGTGGGTGCGTGTTTTAATGACACGTAGAATGGAAGGTGATGACAAGCTCAAGTTTGTAAGTGTTTTTAAATTTATAAAATACATTGCCTATATAGTGGTAGTACTTGCAACGATGAGTGCTTCTGGTATTGATATAACGGTGTTGCTTACAGCCTCTGCAGCTTTATTTGTAGGTCTGGGTCTTGCTTTACAAGAAGTCTTTCAAGATGTAATAGGCGGGATTTTGATAATGGTAGATAAATCAATTTCGGCAGGTGATATTATTGAGATGGATGGTCGTGTAGGTAGAGTTTTTGAAATAAAACTGCGCACCACTAGAGCTCTTACTAGAGATGATAAAGTCATTATAATACCTAATCACAAGTTTATTACAGACACCGTATATAACTATACCCAGAACCATAAAACTACTAGAGAAAACGTAAAAGTAGGTGTTGCATACGGTAGCGATACCAGAGCGGTAGAAAAGATATTACTGGAGTGTGCAACAGAGCACCCGGATATTTTAAAACATCCTAAACCTTTTGTACTTTTTGAAAATTTTGGAGATAGTTCGCTAGATTTTGGACTCTATTTCTGTGTGAGGGACAGCTTTGTAGATCCTAGAATAAAAAGTGCTTTACGATATGCGATAGATGACCGCTTTCGCGAAAGCGGAATTACCATCCCATTCCCGCAGCGCGATTTACATCTTTTTAATACTGATAGACCAGTGTTTGTGCCAAAGGAGAAATCTGAGGATAATAATTCACTTCCAAAAAATGATACTATAAATGAGTAAAACTGCCAGATTTATTATTGCTTTATTATTGTTTACAGGGACAGTGAGCGCACAGTTGACAGATTTGGCAAGAGTAGAGTATACCTATTTCCCACAGAGTGATTCAGATAATTCTTTTAGGAGGTTTAGATCATTCATAAACGTACCTGTAAAACTTAAAGAAGATGTTTATTTAGTGCCAGGTTTTGAGTACCGAAATGTAAATTTAAAATTTGAAGATGTTACTCCTTTTAGTCGCAAGGACCTAGACAGATTTCAATCTTTTAGTTTTTCGCTAGGCTATACACAAAAGCTGAATGACAAGTGGCGTTTAGGTGCAAAGATAGGTTCAAGAATTACTTCAAACTTTACTACAGAAACCTTTTCTAGCAGTGATGTAGTACACACTGGGGCAGTATATTTTATTAATGATAAAACTAAAGATGGTCTTGATAAACCGTGGAGACTTATTATAGGTGGGAGATATGATACAGAGTCGGGTAGACCGTTTCCATTACCTTTTGTAAATTACTATCGTGAGTTTCATCCAGACTGGTCGTTTACCTTAGGGGTGCCTAAGTCTAATATAAAACGCTATTTTGGTAAAAACAGAGAGCATATCATTCAGAGTTTTTTAAGTCTGGATGGTTTTTATGCAAACATTCAAGATAATGTAGAAGTAAATATACCAGAAGGGGAGTTTGAAACAGCAGAGAGTATCTCTATGACGGTAGCCCTTTTTGGATTAGGGTATGAATATTGCTTTACAAAACATCTAGTGTTTTATTTTTATGCTGGACACACTGTTATAAACGACATACGACTACGTGATGGAGATCGTAATGACGTTTTTACAATAAATGATAAGAACACCTTTTATGGTCGTTCTGGAATAAAATTTAAATTATAATAATGGCAAAGATTTTAATTATAGAAGATGAGGCTGCGATAAGACGCGTTCTTACCAAGATATTATCTGAAGAGAGTAAGGACTATCAGGTAGAAGAAGCTGGAGATGGCCTAGAGGGTATAAATAAAATTCGAGAAGAAGATTATGACCTTGTACTTTGTGATATTAAAATGCCAAAAATGGATGGTGTTGAGGTACTAGAGGCTGCTCGTAAACTCAAGCCAGAAGTGCCTATGGTAATGATCTCTGGTCACGGTGATCTTGATACGGCTGTAAACACAATGCGCCTGGGCGCTTTTGATTATATATCAAAACCACCAGACCTCAATAGATTACTTAATACCGTGCGCAACGCACTAGACCGCAAAACGCTCGTGGTAGAAAATATAAAGCTCAAAAAGAAAGTGAGCAAAAAGTACGAGATGGTAGGTGAGAGTGAAGAAATAGGGCAGATTAAAGCGATGATTGAGAAGGTGGCTCCTACAGATGCCCGCGTGCTCATTACAGGACCCAATGGAACAGGTAAAGAACTTGTGGCGCACTGGCTACACGAAAAAAGTGAACGTTCTAAAGGACCACTCGTAGAGGTAAATTGTGCTGCGATACCATCTGAGCTTATAGAAAGTGAACTTTTTGGCCACGTAAAAGGAGCTTTTACAAGTGCAAATAAAGATCGCGCAGGAAAATTTGAAGCAGCAAATGGAGGTACCATATTTCTTGATGAGATAGGCGATATGAGCCTATCTGCACAAGCCAAAGTACTAAGAGCACTACAAGAAAGTAGAGTGCAGCGAGTAGGTAGTGATAAAGACATTAAAGTAGACGTGCGCGTAGTAGCAGCGACTAATAAAAACCTAAAGCAAGAAATTGCAGATGGAAACTTTAGAGAAGATTTATATCACAGGCTTGCGGTTATACTAATCAAAGTACCTGCACTTAATGACCGTCGTAACGATATTCCTATCCTTATAGCACATTTTGCAAAGAAGATCTCACAAGAGCAGGGCACCGCGCTTAAAACTTTTTCAAGCAAAGCCATAGACCTTTTAAAAGCTTATGACTGGACAGGTAATATACGAGAATTGCGCAACGTGGTTGAGCGTCTTATTATCTTAAGTGGTCCAGAGGTCACAGAGGGAGATGTAAAACTATTTGCAAGTAAATAACAGATGGTATGAGTGATATGGATTACAACACATTTAAGGTAACAGCGCCCGTAAAACTTTCAGATAAGAGCACGACGCTTTTTCAAGATCAAGAAGAAAAAGAACTAGAGAAAAAACTCAAAAAAGTACGCAAGCAGCTCGGTAAACTTCAAGACACAATGTACGCACACGATAAGTATGCGGTACTAGTATGTTTACAGGGTATGGATACTTCTGGTAAGGACAGCCTTATAAGAGAAGTCTTTAAAGACTTTAATGCTCGTGGTGTTGAGGTACAGAGCTTTAAAGTACCTACAGATCTTGAGCTGGGTCACGATTACCTGTGGCGTCACTATATCGCACTACCTCAGAGAGGAAAATTTGGCGTGCACAATCGCACACATTATGAAAATGTACTAGTCACGCGTGTACATCCCGAGTATATTCTAGGTGAAAACCTACCAGATGTCCACACGGTAGAAGATGTAAATGACGCTTTCTGGGATAAGCGCTTTGAGCAAATCAAAAACTTTGAAAAGCATCTTGTAGAAAACGGGACACTTATCTATAAGTTCTTTATGCATTTGTCAAAAGGTGAACAAAAAAATAGACTGCTACGTCGTCTGGAGAAAAAAGAAAAAAATTGGAAATTTTCTGCCGGCGACCTCAAAGAGCGCAAGCTATGGGGTACCTATCAAACTTATTATGAAGATGCTATAAACCGCACCTCCACAGATAAGGCACCGTGGTACGTTATCCCTGCAGATAATAAACCCGCTGCTCGTCTAGCAGTTGCAAGCATTCTACTAGAGACACTCTCGCAATATGAAGATATACAAGAGCCAGAACTAGATGATAAAACAAAAGCAAATCTTTCAGCATACAAAGAACAGTTAGAAAATGAATAAAGTACTCAAAAATATCTTTACGGTTGCTTTGGTGGTGGGGGTTTCCGCTTTCGCGAAAGCGCAAAACGACTCAATCACCGTACGTAACATCTATACAGAAGCATTAACAAAAGGGCAGAGCTACCAGTGGCTAGATCACCTCTCTAATGACATAGGCTCTCGCCTAAGCGGAAGTCTAGGTGCCGAAAGAGCCGTAACCTGGACAAAAGCCGAACTTGAAAAAGCAGGCCTTGACAAAGTATGGTTACAACCAGTAATGGTACCTAAGTGGATACGCGGCGAGGCAGAAAGAGCACATATAGAAGGAGAAAATGCACGCATAACCTCTGTGCCTATTTGCGCACTAGGAGGATCTGTGGCGACTAAGTCTGTAGGACTTAGAGCAAACGTAGTAGAGGTAATGGGCATAGAAGAGCTCAAAGCACTAGGAGAAGAAAATGTAAAGGGTAAAATAGTTTTTTATAATCGCCCTATGAATGATGAGCTTATACGCACCTTTCAAGCGTATGGTGGTTGTGTAGACCAGCGATATGCAGGAGCTATGGAGGCTGCGAAGCTAGGAGCAGTGGGAGTGATAGTAAGATCTGTTACGCACAGTATAGATGATTACCCACATACGGGGTCTATGTCTTATGGAGATTTACCTGCGTCAAAACGTATACCTGCAGCTGCCATAAGTACAAAAGGGGCAAACCTGTTAAGTACATCTTTAAAGCTCAATCCAGAGTTAAAATTCTTTTACAAGATGTCTTGTAAAAATATGGGAGAAGTTGAGTCGTACAATGTGATAGGTGAGATAACCGGGAGTGAATTTCCTAATAAATATATGGTTATAGGTGGTCATCTAGACTCTTGGGATCTAGGAGATGGCTCTCACGATGATGGTGCAGGAGTTGTACAGAGTATGGAAGTGTTACGACTTATGAAGGCTGTAGGATATAAGCCTAAGCATAGCATACGCGTGGTATTATTTATGAATGAAGAAAACGGTTTACGTGGCGGCAGAAAATATGCAGAAGAAGCTAAGGCAAAAGGTGAGCAACACATCTTTGCACTAGAGAGTGACTCAGGTGGGTTTACACCTAGAGGCTTCTCATTTGATACAGATGATCGTAATTATAATGAAGTACTAAGCTGGAAATCGCTTTTTGAGCCTTACCTCATACACGACTTTACAAGAGGAGGTAGTGGTGCAGATATTGGTCCACTTAAAGCTACAAATGATGGCATTGTACTAGCTGGATTACGACCAGACTCGCAACGTTATTTTGACCATCATCACGCAGCAAATGATACTTTTGATGCGGTAAATAAACGAGAACTAGAACTAGGCGCAGCAACTATGACAAGTCTAGTGTACTTAATGGATAATTATATTCAAAAGCCTGCCAAATTAATACAGGCACCCATAAAGCAATAAGGGTTTTAGATAATGCCTTTTTCTTGATAAATGGCAATCCCTTTATCTATCATATCACTAATGGATGCTTCTAGCGAGGCGTCCATTTTTTTTATATGAAAACAACTCTTGCCCTTAAGACATTTTTTAAGCGCAGGGTCTAGGTCTGTAAAAGCCGCAACATCTGTATAAATAGGGAAGAAGTAAAGTCTGCAGTCTTTGGGTTTAGGTATCACACTTGCAAAGTAATGACCATCTACTTTTTGTTTGCCTTGCATTGTGGGTATAGTTCCCGCCGCCTCAAGACCTGCGCTGTCGTCTTTTCTGAGTTGTAGCTTGTCTTCGTGTGCTTTAATAAGTGTTCTTAAAGCTAGGTCTATTTCTATAGGGTTAGTGAGCATAGGTGAGATGTACAATGTGATTACTGCCTTAAGATAAGAATTTGCTATTAAACTACTCGGTCTTTGTTTATGGATGAAGTATTTTTGCGCTTTCGTGAAAGCGTAAAAAACCAACCCAATGCAGTTTTCAGACTACACAAAAGAATTTGGCACAAACCTTAAAATAGCATTTCCTATAATGCTGGGGCAGCTGGGTCATATACTTGTAGCTCTTGCAGATAACTTGATGGTAGGACAGCTAGGTGCCGCACAACTGGCAGCAGTAAGTCTGGGTAATAGTCTCGTATTTATAGCACTCTCTATAGGTATAGGTTTCTCTTTTGCCATTACGCCACTTGTGGCAGAGGCAGATGGTCAGGGTAATATAGAGAAGGGGCGATTGCACTTTCACCACGGGGTGATTATGTGTGCTGTAAACGGTGTGTTGCTTTTTGTAACCTTGCTTATTGCAAAGCCGGTTTTGTATATGCTAGATCAACCGCCAGAGGTGGTAGCGCTTGCGATACCGTACCTTGAGATTGTAGCGTTGTCTATGATTCCGCTTATGATTTTTCAAGCTTTTAAGCAGTTTGCAGATGGATTGTCACAAACTAAATATGCGATGTATGCTACTATACTTGCAAATATTATAAATGTCTTATTTAACTATGTGCTCATTTACGGGATTTGGATTTTCCCAAGGCTTGAGGTTGAGGGGGCTGCCTGGGGAACACTCATATCACGATTTTTTATGCTGGGGCTGCTCATTTTTATGCTTTCTCGAAAACGTAAATTTAAATCTTACTTTTTCTGGGATGGTGCAAGTCACATACAGCTTAGCGAGTTTAAAACACTTATAAAATTAGGTTTTCCCACAGCTTTACAAATGCTTTTTGAAGTAGGTGTGTTTACGGCGGCTATTTTCTTATCTGGAATTCTGGGGACTAATGCCCAGGCGGCAAATCAAATTGCGCTTAACCTTGCGTCTATGACATTTATGATAGCTGTAGGGCTGGGAGTCACTGGTACCATACGTGTAGGAAACCAAAAGGGGAAAAGGGATTATCCAAACTTGAGACGTATCGCTTTTTCTATCTTTATACTTTGTTTCCTTATCGAGGCGGTCTTTGCTGTAGGTTTTATAGTGCTCAAAGACTGGTTACCTCCTTTTTATATAGATAATCCGGAGGTGATTTTTATGGCGGCACAATTACTTGTTGTCGCAGCATTGTTTCAGCTCAGTGATGGAGTACAAGTTACAATTCTAGGTGCGTTAAGAGGTTTACAAGATGTAAATATCCCTACGGTGATATGTTTTATAGCTTACTGGGTAATAGGCTTCCCGGTGATGTGGTATTTTGGAAAAGAGGCGCAAATGGGTGTTCAAGGCATCTGGGTAGGGCTACTGGTAGGGCTCACAGCATCTGCCACAATGCTATATTTTAGATTTAACTACCTTAGTAAAAAGTTGATAAGTGGGGTGTAACCGCACCATAACAAGAGATATATAAATAGATAATTATGACAGTACCAAAGTTTTTACTAGGTGATAATTCAGATTTTTCTGATCATATTTTTGTGATTCATACAGAGTTTCCTCGTTTTATAATAGACCTCACTATTGATGAGATAGAGTGGTTTGAAGAGTTTGACCGTCAAGACGAAGATGAGCTTGCCTCAGAGACCGAAAATGCTATAAAAGAAGCTACAGAGTGGTACGACGCCGAAATGGAAAAATTTGAGAACGAGTAGGTAATGGAGCAACTCGTACAGTATGATCAAGAGCTTTTTTTGTTCTTAAACGGTCTGGGTAGTACCACCTGGGATCAGTTCTGGCTTATTGTAACAAATAAGCTTAGCTCTATACCCTTATATGCGCTCTTACTTTTCTTTATTTACAAGCAGTACGGGATAAAGGGTACACTCATTACTGTGGTATGTGTAGCATTACTCATTACTGGGGTGGACCAGCTTGCAAATGCTTTTAAGCACGGTTTTATGAGACCAAGACCGTGTAGAGTTGCCGCTTTTGAAGCTACCATAAGATACATTGCAGAGCGCTGTGGTCGTTATGGATATTATTCTGCACACGCTGGTAATAGTATGGCTGTTGCCGTTTTTGCAGGTCTAGCGCTTAGGCGTAGTTATAAGAATTTGATTTTCTTTTTACTTTTTTGGTCTGCAGTAGTGGGTTATAGTCGCATTTATGTGGGAGTACATTATCCTGGTGATGTCCTTACTGGGTGGATTATAGGAGCAGCGATAGGCTATGGTCTTTATAAATTACAGCAGTTTTTGATTGTGAAATATGGTCAGAGATCTTGACACTCTTTACCAGGGGTAAATGGTGTATAAGTATCTTTATACTCCTTACGTATACTCACACCATTAAGAATGTTGCGGAAATCTAGGTATATAGATATTTTTGCTGGCTCTGTAAGCTTGCTATAGGTGGCTTTATAATTGTACATTACAACAGAATGACCATTGCCATATATCTTCCCTAATTCTAGATTCTCTAGCTTGCCAAAGTCTTTATTTATCAATTCACAAGTACATTCTATTTTTTTTACAGAGAGCCCTTTACTTAATCCATTACTTACTTTAGGACCATCTAACCATTCCTTTAGTAGTTTTTGATCTTGTGGTGATTTACAGTGGTTAAAGTAAAAAAGTGCAGCATTATGAGCAATGTCTTTACTTTCTTGTGACAGCTGGTTTTCTTTAATAGCAATAGGTTCAAATGAAGATTTACAAGCTGTGATTACTATCAGACAGAGAACTATAAGTATTATCTTATTCATTAGCGAGTTTTAATAGTTGCTGTGCGGCTATAAATGGAGAAACCTCTCCCAGAGCTACTTTAGATAAGACAACATCTAGTTTACCTACCACCTTCTCATTTGCATAAAAGGCGTCTTTGAGCTTATTTTCTATAGTTTGTAGTAGCCAGAATTTATTTTGCTCAGCTCTTTTAGTTTCAAAGAAAGTTGAGTTTTTTGTTGTTGTGGTATAATCAGATATGAGTTGCCATACTTCTTGAATCCCCGTGTTTTCTAGCGCGCTACAGGTTGTAACCTTTGGTGTCCAGTTACTGGGTTTAGGAGGGAAGAGATGTAACGCTTTCGCGAAAGCGGTCTTAGCCAGCTTTGCAGCTTTTGTGTTGCCACCGTCTGCTTTATTGATCACAATGGCATCTGCCATCTCAATAATACCTCTTTTAATGCCTTGTAACTCATCACCAGCCCCAGCTAGTTTGAGTAGCAAAAAGAAGTCTACCATAGAGTGTACGATGGTCTCGCTCTGACCTACACCCACCGTTTCGATTATAATCACGTTATAACCTGCAGCCTCACAAAGGATGATGGCCTCTCTAGTTTTACGAGCTACACCTCCCAGTGATTTTCCTGAGGCGCTGGGACGTATATAAGCATTAGGGTTTTGAGCAAGTGTATACATTCTAGTTTTATCACCTAGTATACTACCGTGGGAGACTGAGCTTGTAGGGTCTACCGCTAGTACGGCAACTTTATGTCCTTGTGAGGTAAGATAGTTGCCAAAGGTTTCTATAAAAGTACTCTTGCCCACGCCAGGCACGCCAGTAATACCTATCCTTACAGATTTATTAGCCTTACTTAGACAAGCTTCTATAAGTTGTTGTCCTTTATCTTGATGTGATTGTACAGTGCTCTCAATGAGAGTGATGCCTTGAGAGAGTGCCGTGATATCTCCTTGAGCAATAGCAGTTGCTAGTTCTTGAGTATTTATAGTTTTTTGCCTTTTACGAGTCTTGTAAAACGCAGGATTAATACTCTTGTTGATATGTGTAGCATCTTTACTCACAGAAGTACCAAATTACTACTTTCTTCATAATTATATGAGTTTAAGAGTTGCGTTTTATCCCTAAAAGAACTGCCAAGTGTAAAGAAGTAAAACTAGAGTTATAAGTCTTTGTACTTCTTTTTAACCTTGGCTTTAAGCTTTGCAAGATCTGCGTGTGATTGCTTTATCTGGAACTCCATAGGTACAAGCACTTCTAGTATATGTACGGGTAACCAGCTGTCATCTATAAGACGTTTGAGGAGTATGAGTACCATCTCGTCTTGAATCATACAAGCGCCCACAATGTTTGTAGGTGTTTTATGCTCCATAGCAGCTATTACATCTAGCCAGTCACGATCTGCACTACCCTTTACAATATCTAGCCTGTTTGGCGTGATACCTTCTTCTGCCATTCGGGATACTATCTTGTGACAAAACTTATTACGGCTTACACTTTCCTTAGCTAGAAATCTTTTGTACTCTGTAATCTCAATTTCTTCTGCAGCATTAAAATAGCGACGCTCTGCCCAGAAACATTCGTCTAGCAGGTCGTTAAGATTTTCATATGCAATATCGAGGTGATTCATATACTGAGCTTCAAATATAGACTAGACGCAGTATTTAAAATAGTCTTACTTCATTATTACTTAAAATTTATGAATAGTTTATTTATAATCTAATAGTATCTTAATGGGCTGTTAACTCAAAAAAATAAAACTTTTTGCAACATTGCAAAAAAGACCTCGTCTTTAAGAAGAATAGCAATAATAAACCAATCAAAACCAACCATCCATTTTGCTAGTTAGTGATCTCATACAAAAATGCAAGGCAAATGATAGAAAGGCACAGCTGCAGCTGTACAATAAATACTGTGATGGTATGTATTGTGTAGCCTTTAGATTTTTGAAAAATGCATTTGAGGCAGAAGAGGCAATGCACGAGGGCTTTATAAATGCCTTTGCAAAGCTTCATCAGTTTACGGGAGAAGTCACCTTTGGAGCCTGGCTTAAGCGCATCGTGATTAATAAAAGTCTCGATATGATCAAGGCAAAAAAAGCAACACTTATCCCACTTAATGAGGAAGTAATGGGCAAGGTAGATGATGATAATGATTGGAATGTGGCAGACGGGGTAACCGTAGACCACATTAAGAAAACCATCAGTGAGCTTCCTGAGCGATATGAGTATCCTCTTATGCTATTCTTAATAGAGGGATACGATCACCAGGAGATCTCAGAGATATTACAGATTACAGAAGTCGCTTCTAGAACGCTGGTGCACCGCGGTAAGAAGAAGCTTCAACAACACTTAAAGACCCTTAATTATGGCACAGGATATTAGAGAGCTTATCAAGAGCGAGAGCGGTGAGCAAGAGCAGCTGCGAGAAGGCCACTTATCACGTTTTGAGCAATTACTTGAAGAGCGTATGCCAGAAGAGCAGAAATCTTCTAAGCCTAAAGGCGGTATATTTTTATGGATGAAGATAGCAGCCGTACTTATTGTAGCTGGTGCTATTGTAATGATGGTGTATAATAACGCTTTCGCGAAAGCGGAAGACGCACCCATAGTACAATCTACTCCAGAAAATACAGAAACGGTAGAACCAGAAATCTTATTAAGTGCTATATCACCAGAATTTAAAAAAGTAGAAGATTACTACCTCGCTAGTGTAAACCTAGAGATTGCCCGCCTTGAGATAACAGATGATAACAAGGAGCTTATAGATGCCTTTATGAAGCAGCTATCAGATCTTGATGCAGAGTATAAAAGTCTCAATCGTGAGATTACCGAAAGTGGTGTAAGTGAAGAGATGGTAAACGCAATGATAGAAAACTTAAAATTGCGTGTGGAGCTTATGATAAAGCTCAAAGCAAAACTTAAAGAAATGAAAAACGCTGCTCAACATGAAGCAGCCATTCAAACGGTATAAGATGAAACAGTATAAGATATTATGGCCAGTGATGATGTTACTATTTGTAGCATCAGGGAGCGTATTTGCGCAGGCTAAAAAAACAAAATTAAACGAGCGGTTTTCTGTAAACAAAGACGTGCAGATAGATGTAGACACACGTTATGCAGATGTGATTTTTGAAACTTGGAACAAAAATGAAGTCTCAATAGAGGCTTATGTAGAGGGAGAAAATGCAAGTGAAGCAGCAAGGTCTTGGGATCTTGACGTGAGTGGTAATAGTAACCAGGTACGAGTTACAAGTAAAGGAGGTTATGGAGATGTAAAAGTGTATAATCTAAGCGATCTTGATAATGTACACCTAGATCTTGATCTTGGAGAAATTATAGGGCAGTCACTTAGTATTGTTGAGCCTGTGATGAATGGCCTTGTAGGGCCGTTACTAGAAGGTATCTCTGGAGCAAGACTTCCAGATGAGTATTATGAAGAAATGGGAAAAATGAAATTTGACCACGAGGCATATAAAAGAGAAGGTAGAGCTTACATAAAGCGATGGGAGCGTGAGATGGATAAGAGTTTTGGCCCTGAGTTTGAGCGTAAAATGGAGAAGTGGGAGAAAGAAGCAGAGCAAAAATCTGAAGACTGGAGCGAGCGCCTTATAGAGCAATCTGGCATCCCAAAATGGCCTTTTAATAGCAAAGGAAATATCACTTTTGACAGTGATGAGTACGAAAAAGACAAGCAAGCTTACGTAAATAAGTTAAACCGAAAGTACGGTACGAGAGTAAGTGTACGTGAGGTAGATAGCTGGCTTGAAGATGTTGAGGCCTGGGGAGAAGATTTTGGAGAGAGAATGGAAGACTGGGGTGAGAACTTTGGTAAATCTATGGAGAAGTGGGGCGAAAACTTTGGTGAAAACTTCGGAAAGTCTATGGAGAAGTGGGGAGAGTCTTTTGGAAAAGATATGGAGAAGTGGGGAGAAAACTTCGGCAAGAAAATGGAAAAATGGGCAGAAGAGCACGAAGGTGAGTGGGAAGAAACGCATACAAGAGATGAAAACGGAAATAGAAGTAGTCACTACAGCCTTAATTATGATTCTGATAAGGCCTCATCAAAAAAGTCTAACCGAAATGTAAAACGTGTTATTATCATAAAAATGCCTAAACGTGCAGAGCTAGATCTTAATGTACGTTACGGTAAAGTAAAAATGGCAGATGCTTATAATGCAAAAGCGGTTATCTCACACGGTAGCCTTGCTGCCACAACCATCGATGGAGGAAACACCTCCATCGATGTTTCTTACAGCCCGGTAACCATCACAAACTGGAACAAAGGAACTCTCGTGACTAATCACGTTAAAGATTGTGATATAAACATAGCTACAGACATTAAAGTAACGTCTAACTCTAGTAACGTACACATTAATCGTCTAGATGGTTCTGGTATGATATCTGGGTCATTTGGTAAGTTATCAATTCCTCAAGTAAGTGATAACTTTGGGACGCTTACTTTATTTTTAGAAAATAGCGACCTCGCTTTAAAATTACCGCAGGCGGCATTTAACTTTAGTTACAGTGGTGATCATAATGACTTCTTTATCCCTAAGCAACTCGAGACACAGTCTATGAAAAACGGATCTACAGAGATGGTAAATGGGTTTCATAAATCTAGAAGTACTGGTAATACCATTACGATTAATGCTAAGTATAGCGACGTAGTATTGCAATAAACAGGGATTACATACTAATTTATTGTGCAGCTATGGCTGCTTTTTGTGTTTTGTATTGAAGTTGTATTTTTAGGCAACAAATAACAACCAATGGATACTAGTTTTTTTAGTGCGCTTACAAAAGAATTTACATCTCCTCTCCACACTCCTTTTCAAAAAGAAGACTTCTATCCGCTAGATTTATCTACGTCAAATAATGAGCTAGATGTTGAGCTCCTTACAAGACCTTATGATCACCATAAGTTTTTACAGTTGTATCTTATGATAAGTGGTTCTAAGGTAGCCTATGGCGGTTATCTAGAGAAACGACCTCTCTATGATAGATCAGATTATTTTCAGGCACAAGATCCGGGAGATAAGCGCAATATTCATCTTGGTATAGACTTGTGGTGCAATGCGGGAGAAAGTATTGTCAGTCCCCTAGATGGAGAGATTCATAGCTTTAAACACAATAAGAACTTTGGTGATTATGGACCTACGCTTATTGTAAAGCACACCATAGACGGGCAGGAGTTTCACACCCTATATGGACACTTAAGTGTAGCATCTTTACATAATAAAAAAGTTGGTCAAAAGGTAAAGGCTGGTGAAGTAATTGCCGCTCTAGGTACTCCAGATGTAAATGGTGATTATGCGCCTCATCTACACTTTCAGATAATTATAGATATGCAAGGTAAAGAGGGTGACTATCCTGGTGTAGGAAGCCAAAATGATCTTGAGTTTTATAAAAAGAACTGCCCCGACCCTAATCTGCTATTAAAAATTTATGAATAGCCTTTGCGACAGCATCTTCTTTATTAGTAAATGGGCTCGTATAATCTGCTAGTGATTTTAGAGTAGGAGTAGCATTTCTTACAGCAACACCTTTACCTACGCGACGTATAAGCTCATCATCATTATGATTATCGCCAAAAGCCATTACAGCCTCTAGCCCAAAGTTGTGTTCCTTTTTTAATAAGACCGCTAGCGCCTTTGCTTTATCTATATATTTTGGGGTAATCTCAAGGTAGGTGTCCTTAGATCTATAAAGGTGAACTTTATCACTATAAAGTGGTTCTAGTAATGCAACTAGACTATTAAGTTCTTCAGAGGCTCCCATACACATTAGTTTGTGTATGCCTAGCTTTTTGTTATTAAGAAAGTCAAGACTTTCACTAGCCGCTTGATAGATAGGAGTAGCTCTTGTGTTGTTTATTTCGCGTAAGCTCCACTCATCTTCTTGATCTGTAAACCAGTGCTGGTTGCTATAAATACTTAGGTTGTAAGAATGTTTTGTATGATGTGGGATAAGTGTAGACAGTACTTGCGTGTCGTAGCTATTATTTTCTATTATAGTTCCATCCTTTCCTATAATAAGTCCTCCGTTAAAGGCAATAAGTGCCTCACCTAGATTGCCCAGCCCTTCTTGCAGGTAGCGCATAGCTTGTGGTGGGCGTGAGGAAGCTAGTATGAGGGGTAATCCCGCTTTCGCGAAAGCGGAAATAGTAGCATCACTCAACCATCGGTCTGCATTGAGTAACGTACCGTCTATATCTGAACATAAAAGCTGTATGGAGTCTCTCATAGCTATAAAAATAATAAGGCGGCCTCAAAAGAGAGCCGCCTTATGTAGAAAATTATTAAAACAATCTAGCTGTTTACAATCACCCATTGTCCTTTTGCAATAAGTGGTTCAGCCTGTTTGTACTTTACTTCTTTTGTCTCACCATTTATTACATTTTTAATAGTAACACGGTCGTTACGACCTATTTTAGGTTGAGATCTTACAATAGTTTCTGTAACCTGTTGTTGCTTTGGTTGTGTGTTGCCAGCAGCTCTAGCCTGTGCAGAACGCTCATCCATATTTGGAATTTCTTCCTTTTGAGTTTGCGTTTCTTCACGGCGCTCACGTATTTGTGATGCATCGCTCACCTGCTCTTGGTTACCCTGAGGTATCTCTCCTTTAAATAGGAATGAAATCACCTCTTTATTAACCTTATCAATCATCTTTTTGAAAAGCTCAAATGCTTCAAACTTATAGATTAATAATGGATCTTTTTGCTCGTGTACAGCAAGGCGTACACTTTGCTTAAGCTCATCCATCTTACGAAGGTGTGTTTTCCAAGCGTCATCAATAATGGCAAGTGTGATGTTCTTTTCAAAATCTGTCACTAGTTGCTTACCGTCTGAGTCGTAAGCTTCTTTAAGATTTGTAACCACACGTAGCTCTTTTGTACCATCTGTAAATGGTACCACGATACGCTCAAACTTTGCATTAGGATCTTCATACACTCTCTTGATGATAGGGAAGGCAAGGTCTGCATTCTTAGTCATCTTTTCTTTATAGTGATCAAAAGCTGCTTTGTAAATGAGGTCTGTAAGATCTTTTGCAGACTTACTGCTAAAGTCGCTCTCGCTTACTGGACTCGTCATAGAGAAATAACGAATGAGCTCAAACTCAAAGTTCTTAAAGTCTTGTGCTTGCTTGTTTGACTCTACAATTACCTCAGAGGTGTCATAGATCATATTTGCAAGATCAACACGTAAACGCTCTCCATATAGTGCGTGACGACGACGCTTGTATACAACCTCACGTTGCATATTCATCACATCATCATACTCAAGTAAGTTCTTACGAACTCCAAAGTTGTTTTCTTCTACTTTTTTCTGTGCGCGCTCTATAGATTTTGAAATCATACCGTGTTGTATCACTTCTCCTTCTTTAAGCCCCATTCTATCCATCATCTTTGCAATACGCTCAGACCCAAATAAACGCATTAGGTTATCCTCAAGCGATACATAAAACTGTGAGCTTCCTGGATCTCCTTGACGTCCAGAACGACCACGTAGCTGTCTATCTACACGACGTGAGTCGTGACGCTCTGTACCTATTATGGCAAGACCACCGGCTGCCTTTACCTCGTCAGATAACTTAATGTCTGTACCACGACCTGCCATATTTGTTGCAATGGTTACCACTCCAGGGTTACCAGCCTCTGCAACGATGTCTGCCTCGCGTTTATGTAGCTTTGCGTTAAGTACGTTATGAGGTATTTTACGAAGGGTAAGCATTTTACCTAGTAATTCTGATATCTCTACAGAAGTTGTACCTATCAAGACTGGACGTCCAGATTTTGAAAGTTCTGTAACTTCATCTATAACGGCGTTATACTTCTCGCGCTTCGTTTTGTAAACTAAGTCGTCTTTATCTTTTCTTGCAATAGGGCGGTTAGTAGGTATTTCTACTACGTCTAGTTTGTAAATCTCCCAGAATTCTCCAGCCTCTGTAACCGCTGTACCTGTCATACCAGATAGCTTGCGATACATACGGAAGTAGTTTTGAAGGGTTACTGTTGCAAAAGTTTGTGTAGCATCTTCAATTTTTACATTTTCTTTTGCCTCAATCGCTTGGTGCAGACCGTCACTGTAACGACGACCATCCATAATACGACCAGTTTGCTCATCTACAATCATCACCTTGTTTTCCATCACAACATACTCGGTATCTTTTTCAAATAACGTGTATGCTTTAAGCAGCTGGTTCATTGTGTGAATACGCTCAGACTTGATTCCAAAATCTTTAAAGAGTTCTTCCTTCTCTGTAGCTTCTTCTTCTGGTGATAATCCTTTTGCTTCTATTTTTCCTATCTCAAGACCTATCTCTGGCATTGTAAAGAAATCTGGATTGTCTTTACCAGAAAGTGTCTCGATACCTCTGTCTGTAAGTTCAATCTGATTGTTCTTTTCATCTATCGTGAAGTATAGTGCCTCATCTATTTGATGCATTTCACGATTATTGTCTTGCATATAGAAGTTCTCAGTCTTTTGTAATAACTGGCGTATTCCTTCTTCACTCAAGTATTTTATGAGGGCTTTATTTTTAGGTAATCCGCGGTATACACGTAAGAGTTGTTTACCACCTTCTTTTGTGTCACCTGCAGCAATAAGTTTTTTTGCTTCTGGTAAAACTTTTACAAGCTCCTGGCGCTGTAGGTTTACAATCTTCTCTATTTGTGGTTTAAGATCATTAAACTCGTGCACATCACCTTTAGGTACAGGTCCAGATATTATAAGTGGTGTACGAGCATCATCTACAAGTACAGAATCTACCTCATCTACAATCGCATAGTTATGTGGGCGTTGTACTAGATCTTCTGGTTTATGAGACATATTATCACGTAGGTAGTCAAAACCAAATTCGTTATTTGTACCATATGTAATATCTGCCGCATATGCTGCACGACGCTCAGGACTGTTAGGTCTGTGATAGTCTATACAGTCTATAGTCATCCCGTGAAACTGGAATAAAGGAGCCATCCACGCGCTATCACGCTTAGCTAGGTAATCATTTACTGTTACAAGGTGTACACCATTACCAGTAAGTGCGTTAAGGTAAACAGGTAGCGTCGCCACGAGTGTTTTACCTTCACCCGTTTGCATCTCTGCTATTTTACCTTGGTGCATTGCCACACCACCTATGAGCTGTACGTCATAGTGTATCATATCCCAGGTTACTTCTTTACCAGCGGCATCCCAGCTATTTGACCAGATGGCTTTATCGCCTTCTAGTGTTACATAGTCTTTTGTACCACTAAGTAAACGATCATACTCTGAGGCAGTTACCTCAAGTTTTGTATTATTAGTAAATCGCTTTGCAGTTTCTTTTACAACGGCAAATGCTTCTGGAAGTATTTCAGAGAGTGTTTTTTCAGAAATCTCGTAAGCCTCGTCTTTAAGCTTGTCTATCGCTAGGTAAACGTCTTCGCGCTCATCTATATCTTCGGTAGCTTCGGCTTTTATTTTAAGCGCTTCTGTAGCTTCTGTGTTTTCTTTGAGAGCAGTTGCAAGAATTTGCTTAAACTCTGCTGTTTTATTTCTCAAATCATCTAGTGATAACTTTGCTAATGCTGCTTCGTGTGCTTTAATTTTTTCAACAATAGGGGTAATCGCTCCCACGTCTTGTTTAGACTTATCGCCTACAAAAATTTTTAATACACTATCTAAAAATCCCATAATATGGTGTTGTTTTGTGTCAATTTTGAACCCGTAAATTTAATCAAAAAAAAAGCCTCATAGAGAGACTTTTTAGTGTTTTAACGGGTATATATTTAATATTCGTCTTCGTTCCAGAGATAATCCTCGTCTGAGGGATAGTCTGGCCAGATCTCTTCGATAGAATCATAAGAATCACCTTCGTCTTCGATAGCTTGTAGATTTTCTACAACTTCAAGTGGTGCTCCAGTTCTAATCGCATAATCGATCAACTCATCTTTAGTAGCAGGCCAAGGCGCGTCACTTAGGTAAGAAGCTAGTTCAAGTGTCCAGTACATAGCATTTGTGTTTTTTAATTTGTGCAAAAATAATTTTTCTAAGCAGAAATGCAAGTGAATTGAAGATTATTTCAAAATAAATGTAAGAACGTGGCTTTCAGACCTTGTAGAGAGTATAATTACGCTTTCGCGAAAGCGAGATACCTCTCAATAATTGTTTTCTGTATTCGGTACTCTTAATCTAGCTTGGTAGGTATCCATTTAACCTCATCTGCTTGTAAGTCTTTTGACAACTTTCGTGCCAGCACAAATAGGTAGTCAGAAAGGCGGTTAAGGTATTTAAGTGTATGCTTATCAAACGGCTCTAGCTCGTAAAGCGCTGTGGCCAAACGCTCTGCGCGCCTACATACAGTGCGTGCTACGTGACAATGTGACACGGTGGTGTGACCTCCGGGGAGTACAAAATGCGTCATAGGTGGAAGTTCTGTTTCCATCTTATCTATTTCATTTTCTAGTAGTTCAATATCTTCTTCATTAATTTTTGGGATATTGAGGCGCTCTTTGCCATTTTTAAGAATCATCTTCTCTGGGTCTGTAGCGAGTACAGCTCCTACGGTAAAGAGTTTGTTTTGAATATGAATAAGAATCTCCTTGCTACGCACATCAATCTCTTGATCACGTATGAGGCCTATAAATGAGTTAAGCTCATCTACAGTGCCGTAGCTGTCTATTCTTATATGATGTTTTGGGACTCGCGTGCCGCCAAATAAGGCTGTAGTACCGGCGTCACCAGTTTTTGTGTATACTTTCATTTGTGATGAAGTTGTATGCTGTTATTGTTGTTCTTTTTCTCTTTCCTTGCGTTTTTTTTGAAAACCTTCATTAAAGTTGCGCGTTCTTCTCCCACGTTGCTTTGTGGTATTACGTTTTGTATTTGCAAAAACTAGTAAGAATAAAACGGCAACCCCTATGATACTTACAAGTATCTGTGTGATAGGAGAGAGGTTGTTAAAAAAGTCCATAGTTTGTTATTGTGTCGTGAAGATAAAAAAAAGGATATGATTCTTCTTTGAAAAGTGGTAAGTATGTAAAACAAAAAAACGCCAGCAAGTGGCGTTTTAAAATAGTTTTTTTGAGTAGGATCTAGTTACTTTTTATTTTTTACATCGCTCTCTATAACTCCATCTCTAAGGCGTATCACTCTATGCGCGTGCTCTGCAATATCTTCTTCGTGTGTAACCAGGATCACTGTGTTACCTGCTGCGTGTATAGCGTCAAAGAGTGCCATAATCTCAACCCCTGTTTTTGAGTCTAAGTTACCCGTAGGCTCATCTGCAAGTATGATAGACGGTTTATTTACAAGTGCACGACCTACGGCTACACGCTGGCGCTGCCCTCCAGAAAGCTGGTTAGGTTTATGGTCCATACGGTCTGCAAGGCCCACATCTGTAAGAACCTCTTCGGCTCTTTTATTACGAGCAGATTTTGATAACCCAGCATATACCATAGGTAGTGCGACGTTATCTAAAGCTGTTGTTCTAGGTAATAGGTTAAATGTTTGAAAAACAAAACCTATCTCTGTATTACGTACATCTGCAAGCTCATCATCACTCATCTGGCTTACATCTCGACCATTAAGAACATAAGATCCTGCTGTAGGAGTATCAAGACACCCTAAGAGATTCATTAATGTAGATTTACCAGACCCAGAAGGTCCCATAAACGCTACATACTCGCCCTTGTCTATATCTAGATCTATACCTTTAAGTACGTGTACAATTTCGTTTCCTAGAGGGAAGTCGCGTATGATGTTTCTTATTTTAATGAGGTTACCCATAGATGTGTTTAGTTTGCTATTAGAAGATGTTACACACAATTTGTTACACAATTTACTTAAAAATGTAAGTAAGATGTAAAGATGCTTGATTTAACCGCAGTTATAATCGTATAGATTATCTTCAATTATAACTTGATGTAAAAATCTTCTTTGGCTTGTTTGGGTTTAAAAAATACCATTCCAAAATAAAATGCATCTACCGTAGCAGTTACTTGTGGTAGTGCTTTTATATACTCCCAGGCTTCTGTCATTTCTTGCGACCAGTGTATGTCGTCAAAAACCCATACACTCCCATCGTTTACAGTAATTAGAAGTTTATTTACATAGTTTATAGTAGCGTCTCTGGCGTGATTACCATCAAAGTATATGAAGTCAAAATTTTTCTCAATGTGGTTATCTAGCTCTGTAGTAAAGTCGCCTACGCAAATTTTCACGTTTTTTATACCGGCATTATCTAGCTCTTGTTGTGCTATTTGAGCCGTCTGAGGGCAGCCTTCTATACTTGTAACTTGGGCATTACTCTTTATAGCTAGTGCTGCAGTCGCAATACCTAGTGAGGTACCTAGCTCTAGTACCTCTTGAGGCTGAAAGTAGGCAATAAGCCGCTGGAGTAATAAAATGCGTTTATGAGTTGCTCCAGCATAGGTGGCGATGTCCTTTATTTTTCTTTCGGCAGATTTAAATACGCGTGAGCCAGCACCATAATCTGTTACTGTGATGGTTTGCTGGTTATCTAGCAATGACCTTTTATAGGCGTATAACTGTTGTGAGATGCTAGGGTCACTCTTTCCTCGTAATACTTCCTTTTCTAGTTTGAATATAAAAGGGGAGTGTATCCCGTGTAGATGAAAGGTTTTAGGTAGCCATTTTATGTATGCAAGCGCAGTATGTAAACTATTATTATTTGCGATAACTAGTGTTTTTAAAACAGAGGGTTTACAGGTGTTTGGATAAGGGTTACTCTTCCATTTTTGAGCTCAGTTCAAACCAGCGTTCTTCTTTTGCCTCTATGTCGTCTATTATTTTTTGAAGTTTTATGCTCTCTTCTGTGATCTCATCTTGAGAGAGATCAGGATTTAAAAACACTTTTTGTTTTTCTTCCTTTTGTCTCTCTAGCTTTGCAATCTCACGTTCTAGTTTTGCGTGCTCCTTTTGCTCATTAAAAGAGAGTGCTCCTTTGTGCTGTTTTTCTTTCCAGCTTTTGGTGTCACTTGCTGTTTGAGTAACAGATGCTTCAAATTTTTGCTTGTTTTCTTGCTGTACTTGTTCTTTTTCTGCTTTCGCGAAAGCGTTACTTATCCCACCCTCGTATGCTCTAAAATCTGAGTAGTTACCCGGGAAGTTTTCTACCACGGCATCTCCTTTAAAAACAAAGAGGTGGTCTACTATTTTATCCATAAAATAACGGTCGTGAGAAACCACCACTAGACACCCTGGGAAATCTAATAGAAATTGCTCAAGCACGTTGAGCGTTACTACATCTAGATCATTTGTAGGCTCATCTAGAATTAAAAAGTTAGGATTCTGAATAAAAACAGTACATAGATAGAGTCGCTTGCGCTCCCCACCACTTAGTCGCTCTACAAAGTCATACTGCTTCTTACGGTCAAACAAGAAACGTTCTAATAGTTGGCCAGCAGAGATGGTACGTCCTTTTTTAAGAGGGATGTGATCTCCAAACTCCTTTATAACATCTATCACCTTCTGACCCTCTTTTATGGCGATTCCTTTCTGAGTGTAATAACCAAATTTTACCGTGTCGCCCACAATCACCTTTCCAGAATCTGGAGGTAGTGCACCGGTCATTATATTAAGAAATGTAGTTTTACCAGTACCATTTTTACCAATGATACCTACACGCTCACCCGTTTTAAAAACATACTCAAACTTGTTGAGTAAGGTGAGATCCCCATATGATTTACCTACATTATGAAACTCAAGGATTTTACTCCCCATACGCTCCATATTAATTTCTAGCTGTACGGTGTGATCATTGCGGCGCTCGTGAGCACGTGATTTTATCTCTGCAAAGTCGTCTATACGAGATTTTGACTTTGTGGTACGTGCTTTAGGCTGGCGGCGCATCCACTCCAGTTCTTTTTTATATAGCTGTTTTGCTTTACCCGTTTCTGCCTCCCAGGCAGCAACGCGAGCATCTTTGTTTTCTAGATAGTAAGCATAGTTACCTTTATAGTTATAGAGTTTTCCATTTTCTAGCTCTACAATCTCATTACACACGTTTTCTAAAAAGTAACGGTCGTGTGTAACCATAAAAAGCGTGATGTTTTCTGTTCTAAAATAATCCTCGAGCCACTCTATCATCTCTAGGTCAAGGTGGTTAGTAGGTTCATCTAGAATAGCCAGATCAGGTTTAGTAAGCATCATCTGGGCAAGTGCGAGGCGTTTCTTTTGTCCACCACTTAGTAACTCAACCTTACGACCTAGGTCGTCTAGCTTAAGCTTAAAAAGAATCTGTTTATACTGCGTCTCAAAATCCCAAGCTTGTGCTGCCTCCATAGCATCAAAGGCTTTTTGATAAGCATCTGCCTCTTCCATATGGAGAAGTGCCTTCTCATAGTTTGTAATGGTTTTAAGAATAGGATTATCTCCTGCAAATATGGTTTCTTCTATCGTGAGGCTTGGGTCTAAGTCTGGTTCTTGTGGTAAGAAAGAGATGGTAATACCCTTTCTGCTCACAACCTGCCCATCATCTGGCGATTCAAGACCAGCAATGATATTAAGGAGTGAGGTTTTACCTGTACCGTTTTTGGCAACAAAACCTATTTTTTGGTCCTTATTAATTCCAAAAGCGATGTCTTTAAAAAGGTGGCGTTCACCAAATGATTTTGATACGTTTTCTACAGAGAGGTAATTCATTGTGTGTTGTGTGGATGCGGTATGCTGCATCTTTTATGATATAGCACAGTGTAAATCTGTAAACTATAGATATGATAAAGGTTTTTTTTACGCTTTCGCGAAAGCAAAAATAAGGCTTCCCAAAAGAACTATAGCGTTTTACGAGATGCTCTCTCACCGATTATTGATACTTTTTTGGAAAATTTTAAGCGATGAAATACACACCTCTCTGTGAAAGTTTTATTTTTATCGATGAAAGTCTATATTTGTGAGCCTAACACAACTTAAATGAGATACCCATTATTATTATTGATACTCGTGATTATGGCGAGTACAGCATCTTGTGTACCTCTCAAGGATATCACATATCTTCAAGAAAATGAGACCGCTACAGATAGTATAGTCTCGCTACAACAACAGCAACCTCCATACAGAGTTCAAGTAGGTGATATATTAAGTATACGTCTTAAGGCACTAGACCAGCAACTTGTTGAGTTTTTTAACCCATCTGGAGAAGATGGCGTATCGCTTAACGAGGGTTTTTATTACGACGGCTTTGCTATAGATACTCACGGTAATATACGTGTGCCAGAACTAGGAGAGATAAACGTACTAGGCAGAACAACCGAAGAAATACGTGACATTATAGAGCAACGATTACTAGCAGATTATATAAAAGATGAAGCAGATCTCTTTGTTACGGTAAAGCTACCAGGTATAAGATACACGCTAGTAGGAGAAATAGGGAGCTCAGGAACGCAAAACGTACTTGCCGAAAAAGTGACTATACTAGAAGCTATTGCAAACGCTGGTGGAGTACCTATCACGGGAGATCTTACAGATGTACTCATTATAAGACAGTACCCAGGTGGACAACGCGTACATCACATAGACCTGACTCAAATAGACGTAATGCAGTCACCTTATTACTACATACAACCTAACGATATTATTACCGTAAACCCATTGCCACAAAAAGCGATAGGGATAGGTACTACCGGCCTACAGGCCTTTACCACCATACTGGGACTAGTCACAACACTAGCTTCTGTTATTTTACTAGCAACACGATAGAAGATGGAAGAAGAGTTTGACCAACAGAGTTCTGGAAGTTTTTTTGATTTTAAGGGCTTCTTATACAGGTTACTTAGTTACTGGTGGCTGTTTTTAATATGTCTAGCCATCACATTTTCTATAGCTCGCTATATCAATGTGCGCAAAGTCCCAATTTATAGAGAGACCAGCTTGATCTCCATTAAAGATGATCAAAACCAAATGTTTGGGGGTAATACCAGTCTTGTATTTAACTGGGGAGGAACTACAGATAAAGTCCAGACCAGTATTATAATGCTTAAATCGCGTACACACGCAGAGCGAGTAGTACAGTATTTACAATTTTACACTAATTACCAAAGGCAAGGCAAGTACAATATAGAAGATGTATATGGTTACACACCATTTACTTTAAAACTCAATGACTCATTCCCGCAGTTATATGGTAAGCGTATGACCTTTATAGATGAAGGTAATGGAAACATAAGAGTGAAAATTCCTTTTGCGGGTGGTACAGCCCCTTTGTTCAACTATTCTACGCTTAAACCCTCATCTATCACAGCTCCTAATGCGGACTATGATGAAGTATTTCAACTAGGAGATACTATCAATACCCCATTTTTAAAAGCAACTTTATTACCTACAGATGTTTATCCTCAAGAAGGGCAAGAGTATTTTGTAAGTCTAGGCAATTTTAATGGTACCGCAGGAAGATATAGAGGTATAGGAGTAACTCAAACTCCGCGAGGGAGCTCTACATTAGAATTAAGCCTGGTAGGCACAAATAAAAAACGCCTTATAGATTACTTAAATGCTAGTGTACAAGTGCGTACCGAAGAACAATTAAGGCAGAAAAATCTATTTGCAACAAAGACCATAAAGTATATAGATAGTAGTCTTAAAACTAGCAATGTAGATCTTGATAAGGCCTTAGAAGATCTAAATAAGTTTCAAAATAAAAATAGTGCTGTGACACTTTCTGGTGGTGCAGAGCAAATAAGTATTGCTTTACAAGACCTTGATAATGAGAAAGACGGTCTGTCACGACAGCTAGTTTATTACAAGCAACTAGAAGATTACCTACGCACACGTACAGATTATACAAATGTGCCTGCTCCTTCTGTATCCCTTATAGATGAAGGTAGCATTACCGCTGGGGTGGCAAATATTGTACAACTAGCATTACAACGCAGTAACCTAGCCTATACAGCAAAGGAGGGTAACCCAGCTTTTAGAGATTTAGACAGACGTATAGATGCCGAAAAAGAGGTTCTTTTTGAAAATATAAAGTCAAGTAACCGGCTAATCAAAGCACAAATATCTAGCCTTAATAGACAGATAGGGCAGGCTCAAGGAAAATTAAAACAGTTTCCAAAAGAAGAACAAGAACTAGCCGAAATACAAAGACGCTTTACAATAAGTCAAGAAGCCTATAACCTGTATACAGAAAAACGTAGCGAGGCAGAGATTATAAAAGCTTCAAATGTATCTGATATTCTATTTATAGATAGAGCAAAAGATGTTGGGAAGGGACCTATAGGTCCTAATACAAAACTAAACAAGGTACTAGCAGGCGTATTTGGTATGGTAATTCCCATTGCATTTGTGCTTATTATCTTCTTTTTAGACACAAAAGTAGGAACTCCAGAAGATGTGAAGAAACGCTCTAGCATTCCTATTTTAGGCACAATAGGGAAGAGTAAGCGTTCCTCTGGTCTTGTTGTGAGAGATTATCCACGTTCTGCAATGGCAGAGGCTTTTAGAGGGTTGCGATCTGGGTTGCAGTTTATGTATAAGAAGCGTGGTGTGGAGGGAGCAAAAACGGTTTTAGTAACTTCTAGTGTAAGTGGTGAAGGAAAGACATTTACTTCAATGAATCTTGCTTCGGTTTTCGCTTTAAGCGAAAAGAAAACAGTACTGGTAGGACTCGATTTAAGGAAGCCAAAAATATTTGACGATTTTGAGTTAGAAAATGATAAAGGTGTAGTTAATTACTTGATAGGCGATGCTACGCTGGATGAGGTAAAGCAGAAATCTGGTATTAATCATCTAGACGTTATTCTTTCTGGGCCTATCCCGCCTAACCCTTCTGAACTTATCATAAGTGATGCTATGGGTGAGTTTATTGATACTCTTAAACAAGAGTATGATTATATTGTATTTGACACGCCTCCATTAGGGTTAGTGTCTGATGCATTTGAACTGATGCCATATGCAGATGCTTCGCTATATATGGTACGTCAAGGTTATACTCGTAAGGATATGCTAGGTCTTGTTAATGAGAAGTATCAAAGAGAAGAGGTGACACACATAAGTTTTGTACTTAACTATTTCCAGCAAAAACGAAAATATGGCTACGGTTATGGCTATGGTTACGGGACTTATAATAATGGCTACCACGAGGATGATGCACCTACGGGTATCTTAGGCAGGTTTAAAAAGCTGTTTACTAGGCGCAACTAAGATTTATGAGCCGTAATACGATAACAGAAGATAGCTGGCTTTATGAAATTAAGCCTAAAGGCAAACTTATTGATCTTAACTTTAAAGAGATTTGGAGTTATAGAGATCTCCTCGTGCTTTTTGTTAAGCGTGATATCGTTACAGTTTATAAGCAGACTATACTTGGCCCGCTATGGTTCTTGATTCAGCCATTGTTTACCAGTATTGTTTTTACGCTTATTTTTAATAATATAGGTAACGTGAGCACTGGTGCGGTTCCTGCTTTTTTATTCAACCTAGCTGGTATAACCTTATGGAATTATTTTAAGGAGTGTCTTACTACAAGTAGCACAACCTTTACGGCAAATGCTGGACTTTTTGGAAAAGTATACTTTCCTAGGTTTATAGTACCGGCTTCACGAGTTATTTCTGGCCTTTTTAAGTATAGTATTCAGGTATTGATCTTTGTTTTATTTTACCTCTATTTTGTTTTTTATAAAGGTGTAGATATAGCACCCTCTCCATTCTTTTTATTGAGTCTGTTATTAGTTTTCAATATGGCACTTATAGGTCTAGGAGTTGGGATGATTTTAAGTGCACTTACGACAAAGTATCGAGATTTGACCATATTAGTATCTTTTGGTATCAACCTACTTATGTACGTAAGCGGGGTTATGTATCCTCTAGAAGAGATGCGAGCAAAGTTGCCAGACTATTATTGGCTCATAGAGTATAATCCTATAGCACAAACAATAGAGTTATATAGAAATCTGCTCTTGGGTACGGCACAAGTCAATTTTGCTATGATGGGAATAAGTCTTTTAATAGGCGTCATATGTTTTCTGGTAGGACTTATAATTTTTAATCGTACCGAGCGTAATTTTATAGATACAGTGTGATGAAAGATAAAATTAGATTGTATTGGTGGAGTGAGGTTCATATTCAAAAAAAGAAGAAGGAAAATTATGGTGACCTTATCGGGAAGTATCTAGTTGAAAAAATTTCTGGTAAAGAAGTACAGTGGCTAAGAGCTAATAGATTTTATTTAAAAAATTTTTGGAAACCCCTGTATGTGACAGTGGGTAGTATTTTAGATCATATAGGAGCGCATTGTACTGTGTGGGGAAGTGGTATAATAGCCAAAGATTCTCAAGTTGCTAATGCACATTTTTTAGCAGTAAGAGGTCCGCTTTCGCGAAAGCGTTTACAAGAACTCAACTATACTTGTCCAGAAGTTTATGGTGACCCAGCATTATTATTACCATCTTATTTTAACCCTAAAGTTAATAAGATATTTAAAGTAGGTATAGTACCTCATATAAACGATTATAATAGTACTCTCGATTTATATGCGAAGGACAAAGATATTTTAGTGATTGATTTTATGACAAATGATATTGAAAAAACGACTAGAGACCTATTGTCTTGTGAGTTTATATTGTCGTCTTCACTACACGGACTCATAGTGTCTCACGCTTATCAAATTCCTGCTATTCAAATACGTTTGTCTGATAAAATTCTAGGGGATGGCGTTAAGTATCACGATTACTTTATGTCTGTAAACTTAGAACCTTATCAACCTTTACCTATGGAAGTGGCTCTTAAAGAAGAAGAATTAATTATGTTCGTAAAAAATCATAAGGAATCTTTACCTTCTTTAGAAAAAATACAAGAAATTCAAAAACTACTTATTGAGGTTTGCCCTTTTAAATAGACTTATATGGAGGATCATATTATTCTAAAAGCTTCAAATATTTCTAAACAATACAGATTGGGTCTTGTAGGGACTGGCACGTTAAGCCACGACATTAATAGATTGTGGCATAAAATAAGAGGAAAAAAAGATCCCTATCTGAAGATAGGTGCAGAAAATGACAGGGCTCTACAATCTAAGTCTGATTATGTGTGGGCACTTAAAGATATTAACTTTGAAGTTAAGCGTGGAGAAATATTAGGAATCATTGGTAAAAATGGAGCAGGTAAGTCGACCTTGCTTAAGATATTATCACGAGTAACAAGCCCCACAACAGGCTCTATTAAAACAAGAGGTAGAATTGCCAGTTTGCTAGAAGTAGGAACTGGAATGCATCCCGAGCTTACAGGTAGAGAAAACATATACCTTAATGGTGCTATACTGGGAATGACAAAAGTTGAGATAAGCAGTAAAATAGATGAGATAGTAGATTTCTCAGGTTGTAAGATGTATATTGATACACCTGTAAAAAGATACTCTAGTGGAATGCGTGTGCGGCTAGGCTTTGCGGTAGCTGCCTTTTTAGAACCTGATATTCTTGTGGTAGATGAGGTACTAGCAGTAGGTGATGCAGAATTCCAAAAGAAGGCCATAGGTAAGATGCAGGATATATCTCAATCTGGAGGCAGAACGGTTCTTTTTGTTAGTCACAATATGGCCGCTGTACAAAACCTCTGTAATCGAGTACTCATTTTAGATAAGGGTAAAATAGTAAATAATGATGGTGATCCAGCTATAATAGGGGTAGAGAAATATTTGAATTTAAGCAAAAGAAGCTCAGAGATAAAAGCTTTGGATAGTAATTTTGATATCAAGCTACATCAAAAAAGTGTTTACCATTTTGACGAAAACTTTACTATTGATTTATGTGCAAATTCTTTATTATCAACTTCTAAAAATGCCTACATAGATATCGCAGTTGTAAACAAGTTAGAAGAATTTGTCCTTCATTATAGGATGGATGTTAGTTGTAACCCTATGATTTTACATCCAGGTACAAATAAGTTTACAATTCAAATAGAAAACCCTCGCTTAGTAATGGGAGAGTATACTATAATCGCTTATGTATATGATAAGGTTAAGAACGTACTTTTATGGGTAGAAAACACCTTGCCATTTCAAATTGTAGATGTAAATAGTGATAGTATTAACACCACAACTGTAAAGTCACAAATTATACCTAATGTTTCAATAAGTAGAGTAGACTCAATATAACTATGCTAAAAAAATATATTTATAAGTTTATTAGCCGTCTGGGGTATAGAATAGAAAGAAAAAGAACTAGAGAGGAGCTTTGGGAGAACCATCAGATTTACGAGATAAAAAATAATCTCAACCTTTTCTTTGGGGCTAAACCCTATATTGAGCGTTTAAACTCAAGGTATGATAATTTTAAACTAGAGGCTCAAGATAAGGGTCTTCTAGTGCAGTTTTTGGATTTAAAAATTTATGTAGAAACCATAGAGGAGTTTTTTATTATAGATGAAGTTTTTCTAACAAATGACTATAATTTTAGTACTCTTTGTGATGCTACAGTAATCGATATAGGAACAAATATTGGAATTAGTTCACTATTCTTCTCAACTCTTGAAAATGTGAAAAATGTTTATTCATTTGAACCAGTTTTAGACACCTATAAGCAGGCTCTTATGAATTTTGAGATGAACCCCTCAGAAAAATTAAGTAGTATAAAAAACATAGGTTTAGGGAAATCTACTAGAGAAGAAACTTTTATTTACAATAGGCATTTTAAAGGTAATACGGGAGTAAGAGGTTTACTAAGCAAGACGATGTCTAACTTAAAAAACAATGAAACAAGAAAGGTTCAAATAGAAAATGCATCTAAGCAGTTGAGGCCTATTGTAGAGCGTCACTCTTTAGGTAGTATTGTTATAAAGATGGATTGTGAAGGAGCTGAATATGAAATCATAGAAGATTTAAATCACACAGGTCTATTAAAGGACATTGATATAATTATGTTAGAGTGGCACGATAAAGGTCCTCATTTTATTGAAAAAGTACTTAAAGAAAACAAATTTCAGGTTTTCTCAAGAAGTCTAGGTCCTAATGCAGGAATCATCTATGGTGTAAATAGCAAATAAATTTTTGAGATGCTCATTTCAGTTATAATACCAGCCTACAACGTAGAACGTTTTATAAAAAAAACAATCCAATCGGCTCTTGATCAGTCACAAGTTGGAGAAGTGATTGTAATAGATGATGGTAGTACAGATAGCACCTTGCAGATAGTTAATGAGTTACAGGCTTCTATACCTATTTTAAAAGTGTATCAACACAAGGATGGAATAAACAAGGGTCGCGGCGCCACAAGAAATCTAGGAATACATAAAGCGACACAAGACTATATTGCTTTTTTAGACGCAGACGATTTTTATCTTGAAGATCGTTTCAAAGGTGATGAGCAAGTATTTAGCCATAGTAATGTCGATGGGGTTTATAATGCAGTTGGGTTTCATTTCTATAGAGAACCACTAGATTCTGAAAAAATACACTTCAAACCTAACACTCTTTCTAAGAGATTGAAACCAGAGGAACTCTTTGATGGTATTGTGTCAAGTAAATATGGGTACTTACATTTAAATGGTCTCACTGTAAAGAAATCCGTATTCGACAAAAGTGGCTATTTTAATGAAACGCTAAGAGTAACTCAAGATTCAGATATTATCTTTAAAATGGCGCTTGTGTGCAATTTGTACCCAAGCAATATAGAAGAGCCAGTTTCAAAAAGAGGAATTCATACAGAAAATGTTTTTACCAAGAGTGAGATATATAAAGAGTATAATCCTAAGCTTTTTGAATCACTTGTGAGTTGGTCCTTAAAAAATAAAATTAAAAAGGATAAGATAGATACGCTATTAAACTGGCAGTGGTTTCATAAATTCGAACAGAAAAAGACAGTGGGAGCTTATACTCGGTATTGGATAGCTTTTATTTTCAAAAACCCACGGTTAATGTCATCTATACTAGCCATAAAGTATTTTCCAATTATTAGATTAAGAAAGCGCTTATTTCCAAGATTTTATAATTGAATTACCTTATTATTAAATTAAAATGCCCAAACTCTCCATTATCACAGTTAATTACAATGATCTGAACGGTCTTAAAAAAACCGTTCAGAGCGTGCGTACTCAGACTTTTCAAGAATTTGAGCATATCATCATTGATGGAGGATCTACAGATGCAAGTGTTGAGTATATAAAAAAACATCAGGATAGTTTCTCATACTGGGTGAGTGAACCTGATAAAGGTGTTTATAATGCTATGAATAAAGGGATTGAGCAAGCTTCAGGCGAGTACTTGCTATTCCTTAATGCAGGTGATCATTTTATAAATGAGCAGTCCTTACAACGCGCTTTAACCCATTTATTAGGAGAGCATATAATTTATTTTAACCTTCACGTGGTAGAAGGCTCACGTGACTTTACAAAGACCTATCCTAGTCGTTTGTCATTTTCTTATTTTGTAGAGGATACATTACCTCACCCAGCTACTTTTATAAAGAAGACCGCTTTCGCGAAAGCGGGAACCTACAGAGAAGAATTTAAGATAGTGTCAGACTGGAAATTTTTTATAGATGCCATATGTAGATATCAGTTATCTTCCAAAAAAGTATCCGAAACTATAACTACATTCTACATAGGAGGAATGAGTTCTGATCCAAAAAATTATGACCTAAAAAATAATGAGCGTACTGAAGTTTTGAGTAAGGAGTATACAGCATTTTATCAAGATGTTAATGATACCTTACATATGAGAAAAACACTTAATAGTTTTAAAAAATCAAGGATTATAAGTTTACTTGTGAAGCTTAAGTTTCTAAACAAATTTTAATGAATAGCCCTAAAGTTTCTATAATAGTACCTTGTTATAATCAGGCTCATTTTTTAAATGACAGCTTGCAATCTGTTTTAAATCAGATTTTTGACGCTTGGGAGTGTATTATAGTAAATGATGGTAGCCCAGATAATACAGAAGAAGTAGCTCAAAAGTGGTGTGCAAAAGATGCAAGGTTTAAGTATATAAAAAAACCTAATGGTGGTTTATCTAGCGCTCGTAATGCAGGTATATCGATAAGTCGTGGAGATTTTATCCTTCCACTAGATGCAGATGATTTGATACATCAAGACTATTTACAAAAGCTCTTACCAGTAATAGAAAATAATGACGGTATAGAAGTAGTTACTTGTTATAGTATTTTTTTTAGAAATACTATTGATAATGTAGTAAATACAAGAAAACCCACGGGTACAACAATAGATGCTCTATTATATGAAAATATGATAATGGCAACATCTTTATATAGAAAGGAATCTTGGAATCGGGTAGGAGGCTATGATGAAAGTATGAAAGATGGCTTTGAAGATTGGGATTTTTGGATTTCTATTTTAAAGGATGGAGCAGAATTTAAAATTGTCCCTGAGTTCCTTTTTTACTATCGTAAAGCTGCAGCGTCAATGTTAACCAATACAGTTGCAAATCATCTAGAATCAGTAACAAAATATATTTATAAAAAGCACTCTGAGGTTTATATAAATAAGTTTGATACAACTATGGATTATGTTTTTTATTTAATTAAAAAACATAAAGCTAGTGAGGATAATTTAAAAAAATCTCTTGAATATAGAATAGGAAAAGCTGTAACAAAGCCTTTTAGATTTATTGCCAAATTAAATAAATCAAAAAATAAATAGCTTATGATATCTGTTGTTATACGTAATAAAAATCAAGAAGTAGCACTGGAGTTTTTATTAAAAAACCTGACACAGCGATACAGTGAAGATATTTCTGAAATCATAGTAGTAGATAATTTATCTACAGATAGAAGTAAGGAGATAACCGCTAGATATAATGCACGCTTTGAAACTATAAAAGAATTTAGTTATGGTGGTAGTGCAAACTTTGCTGCTAGTAAAGCTCAATTTTCTATAGTCGTAATATTTAGTGCGCATTCATATCCCGTGAGTCACGATTTTTTTAAAACAATAAAAGATAGATTTGAATCAAATAATAACCTGGCTGGTGTACGTTGCTTGCATAGCCCAAATGATTATAGAAATTACATAAATAAAATAAGTGCAAATACTGACCCTAATAAATCAGGGTTAATATTCTCGGGTTCTGCTTTTAGTAAAAAAGTTTGGGATGAGTATCCATTTAGAGAAGATGTCGCTACATTCGAAGATAAGGAGTGGACAAAAAGAGTGGTTAATGCAGGGTTTGATATTGAGTTTGCACCTGCTATCTTTAGTTATGAAATACACAGAACAAAAAAGCAGCAATTTTTTAGGTGGAAGAATGATTTAGTAGGCAATTATCAGCTTTGGCATAAAGATGTAAGTATCCTTTCTGCTGGTAAAGGTTTTATTGCTACTGGATGGAGGCTTAAAAAAGCCCTAGTTGTTGATTTATGGTATGCCATAAGGCGCTTTGTTTATACTATAAAGTTTTGCTTTAATAAACCAAAAAAGTTTTAGATATATAAATAATCTTCAGTAGTGCTGTATGTTTTTCCTATGTCTTTTCAATAGAAAATAGTATAATTTTTAAATACAAATTATTAAAATATCAATCATAATACCTTCTTACAATCAAGCAATGTTTCTTGATGAAACACTTGATTCTGTTTTTCTTCAAACAGAGAAAAGTTGGGAGTGCTTAATCATTGATGATGGTAGTACAGATGAGACTGCCGCTGTAGCTCATAAATGGGTGATTAAAGATGATAGATTTAAATATTTTAAAAAAGATAACGGCGGGTTAAGCAGTGCACGCAACTACGGACTTAAACTTGCGCAGGGCACTTACATTCAATTGTTAGATTCTGATGACTTGCTTATTCCTACTAAGTTTGAGAAGCAACTTGTTAATTTAAATAATACAGATATCTGTATTTGTGATTACAGACCATTTGATAATGAGACAAATCAAGATGTAGTCCATAGATATTTGACTCCTTTTGTATCTCCTAATAATTTGGTTAATAGTGTTATACTCAATTGGGAGTCTAAGTTGTCAATACCTTGCCATACTGCCTTATTTAGAAATGATATTCTATTTGATAATACTTTAACTTTTGATGAGTCGCTTGATAATCACGAAGATTGGGTGTTTTGGGTGAAGTATTTTTATTATTCTCAAAAGGTTAGTTTTAACAGGGAGATACTAGCAGAGTATAGAATCCATCCTTACTCAATGACACAAGACTATTTTAAAATGAAGAATGGCTTTTTGCAAGCCATACGACTTTTAGAAGAGTTTTTTAAGAATAATAAACAGCCTGAATACGCAAGAGTTTTATTAAAAAAAAGGAGAGAAATTTTAAGAAGAGGTAGAGAGCCGCTTTTGATTAAATACCCTAAGCGGTTATACCGTAAAATTATAAGTAAGTACAAGAATGTCAAAGGAAATTAAAGCAATCGCTATTCATTTACCGCAATTTCACCCCATTAAAGAAAATAATGAATGGTGGGGTAATGGTTTTACCGAATGGACTAATGTTTCTAAAGCAAAGCCTTTTTTTGATGGACATTATCAACCTCATTTACCAGCAGATCTTGGTTTTTATGACTTAAGACTTGAGGAGGCAAGGATTGCACAAGAGAATCTGGCTCGTGCTAATGGAATATTCGGATTTTGTTATTATCACTATTGGTTTAATGGAAAACGTATACTAGAAACACCATTAGAGCGTAAACTTAAAAACGTTAAGGAAGATTTTCCTTTTATGTTATGTTGGGCAAATGAGAACTGGACAAGAGTTTGGGACGGTGGGGAAAAGAATATTCTTTTAGAGCAAAAGTATTCGCACGAAGATGATTTACTACATATTAGGGAATTGATAAAATACTTTAAAGATGATCGCTACATAAAATCTAATGGAAAACCCGTATTTATTATATACCGACCTAACTTGTTTCCTGATATTAAAAAAACAATAGCGATATGGCGAGAGGAGGTTAAGGCGGCAGGTTTTTCTGACATCTATTTGGGGTACGCGCTAGGAGAAAAAAACCAGTCGCTTCTTGGAGAAGGAGGGTTTGATTTTTCTTATGACTTTCAGCCTAATTTTAGTAATAGACCTTCCAGTATTAAAAATAATCTATTTAAGAGGTATACTACCGCATTACTACGTAAATTTAAATGGACTATAGATAATCGTTATGAGTTATTTTATGATTATGAACAGTTTGTTGATTTACAGATAAATACTGAGTTTAAATCAAAGGTCTATCCTGGAATAACTCCTATGTGGGATAATACCGCTAGACGAAAAAAGAATTATTTTGCTTTACATAATTCAACTCCGCAGAAATATGCAAAATGGTTAAAGCATATCGTTTTAAATTATCCTTGGCAAAAAATGCCAGAAAATTATCTATTTATAAATGCTTGGAATGAGTGGGCTGAAGGAAATCACTTAGAGCCTTGTCAAAAGTGGGGTAAACAGTATCTAGAAGAGACATATAAAGCACTGAAATAATCTAATTTACCTACAATAAAGCCATAAATATTTAAAACAGAATGCAAGATCTTTTAACCGTAGTCTTACCTAACAGGAATAGAGATTTACAACTTGTTGTAAAGTCTATAAGCTCTGTTTATAGTCAGATCGAAGAAAATGTTAAGCTGATTCTGGTAGATTATGGAAGCCCAGTAGGTTATCAAAAGGAACTGAAAAATGTCTGTGCGAAATTTTCTAAACTCCAAATTATCTTATATCAAACACAAGGTCAGCTTTGGAACAAGTCTAGAATTATAAATTCAGTACTAAAAGACTGTTCTTCTCAATACTTTATGGTAAGTGATATAGATATGCTGTGGCATCCTGATTTTTTGGAAGAAGTATACTCATATTTACACAGTTCAAAAGTCCTTTATTTTCCTGTGGGTTTCCTAACCGAGAGCGAAAGTAAAAGAGAAGTTTCATTTCATAAATATATCGTTAAGGGTATCTCAACTCACGAAGCAACCGGAATTTCGATTTTTCCAACGGTAAAACTCAAGTCTATAGGTGGTTTTGATGAATTTTATCACGGATGGGGAGGGGAGGATACAGATGTACATATAAGACTGCAAAGAGCAGGTGTTACAGTAGAGTTCATAGAAAACACTCTTTACTTCAAGCATCAATGGCACCCTAAGATGTATCGAAGTTTCAAAAGTAACTATCCTTTTGCTGAAACTTTAGAATTAATAAATGGTCAATACCTAAACAGAGTACAAAAAGGAAGTGTTGTAAAGGCAAATAATTCATCTGGCACAGGCATAATTCCTGATTCATATGACCTTAGTGTAGACGAAGTCAAAATCAATGTTCTTACAACTCGTGATCAAGTAAAATCTGCCTTGTATTATATAGAAAACTGTGTAGGGAAGAGAGTTTTATTAACAGTAAAAGAGCATCCAGAAAGACACGATTTTATTAAGAAAATAAAGAGAAAAGCCAGAGGTAAAGCTTTGAATTTTATAACGATTAAAGAAGCAAATAACATTATCTTAGAATGGGTTGTTTCTAAAGCTAGAGATTCTTTTTATCAGTATAAAATGTCTGAAAGTAATGTCATCACACTTGAAGTACATTATAGATGAAAATGCCTATGTATTTTGAAAAGCTAAATTTACTTAGAGATGAAGAACCTACCGTAAGTGTTTTTGTACTTTGTTATAATCAAGAACCTTATATACTTCAAACTATAGAGAGTATTCTTTCTCAGAAAACTAATTTTCCATTTGACATCATTATAAGTGATGATTCAAGTAGCGATAAAACGCCACAAATTTGTGAAAGTTTAGCCGCTATAAATAGTAATATCACTTTTATTAAGCAGGAAAAGAATCTAGGCTTGATGGGTAACTTTGTAAAAACTTCAAAGCGGCTCAGAGGCAAATACGTTGCAATTTGTGATGGTGATGACTACTGGATTAATAATAATAAACTTCAACTTCAAGTTGACTTTTTAGAAAAGAATAAAGAGTTTAGTGTTGTAGGTACAAGTTGTTTTAAATCTATAGATGATAAAATAAATAAAATAGATATAGATAAATATACTGGGCCTATTGCGTTAAGTGAGCTTTCTCTAGAAAATAAAATTATAGCACCTACTGCAGTGTTTCTCAATGTGTATCGTGTTCTAGAATTACCACAGTTTTTTCATAAATTTCCTTATGGCGACTGGCCATCGTATTTACTAGTTATGTCTTTAACAAATACTGCAGCATTTAAACTAGCAGAGGTTACGGCTGTTTATAGAAGTACTATAGGTGTGTCTGCACGTATGAGAGAGGATAATACTAATGTGGCCATTCAAAATTTAGAAATTATTAAAAGCTTAATGCATTTGGAAGCTCTAAAACCTAATGAAGCATTGTTTAAAAATAGTTTAGAGTACCATCAATTGGTACTAGTAACTTCTTACAATAGAGATAAAAAGTTTTTAAGAGGAGCTTTTTTAATGTTACAAATACTTAAGTCAAATCTATCCTTGACATTATTTAAGCGATACATTTACTCCTTAAAAAAGTCTATAGTATAACAATGAGGATTTTACTAGTATCAATGAATTCTATACATTTTCGTCGTTGGTCTGACCAACTCCGGGATAGTGATCACGAGGTGTATTGGTTTGATATTTTAGACCAAGGGTATGCACCATCAATGTCTTGGATGACCCAAATAACAGGCTGGAAAAAGGGTTTTTTAATAAAAAGAGGAAGGACAACAATAAAAAAATATTTCCCAAAAATTTATAACTACCTGAGCGATAAACTTGACACTAAAGTTGAGACCGCTTTCGCGAAAGCGTTACAAGACATAAAGCCAGATGTTGTTCACAGCTTTGCATTATATACTTCTTGTATACCCATATTACCTATTATGAATAAGGAAGTAAACATAAAATGGATATATTCTAGCTGGGGAAGTGACTTATTTTACAAGAAAAATAAACCCAATTATCACAAGGAGGTGCCTGCTGTGCTCGCAAGAGTTGATTACCTTTTTACAGATTGTTTAAGAGACTACCATATAGCAAAAAATGGTGGCTTTTCTGGAAGATTTTTAGGCGTTGTGCCTGGAGGTGGAGGTTTTGAATTTCATACAGATAAAGACTTTGTAAAAAATTCTTCTTTTATAGTAAAAGGTTATGAGGATGCACTTGGAAGATGTATTAATGTATTAAAAGCATTAGATGTCATTGCTAGAAAACATACTGATATATCTATCATAATATTTGGAGCTTCTAAGAAGGTTACTGAATATCTTAATAGGAATACTGGGAGAGATTATGAGGTTAAAGTATTTGGGAAAGTAAGTAACTCAGAGGTCATAGATTTAATGCTTCAATCTAAGTTTTATATAGGTAATAGTATAAGTGATGGTCTTCCTAATACACTGTTAGAATCTATTTTTTGTGACTGTATACCTATCCAGTCTAATCCGGGAGGTGCAACCGAAGAAATTATTAAGGATACAATAAATGGATTTATTATAAGTAATCCAGAAGATGTAAATGCAATAGCCAATAGTATAGAAATGGCGCTGTTATCAAACCCATCATCTATATTAATGGAAAATAAAGAGATTAAAAAAGCCTATGACAGAAATGAAATCCAGGCAAAGGTGTTAGCTATTTATAATTCTTTAGCTGTATGATTTTATCTGACATCTCTTTACAACTGGAAAAAGATTATTCAAAATTAGAATGCCTACTAGATGGCAATTCTATTTATTTTACATTATCGCATATTAATTCTAATATTTCATTAGTGTACGATGCATTTGTAGTAGCGCTTCTACCACTTTTATTAGAAAAACAAGAAAATATAGTGGTTCAAGGTACTATGGATGACGTACTCTGTAAGCAGTTAAATGATGTCTTAATACCGAGACTTTGTCAAGTCAATAAGATAGCCATAACTCTTAAAGTTATACCAGATGTTACAGAAAATGCTATTGCTCTTAATAAACGAGTTAATGCAACGGGACTGTCTTGTGGGGTAGACAGTTTGGCAACTGTAAAATATTTTTTTGACAATGATATAGGCTTAGATTATCTAACTTTTTTTGATGCTGGTTCACACGGTATTTATAATGGTAATTATGCTAAGGAAAATTATGAGTATAGGTTGAAAAACAGTGAAAGAGCTGCCACTACAATTGGTTTACCTTTGGTAAAAGTCAAGACTAATGCGCATAGTTTCATACGTGGTTCATTTGAATCTGCTCACAGTTTTTTAAATATTTCTTGTAGTCTAGCAACACTAGGCCTGATAAATAAATATCATTATGCATCTGCATATGCTGTATCTCAAAGTAATTTCAAACCTGGTGATACAAGTAATTTTGATAATTTTTTATTACCACTATTATTTACCTCTTATTTTAATACACATTCTACACTGCAAACAAAAACTCGCTTAAAGCGCATTTCTTATATTCAACATTACGATGTTGCTAATGCTTACCTAGATATTTGTACAAATTCCATACTTGCTAAGAAAATGAACGTGCGAAACTGCACATCTTGTGATAAATGTCTTCGTACGGCAGCAACATTAGAGCTGTATGATTCTTTATCTAGATTTGATAAAGTTTTCGATTTAAATATTTATCATAGTAAAATTGACAATTATATAGCCAAACTCATATCAAAGAAAGTATCCATCCACGAGCGAGAGTTTTTAGATAGTTGGTTAAAAGAGAACAAAATAACTACTTTACAATACTGGAAAGCCTTTAAATTAATAGCAAAAAGAGTTATATCGACTATAGGTTCTTAAATCGATTATCTGACTTTTTTTACCGATAAAATACACTAAAGGGCGTACTGGTATTTAATATTTTTATAAATTCACCAAAATTTAAACAAATGAAATCCATTGGATTTATCCCCTTGCGCAAAGGCTCAAAGGGCATACCAGGTAAAAATAAAAAGAAGCTGCTAGGCCGTCCTTTATTTTGCTGGGCGCTTGGTGAGGCAATTGCATCTCAATTAGACGCAATTTATATTTTTACAGATGATAATGATATCATCACTTTTGTTCATAAGGAATACCACTGGACAGACAAGGTAAAGACCGTAAAACGTAGTGAAGAAAGCGCTACAGATGCAGCCTCTACAGAGATGGGAATGCTAGAGTTTGTAAATGGTTTAGAAGAGCCTTTTGATATATTATGCTTACTGCAAGCAACCTCTCCTTTTACTACTTCGGTAGATATAAATGCTTGCTTAGATAAAGTGCGATCGGGGGCAAATTATGATTCGGCACTTACGGTTGTAAATACGCATCGTTTTACTTGGTATGAAGACGGTACACCAAAAAATTATGACGTTTTTAATCGCCCACGTAGACAAGATTTTGAAGGCTTACTTATAGAGAATGGAGCGTGTTATGTGACGACAAGTAGCGCTTTTCGCGAAAGCAAAAATAGAATAAGCGGTAATATCGCCACAGTGCAAATGCCCGAAGATAGCCTCACAGAGATAGATACCCTCACAGACTGGAAAATAGTAGAAGAGTTACTAGCTGCTCGTTTAAAAACTAAGAAACAAAGTAATCGTATCACGCATCTTATACTCGATGTAGACGGCGTTTTTACAGATGGTTGTATTTATTATGGTGCAGAGGGCGAACTTATGAAAAAGTTTGATATGCGCGATGGTATGGGACTAGAGATATTGAGACAGTACAATGTTGAGGTGATGGTAATGACCTCTGAAGACTCGCAGATTGTGGCTTCTAGAATGAAGAAGCTTAAAATTAATGACGTCTTTATGGGCGTAAAAGATAAATATAGTCTGCTTTCTAGAATCGTAACAGATAGAGACCTCTCCTTTTCAAACATTGCTTACATAGGTGATGATGTAAATGATATGGCAAATATTTGTGCAGCAGGATGGTCATTTACTCCGGCTAATGCGACAATGCCTATCAAAAATCACGCAGACGTAATACTACAAAATAATAGCGCAGAGGGAGCGATACGCGAGGCCTGTGACTTTATTATAAAATATAACAATAGATATGAGTAATTATAAAGCTCCATACACCATTGCAGAGATAGGTGGTAATCACAAAGGTGATATGGAGATAGCAAAAGAAATGATAAAAGTAGCCGCTATCTTTTGTAAGGTAGACGCCGTAAAATTTCAGAAGCGACACAATATAGAATTGCTCACTAAGGAGCAATATGAAGCTCCACACCCTAATCCTATAAATTCATATGGAGATACGTATGGGGCACACAGGGAGTTTTTAGAATTTGATGTAAACCAGCACGCAGAGCTTAAGGCTTTTTGTGAAGAGTTAGGCATTACCTATGCAACTTCGGTTTGGGATACTACGAGTGCAAAGGAAATAGCAGGGCTTCATCCAGAGTTTATAAAAATACCAAGCGCTTGTAATAATCATTACGAAATGCTAGGGTGGTTATGTGAGAATTACAAAGGGGAGATACACTGCTCTACTGGGATGACTACTAGAGATGAGATAGAGGAACTAGTACAGTTTTTTGAAAAGCATCACAGAGGTAAAGACCTAGTGCTTTATAACTGTACGTCTGGATATCCAGTACCCTTTCCAGATGTGTGTTTACTTGATATTAAAACACTCATAGAGAAGTATGGCAATCGTGTAAAACACATTGGGTTTTCTGGTCACCATCTAGGTATTGCTGTAGATGTTGCTGCTTATACCTTAGGAGCAAATATAGTAGAACGTCATTATACATTAGACCGTACTTGGAAGGGTACAGATCATAGTGCCTCACTAGAGCCAGCAGGTATGCGTAAGCTTGCGAGAGACTTGAGAGCAGTATATCAAGCATTAGACTATAAAGCGACAGATATCTTGCCTATCGAGCAAGTACAACGCGATAAGCTTAAGTATCGTAAAGCATAATAATGGGTAAAAAAGTTTTCATTCTTTTTCCAGATGGTGTAGGCCTGCGCAACTTTGCTTTTACTAAGTTCAAAGAAGTAGGAGAGGCGCAAGGGTTTGACATCACATACTGGAATAACACCATATTTTCGTTAGAAAAGGAACTGGGGTATAAAGAAGTGGTGATTGAAAACACAAGGATTCACCCTAAAACGCCTACACTTAGTCACGCAAGAAAAAGGGTAGAACTTGCGCTTTCGCGAAAGCGTGAAAAGGATAATGTCTATCCTACCTATCGTTTTCCATTGCAGTGGAATAGTATAAAGAAAGCCTTAAAAAGCGCTTTTGTAAAGTATCACGAAACGTTTAGTGCTACGCCAAAAGGTTGGCAACGCATTATGAACCAAATACAAGTTGCCGAACGATCTACTGTTCGTTACCAGGAGCTTAAAGCACAACTAGAAGAGCACCGTCCAGATATTGTTTTTTGCACCACACAGCGGGCTACACAGGCCATTGCGCCTATGTTGGCGGCGCAGGATCTCGGGATAAAAACAGCGTGCTGGATATACAGTTGGGATAACCTGCCTAAGGGAATGACTACGGTAGAAACAGATTACTATTTTGTATGGTCTGAGTTGATGAAGGAGCAGCTCTTACAGTATTACCCAAAAACGAGAGAAGAGCAGATATTTGTAACGGGGACTCCGCAGTTTGAGCCCCATTATGATAAGGATTTATTGCTTTCGCGAAAGCAATTTTGTCTAGAGCATAATCTTAGTGAAGAGACAAGATACATTTGTTTTTCTGGGGATGATCAAACCACGTCACCACTGGATCAATATTATCTAGAAGACACAGCAATTGCTGTGCGCAAGTTGAGAGAGGAAGGTGAAGATGTAGCAATTGTGTATAGAAAGGTCCCTATTGACTTTTCGGGTAGATATGATGAGGTTTTGGCTAACTATAGTGATGTCATAAGACCTATAGATCCTTTGTGGAAACCTATGGGGAGTCAATGGAATCAAGTAATGCCTACCAAAGAAGATTTTGCTTTATTAGTAAACACTTGTCACCACTGTGAACTTGTGGTAAACATATGCTCGAGTATGGTCTTTGACTTTGTGGCGCACGATAAGCCTACAATTTACCCCAATTATGAGCAGCCACAACTTAAGAAAGGAATACGTGACATAGGGCAAAACTATAAATACGTCCACTTCCGCTCAATGCCAGATTATGATACAAGCGTTACTTGGGCAATGAATAAAGAAGAAATTTATGATGGAATTAAAGGCTTACTTAATGGTAGTCTTAATCCAGTGCCTGTTACTAAGAAGTGGTTTGGGATTGTAAACAAGCCAGAACAGCCTGAGAAGGCAAGTGAACGTATTTGGGAAGGGATAAATCAAATTCTTGATTAATGCATATAGGCTTTATAACCCCAGAATATCCACATCCAGAATTAGGTAATTCTGGAGGGATGGGTACGAGTATCAAAAACCTCGTTATGGCTTTTTGTAAAATGGGTCATAAGGTCAGCTTATTTGTTTATAATCAACATAAAACGGACACTTTTATCGAAGATGGGATAACCTTCCATTTGATTGCCAAAAAGCATTATAAGATAGGAGGCTTCTACTTTTATAGAAAGCATATAGAGCAGTATATAAATAAGCATAGTAGTGATGTCGATATTATCGAGGCTCCAGATTGGACAGGGATCACTGCCTTTATGAGCTTAAGAAAACCACTTGTAATACGTTTTCACGGAAGTGATACCTACTTCTGTCATATTGAGGGAAGACCACAAAAATGGAAAAATGCTTTTTTTGAAAAGCAAGCGGTAATAAAAGCAAAGGCATTTATAGCACCTACGCATTTTGCAGGAAAAAAAAGTATTGAGCTTTTTAAGCTACAGTATTCTAATGTGAAAGTTATATGTCACGGTCTTAATCTTGAAGATTTTAATAACAATTCTCCAGAAGAATTTATATCTAAACGTTTACTTAATATCGGGACACTTATTAGAAAGAAAGGCGTGTTTCAGTTAGTAGAAATATTTAATAAAATTATAATAGCGCATCCCACTGCAAAACTTGATTTTATAGGGGCAGATAGTTATGATGTACAAACCGGTAGTGCTTCTACTTGGCAATTAATGCAAGAGATGATGAGCCCTGCAGCTAGAGAGGCCATTACTTATTTAGGTAAAATACCTTATCATCAAGTTAAAGAGGAGATACAAAAAGCACATATATGCGTGTTTCCTTCTCTTGCAGAAACACTTGGTATGGTGACTATTGAATCTATGGCTTTGCAAAAGGTGGTGGTTAATACTAATATAGGGTGGGCACAAGACCTTATAGAACACGGTAAGGATGGTTTTATGCATCATCCAGATGATATTGATGCTTACGTGGACACTATAAGCACAGTGTTTGAAAATGATGCTCTTAGAATGAAAATTACAGAAGCGGCAAGAGAAACTATAGAAAAACGATTTGATATAAATCACATTGCTCAGACTAATGTTTCATTTTATAATAAAGTCATAAGCCTATGATTTTTATAGAACACGATGGTAGTAAGGTTAAGAGTGATGAAGGAAAAAGCAATGCTATTGTTGCTTGTATCTACACAATTGCCAAAAATAATCCTGATAAGTTTCTTATAATATATAAGGCTGGTTGCGATATAGAACGTTTTTTAGAGCAAGCAATATCTTTCAAGTCCAAAAATCATTACGTCTCATCATATAATGCACTTAATTCAGATTTTGGCTATGTAGAGGATAAACCATTTATACCTACAAATGATAGGGTGGTGTACCCAACCTGGAAAAAGGGAACCACCGCTTTGCTTATTCACGCATCGTTAATTAATCAGGTTGCAAATCAGATTAAGCCAAGTGGCGATTATTTGTATTGGGTAAATTCTCTAGGAAAGCTTACAATGCCACTTGGAGTACTCAATTATCAAATTCCCATTTTTAATGATGTAGCATCTTTTAGTAATGAACTTTTGTATCGTTTTGTAAAACAGCATTATAAAAGAAGATGGACGCTACACTTGCTGTTGTGCCATTTGTACTATGATAAAAAAATGCCTTTGTACGCTTTCGCGAAAGCGCAATTTTACAAAACCCGTTCATTATCCTTAGATATGGAGTCTTTGCAAGAGGTAGATTCTTGTAAAGATTATGCACCTCTTAAATACGATGTCATTATACCTACGATAGGTAGGGAGGAATACCTTAAGGACGTTTTAGAAGATTTAAATAAACAACTAAATCCTCCATCTCAAGTCATTATAATCGAGCAAAATCCTAGTGAGGATAAAGAATCAAAACTTTATTACATAAATGATGAAAAATGGAATTTTACTATAGTTCATAAATTACTAGACACTGCGGGAGCTTGTAGAGCAAGAAATATAGCAATGTCACTTGCTACTGCTCCTTGGTTATTATTTTTTGATGATGATGTACGTGTTGAGTCAACGTTTATTGATGAGGTAACTTCATTTATAAATAGAACCAAAGCAACTTGTATTACGTTTGCTTGTTTACAAAAGGGTGAAAAGGAGACAATGAAAGCCTATAAACAATGGGAATCTTTTGGGTCGGGCTGCTCTATTGTACATAGGGATATATACAGTAAATGTTCTTTTGATATGGCTTTTGAAAATGGATACGGCGAAGATGTGGATTATGGAATGCAGGTGCGTAATATAGGTAAGGATGTAATATATGCACCTAGCATACAGATACTACACCTCAAGGCTCCTACAGGTGGTTTTAGAAGTCCGCACAAGTTTCCTTGGAGCACAGAAGCCTTAACCCCAAAGCCATCTCCTCAAATAATGTATCTCAGGAAGAAAAATTACACCTTAGAGCAAGTAAGGGGTTATAAGGTTGTTCAATTCTTTAAAACATTTGGATTTTTTAAAACTAAGAACCCTCTGTCTCACTTAGCGAGATTTAAAAAAGCCTGGATACAAAGTGAAAAATGGGCGTCTAGGTTATGATTAGAATATATACAGATAACTCACTTCTCACTCCAGATAATAGAGGGATAGCGCATCCCTTAATATTTGATTTGTACTATTTTGAGAAAACTCATAAAGATGTCTTAGCGCTTTACAGTCTAGTAGATACTCCTGAAAGCGCTGATGTTTTTCTATTTCCTATAAACTATCATTTCATAAATAAAAGAGGTTGTAAAAAGCATTACAGAGATTTATACAACACCGCCTTAAAATTTGAAAAGAGAATAATGGTCTACTCTGGTGGTGACTATGGTAAAACCTTTAAGGATGATAATGTAATTGTATGGCGTAATGCAGGATTTAAAAGTCATAACGACAAGCAGACTGTAATTATACCAGCATTTATAGATGATCCTATAGGTCGAGACGAGGTCTCTGGAGAAGTAATAAACTATACAAGTTTACCTCAAATTTCTTTTACTGGATTTGCTTCAAAAAATTATCTAGAGCGATCTCGTGTTATAATGTCTGTTCTAAAAAGAAACTTGCTAAGAGCTTTTCTTAAAGACGAAACAGATTTCCAAAATGTCTTTTATGCTGCTTTGCAACGTTATAAATATCTGAAGAAATTAGAAAAATCTGATCGTGTTGAGACCAGTTTTATATATCGATCAAAATACAGAGCAGGTGCGAGATCTAAAGCCGAAAGACAGAAAACTTCAAAAGAGTTTTTTGAAAATTTAAACGGCGCTCCGTATACCTTTTGCCTAAGAGGAGCAGGTAATTTTTCTGTAAGATTTTATGAAGCCCTAGCCTGTGGTCGTATCCCAGTTTTAATAGATACAGATTGCCACTTGCCACTTGAAGGTATAATAAATTGGGAGCAACATATTTGTAAATTAAATGTAGAAGATAATATAGAGGAAGCGCTACTGGCTTTTCATAAAAAATATGATCAAGTTTCTTTTGCAACCTTGCAAAAGTCTAATCGTAAATTATATGTAGATTATTTGGTAAGAGATCGTTTTTTTTGCAATTTATATCATTCTTTAAAACGTATTATATAATTTGAAATTCTCTCTAATAATTTGCACCTATATGCGCCCAGTAGCGCTTACCACGCTACTAGATTCTGTAAAAACCCAAACGGTTTACCCAGATGAGATCCTCATTATAGATGGAAGTGTTAATGATGAGACAGAGGTACGCTTTCGCGAAAGCGGAATAAAAAACCTCGTCTACTACAAAGTTTCAGACGCACAAAGAGGTCTTACTAAACAGCGGAATTATGGTATAGAACGAGTAAGTAACACAATGGATGTGGTGTGCTTTCTAGATGATGATACAGTGCTTGAACCTACATATTTTGAGAAAATACTTGACGTGTATCAAGCATATCCTAATGCTTATGGTGTAGGAGGTTACATTAATAACGAAGTGCAGTGGGAGCGTGCAGAAACATTAAACAAAAGAGATATACATCACTTCTATTATGATGGGTATAGAAGGAAAGAGGGAGCGCGTTTTAAATTAAGAAGAAAGTTAGGTCTAGATGCAAATACTCCACCAGGCGTCCTACCGAAATATGGTCACGGCAGGTCTGTTAGTTTCTTGCCTCCTACTGGAAAAATTTATAAAGTAAAACAGCTTATGGGAGGAGTCTCGAGCTTTCCACTAGAGGTTTTGAAAAAGAATAAATTCTCTGAATATTTTGAAGGTTATGGTCTTTATGAAGATGCAGATTATACATTCAGAATTTCAAAACTAGGACAGCTATATATAAATACAGGCGCAAACCTTGCGCATCATCACGACGCTTCTGGAAGGCCTAATCAATATCATTATGGTAAGATGGTAACACGTAATGGCTGGTACGTGTGGAGAGTGATGCACCCTAAGCCTGGATTTATTAATATTATAAAATGGTATGCGATAAGTAGTGTTTTGACACTTATTCGTTTTGCAAATGTGGTTACTACTTCTAGCCGTAAAGGAGCATTAACAGAAGCTCTGGGTCGCACTGTTGGTCTTTTTAGCTTACTTTTAAGCAAACCTAGATAATGCGTTATAAAAAGGACATACAACGTTATAAAGAGTACAGTAAGAGCAGTGCTTTATTACTGGTGTTAACACAGCAGGGATTGTGGGCTTTGTTTGTATATCGTTTCTTTAATGCTATTTATAGATCTACAATGCCCAAGATTGTAAAAGCACCTTTACTGGTTATTGGTGTTTTTTTTCAGAAATGGATTGAAGTGATTACAGGGATAACATTACCCTATGCAGCAACAATAGGTGAAGGCTTATATATAGGTCACTACTCAGGTATAATTATTAGTCCAGAAACCGTAATAGGTAAGCGTTGTAATATCTCGCAAGGAGTAACGATAGGTGTGAGTGGACGAGGAGCACACCGCGGTGTCCCTACAATAGGTAATCGTGTTTATATGGCTGCTGGAGCTGTTATCGCAGGAGGAATAAATGTAGGTGATGGGGCTGTTATAGGAGCAAATTCCTTAGTAATTACAGATGTTAAAGAAGGTACTACAGTATTGGGAGTACCCGCAAAGATGGTAAGTGCTAAAGATTCTAAAGATTACATATAATGAATTTTTTAGTTATTTCTGACGCTCCTATCTTATATAAAAAGGGAATATATGAAGGGTATGCCCCTTATATAAAAGAGATGAATATTTGGCTTGATTCAGTAAATCAAGTAACCTTTGTATGTCCCACTAGTTATAAAAAAGCACTACTCACTGCTCCATTTAATAGACAGGACATCAATGTTAAAAGTCTCCGAAGACTAGAATTTAACAGCTTTTTTGTTGCACTTATATCTATACTTATATTGCCATATCAAGCCATCGTTTTATGGAGTGCTATGCGTAAGGCAGATCACATACACTTGCGGGCTCCGGGTAACCTGTGCTTACTTGCTTGTGTGGTACAAGTTCTGTTTCCTAACAAGAAGAAAACTGCCAAGTATGCTGGAAATTGGGACCCTTTGTCAAAACAACCACTCGCTTACAGACTTCAACAAAGGATTTTATCGAGTACCACGCTTACTAAAAATATACAAGTGCTAGTGTATGGAGAGTGGGAAAACAGTACTAGTAATATCACACCTTTTTTTACAGCAAGTTATTACCTAGAAGAGATAGACTCTTTTAAAAAAAGAAGTTTTAATAAACCTTTAAGAGCAATTTTTGCAGGCACAATGGGAAGTAATAAACGACCATTTGAAACGGTACAGCTTATACATAAGTTACGTAAAGCTGGTCTTGATATAGTGCTTGAGATGTTTGGCGATGGTCCACAAATGGAAGATATCAAATGGTATAGGAAGGAAAATGGTCTCCTTGATTACGTCATTTTGAGAGGAAACCAACCGGCAAACGCTGTAAAAGAAGCCTACAAAAGATCTGATCTTGTCATACTATTATCAAAAAGTGAAGGCTGGCCTAAGGTTATTGCAGAGGGTATGTTTTGGGGAGCAATTCCTATAGTTACTCAAGTTTCTTGTGTTCCTTGGATGCTAGATAATGGCAGCAGAGGAATACTTGTTAAAGATCCAGATAAAATAAAGACCACTCAACTAATCAAACAGCTAGAAGATAGTGCATCTTTACCTAAAATGAGTAATGCTGCCACACAATGGTCTAGGCAATATACGATGGACACATTTACAGCTCAGATAAAAGAATTGCTTTAATGAGAGTATTACAACTTATAGACTCACTAGATGCAGGAGGGGCAGAGCGTATGGCAGTAAATATTGCAAATGCTTTATCTCAGAATGGTGTAGAATCATATTTATGTGCCACAAGACGAGGCGGATCGCTAGAAAATGAACTGTTTGTAAAAGAGAGCCTTTTTATTTTAAATAAAAAAGCGACCCTAGACGTAATTGCTTTTTTTCGATTTTTTAAATGGTTAAAGAGAAAACAAATAAATATAATTCACGCACATTCTACCTCAATACATCTTGCAGTTTTTGCAAAAATTTATAACAATAATATTAAGGTAATCTGGCACGATCATTATGGAATGAGTGACTCTTTAGAAAATAGAAAAGCCTATTTACTCAAGCTACTAGGACCTTATATAAATAAAGCGATAGTTGTAAATCCTAAGCTTGTCCTATGGTCTAAGGAAGTGCTTAAGATTAATAAAGTACACTTTTTACAAAATTTTGCTACTGTAACGGTGAATCAATCTAAAAAGACGTTGCTTAATGGAGAAGCAGGGAAGCGCATAGTGTGTCTAGCAAATTTACGCCATCAAAAAAATCATTTAGCGCTTATTGATGCTTTTGCAAAAACACAATTGCAGTTTCCAGATTGGACGCTTCATCTTGTGGGGAAGTCTTTCAATGACGATTATTCAAAATCTGTGATGGATAGTATTATTACAAATAATTTATCTAATAGTGTTTTTTTGTACGGAAGCTGTCAAGATATAAGTCACATACTTGAGCAAAGCACTATTGGGGTCTTAACTTCCTTATCAGAAGGGCTCCCTGTATCTCTACTTGAGTATGCAAATTGTGGTTTGCCGGTCGTTGTAACAAACGTTGGGCAATGTGCTGAGGTAGTAGGTCAAGATGGATTTGTTATTAATAGCGTTATTGAAGAGCTTCCTGATGTGCTTACTCAATTAATCAAAAACAAAGATAATATACAAAGGGTAATGGGAGACCGCTTTCGCGAAAGCGTAAGTACAACCTATAGCAAAGAAGCTTTTATAGAAAAGTTAATGCCCATTTACAACGATTTAATATCTTAGGGTGGTGAGTATTTCTCAAAATAAAACATATACAGTCTTTTTGATAATTCATATTATCATTGGGGTTTTGGTATACTTTGTAAAGCCATTTGCAATTGTTTATTTTCTTGGCGTTGTAGCTTATTTTATAATACAGATTTTAAGGACTGGGAATAAAAATAATGAAGCCCTTATGGGGGCGGCTTACATAGCAGGCGCAGAGGTTTTTTTTAGAATGAGTAATGCCGTCCCTATCTATGAGGCGGGAAAGTATTCTGTAATTTCATTTATGTTAATTGGGCTCTTTTTGAGCGGTGCTAGCCGAAAATCTGGTGTTTACTGGATATATATATTCTTACTATTACCTAGCGTGCTCGTAGCTTCAATAACACTTGACTTAGGGACAGATGTGAAGAAAGCCGTTTTCTTTAACCTTAGTGGTCCCGTATGTTTAGGAATATCTGCATTATATTGTATAGATAGAAGAATAACGTATCGCCAGCTATCTAATCTTACAAAATGGATTCTATTACCCATAGTCGCAATGTCTATTTATATAACTCTTGGAACTCCAGATCTGAGGGAGACTTTACGAAGTACCGGAGCAAATTATGCGGCTACCGGTGGTTTTGGACCTAATCAAGTATCTACCGTACTAGGTTTAGGTATGTTTATGGCTCTAGTACAATTAATTGTTAATAGTAAGAATAAAGTACTGTTATTCGTTCATCTCGCCTTAATAGGCTTTTTGCTTTATAAAGGTATAATTACTTTTTCGCGTGGGGGGGTTATCACAGGATTAGTTTGTAGTGGTGCTTTTTTAATAATCTATTTTGCCGGATCCAAAGGAAAAGTTAGAAGGAAGATGATAACCTATCTCATCTTACTGGGTGGTGTTTTAGTAGGGGCTTCATTGTATAGCTCCTTTCAAACCAATGGACTTATAAATAAACGATATACAAATAGAGATGCAGCGGGTAGACTTAAGAGTGATATTACTACAGGTAGAGCGGAGTTATTAGAGACAGAGATATCTGCATTTTATAATAACCCGCTTGTAGGAGTAGGTGCAGGAAAGGTAAAAGAGTTAAGAGGTAATGAAAACATTGTTGGGGTTGCCTCTCACAATGAGATAAGTAGACTATTATCAGAGCACGGTATCCTAGGCTTAGTAATACTTGGCATTTTAATCATTTATCCATTAGTTTATAGATCCAAAAACAGGCGTAATTATCTGTTTTTTTCGGCGCTGTTGTTTTGGTTCTTAACTATAAACCACTCTTCAATGCGTATTGCGGCACCAGGTTTTATTTATGCTTTATGCCTATTAAATATTGTAAATGAAAACAAGAAAACTCCTGTACGTAGGCAACGCGCTCTCCGCTAGTGGTAAAACGCTCACTACTATAGAAACTTTGAGCCCGCTGCTCGAGCAGGAGGGCTATGACGTAATAACGACATCCCAAAAGCCTAATAAACTTCTTAGGTTGCTGGATATGATTGCTACCTTTTACAAGGTAAGGGACACTGTAGATGTCGTTCTAATTGATACCTACAGCACACTTAACTTTTGGTATGCAGTGATTATAGGGAGGCTTTGTAGCAAGAGTAACCTTCTTTATATTCCCATCTTACACGGTGGTAATTTACCAGAGCGGCTAGAAAATAAACCACAAATATGTAAAGCACTTTTTGGTAAGGCAAAAATAAATGTTGCGCCTAGTGGTTATTTATATAACGCTTTCGCGAAAGCGGGATTCTCAAATCTCATACACATTCCTAATACGATAGAAATCTCTCACTACCCATATAAAGTGCGAACAGCTTTTGCACCAAAATTACTATGGGTACGCTCCTTTGCCAAAATATACAATCCTTTAATGGCTATTAAAGTTTTGGAGGAACTTTTATCATATCATCCAGATGCTGTGCTCACTATGGTGGGGCCTGATAAGGATGGTAGTCTGGAGGAGTGTCGCGCATATGCATTAACCAGAAAGTTGCCAGTAACCTTTACAGGTAAGCTATCAAAAGAACAATGGATAGCAGAGAGCGTTCATCACGATATATTTATAAACACGACAAATTTTGATAATATGCCACTGAGCGTAGTAGAGGCAATGGCTCTAGGCTTACTCGTAGTATCCACCAGTGTGGGAGGGATGCCTTACCTTATAAGTGATAGAGAAGACGGCTATCTTAGTCCACCGTTAGACGTTAAGTTGTTTACCGAGAAAGTGGTAAACGCAATTACAAACACTAGTGACAGTATCAAGATTACACAAAAAGCTCGAGATAAGGCAGCTGCATATGACTGGGAATCAGTCAAAAGCAAGTGGCATCAAGTGCTCTCCTAATTTTATGATATATTTACACCCCTAACCAACTAGAAATGTCGTTTTTCTCAGATATTCATTTTAACGTTTCAGAACGTAAAGTGTTGCTTCGTATTTTTGATATAGTGGCTGTTCTGGGAGCACTTTATCTTACACAGTTATTTTTAGAATTTGATTATCTCGAGATCAATAGTCATAACCGAGTAGCTATTCTCGTCCTAATAGCCTATATATCTATTTTTGGGACTGTTTTTGAACTTTACTTTTTACCCAAAACAGTAAAGTTTCAGACTATGCTTAAAAATGTGATTTTAACCGTATCGGTAACTGTTTTATTCTATTTGTTAACCCCTTTTTATACTCCTATTCTTCCCGAAAACAGACTGCAGATAGTATTTTTCTTTCTAGCTATGGTTATAGGTATAAGCCTTTGGAGATGGGTTTATATAACAGTTATTGCTGCTCCTAGGTTTTATAAAAAAGCTATTGTGGTAGGAGATTCATTTAACATTAGTAAGATTATAACAAATCTTGAAAGTGCAGATCCTAATTATAAAATAGCTGGTTATGTAAATACAGAACCTATGACAATTGAAGAGGTTATCTCAACCAATGCAAAAAGGTTTGAAATAGATAGTATAGTTAAGACTATAGAAGATAATGGTATCTCAGAGATTATTGTGGCTAGTAGTTATACAGATGGAGTAATGCTACCTCTTTATGATCAACTTATAACTCTTTTAGAAAAAGGATTTCCCATACGTGAGTATATGCAGGTGTATGAGGAGATCACACAGCGTGTACCTGTAGAGCACGTAGATAAGGACTTCTATCGTTATTTCCCATTTAGTAGGAGTAATCAAAATAAATTCTATAAACTTTTCCATAGAGTGTTTGATATTATTTCAGGTCTTTTAGGTTTATTATTTATTACTGCTCTGTTACCACTAGTGTGGGTAGGAAATTTACTTGGCAATAGAGGACCACTTTTTTACACACAAACTCGTGTAGGTCTCAATAGTAAACCTTTTAAAATCATCAAACTACGTACGATGATTGTTAATGCAGAAAAAGATGGTGCCGCTTGGGCTCAAAAAGGGGATAAACGCATTACTAAATTTGGAAGGTTTTTAAGAATGAGCAGGATAGATGAGATTCCGCAATTTTTTAATGTATTAAAAGGGGAGATGAGTGTCATAGGCCCTAGACCTGAACGCCCAGTATTTGTAAAAGAATTGTCTAAAGAAATTCCTTTTTATGAAACAAGACATATTGTAAAACCAGGGCTCACTGGCTGGGCACAAGTAATGGGTAGCTACACTAGCTCTGGAGAAGGCGCTTTAGAAAAATTACAATATGATTTATACTATATAAAACACCGTAACCTTTTTATAGACTTGAGTATTATACTTAAAACTATAAGTACAGTTATAAATTTTAGAGGGCAGTAGTTCTTTTATTCCTCTCTTGTGAGCTTAATATTTCTCAATATATAAATATACCTTACGGTTATTGCTATAAGAAGCGGCAACAATGAGGGAGCATAACTCTGTACTCCTATCGCCCAGTGAGCAAATAGTAAACACATTAAAATAACTGCTAGTTTCATATAAGGATAAATCCATCTTGCAGGTTGCACCTTCTTAACGGCAAATGCTGCAAGTATGTGAAAAGGAAATGCCCACAGAATATTATAATTCCAAGCGGTAGCAGTATGGTCTGTACCAAACCACAAGAAAGCCACTAGCACACCCGTAACACCCGTAAAAAGTAGAAGAGTAGAATCTAGCCACCCTATTCCATTATCACCTTTAAAGTCTTTATAGGTCTTGTAAATGATAAATAAAGCAATGAGTCCTAGTATAAATAGAGGGCTTACATAAAAAGGGACTCCATAAGAGTGTATAAAGCTAGGTTCAAATATAGTCTGAGAGTTTTTAACCAGTGCTTTTGAACTATTGCCACTAGTTACTTGGGCTGTTTTAAAATAAGCCATAAGCTCGTTAGGTAAAAATAAATGCTCCTCTGGCGTGGCAACACGATCTATCACGGACCCAAGAGCTACATCTATACCTAAACTTCCCCAGCTGTTCCAAGGTACATACTGTCTTATAAGATCCCTATGAGTGAGCGTTGTATCTATACCTGTATGTTGTAATGCAAGAGATCCTTCTACAGAAGATGCAATGGCATAATAAGGTCGTGTTGCACAGTTGTCATAAAAGAAATCATATTTATAATAGCGGTTAGCCTCATCTAGATTATAGAGTAAAAACTCATAGGTATCTTGCTTTTCTTGCTGGTTTAGATTGAGCTCTTGTGATTTTATCCAGCGCTGTTGCGCTTTATAGCTGTACTCAAAATTTTTATAAGGAGCGGCTGCTAGCTTGTAAAGTAGTTTTCCTCTAGCAAATTTTAAGTAAAAATTAGGCGTGTCAAAGTCAAAAACACCATAATTAAAAACCAGATCTATCTTGTTAGGTACATCTTTAACACGTACAGAAGTGTGCCCAAAGGCGTCATAAAGCTCCGGCCCTGGGCCTATAGTTATGAGTTCGATACTTGCCTCTGGTGAAAGTGTAGGAAATCGTTGCTGTGCCTCACAAATAATAGAGTAAGCGAGTAAGAGTAGGAGTAGTGCCTTTTTCATAGATGGTAAAGATAGTTGAGAAGTGATAAAAGACCAACGCTTATCTCTTAACTTAAATCCATAAAAAAAGCCAGACATAGTCTGGCTTTACTATATTAAAAAGGTTTTAAACACCTGGTATGATACGTACAGGTACTGTAAATTGTTCTCCCACTTTTTGTGTATCTAGTTTTTCATAATTAAGGCGTGACTTAATAAAAGCAGCTACATATTCTTCTTTAGTGTCTACATCTATTACCACTACCTCACTTGCTTTGTTTACCATCAAGGTAACCTGTGCAGTAAGATCTTTTTTTACTTCAAATCCTGGCTCGCTTAAAAGAGTTGCCACTTGTTGAGTTACAGTCTTCCCTTTCTCGTCAGACGTTGGTTCAGTTTCGGTTGCAAATACTGTGCTTATTGATAATAAGGCTACAAGTACTAATAGGTTTACTTTTTTCATAATAGGTTTTTGTTTTTTTCGATGAATTCTATAACAAAGAGACGGCTATTTTTTCAATATGTGACACCTCGACTTGAAGCTTAACTGTTCTTTAACCCTCATTTACAGACGTTAACGTTGTGTTGATTTTCAAATAACGCTTTCGCGAAAGCGTAAAAACATACTCCCTAATTAATTGTTTAAAACCCTAAATAGGTCATTTTGAAAAAGGAAAAATTATGACCGAAAGTGTAGTAATTATGAGATTTTATTACACATAGTGCAATGTTACCAAAACAAAAAAATCCCGCTCTATAAAAGCGGGATTTTGCAACGTGATTACTCACGTTTATATAATGTAAGTCTTAAGCTAGTACAGCCTGAACTTTATCTGCAGCTTCTTTAAACTCGATAGCAGATTGAACGTCAAGTCCAGAATCATCTATAAGTTTCTTTGCGATATCTGCATTAGTACCTTGTAAACGTACAATGATAGGTACGTTTATAGTTCCCATATTTTTATATGCATCGATAATACCTTGTGCGACACGGTCACAACGTACAATACCTCCAAAAATGTTTACTAAGATTGCCTTTACAGCTGGATCTTTAAGTATTAATTGGAAAGCAGCCTCAACACGCTCAGCATCTGCAGTACCTCCTACGTCAAGGAAGTTTGCAGGCTCACCACCAGATTGCTTAATAAGGTCCATAGTTGCCATTGCAAGTCCAGCACCATTTACCATACACCCTACGTTTCCGTCTAGGTCTACATAGTTAAGTCCTTTCTCACCAGCTTCAACCTCTACTTGGTTTTCCTCACGCTTGTCACGCATTGCTGCATAATCTTTACGACGGTATAATGCGTTATCATCTAGTGATACCTTAGCATCTACTGCCATAATCTTATCGTCACTTGTTTTAAGAACAGGGTTGATCTCAAAAAGTGAACTGTCAGAATCTGTATATGCTTTATAAAGAGCAGCAACAAACTTTGTCATATCCTTAAAAGCAGCACCGCTTAACCCAAGGTTAAAAGCGATTTTACGTGCCTGGAAAGGAAGTAATCCTGTTGCAGGATCTATCTCTTCGTGAAAGATAAGGTGCGGAGTCTCCTCTGCTACCGTCTCAATATCCATCCCACCTTCTGTAGAGTACATAATCATATTGCGACCTGTCCCTCTGTTAAGAAGTACAGACATATAATATTCTTCTGGCTCGCTGTCACCTGGGTAGTATACATCCTCTGCAACAAGTACTTGGTGTACTCTCTTACCTTCAGCACTAGTCTGTGGTGTTACAAGATCCATCCCTATAATCTGGTCTGCGATTGTTTTTACTTCATCAAGACTTTTTGCGAGTTTTACACCGCCACCTTTACCGCGTCCACCTGCGTGTACTTGGGCTTTGATTACGTGCCATCCAGTACCGGTTTCTTCTGTAAGTTTTTTGGCAGCTGCAACAGCTTCATCTGGAGTCTGTGCTACATAACCGCGTTGGATACGTACGCCAAAACTATTTAATATCTCTTTTCCTTGATATTCGTGTAGATTCATAATCTTCGTTTAAGATGCTTAATTTGCCTCGCAAAAATAACAAATGCGCTACGGGAGCGCAATAGTTTTTGTGATTAATTCTGAGGAATGATTTTATACAATTTCTGCACTTAGTCCCGCTTGTAAAAGTTTAGAACAACGAGGCTCTAAATCTTTGTAATCGCCAGACTTTACAGAGCACTTCCCTTTATAGTGTACCAGTAGTGCACACTGGTGTGCTTGATTTTCTTCGTGATCACAAGCATAGATGAGAGTGTTGATCACGTGATCAAAGGTATTTACATCATCATTGTAGAGTATAATCTCGTGTGCCGGTGATTCTTCGGTTAAGATGTCTAGTTCTTCTTGATATTTTTCTTGATTGCTCATATCATTAAGATTTTTGCTACAAATTTACAAATTTTGTGGGTTTACGCTTTCGCGAAAGCGTAATTCTAACATAATATTATCAACTCTATAACTGTGTCTAGCCTCGCTTCTCAAACTTACAAGCGACCCAATTATTGCGCTCGTAGTTACTAACGAAATAAAGTCCGTGTTCATTGCATTTTTCAGAAATAAGCGGAATATCTTCTGTATAAAATCCACTTAATAATAAAATTCCATCTTCGGGAAGACAGCTAGCATAGGTAGGGATGTCACTTAGTAGTATGTTGCGATTTATATTTGCGATGATGATGTCATAATTTTTGTCACTAAGTAAAGAGGCTTCCCCCTCATAAGTGGTGATGTGTTTACAGTTGTTACGTTCCACATTTTCTATAGTGTTAAGGTAGCACCAGTTGTCTATATCTATAGCATCTATAGGTTGTGCGCCACGCATCTCTGCAAGTATAGCAAGCACGCCTGTTCCACATCCCATATCTAGTGTTTTCTTACCTGCAACATCAAGTTTAAGAAGATGCTTGATCATCATATGGGTAGTCTCGTGATGGCCGGTGCCAAAAGACATTTTTGGCTCTATTACGATATCAAACGCTACATCTGTTTTTTTGTGAAAGGGCGCTCTTACCGCACACTTACCATCTACTTCTATAGGTTCAAAATTCTTTTCCCATTCCTCATTCCAGTTTACTTGCTCTATCTCTTCTGCAGTATAAGTGATTTTAAATTCTTGAGAATTTAAAATCTGTATATCATTGAGTAGTTGGTCAAACTGTACCTCACCTTCTGGAAACGCCTCTTGTTTCTGTATGTATGCAATTACACCGGTAGAGGTCTCTGTAAAGCTTTCAAAACCTGCGTAGCCTAGCTCTGCAATGAGAATTTCTGTAGCAGGGTCGCGTGGTTCTATAGTAAATGTGTAGCCTAGGTAGATGGGAGTCATTAGTTGTTTTTTTGTAAGTTGTATGTTGCTTCTGGGTCTATGGTGAGAAGTATAGATCCATTTACATCGGGCAAAAATACGGTTTCTGTATCGATGAGAATCTCTTCTTTTGCAGTAAAATCTACTCGGGCAGCTTCTCTAAATTGCTCATTTTTTATAAGTACTTTATAAGGAGCTCGTAAGCTAAAATTCCACCTTGTAAAGTTTTGATTTTCTAAAAGCGTATAGCTGTCCGGTTGCAGCATCTCGTGTGTCATTTTTACTGCTCTGCCAGTGTGTAAAGACCCTGCGCCATAGAGGCCAAGTAGCGGCTCGTTTGCCTTAATGTGATCTATGTTTGTAGCAGAGAGTTTTATAATGCTACTCATCTCATCTACAGATAGGTCATTGTTTACGGAGAGCATAAGACCTATAGTGCCGGTTACTAGTGGCGCTGCGGGTGAGGTAGCTTGATAAGGGTTGTAAGCAATCTCTCCATTTTTTTGAAACTTGTAATACTGAAAGATGTCATTACCCGGCGCCACAATATCTACTGTGGTGTCAAGATTATTTGTAGAGCTTAAGTACAGTCTATAGGTGTCTTTTGGGTCATTATTTGCAAATCCTCCTGTGCGGGAGAGGTGATACTGTTGTTTTTCGGCATAATATTTACCATTCTTTTCTTCTATGTTGAGACCATCTTCTATAGTATCATATTTATGTTGTACACTACCCACAGATAGTACGTGCTCATAGGCACCTGGGTATCTTAATTGTGTTCCGTTGGTTTTGCTATAAGGTGCATTATGGGGCACAGATACAATGATGGTCCCAAGATCTCGCATCTCATTAATAGCTTCTTGAGCGGTCTCGTAATAAATGCGACTTCCCCAGCTGCAGTTTATCACTTTCACGCCGCTTCTCGCAAGTTCTAGTAGTTGATTAAATTCTTTAAAATCTCCATAGGTAGTAGTCTTGATGCTACAGTCGTAACAAACACCTGCACCAGCATAGGCATTATCACCTTGAGCAGCTGCAATAGCTGCTATCGTAAAGCCGTGTCCACCAGAGAGGCTGCTTTTTTTTACCATTGTAAGTTTACCAGCAAACTCTGGATCTTCTGGGTCTACATATCCATCAGAAATACCAATGTGAATATCGGGAGAACCCGTTGTGTAATGCCAGGCTTGGGGTACTCCAAGAAAATCATAATAATCAAATATAATCGGTGCTCCTAGATTTTGTCCTGTAGTACTTGTAACTCCATAATCATTAGGTTCATAGATTTGTAGCTTTTGAGCGGTAATACTTTCAGAAAACTCAAATATATCTGGAGAAATCATTTTTAACTCTTGCTGAAAGGCAGGCGTAGCGGCAATGGCATAGAAGGTGCGCTTGAGCTTATCGCGAGTGGCATATTTAAACCCTTTTCGAAAGACCTTTACATCGTGTTTTTCAAAAAGCGTTTTTAAACGCAAGTCATCTCCTGTATATGTAACAACAGAGTCTTGTGTTTTTACAGGTATTTCTATAGCATTTGAAACAGTTCTTATATAAAATCTGTCCTCTTGTGCCGTAATGGTATAAGAGAAAGCAATAAGTATGATGATGACTAGCCGCTTCATAACTATGATTTTTTAATAGCAGCTATTTCTTTTTCGAGCGTTGCGACTTTGTCTAGTGCTTGTTCTATTTGTTTCTCTTGGCGAATGAGGTGTAGCGTGAGTTCTTCTACTTTTTTGAGGAGTAATCTATTCATCTCACCTAGTTCTATCCCGTTTTTAAGTACCTCTTCGGTAGAGGGGATTTCTGGTAGATGCCCGTTTGTGTTTATGTAGTTCTCAATTTCGCGTAAGCGGGCTAAATCATACCCGTCTTCAAAAACAGTATCTGCCCATTCCTTTAGATCTACTTTTACAGAGCGAGCGTGTATGCGTCCGTTTACTTCTAGCTTATCTGTAGGCTTCTTTTTGCCTATGCCCATATTGCCACTTTTAGTCACATAAATGGCGTTGCTCTCTTTTTTGTTTTTAAAGAGAGCCAGTGATCCATCACGGTTTGTGGCAGTCTCACTAGTAGTTTGAGCAGCACAGCTTGAGGTGGTTAATATTATAAGTAGAGCGAGCGTAAGTATTTTCATTACAATAAGATTTAGCTCTAAAATACTAATACCAATTGATATAAAATAAAAATGCGCCAGCCGTGATGGCTAGCGCATTCCTATTTATGATAAAATGTGCCTGCTTTTAAGCAAAAGCATTTACAATTTCAAAAAAGTCATCTGCTTTAAGCGATGCACCACCTATAAGGCCGCCATCTACGTCTGGCTTGCCAAAAATCTCTTTTGCATTACCAGGTTTTACAGATCCTCCGTAAAGTATGGTTACATTTTCTGCTACTTCTTTGTTATAGGTCTCTGCAACTGTTTTTCTTATAAACGCGTGCATATCTTGTGCCTGCTCTGGTGAGGCAGTCTCTCCCGTACCTATTGCCCATACTGGCTCATATGCTAGCACGATACTAGACCAAGCCGAAGCATCAAGGTGAAAAAGTGCATTTTTAAGCTGGCTCTCTACAACCTTTTCTTGGTTGCCAGCCTTGCGATCTTCTAGCTCTTCTCCAAAACAAAATATCACTCGCATCTCGTTTTCAAGAGCAGCATTTACCTTTTCTGTAAGAAGCTCATCTCCTTCATTAAAATAGGCACGACGCTCGCTATGACCTAAAATTACTGTATTTACCCCCACGCTTTTAAGCATATCTGCAGAGATCTCACCAGTGTAAGCTCCACTTTTTGCCTGGTGCATATTTTGTGCGGCTACAGTGATGTTACTATCGCTTAGACTCTCAAAGGCGCTATGTAAATTAATGTATGTAGGAGCAATAATAACCTCTGCATCCCCATTATTTACTTTGCGTTTTAAGTCTGTGATGAGACCAGCTGTGGCAGCAAGGTCATTGTTCATTTTCCAGTTTCCGGCAACGATGTGTTTTCTCATTATGTATATTTTTCGGCGCTAGGGTTGTAGCTTGTTAGTTGTATGTGATTATAGATGAGCTTATCAAAGTGATTAATAAGGGTTGTTGTTACGCTTTCGCGAAAGCGTACTCATCATAACAAATATAACACCCGTAATTGAAGTTTGGGGTGCGGTTAACGTAGTTTTCACGATACCGTTTTCGTAAGGAGGCAGTGTCTTATCCCAGTTTTACCTTTGGGTCTAGCCATTTATATACAAAGTCTACTAAGATATTAATGATAACAAATAGGGTTGCAATCACTAGTACAGCTCCCATAATAATAGGGAGATCTAAGGTGTTGAGCGCATCTACTATCTCTTTTCCTAGTCCGTTCCACCCGAAGATGTATTCTACAAAAACAGCACCGGCTAGCATAGATGCAAACCACCCAGAAATTGCAGTTACAACAGGGTTGAGCGCATTTTTTATAGCGTGGTTTTTAATAATCTGGTAGGTGCTAAGCCCTTTTGCACGGGCGGTACGTATGTACTCTTGATTATATACTTCAAGAAGTGAGTTGCGCATAAGTTGTATTACAACTGCTAGTGGTCGTATGCCTAAAACGAGGGCTGGTAATATGAGGTTTTTCCAGCGTATGTGTACCTCTTCGCCAAAATCATCCATCTCATACAGGCTACCCGTCATATTAAGATTAGTAAAGGAGTGCAATGCATAGCCAAAGAGCCAAGCAAACAAAATAGCACTAAAAAAACTAGGAACACTCATCCCTAGGGTACTTACAATCTGTATGGTCTTATCTACCCAAGTGTCCCTCATTTGCGCCGAAATAATACCGAGTATAATCCCAATAATTATCGCTATAAGTATGGCGCTTACCGCCAGTACAATAGTGTTAGGTAGCGTTTCTGCAATAACTTGAGTGACTGGTTTACCCGTTTTCTGAAAGCTTTCTCGTAAGTATGGATATTTTAATACCACAGTAGTATTACCTATCGTAAATAAGGGAGTAGCGCTATACTTCCCAGAAGTGAGAGACGTGTAGTTAGTATGATCACTTGCGTGAAAAGACAATGGTGACAAATCATTGAGGTAATACCCATATTGAGTACTTACAGGCTTATCAAAACCATACTTTGCACGCACCTTTGCTAGTTGTTCTGGGTCTTCATTTTGATCTAGCATCATACGTGCGGGATCACCGGGTAGTACCGTAAATAAAAAGAAGATAACCGTCACAACTCCCCATAAGGTGAGAAGTGCATAGCCTAGTTTATATATAAGTTGCTTGACCAAGTTATTTTATATCACTAGGAGTGAGTTTTCCTTGTTTTATAGCAAGCGCATCTTCTAGCGAAATCGCTTTATACTCAAAGCCTTCACCAAAGAGTGCTTGTGCATACTCCTCAATAGTTTGTGTAAAACCTGCTTGAGCGCGCATTGCATTTACCTCTTCTGGGTTTTTTACAGGCCACATAAAATCACCAGATCCATAGTTTACGCCTTGCGTTCCATATACTTGTGGGAGGTCTTGCTGTGAGAGATAACGATCCTCCATCATTGCAACGAGGCGCATAGGTAATTCTCCCTTTGCACCAGCCTCCTTTATAGTGTCTAGATAAGTGTCTATTTTATTAGAATGCTGCACTACATACCAGGCTGCGGTGTTTGTAGGCTCTCCTACAATACTTTTACCTGGATAACCAGATGTAGTAAGTATGCGTTCTACTCGCTGCAAATTAATGCTGTCTAGTAGTTCCTGCTGTTTCCATAAAAAGCCTTGCAACTCTTCTGGGGCTACACCTGCTTTTTTAGCCTCAGCTATTTTTTCTGGACCTTCAGGTAGATACATTAGTTTGCGGTATTTCTGGTCAAGGTATGCAATGCTGTCTAGCTCATACTTGAGAGCAAAGTCCATTTCTGGTTTACTATTTTCTTGAGGTACAAGTCGTAGGTCTTCTGCATCATTGTAATGCAATTTTTGGAGAATGGTTCCTTTATGCATACTCACAATACCAGGGTTTGCGCGTATAATGGTTTTAAGTACCGTCTCATCTGTAAAGAAAAACTTAAAAGGCAATCTGTTTTCTTGTACAAAAGCATCTGCAGCGTCTTGGGCAGATGAGCTTAGCCCTATTACATTATACCCTTTGCGTATAGCCTCTTCTGTAATATTACGTATGTTGTAATAACCCTGAGCTTCTGTGTTGAGTAAATTATAGGCAATGATTACGATTAGATTTTCTTTCTCAAGATAAGTGGTTGTATAATCCCTGCCGTCACGCTCTATAGTAAAGTCGTGCACAGGTGGTTCATATCCCTCACTAGTTTGTACTACTTCATAAGATACGTATGTGCCATCTACCTCTGGATACCCACCATCTGTAGTGATTACCTCTTCTTTGCCATCTACAAGAAAGGTCCATTGATACTCAAAGGTCGCCTCTGGTGCTCCTTCTGGTACCACCATACCCTCTGCAATATTAGACCCTACTTTGTATGCTCTAAAATCTAGCCACGGTAGGTGCTCAAGTACGTGCATACCAAAAAACATACATCCTAAAAATGATACAAAAACAAGCGATGCATTTATAAGTTTTGAGAAGAGTGGTTTAATGTGTTTCTGGTTAATCATTAAGAAAAGAATCAATACTAGAAGTATCACATCCTTTGCAAAAGACTCCCAAGGCACGAGTGGTATCGCATCGCCAAAGCACCCACAATCTGTCACCTTATTAAAGTAAGCCGAGTAAAACGTGAGGAATGTAAAAAATACAATCATCGCAAACAGCAGCCACAAGGTGATTTTCTTTCTAAAACCTACGAGCAGTGCAATACCCAGCAACACCTCTACGACAACCAGTATGATGGAGATAAGCAGTGCATAAGGAGATAAAAACTCTAACCCTAACACCTCTGCGCTAAAATATTCTTGAAGTTTATATGAAAACCCAAGCGGGTCATTGAGTTTTATAAAACCAGAAAAAATAAACAAAGCACCTACTATAAAGCGTGCTATGTGTGTAAGTACCTTCATCATAAAAAAGCTTTGGTCGTTTTTAATATAGCTGTAGTAAGTAATAAATATTAAGCCTCTCCTAAGTGTATCATTGCAAACACCGCATAGTTTATCATATCTTGATAATTTGCATCAATCCCCTCAGATACCAGTGTTTTACCTTTATTATCCTCTATCTGTTTTACACGTAAAAGCTTCTGCAATATAAGATCAGTAAGGCTGCTCACACGCATATCTCTCCAGGCCTCACCATAGTCGTGGTTTTTATCCATCATTAACTGTTTTGTGAGTGCGATTTTCTCATCATAAGCCTTTACAGCCTCTTCAAGCTCGAGGTCGGGTTGCTCTACCACACCGCGCTCGAGATTTACTAGCGCCATCGCACAGTAATTTATAATACCTATAAACTCAGACTGCTGCCCCTCATCTACCTTTTGTACCTCGTTTTGCTGTAAGCCACGTATGCGTTGTGCTTTTATAAAAATCTGATCTGTAAGAGATGGCAAGCGCAGTATGCGCCACGCACTCCCGTAATCCTTCATTTTTTTTATATACAAATCTCTACATTGAGTGATTACCGCATCATATTGCGCAGACGTATCGGCCATAGGGTTTCTTTTGATTTTTGGTAAATTTCGGTTAAAAACTTCAATATAAGAAATACCCCTTGCCTTATAAAGAGAGAAGTGTACTATCTTTTTGAAGCACACAATTTATGGTGTACTTTTGGGGGAGTATCCCGCTTTCTGTTGCAATTCCTCGCGGCGGTTGCACCAGCCAGCTGTGGGATTTACACGGCAATCGGGGCTAGAGACTAGAGGTAGTCTATACCTCGAGACTTTATAAGTGATACTACTGTATATAAATACCTAACTACATCTAAACAACGTTAACCTATAATGACCATAAACTGCAACGGAAAGCTAATAGATCTCACCACACCAAAGGTAATGGGTATTCTCAATCTCACACCAGATAGCTTTTATGATGGAGGAAAATATGGTGATATAGATGCTGCCATAAGTCAGGTAGAGATGATGCTTAGCGATGGCGCTACGTTTATAGATGTAGGTGCATATAGCTCAAGGCCTGGTGCGACAGATATTTCGGTAGAGGAGGAGGAGCGCAGGCTTATACCGGTGGTAAGGCAGTTGGTTACTACTTTTCCTGAGATTGTGATAAGCGTAGACACCTTTCGCGCAAGCGTAGCAAAAAAAGCAATTGAGGCAGGTGCAGCTATTGTAAATGATATAAGTGCTGGGATGCTGGATGATGATATGATGGCTGTCGTAGGGGCATTACAGGTGCCTTATATAATGATGCATATGCGAGGGACGCCTCAAACTATGAAGCAACTTACCACTTATGACAATTTTCTTAAAGAGGTGATGTACTACTTCTCAGAGCGAGTTGCAGTGGCAAAAAGTCATAAGATTAATGACCTTGTTATAGACCCCGGTTTTGGCTTTGCAAAAACTACTGCGCAAAGTTTTGAACTACTCAATAACCTTGACTTGTTTAAGGCTTTTGAAATGCCCGTGCTAGCAGGTGTTTCTCGTAAATCTATGATTTATAAAACATTAGATGTAGCGGCAGATGGAGCTCTTAATGGCACGACGGTTCTTAATACGGTGGCAATAAGTAAAGGAGCGCGTATACTGCGAGTACACGATGTTAAGGAAGCTATGGAGGTGATATCACTCTCAAATGCTTTGACATCTAACGTGTCTTAATAAGATTAGGTTTTATAACAATTGCAATTAATCTCCGTTAGGATACACAAAACCGCCTTTGATTAACAGAATTTTGGCAAAAAAATGCTATTTTTCACCTCTTAAACATTTCTATGATGAAAATCCTACGTCTAGCATTAGCTTTCATACTATTTTCTTTTTCTAATACCTTGGTTTTTGGACAGGCTAGTCCTGGTGGACCTACGTGTGCAGACGCTGTACCTTTTTGTACGGCAGAGCTAGCTCAGCCCTTTGATAACTGCTACAATGGTAGTACAAATCCAAACTGTACTACTTCTGGAGAATCAGGAATTGATTATGGCTGTTTAGGCTCTACGCCCTATCCAACTTGGTATTTTTTACAAATAGACCAAGCGGGAACGCTTGAGTTTGAAATCGTTCAAAATGGATCTATAGAAGACGACGGAACTCCTACAGGAAACGGACTTGATGTAGATTTTGCTATTTGGGGGCCCTTTAATGATACTAACGTATGTGGTATGTTAGGATCACCATTAGATTGTAGTTTTTCGGCAGCACCCATTGAGAATGCCACTATTCCAAATGCGCAGGTTGGTGAGGTTTATGTTTTTTTAGTAACTAATTATGCTGCAAGTATTGGAGGTACACCGAATGGAGGTCAAGGTGAAATTTTTATAAGTCAAACAAATGCTACTGCCGGTAATGCAGGAACTACAGATTGCTCAATAGTTAATGCTTCTTTAGGAGCAGATCAAGAGGTTTGTGATGGAGAGACAGTAACGCTAGATGCGACATCACCAGATGCTGCTGGATATGCTTGGGCAGTAGATACGGGCGCAGGATTTATGCCAGTACTAGATGGTACGGGTACACAAGTTACAACAGCAACACTTGACGTAACGACTTCTGGTAACTACCAAGTGACTATAACAGATTTTAATGGTGACACCGGGACAGATGAGGCGTTAGTAACATTTTTTACGGTACCTACAGCAACGCAACCAGCAGATCTTTTTGAGTGTGATACAGATGCAGACGGATCGGCTACTTTTAATCTAGACACTCAAATAGATGATATCCTTAATGGGCAAGACCCTAATGAGTTTGATGTGACTTTTCACTTAAGTCTTGCAGATGCTTCTGGTCCGGCAGGAATAGGAGCCCTTGCAGGTACCGCAGCTTACACTTCTACTACAGATGAGATATTTGTGCGTGTAGAAAATGCAAACTTGGCTGAGTGTGTAGCGACTACAAGCTTTATGATTAACGTTGTAGACTTACCTGTAGCAACAATGCCAGATCTTTATGAAATTTGTGATGATGCGGCAGATGGTGATGATACAAATGGTGTTGCCACCTTTGACCTATCTACACTTAATGATGATGTTTTAAATGGACTTGACCCTATGCAATTTGTGGTGAGTTACCACGCAACAGGTCCTGATGCGACTGCAAATGCAAATCCATTACCGCTTGCTTATGAAAACGTAGGTTCACCAAACAATGATCAAATCTTTGCACGTGTCGAGAATACGGCTTTTACAGGTTGTTTTTCTATCACCCCAGTAAATTTACGAGTAAATCCTCTACCTGTATTAGCTTCACCTGTGACGCTACGCCAGTGTGATGATGATATGAATGGAGTAAGCATTATAAATTTAACCCAAGCAGAAGGCGAGTTAAGTACAAATGCCGCAAACGAAACCTTTGCTTATTTTGATTCTTCTGGAGCTTCTATTCCAGACCCTACTGCTTATATGAATAGTAGTAACCCATTTCTTGAAACAATTACAGTAACAGTAACAAACTTAAATGGGTGTTCTCGCGATGGTGCCATAAATCTTATAATTAGTGCTTCTCAAATACCTGGAGGTACATTATTTGCAGATGAGATGGAGTGTGATACAGATAGTGATGGGGTAGCTTTGTTTGATTTTTCTGCAGCTACAGCAGCTATAGAAGCATCGTTTGCTCCGCAAGTTGTTATCGTGTCTTACTATGAAACACAACAAGAAGCTTTATCTGAAGTAAATCCTATTGTAGATCCATCTGCTTATAATAACAACCTTACGTATACAAGTGCTGGAGGAGTTCAAGATATCTGGGTACGAGTTGAAGCAGACACAGATAATGGTTGTGTAGGTCTTGGAGAGCACGTACGTCTTACCGTTGTTCCTAACCCCACCTTTCTACCCAACATCTCTTCACTTGAAGAATGTTCACCTATCGCAAATGCTGCACAATTTGATCTAACCGAGAACGATGCCGAGATTACGGGCGGTGATTCTAATATTCTTGTTACTTATTATGAAAATGTAGGGAATTACACGGCGATGAATGCTATTGCTAACCCTACCACTTTTTTAAACAGTAGCAACCCTCAGACCATTTACTACAGTCTAGAGGATGCTACTACAGGCTGTACTACGTTTGATTTTGTCAACCTTGCGATGAACTTTGAGCTCATCGTAAACCAGAATCCTGTACTCACC
>NZ_JBHSHB010000011.1:1497-1735 GCF_042652845.1 Dokdonia genika | reverse complement strand
TGTAGCTATCGTCCATCGCATCGATTGGGTCTGGTGCACTTACTACTACTGTAGCTGTCGCAGTATCACAGTTGCTATTAGGTGGTGCTGTACCATCTTCACAAACTGTATAATCTACTGTATAAGTGCCAGGTGCAGTGTTCGCTGCTACGGTTACTGTGCCATCCGCATTCACCGTAAGTGGACCATCTGTATTTGGAGTGATTGTAACATCTGCAGGGTCTACAGGTACACCGTT
>NZ_JBHSHB010000011.1:0-1430 GCF_042652845.1 Dokdonia genika | reverse complement strand
ACTATAACATCTCCAGTAGCAGGGTCTATTGACAATTCCGCTGTTGGTGTAGCGGTTAAAGTAACATCTGCTGGATCTACCGTCGCTCCGTTTAAAGTGTCATTGGCTAATACATCACTAAATGTAATGCCAGTAACACCTTCCTCTGCAGTGGCTGTGTAGCTATCATCCATCGCATCAATTGGATCTGGTTCGCTTACCACTACTGTAGCTGTCGCAGTCTCGCAATTTGATGGAACAGCTGTCTCACAAATTTGATAAGGAATTGTATAAGTACCAGGTGCAGTGCCGCTGGCAACTATAACATCTCCAGTAGCAGGGTCTATTGACAATTCCGCTGTTGGTGTAGCGGTTAAAGTAACATCTGCTGGATCTACCGTCGCTCCGTTTAAAGTGTCATTGGCTAATACATCACTAAATGTAATGCCATTAACTCCCTCTTCTGCAGTGGCTGTGTAGCTATCGTCCATCGCATCGATTGGGTCCGGTGCGCTTACCACTACTGTAGCTATCGCAGTATCGCAATTTGATGGAACAGCTGTCTCACAAATTTGATAAGGAATTGTATAAGTACCAGGTGCAGTGCCGCTGGCAACTATAACATCTCCAGTAGCAGGGTCTATTGACAATTCCGCTGTTGGTGTAGCGGTTAAAGTAACATCTGCTGGATCTACCGTCGCTCCGTTTAAAGTGTCATTGGCTAATACATCACTAAAAGTAATACCAGTAACACCTTCCTCTGCAGTGGCTGTGTAGCTATCGTCCATCGCATCGATTGGGTCCGGTGCGCTTACTACTACTGTAGCTGTCGCAGTATCACAGTTACTGTTAGCTGGTGCTGTACCATCTTCACAAACTGTATAATCTACTGTATAAGTGCCAGGTGCAGTGTTCGCTGCTACGGTTACTGTGCCATCGGCATTCACCGTAAGTGGACCATCTGTATTTGGAGTGATTGTAACATCTGCAGGGTCTACAGGTACACCATTAATTACATCATTAGAAAGTACATCACCTAAGGTAATACCATTAACACCTTCTTCTGCTGTAGCTGTGTAGCTATCGTCCATCGCATCGATTGGGTCTGGTGCGCTTACTACTACTGTAGCTGTCGCAGTATCACAGTTGCTATTAGGTGGTGCTGTACCATCTTCACAAACTGTATAATCTACTGTATAAGTACCAGGTGCAGTGTTCGCTGCTACGGTTACTGTGCCATCCGCATTCACCGTAAGTGGACCATCTGTATTTGGAGTGACTGTAACATCTGCAGGGTCTACAGGTACACCGTTAATTACATCACTAGAAAGTACATCACCTAAGGTAATGCCATTAACTCCTTCTTCTGCTGTAGCTGTGTAGCTATCATCCATCGCATCGATTGGGTCCGGTGCACTTACTACTACTGTAGCTGTCGCAGTCTCGCAATT
>NZ_JBHSHB010000010.1:0-1468 GCF_042652845.1 Dokdonia genika | reverse complement strand
ATGATGTTGTGGAGTCAGATGAAGAATTTGAAGTAACGATTGCTAACACTACCAATGGAACCATAGATCCTGCTGCCACAACAGGAACTGGAACAATTACCAATGACGATGCTACTGTCGTAAGCATTGGCGATGTAACAGTAACAGAAGGGAATGATGGGACTACGGTTGTAGCGAACTTCCCAGTAACCTTAAGTGCTCCTTCCGATACAGATACAGTAGTAACCTTCACCGTTGCTGATGGAACAGGAACGGTTGGTGACGCAGATTATGTAGCACCAACAGAGTTAACCGTAACAATCCCTGCTGGAGAGACGAGTGCTGTATTCCCAGTAACGGTAAATGGTGATGATGTTGTAGAATCAGATGAAGAATTTGAAGTAACGATTGCTAATACTACTAATGGTACGATTGATCCTGCTGCCACAACAGGAACTGGAACAATTANATTGGTGATGTAACAGTAACAGAAGGAAATGATGGAACTACGGTGGTAGCTGAATTCCCAGTAACCTTAAGTGCTCCTTCCGATACAGATACAGTAGTAACTTTCACCGTTGCTGATGGAACAGGAACGCTTGGTGATGCGGATTATGTAGCACCAACGGAGTTAACTGTAACAATCCCTGCTGGCGAGACGAGTGCTGTATTCCCAGTAACGGTAAATGGTGATGATGTTGTAGAATCAGATGAAGAATTTGAAGTAACGATTGCTAATACTACTAACGGTACGATTGATCCTGCTGCCACAACAGGAACTGGAACAATTACCAATGACGATTCAACAACCGTGACTATCGAAGATGTAATTGTAGATGAAGATGCTGGAACGGTAACGGTTCCCGTAACCTTAAGTAACCCAAGTGATGAAGATACTGTTATTGAGATAGTAACTACGACGGGTACTGCTGGTGAGGATGATTATGTAGAAACTATTGTAACGGTAACCATTCCTGCTGGAGAGACTGAAGGAGAAGTTATAGTTCCAATTACAGAAGACACGACAGATGAAGAAGATGAAATCTTCACAGTAGACGGAACGGTAACAAGTGATAACACTGAAAACACAGATCCTAGCGGAACGGTAACCATTATCGATAACGATGATGCTCCAACCGTAACTATTGAAGATGTAATTGTAGATGAAGATGCTGGAACGGTAACGGTTCCTGTAACCTTAAGCAACCCAAGTGATGAAGATACTGTTATAGAGATAGTAACAACAACGGGTACAGCTGGAGAGGATGATTATGAACAAACAATTGTAACGGTAATAATCCCTGCTGGAGAAACTACTGGAGAAGTTGTAATTCCTATTGAAGATGATGATCTTGATGAGGGTGATGAAATCTTCACTGTAAATGGAACGGTAACAAGTGATAACACTGCCAATACAGATCCTAGCGGAACAGTAACCATTACTGATAATGATGGTCCTCCAACCGTGACTATCGAAGATGTAATTGTA
>NZ_JBHSHB010000009.1:0-79620 GCF_042652845.1 Dokdonia genika | reverse complement strand
TTCCGAACAGAGAAGTTAAGCCCGCCAGCGCCGATGGTACTGCACTCGTGGGAGAGTAGGTCGCCGCCTTTTTAAGCTCCAGTACAGAAATGTGTTGGAGCTTTTTTTATGCAAGAAAATCAAGGAAACCTCTTTAAAGTCTTCATTTATTGTAATGTAAATTTCTATGTGCCGACTATAAAGTTCTTATATATTATATTTGGTAAAAGGCTTTACTATGAGAAAGGAAATTGTACGCACAATAAACAATAATTTAGGCAATGCTATATCGCTTATAGATAGCATATCTCCCGAAACATATACAGATGCCTCTATTGGTCCTTATTATAGCAGTATAGGCTCTCATATACGTCACGCACTAGACTTTTTTGATTGTATTATCGAAGGTCTTCAATCAAATAATATTGATCTTACAGCACGCAAGCGTGATGAGGAAATTTCAAAAAATCCTGCCGCAGCTAAGAAAAAGATAAACGCTATACAGACGCAGTTAGTGTCTTTTATAGGAGTAAATACAGATTACCTACTTAAGGTGACAGATAATCTAGGAGAAGGCAAGGAAACTATTATGTATACACTAGAGAGTATACTCGCTCAAGCAAATACACACGCAACGCATCACTATGCTATTATAAGTTATATGATGCAATCGCTTAATGTTGAAATAGAAATTCCCGGGTTCGGTTATAATCCTTCTACGCCAGTACCAAAAAGAGAGGGTATATAATAAGTTTATAGATTGTACTTTGGTAACTAATCATTAAAGAGTGCTCTCATAAGAGTGCGTATTCCTTTGAAACCAAAATAAATCGCTGCAACCAGTAGAACTATACCTATTCCTAATACGGGTATAAACATAGGGTGGTCTTGATTCTTAAACGAAGAGTTGAGAACAATAGGAGCTGTAATGAGAAGTAGTAGTGTACCGCCCATAAGCTTAACACCTTTTAGTAATTTTTCTTTATTTGTGTGCATAGTTGTCTATCGCTTTGCGCACGCTCCCGTGTGCTGTTAGTAATCTATTGGCCTCGTTGTAGTCTATTTTCAAGTGGTTTGCAATCATTTTTGTGCCGCGATCTACTAGCTTATCATTGCTAAGCTGCATATCCACCATCTTATTACCTTTAACGTGACCCATTTTAATCATCGAAGCTGTTGAGATCATATTCAGCACAAGTTTTTGTGCCGTACCTGCTTTCATACGTGAACTGCCTGTTACAAACTCGGGTCCTACAACTACTTCTATAGGATAAAGAGCCGTTTGTGCAAGAGGACTCCCGGCATTGCAAGTGATACAACCTGTTGTAATAGTATTTGCATTACACGCTTCAAGAGCGGCTATTACGTAAGGTGTGGTGCCAGATGCGGCAATACCTATTACCACATCATCGCTTGTTATATTGTGTGACTTAAGGTCATTCCATCCTTGATTTATGCTATCTTCGGCAAACTCGACAGCATCTCTTATAGCTTTGTCACCACCCGCAATTATGCCTACTACTAGATCTTTACTTACACCAAATGTAGGTGGACACTCGCTGGCATCTACTACTCCTAGTCTTCCGCTAGTGCCTGCTCCCATATAAAAAAGACGTCCTCCTCTTTTCATTTTGAGAACAATCGCTTCTATAAGTTTTTCAATTTGAGGTAGCGCTTTTTCAACTGCAAGCGGTACCGTTTTATCTTCTGTATTGATATTAATGAGCAACTCTGAGGTGCTCATATGTTCTAAATTGTCGTAGCGAGAATCCGTTTCGGTTGTTTTTGTAAAAGTCACAGTAGGTAAATGGTTTTTACAAAAATAGGTATTATGCCCCACAAGAACATTTGTTATTAAGTTTATGCGTATCCATATTACTAAGAGTTTGATACGACTAGTATATAATTTTGATAATTGTTATTAGCATAATATGGGGTGTGATTACGCTTTCGCGAAAGCGTAAAAAAGAAAATTTGTCATTAAAAAGTATTGATTTACTACCACAAATTGTGACTTTTAAATTTTAACGACTATCCATTGCACGGCTATTTTTCAAATGTTAACTTTGTGTTACGTAGAAATGCAGATGTTTTATGAGTAGTCTTTCTGAAGTTGTAGATTCTCTTGAGTACAAAATCGCTGCTTTGTTGAAACAATACAAAGATGTGAAGCAAACGCGGGTAGAACTGGAAACAGAACTTACCGCATTGCAACAAGAAAATCTAAAACTAAAAGAGGTGTTAGAAAATCGTGAGCAGAAGATAAAGACTCTCAAAACCGCAAATGCATTACTAGGCAGTAACGATTATAAAAGGGAAACCAAGCTAAAGATAAACTCTTTAGTGCGTGAGATAGATGCTTGTATTGCATCGCTTGCAGAATAATAAATTATGGCAGACAAGCTCAAAATCAAGTTGTCTATAGCAGATCGTGTGTACCCACTCACGATTCATCCTTCTCAAGAAGAGGGATTGCGTAAAGCAACAAAAGAGATTGAGGCAATGGTCAAGCAATTTGAGCAAAGCTATGCCGTTAGAGATAAACAGGATGTACTCGCAATGTGTGCACTTCAATTTGCATCTCAGGTTACCCAAAAAACTATAAGTGAAGACTCACTAAGTGAGGAAACTGCGGCTAGATTACAAAAGCTGGCAGACCTCCTTGATGATAGTTTGTCATAACGTTCTTTACATACAACAGCATATTACTGCCTGCATTGATTATTATTTTGATAAACTCAACAGTTATTTTTTATAAAGAGTGACTCTAAGTTGTAAAAGCACGCCGTTACTAGACTTGTTCTAGGTAGACGGAACCTTGATCAGCTTTATAGCTCTAATCCTTACTATTAGGAGTTTATACGAAATGCACTATCAATGTGGGCTTTTTTTATATCTCATAGCGAGGTAGTGAGGTTTTTAAAAACCTTAACAATCAACCATCAGTAGCGCCTGTAAAGGCATTATAATATTAAGTCAAAATTATGGAACATAACGCACTCTTGTTTATAGTAGGTGTGATTGCTCTTGCACTAGGATTTCTTATTGCAAAAATGTTAGAACGTAACAATGCATCACAAATCATTAAACGCGCAAAGAAAAGTGCTCAGGGCATCTTAAAAGAAGCTAAATCTGAGGGCGAGTCTATCAAAAAAGACAAAATACTTCAAGCCAAAGAAAAATTTATCGAGCTTAAAGCAGAGCACGAAAAAGTAATCTTAGGAAGAGATAAAAAAATGAACGAGGCCGAGAAGCGCACTCGTGACAAAGAATCTCAAGTAAGTGGTGAGCTTTCGCGAAATAAAAAATTAAATCAATCTCTAGAAGATAGAATTAAAGATTATGATAAGCGCTTAGAATACGTCGATAAGAAAAAAGCCGAAGCTGAAAAAATGCACCAGAGTACGGTACAGCAACTTGAGGTAATCTCAGGACTGTCTGCCGAAGAAGCAAAAAGTCAACTTGTAACAACTCTGAAAGACCAAGCCAAGGCAGATGCTATGAAGCACGTGCAAACTTCTATCGAAGAGGCAAAAATGACTGCAGAGCAAGAGGCCAAAAAAATTATCATTAATACCATACAACGCATAGGAACAGAAGAAGCAGTAGAAAATTGTGTATCTGTTTTTAACCTTGAAAGTGATGATGTAAAAGGAAGAATTATAGGTAGAGAAGGTCGTAATATACGTGCTATTGAAGCAGCAACAGGTGTTGAGATTATTGTAGATGATACTCCAGAGGCAATTATACTTTCTTGTTTTGACAGTGTACGTCGTGAGGTAGCTCGTTTGTCATTACACAAACTTGTAACAGATGGTCGTATACACCCAGCAAGAATTGAAGAAGTTGTACAGAAAACAACGAGACAAATTGAGCAGGAGATTGTAGAAGTAGGAAAGCGTACAGTAATCGACTTAGGTATACACGGTTTACACCCAGAGCTTATTAAAGCGGTAGGACGTATGAAGTACCGTTCTTCTTATGGTCAAAACCTACTACAACACAGTAGAGAAGTTGCAAAACTTTGTAGTGTGATGGCAGCAGAGTTAGGCGTAAATGCAAAACTTGCTCGTAGAGCTGGACTTCTGCACGATATAGGTAAAGTGCCAGATACAGATACAGAGACAGAAACACCACACGCAATCTTAGGAATGCAATGGGCAGAAAAGTATGGAGAGAAGCCAGACGTCTGTAACGCCATAGGTGCTCACCACGATGAGATTGAGATGACAAGTTTGCTTTCTCCTATTGTACAGGTTTGTGATGCGATAAGTGGAGCGAGACCAGGTGCACGCCGTCAGGTATTAGATTCATATATACAACGTCTTAAAGATCTTGAGGAAATAGCTTTCGGATTCCAAGGTGTGAAGAAGGCTTATGCTATTCAAGCAGGACGTGAACTGCGTGTTATTGTAGAGAGTGAGAAGGTTAATGATGATAAAGCTTCATCGTTATCTTTTGAGATTTCGCAAAAAATTCAAACAGATATGACCTACCCAGGTCAAGTAAAAGTTACCGTAATACGAGAGACCAGAGCGGTCAATATTGCAAAGTAACTGTAAGATTTAGTTATTATTTTTATAAAGAGGCTAGGGCATTATGCGCTAGCCTCTTTTGTTTTAAACCCCTAATGTTGAGCATTTCACAATCTAAAACCCATTAATTAAGATTCTTATAGCAAAGTCTAAAAATCTTATTTAATTATATAAAAAAGGTAGTTTTCACATAATTAATTCTAAAAGTGTATTGCTAGCTCAAATAAGTTACTACCTTTGAACCATTATTATGAACAGAATAATTGCACATATCTCAAATAGCCTTACAGCACTTCTTGCTGCAAGACCTGCTATGCAATTACTTCCTGTTCCTGTACGACGCTTCCGCCGCCGCCCGTAAGGGTAGCTCATTAATGAGGGATGGTAGGTGAGTCCTATCCCGTTTTCCATAAAAGGAACCGTCACATTTTCAATATACATTTTAACTTAAATCATCGCTATGCAAATTGTTGTAGCCACGATTTCGCACACACCATATGCTCAGATTATCTGTGATACCATCGCAGAGTCATCTAAGGTACGTGGTACAGGAATCGCTCGTAGAACTCCAGAATATGTCATCTCAAAGATGGAAGCAGGTAATGCTGTCATTGCTTTAGAGGGTGACGTTTTTGCGGGCTTCTGTTATATAGAAGCCTGGGGACACGAGAAATTTATTGCCAACTCTGGACTTATTGTTCACCCAGACTTCAGAGGAAAGGGACTTGCCAAAAAAATTAAAGAAGAGATATTTACGCTTTCGCGAAAGCGTTACCCAGATGCAAAAATCTTCGGAATCACTACGGGTCTTGCCGTGATGAAGATTAATAGTGATCTAGGTTATAAACCCGTCACGTTTTCTGAACTCACAACAGATGAAAGCTTCTGGAAAGGTTGCCAGACCTGCAAGAACTTTGACGTGCTCACACGTACAGAGCAAAAGATGTGCTTATGCACGGGTATGCTCTATGACCCATCAAAAGAATCAAAATCCACAGAAAAAAATACTGTAAAACCACCTGTTTTTAACAGGCTGAAACAAATAAAGGAAAAGCTATTCCTCAAAAAAAATAAGTAATGAAAAAATTAATCTTAGCATACTCAGGAGGACTCGATACAAGCTATTGTGTAAAATATTTCACTGCAGAAATGGGGTATGAAGTACACGCTGTAAGTGTAAATACAGGTGGATTTACAGATCAAGAAATCGCAAATAATAAAGAGAAAGCGCTTGCACTAGGAGCTACATCATATACAAACATAGATGCCATAGCTACTTTTTATGATACGGTGGTGAAGTATCTCATCTTTGGTAATGTACTTAAGAACAACAGTTACCCACTTTCTGTAAGTGCAGAACGTATCGTGCAAGCCATAGAGATTGCAAAATTTGCCAAAGCTCAAAATGCAGATGCTATTGCTCACGGTAGTACAGGTGCAGGTAACGATCAGGTGCGTTTTGATATGACGTTTCAGACCATTGTGCCAGAGTTAGAAATAATAACGCCGATAAGAGATCAAACGCTTTCGCGAAAGCAGGAAATCGATTACTTACAGAGTCACGGTATTTCTTGGTCTTGGGAGAAGGCACAGTACTCTATAAATCAAGGTTTGTGGGGTACAAGTGTAGGAGGTGCACAAACCCTAACCTCACATCAAACACTACCTGAGGATGCATATCCTAGTCAGCTAGAGGCTAGCGATTCGCAAACCTTAAAGATTGGATTCACACAAGGGGAACCTACTTCGCTTAATGGAAAGCAAGGTTCACCAGTAGAGATTATAGAGCAACTAGAAGACATCGCAAGCAAGTATGCCATAGGTCGCGGGATGCACGTGGGAGACACCATTATTGGTATAAAGGGAAGAGTAGGTTTTGAAGCTGCAGCTCCTATAATTATACTAGAAGCACATCGTACTCTTGAAAAACACACACTTTCAAAATGGCAATTACAACACAAAGAAAACATCGCGTTGTGGTATGGAACTCACTTACACGAGGGATTATACCTAGAGCCTGTAATGAGAGATTTTGAAGCTTTTTTACAGAGCAGCCAGAATACGGTGACTGGAGAAGTAGAAGTAGTATTACATCCATATAGATTTGAGGTAGTAGGCATCACATCAGATTATGACCTTATGCAATCTAAGGTAGCGAGTTATGGAGAAGAAAACCAAGGATGGACCGCCGCCGAAGCAAAAGGGTTTATAAAAATATTAGGTAATCAGTCTAGAATCATAGCAAACCAAAACAAATGAAAAAAATAGGAATCATAGGTGGTGCAGGTTATACTGCTGGGGAGCTCATTAGACTGCTTATTCATCACCCAGAAGTAGAGATAGATTTTATATACAGTACTAGTAATGCTGGTAATGCAGTAGGCGTGGTGCATCAAGATCTTGCTTATGTAGATCTCGCTTTTACAAGTGAGGTAAACACAAAGGTAGATGTAGTTTTTTTATGTCTAGGGCACGGTAATTCTGGTAAATTTTTAGAGCTATATCGCTTTTCTTCAAGTACGAAGATCATTGATTTGAGTAATGAGTTTAGACTCAAAAGTGATGTCACTTTTAAGGATAGAACATTTGTATACGGCTTGCCAGAAATCAATAAAGAGAAAATTAAAAACGCGCAAAACATTGCAAACCCTGGATGCTTTGCCACTGCAATACAACTAGCGATATTGCCGCTGGCGAGCGCTTCTTTACTCAACCAAGATGTGCATATTAATGCCGTAACAGGCGCTACGGGAGCGGGAGTTAAGCCTAGTGCTACTACGCATTTTGGGTGGAGAGATAATAACTTCTCACACTACAAGGCTTTTAATCATCAGCATCTTGGGGAGATAGGAGAGTCTGTCGTTCAGTTGCAAGAAGGTTTTGATAGCGAACTTCATTTTATTCCGCAGCGTGGTAATTTTTCTAGAGGGATTTTCGCAACTGCCTACACATTTTATGAGGGTACGATTGAAGAGGCATATGCGCTTTATGAGGATTTTTATAAGGACTCCGCTTTCGCGAAAGCGGTAAAAGCACCTTTACACCTCAAACAAGTGGTAAACACAAACTACGGCTTTATACACTTAGAAAAACACGGTAATAAATTGTTGATTACTAGTGTGATTGATAATCTCTTAAAAGGAGCAAGTGGTCAAGCTGTAGAAAATATGAATCTAATGTTTGGTTGGGTTCAAGATACGGGGCTCCAACTCAAAGCAAGTTATTTCTAAAAGTTAAGATATAGACATATGAAAATAGCAATCATAGGAACGGGAAATTTAGGTCTTGCCATCGCAAAAGGATTCATCACAAATAATGCGGTGACTAGCTTATATCTTACTAAAAGAGATATTTCTAGTATCGAAAAATGGGATGCCTACAAGGAAGTAACAACGACGAGTGATAACCGTGAGGCTGTTGTAAAAAGTGACATTCTCATTTTTGCAGTACAGCCAGGTCATTTTGCAGGTATACTTGAAGATATTAAAGAATTACTTACAGAGAAACACATTATTATCTCTACAATAACTGGTTTCAAAGTGCCACAAATCGCTGAGATTGTAGGAGACGATCAATTTATTATACGCGCAATGCCCAACACCGCTATTGCTGTAGGGCAAAGTATGACTTGTTTATGCAGCAATACAGCAGGCGAAAAGCGCATTGCCATAGCCGAAGCCATTTTTAATAAACTAGGCACAAGTCTTATTATTCCAGAAGGACAGATGCAAGCTGCAACGGTTATCTGTGCGAGTGGTATTGCTTTCTGGATGCGATTGATTAGGGCAACTACGCAGGGTGCCATACAGCTAGGTTTTGACGCAAAAGAAGCGCAAGAACTTTCTATGCAAACTTGTCTAGGAGCTGCCACTCTGGTTATTAAATCTGGTAACCATCCAGAAGCAGAAATTGATAAAGTAACCACGCCAAAAGGCTGCACAATAGAAGGTCTCAATGAGATGGAACATTCAGGTTTGAGCTCTTCTCTCATAAAGGGAATCGTGGCTAGTTATCAAAAAATTAATAGCATCTCATAGTGCTTAAAAATAAAGAGTATGAAATTATTTGATGTATATCCGCTTTATGATGTTACTCCTGTTAAGGCAGAGGGATGCTATGTTTATGATCAAAGTGGTCAAGAGTATCTTGATTTATATGGCGGTCACGCTGTGATCTCTATAGGTCACGGACATCCTCATTATATAAAGAAATTAAAAACACAGATGGAAGCCATAGGGTTTTATTCTAATGCAGTTCATAATCCGCTGCAGGTGGAGGTTGCTCAGAAATTAGGAGCACTTTCTGGTTGTGAAGATTATGATTTGTTTTTCTGTAATTCTGGCGCAGAGGCAAATGAGAATGGATTAAAACTAGCGTCATTTGACACAGGTAAAAGTCGCGTGGTAGCGTTTAAAAATAGCTTTCACGGGAGAACATCTGCCGCCGTAGCAGCTACCGATAATCCTAGTATTGTTGCGCCTATAAATGCACAACACCAAGTATCCATACTTGACTTGGGTAATACAGAGCAACTAGAGGAAACTTTGCAACAAGGAGATTGCTGTGCGGTGATTTTAGAATTTATACAGGGCGTAGGAGGTTTAGATCAATCTACAGAGCTGTTTTATCAAGATGTTGCCGCGCTTTGTAAAAAATATGATGTAAAACTCATTGCAGACGAGGTACAATCTGGTTTTGGTAGATCTGGAGAGTTTTTTGCTTTTCAGAAATATAATATCACGCCAGATATTATCACCATTGCAAAAGGAATGGGTAACGGTTTTCCCGTGGGCGGTGTGCTGGTGCATCACTCTATTGAGGCGCGATATGGGATGCTGGGAACGACCTTTGGCGGTAATCATCTTGCTTGCGCTGCTACACTTGCGGTTCTCGAGGTGATTGAAAAGGAGCATTTGATGTCTCACGCAAAGGAAATGGAAACCTACTTTAGGGAGAAAGCACTTGCATTTGGCAATCGGGTGACTGTAAAAGGTCGCGGACTAATGCTAGGGCTAGACTTAGGCTACGATGTAGGAGCATTGCGCAAAAAACTAATTTACGAGTATCATATTTTTACGGGAGGAGCAAAAAACAAACACGTGCTCAGAATACTTCCACCACTTACAATTCAAAAACCACAGATAGATTTACTATTTGAAGCATTACACAAGGAGTTATGAAGAACTACATATCTATAAATGATATCCCTAATCTAGAAATGGCGATTAAAGAAGCGCTGTATATGAAGGAGTATCCGTACGCTTTCGCGAAAGCGGGAAAACAAAAAACCTTAGGTCTTCTATTTTTTAACTCGAGCTTACGTACAAGATTAAGCACCGAAAAAGCTGCCAAAAACCTGGGTATGGAGACTATGACACTCAATGTAAACAGTGATAGCTGGCAACTAGAGTTTGAAGATGGTACTGTGATGGATGGCACAAAAGCAGAGCATATTAAAGAGGCTGCGCAGGTGTTATCGCAATATTGTGATGTACTTGCTGTGAGAGCTTTTCCAGGGCTGGTAGATAAAAGTCAAGATGAGCTAGAGGTCGTACTTTCTGCATTTATGCAATATGGGAGTGTGCCAGTTGTAAATCTAGAGAGCAGTACGGCGCACCCGCTACAAGGCTTTACAGATGCAATCACGATTTACGAACTCACCGAAAGTCTACGTGCAGTAAATAAAAAACCTAATGTTGTGTTGACCTGGGCGCCACACCCTAAAGCCTTGCCACACGCAGTTGCAAACTCATTTATCCAGACGATGCAAAAGGCAAATGTAAATTTCACAATTACTAATCCTGAGGGTTATGATCTCAATCCAGAAATACGTGGTGAAGTACCGGTGATTCATAACCAAAAAGAAGCCTTTGCAAATGCCGATATCATTTATGTGAAAAACTGGAGCAGCTATGAAGATTATGGTAAGGTGCAATCGCAAGACAGTAACTGGATGATTAATGCCGAAAAACTTAAGGGAACCAATCAAGCCAAAGTTATGCATTGCCTACCCGTACGCCGTAACGTTGTCATTGCAGATGATGTGCTAGACACCGAGTCAAGCGCTGTAATCCAGCAAGCTGGTAATAGAACGTGGGCTGCACAATGGGTGCTTAAAAACATACTGGACAATGATAAATAAACAGCAACTTACCGTAGTAAAAATAGGTGGAGATATTGTAGATTATGATGAGCTACTCACCTCATTTTACACGCATTTTAAGGCAATTTCTGGTCCAGCTATTATCATACACGGTGGAGGAAATAAAGCATCTACTTTACAAGAGCAGCTGGGTTATGTTCCAGTAAAAGTAGATGGGAGAAGGGTGACAGATGAGGCGACGCTAGAGGTTGTGACAATGGTATATGCCGGACTTCTCAACAAGAAACTTGTCGCTGGCCTGCAGGCAAAAGGTAAAAACACCATAGGACTTTCTGGAGCAGATGGTGATGCCGTGAGAGCGCATAAACGCGAAGTGACGACGGTAGATTATGGTTTAGTAGGAGATATAGACAGAGTGAATGTGAGTTTTATAAATGACCTCCTTTCTGACGGTAAAGTACCTGTATTTTCTGCAATTACGCACGATGGTAATGGGCAATTACTCAACACCAATGCAGATACACTCGCTGCCAAAATTGCGGTAGCAATGAGCTCTTTATATAACGTTCAGTTGTTTTATTGTTTTACAAAACCAGGTGTCCTTGAAGATGTAAATAATGATGAATCGATAGTAACGCGCATAGATAAAGGGCTTTATAAAGAGATGAAAACAGCGGGACAAATATTTGAAGGGATGACTCCTAAACTAGATACTGCCTTTGAGGCGCTCGATCAAGGCGTTATGAGAGTACATCTGGGCGAGGTTGATATACTGAGCGATAACACTATAAAACACACGACACTATGTCTTTAAAAACTCAAACAGATAGCGCCGTAGCACTACTACAATCACTCATTGAGACACAAAGTTTTTCTAGTGAAGAAGATGGCACAGCTCTGCTTATCATAAACTGGTTAGAGGAGAAGGGGATTACGCTTTCGCGAAAGCGTAACAACATCTACGCATTTAATAAACATTACGACGCATCAAAACCGTTATTGCTTCTCAACTCGCACCACGATACGGTTAAGCCAAATAAAGGATACACAAGAGATCCTTATAATGCCGAAATTAAGGACGGAAAATTGTACGGTCTAGGAAGTAACGATGCAGGTGCAAGTCTTGTGGGCTTATTAACAGCGTTTGTACATTTTTATGAGCGTGAGGGTATGTCTCATAATATTGTAATTGTAGCTTCTGCCGAAGAAGAGTCAAGTGGTCCTAATGGTCTTAATAGTATGCTTGCGCATCTGCCTGAGATAGATGTTGCCATTGTAGGCGAGCCTACATTAATGAACCTCGCCATTGCCGAAAAAGGGTTGGTTGTTTTTGATGCAGTAGTAAAAGGAACGGCAGGTCACGCAGCTCACATAAAGGAGAATATGGCTATTTATAATGTGATAGAAACCTTGCAGTGGTTTGAAAATATAACTTTTAAAAAAGTGTCTGATATGCTGGGAGCCACTAAGGTTACCGTAACTCAAATTAATGCGGGTAGTCAGCATAATGTAGTGCCTAGTCAGGTAGAACTCGTCATAGATGTAAGAGTAAACGAGCATTACAGCAACCAAGAAATCGCCGATTATATGGTGGCTAATGTGCCGTGTGACACGATACAACCAAGGTCATTGCGGCTAAATAGTTCGCGTATCCCAAAAGAGCATAAGCTCGTACAAGCAGGAATAGCACTAGGCAGGGAAACTTACGGTTCGCCTACCTTATCTGATCAAGCCTGCTTGAGTTGTCCATCTTTAAAACTAGGTATAGGCGACAGTACACGCTCGCATATGGCAGATGAGTTTGTCTATGTACACGAGATAGAGCAGGGGATAGCATTATACATCGAGCTCTTAGAAAAATTTTTAACCGCATAAATAATATGGGTTGTTGCAATAGTGTGAATAGCATAACCTACTAATAAGATACCTATGAAACTTTGGGAAAAAGGAATACCAACAGATCAAAAAATAGAAGCATTTACGGTGGGTAATGATCGTGAGATTGATATCCATATTGCTAAATATGACTTGCTAGCCAGCAAGGCACACGCAACGATGCTCGCATCTGTAGGCTTGCTTACACAAGAGGAGAGCGAGCAGTTAAATAAGCAATTAGACCATATGCTAAAGCAAGAGCAGGAAGGAACATTTGTTATAGAAGCAGATTTTGAAGATGTACACTCTAAGATAGAAAGTGATCTTGTAAAAGCACTTGGAGATACGGGTAAAAAAATACACACAGCAAGATCTCGTAATGATCAAGTTCTTGTGGCGTTAAACCTTTATTTTAAAGCAGAATTATCTCAAATAACTGAAGGCGTAGAGAAGTTGTTTGAGACACTTCTCAAACTTGCAGAGACTCATAAAAACAACCTACTGCCTGGATATACACACCTTCAAGTGGCAATGCCATCATCATTTGGGCTTTGGTTTTCTGCCTATGCAGAGTTACTTATAGATGACCTTTACTTACTCAAAGCAGCACAGAAGGTGGTAGATCAAAATCCGCTGGGGAGTGCAGCTGGATATGGATCTAGTTTTCCTATCGATAGAGAGATGACTACCAAGCAACTTCAATTTGCCGATTTGAAATACAATGTAATTGCGGCTCAACTCTCAAGAGGGAAATCTGAACGCACGGTAACGCAAGCAGTTGCAAATATTGCAAATACCTTGAGTCGTTTTGCAATGGATATATGTTTGTACTGCTCTCAAAATTTTGGGTTCATTAAGTTTCCAGATGCACTTACTACAGGCAGTAGTATTATGCCGCACAAAAAGAATCCAGATGTTTTTGAGCTTTTGCGTGGTAAGTGCAATCAGTTACAAGCCATCCCACAGGAAATGATTATGATAACAAATAATTTACCAAGTGGTTACCATAGAGATTATCAGTTACTTAAAGAGAGCGCTATTAAATCTGTTGAGGATCTCAAGGTAGTGCTAGATATTTTTGAGTTTTCTATTGCTCAGGTGCAAGTGCAAGATGTTAATCTGGATGATGAGAAGTATCAACACCTCTTTACAGTAGATGCTATTAATGATCTTGTAACCGCTGGTGTACCTTTTAGAGAAGCATATAAGCAAATAGGGGAGCAGGTAGAAAATGGTTCTTTTAAAGCAGGAAATACAAAGGAGCACTCACACTTAGGAAGTATACATAACCTAGGTCTAGATAAGATACAAGCCAAATTTGACAAGGCGGTATCTTAATGAGTATGGAAGGCTTTAGACACATAATGAGCTTGTGTAAAATAGTATCTTCGCACTATGAGTAGCATTAAAATCTTTTTGCGTTCATTACTAGAAATAGTGGAAAGCGTATATGAAAACTCTCGCAAGGCAAGTAGAAAACGTACTTGGCATCAGCACGTAGTTCCCTATGAAGGGGACTGGGCTGTAAGGCGCGAGGGTAACAAGCGTATCACTTCAAAGCATCAAAAGCAGAGTACTGCCATACGTAAAGCAAAGAGTATTGCACGTAAACGCAAGGCAGATGTAATTATACATCGTGCAGGTGGTGGGATACGAGAGCGTATAAGCTATGATTAAATAATTGTGCTTTGTCCTGCGTGAATATTTTTAAAATTACGGTTGGTGTCTTCTGGGTTTAAGATATAATCTGCAATAAAGTCACCCACTTTTGAGGTGCTTAACGGGTTTTCTGGTTTGAGATCTTCTGTTGTAAAACCTAGTTCTAAAGATTTTTCTACAGCGGTTTCTATACTTTCTGCCTCGTCTTGAAGCCCGAGATGTCTCAATAACATCGCAGCAGATAAGATAGAAGCCAGCGGATTTGCAATTCCCTTGCCAGTAGCTTGCGGGTAAGAGCCGTGTATAGGCTCAAAAAGTGCATTTTCTGTACCTACAGAGGCAGAAGCTAGAAGTCCTATAGAACCACCTATCACACTTGCCTCATCAGATATAATATCACCAAACAAGTTTTCTGTCAAAATCACGTCAAACTGCTTTGGGTTTAAAATCATTTGCATTGCCGCATTGTCTACAAAGAGAAAATCTACCTCTACTTCAGGATATCCTTTGGCAACCTCAGTTACTGTTCTTCTCCAAAGTCGTGATGTTTCTAGCACGTTTGCTTTATCTACGAGCGTCAATTTTTTACGTCTGTTTTGAGTCTCTTTAAAGGCTAGATGTGCCATTCTTGTAATTTCTTTTACAGAATATGAGCAACCGTCTGAGGCTACTTGACCATCATCACTAAGGTGTTTCTCACCAAAATAGATACCACCTGTGAGTTCGCGATAGATAGACATATCTGCGCCAGAAATGATCTCTCTTTTAAGAGGTGAATTATCTAAAAGTTGCTCATAAGCTTTTACAGGGCGTACATTACAAAACAGTCCTAGTGACTTACGCAATCTCAGAAGGCCTTGCTCTGGGCGAACTTTTGCCGTTGGGTCATTGTCATATTTGGGATCACCAATGGCCCCAAACAGTATAGCATCAGATGCCTCGCAAATATCTAGTGTTTCCTCAGGAAGCGGATTTCCCGTCGCGTCTATGGCGCAAGCACCCATCATTGCTTCTGTATATGTAAAGTGATGTCCGTATTCGTCTGCCACTGCCTCTAGAGCTTTTTTTGCTTGAGCAGTAACTTCTGGTCCTATCCCGTCTCCAGGTATGATTGCAATATTAAAATCCATAGTGTGTGTTTGAATTATGTACTAAATCCCCGCCTTAGTAGGCGAGGACCTGGTAACCATTTATATATTGTGTTTTATTAAAACACCATTCGTTCTTTTTCAAAGGCCTCTATTTCGGCCTTTTTACTTAGTAGAAAATCGATATCATCATATCCATTAATCATACAAACCTTCTTGTAAGGATCTATTTCAAATTCCGCTTTCGCGAAAGCGGTTTCAACCACCTGATTTTCTAGATCTATTGTAATAGGTAACTCAGGGTTTGCTTCTATACCTGCTAGTAATTCCTTAAGATACTCCGGCGTCACCTGAATAGGAAGCAAGCCGTTGTTAAGTGCATTACCTTTAAAAATATCTGCAAAAAAACTTGAGATGACTACTTTGAATCCATACCCTACAATTGCCCAAGCAGCGTGCTCACGGCTAGACCCACAACCAAAGTTATCTCCAGCTACCAGAATTTTTGCTCCAGCATATTGTGGTTTATTAATAGGGAACTCTGCATCCAGCGTTCCATCTTTTTTAAAGCGCCAGTCTCTAAAAACGTTATCGCCAAATCCTTTTTTATCTGTCGCCTTCAGGAAGCGCGCAGGGATAATCTGGTCTGTATCTATATTTTCTATAGGTAGCGGTACCGCTGTGCATATGAGTTTTGTAAATTTTTCCATCAGGCTACAGCTTCTTTTGTGACGTCTACTATTTTACCAGCTATTGCGGTTGCAGCAGCAACAAGGGGGGATGCAAGAATCGTCCTTGCGCCTTGTCCCTGGCGACCTTCAAAATTTCTATTTGAGGTAGAAACACAGTACTCTCCAGCGGGAATTTTATCATCATTCATCGCTAGACAGGCTGAACAGCCAGGCTGCCGTAAGGCAAACCCAGCCTCTTCAAACACCTCTTTAAGCCCCTCTTCTTCGAGTTGCTTTGCTACTTGTTGTGAGCCAGGTACAAGCCAGGCGTTCACATTTGCAGCTTTATGTTTTCCGCGCACGTATGATGCGGCTATTCTAAAATCTTCTATTCTTGAGTTTGTACAACTTCCTAAAAACACATAATTAATAGGCGTGTCTAGTAATTGTGCTCCACCCTTGAAGTTCATATACTCCAGCGCTTTCTCAAAGGTCATATCGCCTTTTTCGGGTATAGCGCCGTTTATTTTTATTCCCATTCCTGGGTTTGTGCCGTAGGTGAGCATAGGTGCTATATCTTCGGCATCAAAGTGGTATTCTTTGTCAAAAGTGGCATCTTGATCTGTAGGGAGTGTTTTCCAGTAGGATACCGCTTTCGCGAAAGCGTCACCCTGCGGAGCAAATTTGCGTCCTTCTACATAATCAAAAGTGGTTTGATCTGGGGCAATCATACCGCCACGAGCACCCATCTCGATACTCATATTACAAACCGTCATACGGCCTTCCATACTCATCTCCTCAAAAACGTTACCCGCATACTCACAGAAGTAACCTGTACCAGCGTTTGTACCAATTTTTGAGATGATATATAAAATCACATCCTTAGGAGAAACGTGTGGTGCAAGGGTTCCATTTACAGAAACGCGTAAGCTTTTAGGCTTGTTAAGTAACAAGCTCTGACTCGCAAATACTTGTCCCACCTGGCTCGTCCCGATACCAAAGGCAATAGTGCCAAAGGCTCCGTGTGTTGAGGTGTGACTATCGCCACAAACCATTGTCATACCTGGTTGTGTGATGCCCAGTTCTGGTGCCATCACGTGTACAATGCCATTGTATTTGTGACCTAGACCGTAGAGGGTGATGTTGTGTTTCTCACAGTTTTCTGTGAGTTGTTGTAATTGCTTGCGAGACATCTCATCTCTAATAGGTAAATGCTGATCTTGAGTTGGGGTATTATGATCTGCCGTGGCAACTATTTGATCTGGACGCGCTACAGGAATACCACGCTCCTCAAGCTCATTAAATGCCTGCGGACTGGTCACTTCGTGTATCAAGTGCTTGTCTATATATAAGATTTGTGGCCCGTTATCTACCGTGTCTACCACGTGTGCATCCCAGACTTTATCAAATAGTGTTTTTCCCATTGCTATGTATACTCTCGTAAATTACGTGTGTAATTATGATTTTTTATAAGTTATGCTACGGCTCCAGCTTTGCACTGTATGTTTTGCATAATCATATGTATGTCGTTGTCTTTTACTTCCTTTTGTCTATCTGCCACATTAAGAAACTGCTCATAAGCAGCATCTAGTTGCACTTTTGTTAGTTCGTATCCTACTTTTTTTGATCTGTAGGCAAGTGCTGCTCTACCGCTTCTAGCGGTAAGCACGATAGATGTCTCGTTTACTCCTACATCTTTAGGGTTCATAATCTCGTAGGTTTCTCTATTTTTTATCATACCATCCTGGTGGATTCCTGAGCTGTGTGCAAAGGCATTTGCACCTACAATGGCCTTGTTAGGTTGTACAACCATTCCCATCTTGTCACTTACCATACGGCTCGTGTCAAAAAGGAGTTGGGTATTTATATCTGTATGAAGGTTAAGTGTGGGGTGTTGCTTAAGAATCATTACTACCTCCTCTAGAGAGGTGTTACCTGCACGCTCACCTATACCGTTTATGGTACATTCTATCTGTCTTGCTCCATTTATCACACCTGCAATACTGTTTGCAGTGGCTAGGCCAAGATCATTGTGACAGTGGCAAGAGAGGGTTACGTTTTCTATACCCTTCACGTTTTCACGCAAGTATTTAATTTTTGCTCCATATTCTTCAGGTAAACAATATCCTGTAGTATCTGGAATATTAAGAACGGTCGCTCCGGCTGCGATGACTCGCTCAAGCACCTTTGCAAGAAATGCATTATCTGTACGTCCCGCATCTTCTGCATAGAACTCTACATCATCAACAAAATTTTTCGCGTAAGCGGTCGCTTTTACAGCGCGCTCTATAATCTGCTCTGGTGTTGCATTAAATTTATACTTCATATGCGACTCACTAGTACCTATACCCGTGTGTATTCTAGGTCTAACGGCATATTTTAAAGCTTGTGCGGCAACCTCAATATCCTTCTCTACTGCGCGAGTGAGACCGCATACGGTTGCGTTTTTTACAAGTTTTGAAATCTCCTCTACAGAGCTAAAATCTCCAGGAGAGGAAATAGGAAAACCAGCTTCTATAACATCTACGCCTAAAACATCGAGACGCTCTGCTATAGAGAGCTTTTCTTTTTTGTCTAGTTTACAACCAGGTACCTGCTCTCCATCACGAAGAGTCGTGTCAAAAATCTGAACTTTGTCGTTTTGCATAGCTTTCATTTCTACACGAATTTATACCTTGCTTATTCTTTGAGAATCTTTCAATTGAGAGCTCTTACGATATCAAGGTTAATTTTAGTCTATTTAAATAGTTGTATTTCAATTAGTTATGAGAAAAATCATTACAACGCTTAATGATCATAATGACTCTTTATTTATTTTAATAAAGTCATTATCTAAGAGTGAAAAGCGACAGTTCAAGCTGTACGTAGGCCGACTAGTGGGAAATAGCGAGGCAAAATTTTTACAACTTTTTGAATTTTTAGACAAAGAGAAAACATACAATGAGGCTGCTATTTTAAAGTCTGGAATTGTTACCAAAACACAACTATCTAACCTCAAAGCGCATCTTTATAGGCAACTTTTAATAAGCCTGCGACTTACTCCTGCACATCAAAACATACGTGTGCAAATACGAGAGCAGCTAGATTTTGCAACCATACTATATCAAAAAGGGTTGTATAAGCAAAGCCTTAAAATTCTAGATAAAGCCAAAACTATGGCGCTAGAGAATGAGGAGAAAAATGTTGCATATGAGATTGTAGAGCTAGAAAAAATTATAGAAACTCAGTACATCACTAGAAGTATAGCAACTCGAGCAGATGAGCTTGCTGTGCAGGCCAAAAGCTTGAGTGAGCAGAACGTTATGGCGAGTAAGCTATCTAACTTGTCGCTACAACTTTATAGCATTATGCTCAAAACGGGCTATGTAAAAAGTGATAAGGAAAAGCAAGAGCTCACAGATTACTTTGATGGGCACTTGCCTAATTATGATTACGACTTGCTCAATTTTAGAGAAAAGATGTGGTTATATAAAGCGCATCTCTGGTACAGTTTTCTTATTCAAGATTTTCTTTCTTGTTACAAGTATGCAGATCGTTATGTGCGCTTATTTGATGAGAACCCTTTAATGATAAAACAGAACCCTGTTTTTTATCTCAAAGGCATACATTATTTACTAGAGTCATTATTTTACCTTAAACACGAGTCAAAATTTAGAGAAGCGCTAGAGAAACTCACCACCGTAAAGGAAAACCCTAATTTTCCTAAAGGTGATAATCTAAATACACTCCTGTTTTTATATACGAGTAGCAACCGCTTTAATCATCGCTTTATGATAGGCGAGTTTAAAGATGGTGAAGATCTCGTTAAGGAGGTGCTCACTGGATTAAAATCACCCAAATACCGTATAGATGAGCATCACGTGATGATCTTTTATTACAAGATGGCGAGTCTATATTTTGGAGCGGGTGATAACATAAAATGTATTGAGTACTGCCAGAAAATCATAAATAACCACAGCCTTAAGAGCCGTGAGGACTTGATGTGCTTCTCACGTATTCTTAATCTCATCGCTCATTATGAGGCTGGTAAAGATTATCACCTTGAGTCACTATTAAGAAGCACCTATAAGTTTCTTATTAAGATGGATGATATGCACGAGGTACAAAAGGAGATGATTAAATTTGTGCGCAATCTGGGAGATATCTATCCTCACGAACTTAAAGCCGAGTTTAAAAAACTTCACAGTACGCTCAAACAATATGAAGACGATCCGTATGAGCGCAGAGCCTTCTTATATCTAGATGTGTTGTCTTGGCTAGAAAGTAAGATAGAAAACAGACCGGTTGCAGATGTGATTAAAGCAAAAGCGCAAAAATTAATAAGGTAATCTTCTACTTTATCTTTTTACAACATACATACCCTAACACTGTTTAATGTCAAATAACACTACCCGCCATATATTAGAAATTAACTTAGCAATGCTTTTTGTAAGCACCTCGGGAGTACTAGGTAGATACATTGATTTGCCTCCAGCCGTAACCATCGGTATACGCTCATTTCTTGCAATGTTACTACTGGGGCTATTTGTAAAATGGAAAGGTTTTTCTTTTACGCTTGCGCGAAAAGACATACTCGCAATTGCGCTATCTGGAGTTTTTATGGGGCTACACTGGATTACCTATTTTTACTCATTACAATTGTCTAACGTGGCGATAGGGATGCTGTCATTATTTACATATCCTGTGATGACAAGCTTACTCGAGCCTGTGTTTTTAAAAACACAATTTTCAAAAATGCACTTGCTACTAGGGGTACTTGTCTTGATAGGCATTTACTTTCTTGCGCCTTCTTTTGATACAGAAAACGACTACTTCCTTGCGATATTAATAGGTTTACTGTCGGCATTATGTTTTGCAATACGTAACCTCTTGGTAAAAACAAAAATAGGTTCTTACAACGGGTCTGTAGTGATGTGGTATCAAACGCTGGTGATAGCAATAATGCTTATACCGGCATATTTCATTTTTGATGCCGAAGGATTTGTAAAAGAGCTTCCTTATATAGGGATGCTTGCGCTTATAACTACTGCTTTAGGACACACGATGTTTCTCTTTAGTATTAAAAGGTTTTCTGTGACGGCTGCTAGTTTAATGGGAAGCGTACAACCTATTTACGGAATCATCCTTGGTATTATTTTTCTTAACGAAATACCCGGGTGGCGTACCGTTTTAGGAGGTTCTCTTATTTTATTTAGTGTAGTGGTAGAGAGTTTAAGAGCGTCGCGAAATAAGTAAGAAACCCCTAGTTACAGGCCTTCCACACAGCATCTCCTTCGGGCACTTGAGCTACAAAGGTCATTTCTTCTTTCTTTACGGGGTGGGTGAGGGTAAGCTTTCGCGAAAGCAAACTTATACTTCCATCTGGATTACTGCGGTCAAAACTATATTTAAGATCTCCCTTTATAGGGCAACCTATAGCCGTAAGCTGGGCGCGTATCTGGTGATGTCTCCCAGTGTGTAGGTCTATCTCAAGAAGATAAAATGTCTTAAGCTTTTTAATTACTCTGTAATCTAGAATAGCCTTTTTACTGTCTGGCACCTCGTGTTTGTGAGCGTAGCTTTTGTTTTGTTTTGGGTTGCGTTTTAAAAAGTGTGTAAGCGTGCCACTCTCTGCCGGAGGCGGGTTTTTTACAAGTGCCCAGTATGTTTTTTTAGTCTGTCGCTCAGAAAACATCTTGTTAAGACGTGGTAACGCCTTGCTGGTACGGGCAAAAATAACAATGCCAGAAGTAGGTCTGTCTAGCCTGTGTACCACACCTAGATAAACCGCTCCTGGCTTATTATACTTTACTGCAATGTATTTTTTTACAACTTCGCTCAGTGGCAAGTCTCCCGTTTTATCTCCCTGTACAATATCACCACTACGTTTGTTAACCACGATAATGTGGTTATCTTCATATATAACGTTGAGGTTTTCTGGCGTGGAGTGCATTGTGGGTGGTTACCGCTTTCGCGAAAGCGTACTATTAATACTGCTCATCTTCATTAGGGAAGTCCTGTGATTTTACATCTGCACTGTACTTCTCAAAAGCAGAGGTCATCTCAGTATGCATATCTAGATAACGACGTAAAAATCGCGGGTTGAACTCGTGAGTCATACCCAGCATATCGTGTGTTACAAGTACTTGTCCATCTACTCCAGCACCAGCACCAATCCCTATAACGGGTATGGTTAAACTCTCAGCTACTTCTTGAGCAAGCTTAGCAGGTACTTTTTCTAGTACGAGAGCAAAACAACCTGCTTTTTGAAGCATAAGGGCATCTTCTTTGAGTTTTTGAGCTTCTTCTTCTTCCTTAGCTCGTACTGTATATGTACCAAATTTATAGATACTTTGAGGAGTAAGTCCTAGGTGACCCATTACTGGGATACCTGCGTTAAGGATACGCTTTATGCTTTCTTTTACTTCTTTACCACCTTCAAGTTTTATAGAGTGACCTCCAGATTCTTTCATAATACGTATGGCAGATCTTAGCGCTTCTTTAGGATCACTTTGGTAACTACCAAAAGGTAGATCAACTACTACTAACGCTCTGTTTGCCGCTCTTACAACAGAAGAGGCGTGGTAAATCATCTGGTCTAGAGTGATAGGTAATGTAGTCTCGTGGCCAGCCATTACGTTTGATGCGCTGTCACCTACAAGAATCACATCTATACCCGCACCGTCTACAATTTGAGCCATTGTATAATCATAGGCTGTGAGCATTGATATTTTCTCTCCTCGAGATTTCATCTCAGTAAGAGACTTTACGGTTACTCTTTTATATTCTTTCTTGGCTGTAGACATTTGTTTATTTTTTCTGTTACAAAAGTAGTAAATTAGATACCTATGTGTTAAACATTATAGATGCGACTCAAATATCTTTTTATTCCTATGATTGCGGTGTTCTTATTATTTGCCTTTGTTAAGGCAGATAAAGATTACTACAGGACTGCAAATCAAGATGTTTATAGCGAACAGGTAGTTAAGGAGGTGGTGCAAACTTTTTTTAAGGGATTTCACACTCAAGACTCTATTTTAATTAAAAAGGTCGTTCATCCAGATGTGATGATGCAATCTATAGGCAAGGGAGAACTAGGCGAGGTACAACTGAGTAAGCAAGATTTCAGCGGATTTTTAAAGTCTATTTGTAGTATACCTGAGACTACCACGTTTGAAGAGCGTATAGATAGCTATGAGATAAAAATGGATGGCAAGATGGCAAATGTCTGGACACCATATTCTTTTTACATAAATGGTAGTCTAAGTCATTGCGGGACGAATAGTTTCCAACTTTTTAAGCGCAACGGTGTCTGGAAGATATTTTACATAGTAGATACACGTGATCGCGAGGGTTGTGGCGAGAAGCGAGGATAGCTGCAGTAGCTCTCTAATCTAGCTTGTATATTAATCTAAAGTCCATATTAAATTCAACACCGGTAGAGAAACCCTCGATACGCTTTGGGTCTGTATCGCCGAAGAAAAAGTTATCTTCAAAATCAAATCTATTAAAGGTTGGATTTTGAATATCACTATATCTATTATCTTTAAAACGTATACCAAGTCCAAAGTTAACACGTAGCATAAGTTTATTTGATAATCTAGTGTACTCTCCAAAATTTACTAAAAATCCATTTTTCACACGTTGATAATCTGCACGCTCGTAGGATACTTGTGTAACAGTTCCATTTAAATCATTTACGGGCTCAAAAGTGTCAAAAAGTAGTGTTTCTTTACTGTTTATGTAAAACAACTCTAGCCCTATATAATTTGTATACTTTTCACCTTTGCCTATAAAGTAAAGTACCTCTGGACGTATTTCAAACAATCTATAGTTCTCAGACTCTTCACTAGTAAATGGTAGTCCTTGAAAACCTACCCCCACACTACCGCCTACAGACCAGTGAGTGTTAAGCGATGTCGTGTACCCTACATTTATTCTAGGAAAAGGTGTGATAGGACTTACTAAACTAAGACTCACATATGATTTTACAGGTATTCTTGAGATGCTATCTCTGCGCTCTATTTTTTTAATACGCTTCTCTACACGTATTGCTTTTCTTTCTTCTCTGGTAGTTTGTGATAGTGCAAAGTGAGTTGTAAATAAAAAAAGAATAAGTAGGCTTCTAGTAATTCTCATTTGTGGTAGGATTTAGTGAGGATTCTTTACCAAGATACATTCTCTATCAGAAGGTTGCGTGATAGATAGCTTTATATTTTTAACAATCTGACATTGCAACATTTATCGCAAGGCCACCTTCTGAGGTTTCTTTGTATTTTGTGTTCATATCTTGTGCTGTTTGCCACATAGTCTCTATGACTTTATCTAGTGGGACTTTAGCATTTGCAGCATCTGCATCTAGCGCCATCTCACAGGCATTAATTGCTTTTATAGCTCCCATTGCATTGCGTTCTATACAAGGTATCTGTACAAGACCGCCTATAGGGTCACAAGTAAGACCTAAGTGATGTTCCATTGCAATCTCTGCTGCCATAAGAACTTGCTCTGGAGTACCGCCCATAAGCTCTGTAAGACCCGCTGCTGCCATAGCGCTAGAGACTCCTATTTCTGCTTGACATCCACCCATTGCGGCAGAGATGGTTGCTCCTTTTTTAAAGAGACTGCCTACCTCTCCAGCTACGAGTAAGAACCTTTTAATATCTTCAAAGTTTGCATCGTGATTTTCTATAACGATGTAGTACATAAGCACAGAAGGGATTACGCCTGCGCTTCCGTTAGTAGGAGCGGTCACGACGCGGCCTAGAGATGCATTTACCTCATTTACTGCCAGGGCAAAGCAGGATACCCATTTTAATATTTCGCGAAAGCGTACTTCTTGCCCACGTATAGCTTCTATCCACTGGTATTTATCTGTGTATGCTGTGTTTTTTTGTAAGCGTAAGTGTGTGTCAAAAGCGCGTCTTCTCACATTGAGACCACCTGGGAGCGTTCCCTCGGTGTGACAACCTGTATACATAGAGTCAAGCATTACATCCCAAATCTGTCTAAAACGCTCATCAATCTCCTCTTGAGTATTGAGGTACAATTCATTTTCTAAAATAATTTCAGAAATGGACTTGCCTTCTTGCTTACAGAATTTAAGTAATTCGGTTGCTTTTTCTATAGGCCTAGGGAAACATTCAAAGGCTATCTTCTTGCGCTGTGCTCTCTTTCTTTCTTTTTGAATTACAAAACCACCGCCTATGGAGTAGTACACCTCTCTTACTTTCTTGCCATTAGTAAGTGTTGCTGTAAAGCGTATTCCGTTAGGGTGAAAAGGGAGAAATTTTCTATTAAAAATTATATCCTCTTCTGGGTCAAAACTAAAGGTGAGTGACCCATCCAGCTCTAACCTTCTAAAGAGTTTTATGTGTTCTACCGTAGTCGGGATGTCTTCTATACTGCAGGTTGTAGGGTCTGCGCCCGTAAGTCCCATAATAACGGCAACATCAGTAGCGTGCCCTTTACCGGTGAGAGATAATGAGCCGTATAGGTCTACTTTTAAATGCTCTATAAGATCAAAGTTACCTTTGATCTTAAGTTTTTCAATAAATCTAATGGCCGCTCTCCACGGTCCTAGCGTATGAGAACTAGAAGGTCCCACACCTATTTTAAGCATATCAAAAACAGAAATAGCCTCTATTTGCTTGTTCATAGATCAAGTCGCATTATATAATCGGTTTGAATCTCTGCAATCATATCATAATCGTGAGTGCCTACTATCTTAAAACCGTGTCTTTTATAAAATTTTATGGCTTCTGGATTTTCTTCCCAAACGCCCAGCCAAATGTAGTTTTTTTCTAACTCCTTTGCTTTAGAAATCGAAAATTCTATAAGCTCGCTTCCATAGCCCTTTCCTAAGTAGGGGATATCTATGTAGATACGTTCTACTTCTAATCCATTTTCTTCTTGAAATTCTGTTTGGGCGTTGCCTGTATTGAGTTTTAAATAGCCTAGAATTTCCTCCTGGTCTTTGTAAAAATACCAGTATGAATCTGGGTTAGATAATTGTTTTTTGAGGTGCGCTTTCGCGAAAGCGTCTTCATAATACCTCTCAATCACACCAGGCGCATTTTTTGAAGCAAAAGCTGCCGAGTATGTGCGCATAGCAAGATCACGTAGGGTATAAAGATCGTTTAATGTGATAGGAGTGAGGCGCATACTGACCTAGCTTGTTGTGGTACGAGAAATAATTAAAATAATGATTACAAAACCGTTATTCATCGCGTGGAGTGCCATAGGCCAAACGATGTTTTCATTTTTGATTTTAAGTAATCCCATCATAAACCCTGAAATTATTCTAGGTATAATAAGCGCAATGAGCGCTGCATTAAGCACAAAGGTGTCTACATAATTATTAATATGTACCATACCAAAAAGTAGCGAACTCACAACAAGAACAACCGTAGAATGTCGTGATAAGAAGCTGCGTATTTTGAGGGTACTTTGCTCAGGTATAAGCTGTTTAAGAATCGTAAATACGGTAAATAAGAATACGGCTATAAACCCAAGTTTTACAGCCCAGTGCACATCTGAAGGGATAAATTTATTTGAGTAAAAAAGTGGCCAAGAGCATAAAAGCAATATCACATCTGCGTGAGAAGGTTTTATAAGCGTGCGGAACATCATCTCCTCAATAATGGGAGCAAATATTACTGCGAGTACAAATAACTTAAGCGGGTTGTCTTGCAAGAGTTCCCTTAAGAAACTTTGCTCATATTGCTCTTCAAATAGATCTGGAAACTGAGTTTTTACAATGCCAAATGCTATAAAAAATAAAATGTATAACGCCCAGAGATAGAGGTAATACCTTACGAGATTTGAGGTCTTATTGATAAGCTAGTTTTTGAGTAAAGTGACTTTTATTGAGAGAATAAAGTTACTCAATACTTCGCACTTTTTGCTCCCATTTCCAAGCGCTTGCTAGCATATCATCTAGACTATTTTTTGCAGTCCAGCCTAGCTCTTGATTTGCCAGTGTGGTATCTGCATAAGCGGCAACTACGTCACCCGGTCTTCTATCTACAATTTTGTAATTTAATTTTTTACCAGAAACATTTTCAAAAGAAGTGATAACATCCATCACAGAGCTACCGGTACCAGTACCTATATTAAAGACCTCATAGTTAGATTTGTTCTTGTTATTAAGTAAACGCTCCAGAGCTACGACGTGCGCTTTTGCTAGATCTACTACGTGTATATAATCGCGTATGGCTGTGCCGTCTGGAGTAGGGTAGTCGTTACCGTAAACAGATAGCTCTTCTCTAAGTCCTATAGCCGTCTGAGTGATATAGGGAACAAGATTTGCTGGTACTCCCAGCGGTAATTCACCTATATGTGCAGAAGGATGCGCTCCTATGGGATTAAAGTATCTTAATGCTATCGCCTTTAGTTCTGGCATTATTGAGCAGGTATCTCTTATAATCTCTTCACCTATCTGCTTTGTATTTCCATATGGAGAGGCTGCTGGTTTAACGGGTGCGCTTTCGGTTATAGGTAACTCGTCTGCCTGCCCATAAACGGTACACGAAGAACTAAAAATAAATGTAGGAAGCTCAAATTTTTTAAGCTGTTGTAGTATGTATGTAAGTGTCCCTATATTATTTTCATAATACAGAAGCGGGTTTTTTACACTCTCACCCACCGCCTTTGAAGCGGCAAAATGTATTACTCCACCTATGTCTGTGTGTTTATTGAAAAAATCTTCAACAAGCTTTTTCTCACGTAGGTCAAAAATTTCTAAAGCAGGCTCTATACCCGTGATAGCAGTTATACCGGCAAGCACCTCTTGAGAAGCATTAGAACAGTCGTCTATAATAATAACATCGTAGCCTTTAGCTTGTAGCTCTACAACGGTATGAGAACCTATAAATCCTAATCCGCCGGTGACTAATATTTTCATAGTGGTGCGTGTTCTTTTTTTGCTTTCGCGAAAGCGTACTCAACCCTTTTTTAAAAAATGAAATACGTGCTTAATACAAGTAACACGATACAAAGGCCTACAATCCAAGCATATTTCCAAGGTGTAGTGTCTATGGCTTCTGTTTGTTTTGGGACGTAGATATCTTGTTTTGGCTTTATCATACCTACAACTACCATTATAAGAATATTTACTACCAATAGGATACCCATGACGTGTAAAAAGTGAGGAAAAGCCTCTGCTTCTATAATTGCCAGTTCTCCAGCGTCTGTAATTCCATTTGCAGCAGCTTCGGTAAGAGCATTTTCTTGAAAGATAGGGCGGAGGTACATACTTATTAAGTACATAATCACTCCGGCAATCATCACGATTTTTGCTCCTATTGCTGGCACTCGTTTACTCACAATACCTACTAATACTACCGAAAGTATAGGTACACTTAAACTACCTAGTGCTTGCTGTATATAATCAAATAATCCATCTGGCGCGTTTGCAATAAATGGAGCTATAATCATAGCTACAATCGCAAGGCCAAGTCCAAATATTTTACCTGCTTTTACCGCTTTATGCTCTGATGCGTCGCGGTTAAAAAACTTCTTGTATAAGTCAAAACCAAACAGTGTAGCACTACTATTTAATAAGCTATTAAATGAGCTTAATACCGCTCCAAAAAGTACGGCTGCAAAAAAGCCTACTAGGGCAGGAGGTAATACTTCTTTTACAAGTACAGGGTACGCCTTATCTGCAGATTCTAAGTTTTCACCAAAAAGGTGCCACGCAATGATACCTGGCAGTACTACTATTACAGGTATTAAGAACTTTACAAATGCTGCGAGCATCATCCCTTTTTGCCCTTCTTTAAGGCTCTTTGCGCCAAAAACACGTTGCAAAATCGCTTGGTTAGTACCCCAGTAATAAATCTGAGCAATCATCATCCCAGTAAAAATAGTTCCAAAAGGTATAGAAGAGGTTACATCACCTGTGACATCAAATTTATCTTGATTTTCTGTCCATAGCTCGTTGAGTCCATCACCTACATTACCGTCTCCTATAAGTTTAAGTCCAAAATATGGGATTAACAACCCACCTATTAAGAGGCCTATTGCATTTACAAGGTCAGATACGGCTACAGCTTTAAGCCCTCCAAATATGGCATAAACAATACCTATAAGCCCTATCGTCCATACGCATACCATTATGGTAGCAGCGTCAGACAGGCCTAGTAATTCTGGTAAGTCAAACATTGTACTAAATGCGATAGATCCAGAGTAGAGTATAGTAGGAAGGAGAACTACCCCAAAGGCTAGTAAGAATAAGATTGAGAGTATGGCTTTTGTGTTTTCGTCAAAGCGTTCTTCTATAAACTCTGGTATGGTCGTGATACCTTTGTGCATATATTTTGGTAAAAAATAAACAGCCGTCACAACCATCGCAATGGCTGCTAGCGTCTCCCACGCCATTACTAAGATACCCTCAGAAAATGCTTGACCATTGAGACCTACTATTTGCTCTGCAGAGAGGTTTGTAAGTAGTAAAGACCCTGCTATGGTAAGTGCTCCTAGGCTTCTTCCTCCCAAGTAGTATCCGTCTGCACTTTTTTCGTCTGTGCCGCGGGTTTTCCACCAGGCGTATCCTGCTACTAGTAATGTAAATCCAAGAAATGAAATGAGTCCCATATGGTTAAGTATTTATTAGTCTAGGGTCTAAAATATGACTTTTTAATAGAATATTAGCACTTCTATTGCGAACCTTGTTACTATAACGTTTGCGTGTTTTTATTACGCTTTCGCGAAAGCGGTCTCCCCATCATTGTATAATTCTCATTACTAATGGTTTTAACTATGGGGTGTAGTTTTTTAGGCAAACTCGCTTTCATAATAAGCACTTGCATCTTGTAGTAAGAGATCGAGGTACTGGTTTTCTTTTGCCACACGAGCTTCGTCCCACCCTAAGTATTGTATCATATCTTCTTGCACAAGATCACGATAAAGATGCACAGAATGGATGTCAAAATATAGTCTGCCCGTACGCCTCACAAAAAAGTCCGAAAGGCTGTTAGTCATCTCGTGGTGTACACTGTACCATACCTCTGCTCTTAAAAGTCGCTCTTCTGGATTATCATTTAAGAAGTAACTCATCTTTGAGATTATGGTATCACTTTGTTTGCCATAAGTGGTGGCGAGGTACCAACTCTGGTAGGAGTCTATGATACCCGCTGTCTCAAGTTGTTTTGCAATAGTGACTTGGTAAGCGTCTACCTCTTCGGTATTTGATAATGGAGTAGCGGTGAGGGGTATCTTATCTGTATACGAGGTGACGAGGTGACTTTTTTTCTTTTCTGGGATATCTTTAAGTACTCTATCTATTACTCGTTGAGCCATCTTGCGGTATCCAGTAAGCTTACCACCAGCAATAGATATAAGACCCGTCTCTGAGACAAAAATCTCATCCTTTCTACTTAACTCAGATGGGTCTTTGCCATCTTCGTGTATAAGAGGGCGTAAGCCTGCCCAGTTTGACTCAATATCATCTATTTTGAGTTGCAGGTCTGGAAACATATTATTTGTAGCGTCTAGTAAATATGTAGCGTCTGCCTGTGTAGCAACCACTCTGTTGAGATTGCCACTGTAATTTGTGTCTGTAGTACCTACATAGGTTGACCTTCCACGCGGAATGGCAAAAATCATACGTCCATCTGGCACGTCAAAATAGATAGATTGTGTAAGCGGGAAACGCTTCCTAGAGAAAACGATATGCACTCCCTTTGTGAGGTGCAGGTGCTTACTGTTCATAGAGTGATCCTTCTTTCTTAATAGATCTACCCAGGGACCCGCCGCAGAGACATAGTTTTGTGCTTTAAGTTTAAATGACTTATCGTTATTGTGGTCATAGCAGTGTAGGCTTTTTATTTTACCTTTTGCGTCATACTTGAAAGAGGTCATCTCACAATAATTAATTATGGTGGCGCCAAAGCTTGCAGCTTTCTTGAGAAGTTCTACCGTAAGGCGCGCATCATCTGTGCGATACTCTGCATAGTAACCACCACCTATGAGATCTTTAGTGTTAAGTAAGGGTTCTCGTGATGCAGTCTCTTCTGCGCTTAACATTTTACGTTTATCATCTCCCTCTACATTTGCAAGAAAATCATATACTTTAAGGCCTATTGCTGTCATCATCTTACCGTAAGTTCCTCCTTCTATGAGTGGTAATAACATCTTTTCTGGAACTACGAGGTGAGGAGCAAGTGTGTGCACAATAGCGCGCTCACTACCTGATTCTTTTACCAGACCTATTTCCATTTGTTTTAGGTAGCGCAAACCTCCGTGTATGAGCTTTGTAGATTTATTACTTGTTCCTGATGCAAAATCATTTTTTTCTATAAGGCATACTTTCATCCCTCGCGAGGATGCGTCTAGCGCAATACCAGCCCCAGTAACGCCACCACCTATGACGATGAGGTCAAATTTTTCTCGCTGCGCTCGTTGTAATTGTCTTTGCCTATCAAGTACAGAAAACCTAAGTGGTGTGTCTTCTTGCGTAGCTAGCATTTGGTTTGTAGTGCTCTTTGTTCTTGCGACAGCATTTTTCCAACCTGTATATTTTTTTGATCGCTCATATTGAGTGATTTTAGGTTCAAAGATGGTGTCTACTTGGCGTATCTTGGCAATGTCTTTTTTGTTCCAAATACCAGACTGTACACCTGCAAGAAAGGCTGCGCCTAGTGCTGTTACTTCAAGCATTTTTGGGCGGTCTACTTGTACGTTAAGTAAGTCAGACTGAAACTGCATTAGGTAATTATTTGCCGTAGCTCCCCCATCTACTCTAAGGGTTTTCATTTGCTTGCCAGAGTCTTCTATCATTGCGTCGAGTACATCTCTGGTTTGGTATGCAATGGCATCTACAGTAGCCTTTATTATATCATTTTTTGTGGAGTCTAATGTGAGACCATAAATGGCTCCCTTTGCATCCATATCCCAGTGCGGAGCGCCTAGCCCTGCAAATGCGGGTACGACATAGAGATCATTTGTAGCTGGGGTGTTTACACAGATGTTTTCTGTGTCTTGAGCGTGGTCTATAACATCTAGTTTGTCACGTAGCCATTGTACAGAGGCACCGCCTGCAAAGATGGATCCCTCTAATGCATATTTTACTTTGCCATCTGGTAAGCTTGCACAGAGGGTAGTGAGTAATCCATTTTTAGATTTAAATGGTTTCTTTCCCGTATTCATAAGTACAAAACAACCGGTGCCGTAGGTGTTTTTTGCTACACCAGATTTGTACCCTCCTTGACCAAAAAGTGAGGCCTGCTGGTCTCCAGCAACACCACTTATAGGAATGCTGATGCCATTTGTTGTAATCTCGCCAAAATGTGATGCAGAGTTCTGTACCTGTGGTAACATTGAGATAGGTATGGTAAGTGCATCTAGTAGTTTTTTATCCCACTCTAGATTTATGATATTGTACATCATCGTGCGGCTCGCGTTAGAGTGATCTGTAGCGTGTATTTTGCCGTTTGTAAACTTCCAAATAAGCCAAGTGTCAATCGTTCCAAAAAGGAGGTCCCCTTGCGCTGCTTTATCAGATGCGTCTGGTACGTTGTCTAAAATCCATTTTACCTTTGTGCCAGAAAAGTAAGAGTCTATGATGAGCCCAGTATTCTTACGCACATACTCGTCTAGGTTTTTTGATTTGAGTTGCTCACATATAGTTTTTGTACGTTTGTCTAGCCACACGATCGCATTATAAACAGGTTCTCCAGTATTTTTATCCCAGACTACGGTGGTCTCTCGTTGGTTTGTAATACCTATCGCAGCAATTTCTTCCGCACTAATATCAGAAGTTGATATGACTTCTTTAAACACAGCTTTTTGGGCTTCATAAATTTCGAGAGGGTCGTGTTCAACCCAGCCGTGTTGTGGGTAGTGTTGTTTGAGTTCTCTTTGAGCAATATTTTTTATAGTACCCTTATTGTCAAAAATGATAGCTCGTGTGCTGGTGGTACCTTGGTCAAAGGCAACAATATATTTTTTATCCATACTTTAAAAACCTTACGTGTACGTGGCTTTTAAAGTTAAGGTATTAACGGCAGTTCTTAAAACATCACCGCCTTATGTATGAAGCAAGAGTTAAGAGGCGAGAATATCTAAAATACGCTCCATTTTCATACCTCGTGATCCTTTTATAAGTACTGTTGTGTCTACTGGTATTTGTTTTGAGTACGCTTTCGCGAAAGCGTCATAACTCCCATAAACTTTTTGCTCAGGGTGAGGAGAAGAAGTTCCAAAATCTGGACCTATCGCATATACTTGTGAGATGTTAAGATTATGAGCAAGGTCTAAAATGGCTTGATGTTCTGCTTTTGAGGTTTCACCCACTTCAAACATATCTCCTATAAATGCAATTGCATTTGTACCTGTGGCTTGCAGGTTTTTTAATGCAGCAGCCATACTTGTCGGGTTTGCATTGTAAGCGTCTAGTATAATCTTGTAAGTGTCTTTGTCAATAATTTGTGATCTATTATTTGACGGTACATATTTTTCTATACCATTTTTGATATGGGTAAGTGGCACGTCAAAGTGATTACCCATAGCCATAGCTACAGCAATATTTGAAAAGTTATATGTGCCTATGAGATTACTTGTAATCGTGGTTCCACCCACAGTAATCTTTAAATTGCCTGAGCCATCTTCTAGATATACTGGGTACCCGCTTTTTGATGAGCCAAAGGTTTTTGAAACAATATTTGCAGACTGTCGTACTTGAATCTCATCTTGATCATTTATAAAGACGAGTTCATCGTTTTCTCGGAGGTAATTATAAAGTTCACTTTTACCTTTTATAACACCTTCAAAACCTCCAAAGCCTTCTAGATGAGCTTTGCCAAAGTTTGTGATATACCCAAAATTAGGTTGTGCAATCTCACACAGCATTTTTATCTCCCCTTGATGATTTGCGCCCATCTCTACAATACCTATTTCTGTGCTAGCATCCATAGTGAGTAGGGTGAGTGGTACCCCTATGTGATTGTTGAGATTGCCTTTTGTGGCAATAACGTTGTACTGCTCAGACAGCACGGCATAAATAAGTTCTTTTGTGGTGGTTTTTCCGTTACTACCTGTGATACCTATGATGGGTAAGTCTAGGTAGTTGCGGTGATAATTTGCAAGTTGTTGTAAAGTACTTAAAACATCATCTACAAGTACAGACCTATCTGTAACATATTCTTTTTCATCTACAATTGCTAGAGACGCTCCAGATTTGAGGGCTTGCTGGGCAAATTTATTTCCATTAAAATTTTCGCCTTTGAGCGCAAAATAAATTTGATTTTCTTCAAGGCTTCTTGTATCTGTACAAACACCATTGCTATCTAAAAAATGAAAATGCAACTCTGCTATAGTCATATCTTGTAAACTGTTGTATTAAAAAAGCCCTCACGAGAGAGGGCTTTTTGATATATGTTAATTAAGAGGGTTATCTAGCTCTCTTTCCGGTTTTTGATTTTGATCCTACACGAGACATCGCACAACGGAAACCAATATCATCTGTTGCCATACCTTGTGGTAAGAAACGGCGCTGTGCTGGGTCAAGCCAGTAAGCTCTGTCTCTCCAAGAACCTCCTTTGTAAACACGCACTTCGTCATTTATTAAAGACGTTCTATTGTTAGAGTCATCATAACGGCGCTCTATTGTTCCGGCACTATCTTGCTCAACTCTATGTTGTGGCGAGTTGTACATTTTTTTGCCAGATTCTGGATTTTCTGCATCGTCATTAAACGACTCAAAGTATCTTGTAGATCTTCTGTCACCATCTCTAAAGTTACGGTTGTCACTTGTAGAAAACTGGGTTCTTAGGTAAGTCTCATCTTCATCTACCGGTACCTGTAGTATTTCTCCAGGTAAATCTCTTGCGATAATACTTCCGTTTGCAAGTGTGTCATATACGATAGAGTCTGTAGTAACTACTTTTACCTTTCCATCTTCTCCTATTGCATTCTTTGTGTAAACGTTACCACGGTAGTAGTTAAAGTCATTAAACTCATCATCTACTATAGGTCTATAAACATCTGCTACCCACTCAGACACGTTACCAGCCATATCGTAAAGGCCAAAGTCATTAGGCTCATAGCTCTTTACTTCTGCGGTAATATCTGCATTATCATCAGACCATCCAGAGATTCCTCCGTAATCACCATCTGCTTGTTTAAAGTTTGCTAAGTGATCTCCACGAGTACGTCTACTAGAAGATCTTGTGTATGATCCATCCCAAGGATATTTTTTACGACCACGATAAACATTGTAGCTTCTTAACTCTGTAAGACCTAGAGCTGCATACTCCCACTCTGCTTCTGTAGGTAGTCTATAGTTTGGTAAAAGAACTCCGTCAGAACGTTGTACAAAAATGTTCGTACTATCATTTTGCTTCATTCTACGCGCACTAGATTTTCCCCCACGAGCAAGACTATCACTTCCTCCATAGGTTAGTGTAGGTGCGTTTAAATATGTTTCTGTATCAAAAGTAGAGCTTGCGTCTACATCAAATCTAGCACCTCTAGCCGTAAACCCTTGCTCTTCTAGAATTAACTCGTTTACACGATTAGATCTCCAGTTTGCATACTCTACAGCCTGTATCCAGCTCACACCCACCACAGGGTAGTTTGCATATGCAGGGTGACGTAGGTAATTTTCTGTCATAGTCTCGTTAAAACCAAGACGGTTTCTCCATACTAATGTATCAGGAAGTGCTCCCTTGTAAATGTTTCTGTAATTTTCTTCTTCTGGTGGAAAAACCTTTTTAAGATAATCTAAGTACTCAAGATACATACCGTTAGTAACTTCAGTCTCATCTATGTAAAAAGATTGAACGTGCTGCTGGTTTGGAGAGTTATTCCAGTCGTGCATTACGTCATCTTGTACCTTACCCATTGTAAAAGTACCTCCCTCTACAAATACGAGTCCTGGTCCCGTAGCTTGCTCTTCGTAATCTGTTTTAAGTTTAAAACCTCCGTTTTTACCGTCTACTTTCCAGCCAGTTCCTCTAGAGGAATCTTTGTAGTCGTTTGATTTACTGCAACTTGCTACTGAAAGAGATATCACAGCAAGCGCCAGCATTTTTAATGCTAAGTGTGGTTTCATAGGTATTAGGTTCATTAGATTTGGGGTTGCAATATAGTAATAACTCGTTAAAGTGCAAGCATTTTACGACGTCGAACCCAAAAAAATATTAACTAGTTATAGGTGACCCATTAGTAACGGCGTGATTTATTCTTTATTATTGTCTGTACAAAAAAAATACTGCTATTGCCTCAGCTTTAATACTAAGCCCTGCGCCACTGCGTTACCATACTAATGAGATCTACCATTACCTTATTATTTTTATTACTTACAATCACTGCTTTCTCACAAACAGAGCAATTAAGCCTTGATTGGGGTGAGATGACAAGGAGTACCAGTGCTGGCACCACATTAGAGTCTATTAATCTATCACAAGATAATGAAGGTAACTGGGAGTATCATACGCAATTTCCTACAGCTACTCGTCTGGATCCTGTTACAACACAGTTTGTAAACATACAGCTAGAGCCATTGCCATACGACCTACAGGGGCTTGTTAATAAGGATGATTTACCATCACAGGTGCGTCCTAAGATTAAGGCGGCTCGCGCTAGAGATAAAAATTATGGAGTTATTACATTTAATCCTTTTGTAAATCAAAATGGACAAATAAAGAGAGTAGTGAGCGCAGGGGTTAATTACGCTTTCGCGAAAGCGCAATCTCAACAATTCTCATCCTTGCCTATTACAAATAGTGTACTTGCAACTGGTAATTTTTATAAGTTCTATGTAGAGGAAACTGGAGTGCACCGCATAAGCCGGAACTTTTTGCAAAGCCTTGGGATGAATGTAAATAACATTGATCCTTCAAAAATAAAAGTATACGGGTATGGAGGTTCGCCATTACCATTTCTCAATAGTGATAATACAGAGTTTGATTTGAGGGAGATTGCTGTACAGATAGAAGGGGGTCAAGATGGCTCTTTTGACTCAAATGATGGTGTCTTGTTTTATGGAGAAAGCACCCGAAAATACCACGAAGAGTTAGACACACACATTAACCCCTATGCAGATAGGTCATACTATTATATTACTGTAGATGGAGATAATGGTCAGCGCATCCAGTCGTACACTGAACCTGCTGGGGCACCTGCTGTAACTTATACTATGTATAACGACTATGAATTTTATGAAGAGGATGAGGTAAGTCTAGTTAAAATAGGAAGAAGATGGTTTGGAGAGTCTTTTAGTTTTGAGAATGAGCAGTCTTTTGATTTTGAGTTTACAAACGTAGTTGCCGGTCAGACAGCACGCTTGCGGGTGGTAGCTGCAGCAACTTCAGAGAGTTCTACGTCTTTTGAAGTTTCGGTAAATGGTGCTGGTGTAGGCTCTATACCTATTTTACCTATTAATAGTATTGTGCTTGCAAGGGGAGATGAGCTTGAGGTGCAAGTTCCCATTACGAGTGAAGAAGTAACGGTTACCCTTACCTACAATAATAGTGGAAATCCTTCTAGTACCGGTTATCTAGATTTTATAAGTCTAGAGGTGCCGTCACAGTTAAGTGGTACAGGTAAGCAATTTAATTTTCGCAATGTAAATGCTGCTCTAGAGACAGGTGTAGGGGCATATACATTTTCTAATGCGCAGGGGTATTCTCAGATATGGGAGGTGACAAACCAGGCAAGTGTGCGTGCTTTGCAGATACAAGATCAGAGCGCTATTACTTTTAAAAGTAACCTTGGTACAGATAGGCGTTTTGTAGCGGTACACCCATCAGATTATTATGAGCCGCTTCGTGAGGGAGGTAGTGCCTTGGTAAGTAATCAAAATTTAAAGGGCACTATATTTTTGAATAGTAGCGGTAGCTTTCAAGATGTAGACTATCTTATGATTACTGGTAACACACTGTTGTCACAAGCCGACAGGTTAGCACAACATAATAGAGATTTTAGAGGTCTTAACGTCAAGACAGTAACGCTAGAGCAGATATATCAAGAGTTTGGTGGAGGTAAACAAGATATTGGGGCGATACGCAATTTTGTGAGATATGTTTATGAAAATGCATCGTCTGATGCAAATAGGCTTAAATACGTATGCCTCTTTGGTGATACTTCTGTAGATTATAAAAATCGTATCACAGGTAATAATAATGTAATGCCCACATATCAAACTTTTGATAGTTTTAGTCTTGTGCGTTCTTTTATGAGTGACGATTTTTATGGTTCCCTAGATCCAAATGAGGGAAGGATGCTCGCATCAGATAAATTAGATCTGGCTGTAGGGCGCATTGTGGCAGATACACCACAACTGGCAAATACAGTAGTAGATAAAATTATTAATTATGACGCAAGAGCATCTTATGGTAGGTGGCGTAATAATTTTGTCCTTGTCTCAGACGATGTAGATGAGGCATTTGAGTTTACTCAGCTTCAAGGTACGCTCGACAATCTAGGAGATCAGATAAGTGTAGAGAAGCCCTTTGTAAATGTGATAAAAATACATAGTGATGCTTTTCAGCAGCAATCTTCTGCTGGTGGGGATAGGTATCCTCAGGTAAATGAAGCTATAGAAAATGCGATAGAAGTAGGTTCACTCGTTGTGACTTACCTTGGTCACGGCGGAGAAGAACTTCTCGCAGCTGAGGCTATAGTTACTCAAAATGAAATTGACAATCTAGATAATGGTGAGCGATTACCGCTTGTGGTAACGGTTACGTGTGAGTTTGGAAAATTTGATAACCCAGAGCGACCTACCGGTGGTGAAGAGCTTTTTTGGAATGCAGAAGGGGGTGCCGTAGGACTTGTTACTACAACTCGTGAGATAACAGTAACGCTTGGAGTACAATTTAATAATGCACTTGTAGAGCAACTCTATTCTTTTGGGACTAATGAGGTACAAAGCGTCGCAGAAAATATAAGAGCTTCAAAAAATGGTATTTCTGACCCGTTAAGAAGGGTAATATTTTTTGTGGGCGATCCTGCTATGAAGCTAGCTTTTCCAAAACCAGATATACAATTGAGTGCAATAAATGACGTACCCGTTACTGAGGAGTTACCTATTCTGAAAGCACTGGATCTTGTAAAAATTAATGGACGAGTGACCACAGAATTGGGGCAAACGCTTACAAATTATACAGGCACACTTGCCGTGACTCTATATGATAAACGTATAGAGAGACAAACACTAGGTAATGACGGAGTACAAATAGGAGGAGATCTTGCAATAATGGATTTTACTACACTAGGAGCTGTACTTTATAGAGGTCAGGCCTCAGTGACTAATGGTAATTTTGAATTTACATTTAGAATGCCACGAGATACAGCAATACCACTAGGTAACGGGAGACTCAATTTTTATGCAGAACGACTGGGAGTTTTAGAAGATCAGGCAGGAGTAAATGAAACCATCATCATAGGAGGTCTTAATGAAGATGCTCCAGAAGATAACCTCGGGCCTAGGATACGTCTTTTTATGAATGATGAAAACTTTGTAAACGGTGGTATTACAAATGACTCTCCTATTATTCTGGCAAAACTCGAAGATGAGAATGGCATAAATACTGCCAGCGGTATAGGTCACGATATAGTAGCGATTATAGATGGAGATGAAACTAATCCTACTATTATGAATGACTTCTACGAGACCGAGGTTGATAATTTTATGAAAGGAACAGCTGCTAGAAAAATTAGAAATTTAGAGCCGGGCCCTCATACACTTTCCTTTAAAGCTTGGGATGTATATAATAATTCATCTACTGCAGAGCTGCAATTTGTTGTTCTTGGAGATGATGAGATAGAGCTTGAGAATGTTCTTAACTACCCTAATCCATTTGTAAATTATACAGAGTTCTGGTTTAATCATAATCGCCCGTTTGAGCCTCTTGATGTTCAGGTTCAGATATTTACGGTTACAGGTAAGGTTGTGAAGACTATAAATCAGTCTGTGATGACAGAGGGGTTTTTGTCTCGTGATATCACTTGGGATGGTCTAGATGACTTTGGCCAAGCAATAGGAAAAGGTGTGTACATCTATAAGATAACCGTAAAATCTACGTTAACAAACAAGCGAGTGGAGAAAATCGAGAAGCTTGTAATCTTATAATTATAAAAAAAATAAAAGTCTATATTTACCAAAATTACCCTTTAATATGAATAAGTTTTTATCGCTGTTAGTAGCAGCTTTTATTTTGTCTAATGTGTCAGTTCAAGCACAAGATGACACAAATACAATTACCACTGCAGTTCCTTTTCTTGCTATCGCAGGAGATGCGCGTGCTGCAGGTATGGGAGAGCAGGGAGTTGCAACGAGTCCAGATGCTTATGCGGTGCAATGGAACCCGGCAAAGCTAGCCTTTCTACCAGATCAACATAACGTGGGTATAAATTACACACCTTACTTAGGAAACCTAGTAAATGACATAGGACTACTCCAGGCAGTCTATGCAAACCGTATTGATGATCGTAGCGCATTTGCGGCTAGTCTACGTTATTTTAGTCTTGGTACAATTAATACAAGAACCGGTGCAGAAGGTCCTGGTTTAGATATCAAGCCAAATGAATTTTCTATAGACGCAACCTATGCTCTTAAGCTAGATGACCAGTTCTCTATGGCGGTATCTGGACGTTTTTTACAGAGTAACTTACGTATACAGCAACTTGATGAGTTTGCAGATGCGAGTCCAGCGAGTTCTTTTGGGGTAGATATCTCAGGTTATTACCAGTCTGAAGAGCAGGTGTATAACAACTTTGATGGTAGATGGAGAGCTGGATTTAATATCTCAAACATAGGTCCTAAAGTGAGTTATGATGATGCTGGTCAAGAAAACTTTATCCCAACTAACCTAAAGTTAGGAGGAGGTTTTGATTTCATACTAGATAGCTATAATAAAATATTTGTAGGTCTTGAGTTTAATAAATTACTCGTGCCTACACCACCTTTAAGAGGAAGAGTAGATACAAATGGAGATGGAGAAATCACATCTGAAGATGATGTTGTAATCATAGCAGGTCAAGATGATGATGTAAACTTCTTCTCAGGTATTTTTCAATCTTTTGGAGATGCGCCAGATGGATTTAGTGAAGAGCTAAAGGAGGTGACCTGGTCACTTGCAACAGAGTATACATATAATGATGTGTTTGCTTTAAGAGCGGGATACTTTAATGAGAGTGATATAAAAGGAGCACGTAAATTTGCAACACTAGGAGCTGGGTTTGAGTTTAACTCAATAGACCTAGATCTATCTTATTTATTTTCGACGGGATCTGTAAGAAGTCCTCTGGAAAACACGCTTCGTTTTGGACTTACATTTACCTTTGGTGAAGAGTACGACGAGTACTAGAATTAAGACTTTCGCTTAAAGCGAAATAACTTTATGGAAAAAATAAAAATCGAATCGTTTCTTGATGTGTATTCCTCTAAGGATGAGCTTCCAGAAGCGATTTCATCTTTAATGGATGCAGCATTTGCTGCCAGGGAACGAGCGTATGCTCCGTATTCTAACTTCTTAGTAGGCGCAGCACTTCTACTAGATAATGGAGAAGTTGTTACAGGTAATAATCAAGAGAATGCTTGTTATCCCGCTGGTCTATGTGCAGAACGTACAGCCATTTTTTATGCCTCATCGCAGTATCCAGATGCAAAGATGCTCACGATGGCAATCACAGCACGCGCCAGAGATAAAGAAACAACAGATCCTATACCACCTTGTGGCGTATGTAGACAGGCTATTGCAGAGTATGAGATCAAGCAAGAAGCGCCTATTGAGCTTTATTTTATGGGAGAAAAGGGCAAGGTGGTTAAGAGTGCATCTTTAGAAAACATACTTCCGCTGCTATTTACTTCAAAATATCTATAATTGGTTCATTAGTAAAACCTAGGTTGTGATGGGTGTGAGTACGCTTTCGCGAAAGCGTAAAAAGGCAACTATTTATTACAAAAGCGATTGCGTAATTTTTCCTCTCTTACAGTTTTTACATATTCCTTTAAATCGTTATTTTTGTTATTCGCCTAAAAATGGGTGGCATTTATACGCTTTTAAATGAAAAAAATCACGAAGGAAACCTACCTTAATTGGTACGAAGAGATGCTCTTCTGGCGCAAGTTTGAAGACAAGCTAGCTCAAGTATATATTCAGCAAAAAGTACGTGGCTTTCTACACCTGTATAATGGGCAAGAAGCAATACTAGCTGGATCACTACACGCAATGGATTTATCTAAGGATAAAATGATTACAGCATACCGTAATCACGTGCAACCTATCGGGATGGGAGTAGACCCAAAGCGAGTAATGGCAGAGCTTTATGGTAAAGGAACCGGTACCTCACAAGGTCTTGGAGGTTCTATGCACATATTTTCTAAAGAAAAAGGATTTTACGGAGGTCACGGTATCGTAGGTGGGCAAATCCCACTAGGTGCAGGAATGGCTTTTGGAGATAAGTATAATAAGACAGGTGCGGTGACGCTTTGCTATTTTGGAGACGGAGCAGCAAGACAAGGGTCATTACACGAGACATTTAATATGGCAATGCTCTGGAAACTTCCAGTAGTATTTTGTGTAGAAAATAATGGGTACGCAATGGGAACATCTGTTGCACGTACTGCAAACCACGAAGATATCTGGAAACTAGGTTTAGGATATGAGATGCCTTGTGGACCTGTAGACGCGATGAACCCAGTAGCCGTAGCCGAAGCGATGGACGAAGCTATTGAGAGAGCTCGCCGTGGTGACGGACCTACATTTTTAGAACTAAAAACATACCGTTATAGAGGTCACTCTATGTCTGATGCACAACACTATCGTACAAAAGATGAGGTAGCAGAGTATCAAAAAATAGATCCTATCACTCAAGTTAAGGAGGTTATCTTAGAAAAAGGTTATGCAACCCAAGAAGAGATAGATGAAATGGGCAAAAACGTTAAGAAACGCGTAGCAGAGTGTGAGAAGTTTGCAGAAGAAAGCCCGTTCCCAGATGTAAATGTTATGTACGACGTAGTGTACGATCAAGAAGATTATCCATTCATACCTCATAGATTATAAGTTATGGCAGAAGTAATAAATATGCCGCGTCTGAGCGACACGATGGAAGAAGGAACAGTCGCTACCTGGTTAAAAAGCGTAGGTGACAAGGTAGAAGAAGGAGACATACTAGCAGAGATTGAGACAGATAAAGCTACAATGGAGTTTGAGTCTTTTAACGAGGGTGTTTTATTACACATCGGGATAGAAGAGGGGCAAACAGCAAAGGTAGATACCCTACTTGCCATTATAGGTGAAGAAGGAGAAGATATCTCAGGACTGCTTAATGGTGACGCTTCCGCGAAAGAAGAAGATGCTTCAACTTCTGATTCTAGTGATTCAGAAGATAACGCAGAGGCAACAGCCGAAGATGATACTCAAGAAGAATCATCTAGCGATGTGCCAGAAGGAGTTATTGTAGTAACAATGCCTAGACTCTCAGACACAATGGAAGAGGGAACTGTAGCTACCTGGCTCAAAAGCGTAGGGGATATGGTAGAAGAAGGCGATATTCTTGCAGAGATAGAAACAGATAAGGCTACAATGGAGTTTGAGTCTTTTCAATCTGGAACGCTATTACATATAGGTATCAATGAAGGTGAAACTGCAAAGGTAGATGCCTTACTCGCTATTATAGGCCCAGAGGGGACAGATGTCTCTGGAGTTATAAAAAGTGGTGGAGCCCCTGCAAAATCTGCACCTAAAAAAGAAGAAAAGAAAGAGGAGAAAAAAGAAGCGCCAAAAGCTTCAAAAGAAAATACAACCAGTGCGCCTAAGGCTGCTGCTCCAGCAAAAGCAACTACAACTACTAGCACAAACGGAGGACGTATTTTTGTGTCACCTCTAGCAAAGAAAATAGCAGAAGAGAAAGGTATAAACCTTGCTCAAGTAAAAGGAACTGGAGAAAACGGTCGTATTGTAAAGAGTGATGTTGAGAACTTCACACCTTCGGCAGGCGTTTCTGTGCAGCAGTTTGTTGCAACCGGAGAAGAAAGCTATGAAGAGATAGAAAACTCTCAAATGCGTAAAGCGATTGCTCGTGGTCTTGGTAAATCTAAGTTTACAGCACCTCATTATTACCTGAACGTTGAGTTCAATATGGAGAATATGATGAGTTTCCGTAAGCAGTTTAACACACAACCAGATACAAAGGTTTCTTTTAATGATATGATCATTAAAGCAACTTCTATTGCGCTTAAGCAACATCCTCAGGTAAACTCACAATGGTTTGATGATAAGATGCGTCTTAACCACCACGTGCACATAGGTGTAGCTGTGGCTGTGCCAGATGGACTTGTTGTACCTGTAGTAGAATTTGCAAATGAGAAGTCATTACAGCAAATTAATGCAGAGGTAAAAACACTAGCTGGTAAAGCGCGTGACAAGAAGCTTACCATTCCAGAGATGGAAGGTTCTACTTTTACGATATCAAACCTTGGTATGTTTGGAATAACAGACTTTACGTCTATTATTAACCAGCCTAACTCGGCAATATTATCTGTAGGAGCTATTGTAGAGAAGCCAGTTGTAAAGAATGGTCAGCTTGCAGTAGGTCACACGATGAAGCTTACGCTTGCTTGTGATCACCGCACAGTAGATGGTGCTACAGGAGCACAGTTTTTACAAACGCTTAAAACATATATTGAAAATCCTGTACTTATGCTTGCATAGGCACACAGTAATTATAAATGTATAAACCCACGCATCTGCGTGGGTTTTTTTATCTTTAGCTTTATGAGAAAATTTGTAGTAATAAGCACAGCGGTACTACTTGCCGCTTGTAATTCAGGAGCACCATTAGTGGGTGTTAAGGGTGAGAATGTACCAGAGGTAAAGGCGTCTAGCCCTACTCAGGTAACGATGGTGATGCCAGACATCAAGAAGATGAAATCTGTTGAGAATACGATGACCTTCTTGGCGTCAGATGAGTTGCAAGGCCGTGATACCGGTAGTGAAGGTATAGAGATGGCCGCTCAGTTTATTGAGGCTCGCTTTAAAGATACAGGGGTAAAACCGTATTATAATACCTATCGAGATAATTTTGAAGTAAAGGGGCGTGATGCTTATAACATTGTAGGAGTGCTTGAGGGTACAGATCCTGCGCTTAAAGATGAGGTTATTGTTATAGGTGCTCATTACGACCACATAGGTAATAGTAAAGCTGTAGATGGTGATGTAATTGCAAATGGAGCAAATGATAATGCAGCCGGTACAACAGCTGTACTAGCTCTTGCAGATCATTTTGCTAAGACAAAGAACAATAAACGAACACTCGTATTTGCATTATTTTCGGCAGAAGAAAAAGGACTGTTGGGATCTAAGCATCTTGCTAAAGAAATGAAAGTCGCAAACACTGCTGTCTATATGGTTTTTAATATAGAGATGATAGGAGTGCCTATGGTAGGAAAAGATCACACAGTGTATGCGTCAGGTTATGAGATGTCTAATTTTCCTGAGGTGTTTAATAAGTACGCAGGATCTAAGGTGGTAGGCTTTTTACCAAAGGCTAAAGAGTTTAACTTATTTATGCGTAGTGATAACTACCCGTTTTTCTTAGAATTTGGTGTTCCTGCACACACGATTTCTTCTTTTGACTTCACAAACTTTGATCATTACCACGGTGTAAATGATGAGGTAGAAGAGATGGATATCGCTTTTATGGAAAAAGCCATAAAACAATTTATACCAGGTCTAGAGGGACTGGCAAATAGCAAGACTCAAGAAGTAAAGGTTGTAAAGCAATAGCAAAGAGTAGATAAGACAGGTTATGAAAAGAGTTATTATTACTGGTACAAGTAGAGGGATAGGTTTTGAGCTGGCAAAGCAGTTTGCAAAGGAGGGGCATCAGGTACTTGCGCTTTCGCGAAAGCATAAAAGTTGTGCAGATCTTAATCTACAGAATCTTACCGCATTTCCTTTTGACATTACAAATCAAGATGATTTTCAAAAAGTTGTAGACTTTATAGAGAGCGATTGGGAAGGTGTCGATATCTTAATTAATAATGCAGGTGCATTATTAAACAAGCCATTTGCAGAGACTACCATTGCAGATTTTGAACAAGTGTATCGTGTCAACGTTTTTGGTGTAGCAGAGATGACTCGTGTAGTGCTGCCTTATATGAGCAAAGGAAGCCACGTGGTGACTGTATCAAGTATGGGAGGAATACAAGGGAGTATGAAATTCCCGGGACTGGCGGCTTACAGCTCAAGTAAAGGAGCAGTTATCACCTGGAACGAACTTCTGGCAGAAGAGTATAAAGAAAGCGGTATCGCTTTTAATGTGCTAGCTCTAGGGGCTGTACAAACAGAGATGCTAGAAGAAGCATTTCCGGGTTATGAGGCACCACTTAGTGCAGTGCAAATGGCAGATTATCTTTATGACTTCTCTCGTAAGGGTAATGCTTTTTATAATGGTAAAACACTGCAAGTGTCTGCAAGTACACCTTAATTTATGGTTGAAACCTTAAAAAAATACATTCCGGAGCGGGCAGCACCACCTATTTTTGAGCTTATAAAAGAACACGGAGTGTATCTTAAAATTGTAAATGAGCGACTTACCAGGCACGGAGATTATAGAATATTACCAGACGGTCAACATCAGATTACCGTTAATGTAAGCCTTAATAAATACAGATTTCTCGTCACGCTAGTACACGAGATAGCACATCTCGTTGCGTTTAAAAAATACGGTAGACGTATAAAACCCCACGGAAAGGAGTGGAAGCATACCTTCCAGCACCTTATGTTACCCTTTATACGGCCAGAGATATTTCCTCAAGATTTATTGCCTTATCTGGCAAGACATTTTAAAAACCCAAAGGCAAGTAGTGATACAGATGCACATCTTTCTGTAGCTTTAAAAATGTACGACCCACCGTCTGATAAAAATTATATATTTGAAATACCTAAAGGAAGCACCTTTAGAATCCAAAATGGAAAAATTTTTCAGAAAGGAAATAAAAGAGTTAAAAGGTATGAGTGTGTGGAAGTTGCAACCGGAAAAGTGTATCTTTTTCAACCTAATGCAGAGGTAGAACATTTAAAATAACACAAGTATGAAAGACAATAAAAACTATTATGCCCTTCTTATGGCAGGAGGTGTAGGTTCTAGGTTTTGGCCTGTAAGTACGCAAGCTTTTCCAAAGCAGTTTCACGATATGCTAGGTACGGGAGAAACTTTATTGCAAAAAACATTTAAGCGTCTTTCAAAGCTTGTTCCAGAAGAGCAAATACTTGTGCTTACTAATGTTGATTATAACGATCTCGTAAAAGAGCAATTACCACAAATTGCACAAAAAAATATTGTGCTAGAGTCTGCAATGCGCAACACGGCTCCTTGTATTTTACTTTCGGCACTTAAGGTAGAAAAGGAAAACCCAGATGCAGTGATGATTGTAGCACCTAGCGATGCCTGGATTGAAGATGAAGACGCCTTTGTAAGTGATTTACAAAAAGCCTTTGATGCGGCAGAGAAGGAAGAGGCTATTGTAACTTTAGGTATACAGCCCACTTTTCCTAACACGGGGTACGGTTATATAAACTATGATAAGAGTGATAACGCTTTCGCGAAAGCGGTAAAACGTTTTACAGAAAAACCAGATTACCCTACTGCCAAAGAATTTGTAGCCAGCGGAGAGTACCTCTGGAATGCCGGAATGTTTATCTGGAGTGTAGCAACTGTGGTAAATAGTTTTAAAGAGTTTTTGCCGGAGATGTATGCGCTATTTAACAAAGGGAATGCTGTTTATAACCTACCAGAGGAGCAGGCTTTTATAGATGAAGAGTACCCTAAGGCAGAAAATATAAGTATAGATTTTGGCGTGATGGAAAAACATCAAAATGTAAAAGTCGTCCCAGCTACTTTTGACTGGAATGATTTAGGTACTTGGGGGTCGCTATATGATAAAATGCAAGGCGATTCTGGTGAAGATGCTGTAGTAAATGCACGTGTGATAGCAACAAACACATCGGGGAATATCATAAGAACTTCTAGTGATAAAGTGGTAGTTGTAGACGGACTTAAAGACTACATTATCGTCGAAAAAGAAGATGTTCTCGTTATTGTGCCAAAAAGTAAGGAGCAAGACATCAAGGAGATTCGTAATGAGGTACAATCAAAATTTGGTAATAATTTAGGATAGTGGAAAACAAAGATAATATAGGGGCAAATCCTGACCCAAAGCCTAGCGAGTTAGATATAAATCCTAAAGAAGATATGCGCGATGAAGCGCAGAGTGTCTGGAAGTCTATAAAGCAATTTTTAAACGATCTTCTTGATATACGAGAAGACACAGATCGCTCTACTACGGTAGAGGCGATACGTAAGGATATTCCCTTTAAGGGGCACAACGCGTGGATTCTTATATTTTCCATTTTTGTGGCGAGTATAGGTCTTAACGTGAGTAGTACGGCAGTAGTGATAGGAGCGATGCTTATAAGTCCGCTTATGGGACCTATTGTTGGTGTAGGACTTTCTATCGCTATAAACGATGCGCTTATGATGAAGCGCTCGTTTGTAAACCTTGCCGTTATGATTGTACTTAGTGTGCTCACGGCGACCCTATATTTTAGTTTATCACCGGTTAAGGAGGAAACACCAGAGCTTATGGCTCGCACCTGGCCTACTATACTTGATGTGTTTATAGCCATCTTTGGTGGTCTTGCACTTATTGTAGCAAAGACTAAGTCTGGTACAATTGCCAGTGTGATTTTTGGTGTAGCGATAGCAACGGCACTTATGCCGCCTTTATGTACTGTAGGGTATGGATTGTCACAATCTATTATAGGTAACAGTGAGGGGCTTTACTGGGCGCTTGGGGCGATGTATTTGTTCTCTATAAATGCTGTATTTATAGCGCTAGCAACATTTACAGTATCAAAGCTTCTCAAATTCCCGCTTGTAAAATATGCAAATCAAAAAAGAAGAAAGCGCACCACGCGTATGGCTACGCTCATAGCGGTACTTGTTTTAGTTCCTAGTGTGTGGACTTTCTTAAGACTGCTCAATCAGCAAATTTTTATCACAAAAGCAAAAGCTTTTGTGACTAATACGATTAAGTATGAAGGTGCAGAGATTGTAAAAGAAACTGATGACGCCGAGAAAAAACGTATAGATGTCTACCTTATAGGGAGTCTAGTGCCTCAAAATATTATAGATAGGTGGGAAGATGAATTTAAAAAAACAGAGGACTGTGAGAACTGTACGCTCGTAGTACATCAAGGAGCAGATCAAAGCGGAGAGCTAGCCGCTAGATTGAGTACAGAAGTGCGTTCTGGAATCTTAGAAGATCTTTATGTAAAAAATCAAGAAGCAATGAGCTCAAAAGATGAGCAAATAAGATTGCTAGAAAATGAGGTGACACAACTTAGAAGTACTACTTTGCCATTTGCATCTATGCGTAATGAGGCCAAGATTAATTATGATGGGCTCAAGCGTTTTGGGTATGCGACTGAAATTACTACAGACTTTAGTGGCGCTATAGATACACTCACCGTCGTGCGTGTGATGTGGGCAGATAGTTTATCTCAAGAGGTAAGATCAAGACAAGAGCAAAAAATGGGTCTCTGGATTAAAGAACGTTTTACGCTAGATACTGTGGTGGTAAGTGGGAATGTTGAGGTAAGAAAGTAACGGAAAGTGTGGCTTTGTTGCTTTTGCTCTTAAATGCAACCTTTTTGTGTTTTATTATTTTTCCATTGTATCCAGTACTCCTGTAATCCTTCATCAGTTTTATGTAGTTTACTTATATCTAGAGACTGGTCTTTGAGTAATAGTGGCGTAAGTTGATTTATCCTTTTCTTAAGTTCAGGTCTGTGGTTCCAGCCACCTACGTGGTCAAATGAGGTATATGCATCACAAGGTTTTTTTACTTCAATAAATGGAACTGACAGATAATAGTGAACATTTCCAGTGCCCATCCCTTCGGTAGTCATTATTATATTATGGAGGTCTACTTTCTTATAATCTTGATTGAGATAAAATTCTTTAAGTTTATCACCAACTATCTTTGACATAGTATTCGAAAACTGATGCGCTACATCGGAACCATTTACAAATTCTGGACCTATATATTTTCCAGAACATTCTTTTGTAGTACAATTTATAGGAGTACTTTCCTTAGGTTGTACAACTTCTCTCTCTTGTTGCGATATACAACTAGTAGTGGTTATTAGTAAGCTGAAAATAAAAAGCTTAAGCATAATGCTTTTTTTTTGGTGTGAAATGGGGTTTACGCTTTCGCGAAAGCGCTATAAAAACCTCTCTACTTTGCGTTTTGAGCTTCTCTCACCATTTTAAACAGGTTAGAAGAGTAAACAAAGTTTGTCACATCTTTATTGTCTGTTTTAAAAATCTCGTGACGCGTTCCTTCCCAAGCGAGATGGCCTTTTTGTAAATACACAATGTGATCACCTATCTCCATTACAGAGTTCATATCGTGGGTGTTTATAATTGTGGTAATATCATATTCTATAGTAATCTCACGTATGAGATTATCTATTACCGTTGCCGTATTTGGATCAAGACCAGAGTTGGGCTCATCACAAAAAAGATATTTAGGATTGTTTACAATAGCGCGGGCTATGGCAACACGTTTTTGCATTCCTCCAGAAATTTCTGAGGGAAGTTTATGGTTTGCATTTTCGAGATTTACACGCTTTATCACTTCATTTGCTCTGGCGATGCGTTCCTTTTTTTTCATTTTGGTAAACATCTTGAGCGGGAAAGCGATGTTCTCTTCTACCGTCATAGAGTCAAAGAGGGCGCTCCCTTGAAAAACCATCCCTATTTGCTCTCTCAGGTCACGTTGCTGCTCTTCATTAAGATCTGAGTATGCATTACCGTCATAAATGATCTGACCGCTATCTGGCTTGTGAAGACCTAGCATTGTTTTTAAGAAAACCGTTTTTCCAGATCCAGACTGACCAATGATTAGGTTAGTTTGACCTGGTTTAAATGTGGTAGAGAATCCCTTGAGAACCTCAACATCTCCAAAACCTTTGCGTATGTTTTTTACCTCTATCATCTAGCTTAGTAATAATTGAGTTACTATAAAGTTTACAAGGATAATGGCAACACTAGTCCATACAAAGGATGTTGTACTGGCCTTACCTACCTCTAGTGCTCCTCCTCTCATAAAATACCCGTGATATGAGGGTATGGTTGCAAGTAAAAAGGCAAAAAGGAATGTCTTGAAAAAGGCATAAAATAATTGAAATGGTATAAAATCTTCTTGTAGCCCAGATAAAAAGGCATCATTTGAGGTAAAGCCTCCGTAAACTGCAGCAGTATATGCGCCTATGATGCCTAAGAACATTGCTATTGCAATCACAAATGGATATACAAGCATTGCAACGATTTTAGGAAATATGAGGTAGTTAAGAGAGTTGATACCCATAACCTCTAGGGCATCTATCTGTTCTGTTACACGCATTGTACCTATACTAGATGTAATAAAAGACCCTACCTTACCTGCCATAATAATAGAGATAAATGTAGGTGCAAATTCTAGTATAACAGACTGTCTTGCTGCAAACCCTATAAGCGACTTTGGGATAAGAGGATTATTAAGGTTAAGCGCTGTCTGTATAGCAACTACACCTCCCACAAAGAAAGATATAAATGCTACAATACCAAGAGAGCCTATAATAAGGTCGTCTATTTCTTTAAATATAAGATCGCTCAATACCTTACCTTTTGTAGGTTTTACAAAGGTGTCTTTGATCATTATAAAGTACGCTCCTATAGAGTGTAGGTATGACATTGAAGTAATTTAGAAAGCTAAAGTAGGGATTTATCAGTATGTTAAAATAGTATTTAAGATACCTTTATGAATACCTACTCTTTTATAAGAGCTTTAATCTTAGTGTAAATTGCGGTATTTTCATAAATACCCATAAACTCTGTAGCGCCCGGGCCATAAGCAAAAACAGGTACCATAGTAGCACTGTGACCACCAGTAGAAAATGAAGGGTTTATTTTATTATAGTCTCCCTCATCAGACGCGAGGGTAAAGCCTCCCGTCTCGTGGTCTGCAGTTACAACTACAAGTGTATTTCCATCTTTTGCAGCATAGTCAAGTACTTGACCTATTACGGTATCAAAATCTATGAGCTCGCTCACTAGATATTCTCCATCATTATTATGACCACCCCAATCTACTTGTGAGCCTTCTACCATTAAGAAAAAACCTTCTTTGTTTTTTGAGAGTCTTTTTATTCCCAGATTTGTAGCATCATAAAGAAAAGAACCTCTGCCTTCTAGTACTTTAGGCATTCCTGAGTCTGCAAGTAAAAAGCCGTATTTTTTTGAGGCTTTCATTTTAAGTGAAGGGTCAAGACGATCTAAGTACATCTCATATCCAGAACCTTCTAGGGCAGCAACAAGGTTATTGCCATCTTCTCTGTTTTCAAAAAACTTACGTCCTCCACCGGCAAAAAAGTCTACACCAGATGAGACAAGATCTTGAGCAATCTCAAGTTCCATTTTTCTATATTTCTGGTGTGCATAAAAACTTGCAGGCGTCGCGTGTGTAATCGTTGAGGTTGCAATAACACCGGTTGCAAAATTTCTTTTTTCTAGGTCTTCAAGTATAGTAGGTACAGCTATGGTATCTGTATTTACACCTATAGCTCCATTATATGTTTTTACTCCTGCCGAAAATGCAGTTGCTCCGGCTGCAGAGTCTGTTATAAGGTCACTGGCAGATGAAGTTTTAATAAGCCCTATGTGTTTGAATCTGTCATAGTTAGACGGCTGTGAGTTGTAAAACTGACTTGAAGAGATCTGACTTAGACCAGTTCCGTCTGCTATCATAAGGATAACATTTTTTGGTTTTTTATTTTGTGCTGTAGTCTTCACAGAGGCGCAAGAAATAGTAAGCCCAATAAGGCAAAGAGATAGATATTGTGTAAAAGAGGTAAACTTCATTATGAGTCAATTTTTGTAAATGTAGTTAATGTCTACGGTACTGTTTTAAAGAAAAAGTTAAGAATTAGAGCCCTAGCTTTTTTCTTATACCAGACCAGCGGGTAGTTCTTATAAAATCACCCTCCTGTGGAGTCACGAGGTATTCTTTTTTTGCAGCTTTTGCTTTGAGATAGCCACTTAGGTAGTCTTTGAGCAATTTTATATTACCTTTTCTTTTGGCGAGTTTGCTAGAAGCTATAAGTGTGAGTATAAGCCCGTAGCGCATACCATAAAACGCTTCGCCTTGTTTGTATTGTGCACTTTTATTATAGGTATTTCCGGTAGGTTTAAGATGTTTTACGTGCAGGGTACCATCTGTGTGAATCTCCCATTTATGATATTTTGCAAGTAGCTCATCTATAGTATCCCATCCCATAGCTTTCTTTATACCGCCTATATCTTTAAAACAAGCTTTTCGGTATGCCTTGAGTGCACCTCTTATATGATCTTTATTAGTGAGGTTTTCTAGTTCCCAGTTTCCGTCTTTTTCAATGTAACAGAAACCGCCTGCCATTCCAATAGCGTTGTTTTCTGTAAAAGCATTATTTACCTTTTCTAAGTAGTTAGGCGGGAAAATGAGATCTGCATCATACTTGCAAATCACATCATACTCATCGTCTAGGCTTTCAAAACCTTTATAAAAAGCGTTTATAACTTTGCTTCCTGGTAGATGCTTGTCGCTACTTGTGATGTTGAGTAGGTGTATGTATGAGTGCGCTTTCGCGAAAGCGGAAACAATCTCGGCACTATTATCTGTGCTTTGGTCATTTACGACTACCACTTTTTTAGGAAGATGCGTTTGCGCTACCAAAGATGCAAGCGTCTGACCAATAAAAGCCGACTCATTGTGACAAGGGATGACAATATAAAAATCCATCTTACTTGCGTGTGGCGTAAATCAAATAATATCGAGGCGTAAAGAGACGTAGCAAGGGGCGGAAGCCTAGCTTTTTTACGGGATTAGTAAACTTCTCACGCTTTTGTATCTCCCATCCAGCCTTTTCAAATAACCAGTCAAACTGCCAGTCTTCAAACTCGTGATAATGTCTATCCCACATATCTGTTTTAGATCTGTAGGCTGGAGAGAACCATAATTTGAGAGGCACGCTCGCCACTATCTTATTTGCTTTTATGTCTTGCAATACGGTAAAAGGAGAGAGTAGATGTTCAAAAATTTCAAATGCCGTAACGACCTCTGCATCTGCATTTTTTACAGCTGTTGTGTCTAGATCTAGGTCTTCGCCAGTTGTGTTTTGTACGTTGTAACCTTCACGCTCCATATATGTTACAAAGGGATTGCGCACGCCCAAGTCAAGTATGCTCTGGTCTGTGCTTACCACATCTTTTAAAAAATGTAGCGTGTGCTTATAGCGCTTGTTTGGAAACGTGTTTTCGTACAAGAATAATTTATTAAATGGTTATGCTTGATAATTTATTTACAAAAGTAAAGGTTGTCTAGTAACGATAAATCATCGCATTGATATTCATCCCTGCACCTACACTTGCAAAAATAACAACATCACCTTTGTTAATCTCGTGATTTTCTAGCGCGCCTTGACGTACAAGGTCAAAAACGGTAGGTACTGTAGCAACTGAGCTGTTACCTAGTTTATTTATACTCATAGGCATAATGTGCTCTGGCATTTCTAAATCGTGTAGTTTGTAAAAACGACTCACGATAGCCTCATCCATTTTCTCATTTGCCTGATGGATAAATATTTTCTTTACCTCGTCTATGCTACATCCGCTTTTTTCTAAACAAGACTTCATAGCCTGAGGGACTTGTGTAAGGGCAAAGTTGTAGATCTTGCGACCATACATCTTAATGTATTTTGTGTCTTGGTTTGCCTCTGCGTTATATGAAGAGCCATTAAAGAGGAAGTAAGCCTCATCATAGGTAAATGTAGCCGTCTCAAAAGCAAGTATGCCTGTATCGCTGTCATCTTCTTCTATGACACTAGCTCCAGCGCCATCACTATAAATCATACTATCACGATCGTGATCATCTACCACTCGAGATAACATCTCTGTACCTATAACCAGACATTTTTTTGCCATTCCAGCCTTAATAAATGCTTGAGCTTGTATAACACCTTCAATCCATCCTGGGCAGCCAAAGAGGATATCATAAGCCACACATTTAGGGTTTTGTATACGTAAGTTGTGTTTTATACGTGATGCAAGACTAGGTACAATATCACTAAAGTTTGAACCCTTTTGTACATCACCATAATTGTGTGCACAGATGATATAGTCTAGTGTTTCTGGATCTATTCCTGCATCTTTAATCGCACGCTCTGCAGCTTTTGAACCTAAGTCTGAAGAGTTCATCTCGCTAGGTGCGTAACGTCGCTCTTCAATTCCTGTGATGGCTTTAAATTTTTCTATAATAATTCCATTTTCTGAAGTTATTGCAGAGCCGTCCATATTCAAAAATGTATGATCTTTAAACTGGTCGTTTTTTTGAATCACGTCAGGTATAAAACTGCCTAAACCTGTAATTTTAATTGCCATAAAGGGTGTTTTGTAATCGGGTAAAGTTACTAAAATGTATCGGGATAGCGGAAAGGCTTTGTTAATCTGACCTCTTTTATGAAATCTACAATTTTCAACCTATTAAACGCCATTTAAAGCGAGTTATGATACGCACTTACACTATCATTGATATATTGTTAATTTTAAATAATGTTTTATACTTTTTGTTATAATATAAATGGTCTAAAGCATACGCTTTAGACCATTTCATTAATAGATTAGATAGGAGGGTTATGCTTCCATATATTCTTCAATAGGCGCACAAGTACATATTAAATTACGGTCACCATATGCATCATCTACACGACGTACTGTAGGCCAGAATTTGTTTTCGGCAACGTAGCTTAGCGGGTATGCTGCTTGCTCTCTACTGTATGTAAAGTCCCAAGTATCTGCCGTGAGCATTGCTAGGGTGTGAGGAGCGTTTTTCATAATATGATTAGGCTCATCTGCCGTAGCTGTTTCTATCTCTTTTCTAATAGATAGCATAGCATCACAAAAACGATCTAGCTCTTCTCTGCTTTCACTTTCTGTAGGCTCTATCATAATAGTTCCTGCAACCGGAAACGATACTGTAGGTGCGTGAAAACCGTAGTCCATAAGTCGCTTTGCAATATCTGTCACTTCGATACCTTTTGCTTTAAAAGGGCGGCAGTCTATAATCATCTCGTGAGCTGCGCGACCGCGTTCTCCTACATAAAGACACTGGTAAGCGCCATCTAGTCTTTCTTTAATATAGTTTGCATTAAGGATTGCATACTCAGTAGAGTGACGCAGTCCTGGTTCACCTAGCATAGTGATATATGCATAAGAGATTAAGCAAGCTAGAGCAGACCCCCAAGGTGCAGCACTTATGGCTGTAATAGCTTTATCTCCTCCGGTTGTGATAACAGGGTTAGATGGTAAAAATGGAACTAGTTGCTTTGCCACACAAATAGGTCCTACTCCTGGACCGCCTCCTCCGTGAGGAATAGCAAAGGTTTTGTGTAGGTTAAGGTGACACACATCTGCACCTATCGCACCTGGGTTAGTAAGGGCAACTTGTGCATTCATATTTGCACCATCCATATATACCTGGCCACCGTTATCGTGTATGAGTTGCGTGATTTCTTTTACAGCACTCTCATATACACCGTGTGTAGATGGGTATGTAATCATAAGTGCGGCAAGATTGTCCTTGTGCATCTCAGCCTTCTCACGTAGGTCATCTACATCAATGTTTCCATTTTCTAATGCTTTAGTTACGACTACTTTCATACCTGCCATTACTGCACTTGCAGGATTTGTTCCGTGTGCAGAAGATGGGATGAGGCAAATGTTTCTATGGCTGTCTCCACGAGACTCGTGGTATGCTCTTATAACCATAAGACCGGCATACTCACCTTGTGCACCAGAGTTAGGTTGTAATGAAGTGCCTGCAAAACCAGTGATTTCGGTAAGTTGATCTTCTAGTTTTTTAAGCATTGTCTGGTACCCCTCTGCTTGATCTAGTGGTGCAAATGGGTGCATATTCCCCCACTGCGGATCAGAAAGTGGCAGCATTTCAGAAGCAGCGTTAAGCTTCATCGTACAAGACCCTAAAGAGATCATTGAGTGATTTAATGATAAATCTTTACGCTCAAGTTTTTTGATGTAACGCATTAACTCTGTTTCAGAGTGGTATGTGTTAAAGACTGGAAGCGTTAAAAATGATGTCTCACGTGCTACTGTTTCAGGAATCGCATTTCCTTCGGCGATTTCTGTTACTGTGATTGTTTCTTTTGAGTACGCTTTCGCGAAAGCGGAAATAATATCATTTACATCTTGAAGTGTTGTTGCCTCGTGTATAGATATGGCCACTGTCTCTGCATCTGGATAGTGGAAGTTAATCTCCATCTCTTGAGCCACTGCAGCTACCTTTGCGGCATCTGCCTTAATCTGTATTGTGTCAAAGTAACTCTCGTTTACTTGATATAATCCTAATTTTTCAAGTGCATCTGCTACAGTTGCCGCAGTATTGTGTACTTTATTTGCTATATTTTTTAATCCTTCTGGACCGTGATACACACCGTACATACCTGCCATAACTGCGAGTAGTACTTGTGCGGTACAAATGTTTGACGTTGCTTTATCACGTTTGATATGTTGCTCGCGTGTTTGAAGTGCCATACGTAGAGCACGCTTACCATCTGTGTCTTTTGTCACACCGATGATACGACCCGGGATACTTCTCTTGTAAGCTTCCTTAGTTGCAAAGTATGCGGCGTGAGGACCTCCGTACCCTAGCGGAATACCAAAGCGTTGTGTGGTTCCTACCACTACATCTACTCCAAACTCTCCTGGAGCACGTAGTTTCACTAGACTTAGTATATCTGCAGCGACGGCTACTTTAATTTCGGCGGCATTTGCTTTTTCTACAAAGGCAGCATAATCATATACTTTACCAGATACTCCTGGGTATTGTAAAATAGCCCCAAAGTATTCGCTAGAAAAGTCAAAGTCTTCGTGCTTACCTACTACAAGTTCTATTCCTATAGGAGTAGAGCGTGTTTGTAGTAATGACAGCGTTTGTGGTAATATCTCTTCAGATACAAAAAACTTGTGTACACCTTCCTTCTTTTGTGCACGACTACGTACAGAAAATAAGAGTGCCATAGCCTCTGCAGCGGCTGTTGCCTCGTCAAGTAAGGAGGCATTTGCAAGCTCCATACCGGTAAGGTCTGTAATCATAGTCTGGTAGTTGAGCAAAGCTTCAAGTCTTCCTTGTGCAATCTCTGCTTGGTATGGCGTGTATGCCGTATACCATCCCGGATTTTCTAAAATATTACGCTGTATGACTGCAGGAGTAATCGCTTGATTATACCCTAGACCTATAAATGATCTGTATACTTTGTTTTTGTTAGAAAGTGCAGTAATGTGAGCAGCAAACTCGTGCTCACTTATAGCTGGATCTAATGATAATGGATTGTCGAGTCTGATGTTATCTGGAATGGTCTCAAAAATGAGTTGTTCCATAGTCTCAACTCCTACGGTTTTAAGCATCTCTGGGAGATCACTTCTACGTGGGCCTATGTGGCGTAATGCAAACGAATCTGTATTCATCGTATTGATTTATTTAAGGATGCACAAAAATAATGCAATGAAACCGATTTTTAGTACATAATTCACAATGGGAGTACTAATGTTTTCAACCATATAGGTGGCTTATTAACAGTTGTAGTACTTTTGTCTAATGCAGCGCATAAAACGTCTTTTTGATTTTTATATAAATAGTAGTACTCACGTGAGTTTATCTGTTGTAGCACTAGGTTGGATTACCTATTTATCATTAGACATAAACGTTAATTTTGTGGTGCTAAGTTTTTTGTTTTTTAGCACAGTGACGGGATATAATTTTGTTAAATATGCCGAAATAGCTGGTTTACATCACCGTAGTCTAGCACAATCCCTAAAAACAATACAAATATACTCGGTTATATGTGGAGTAGGTATGCTGGTAACTTCCTTATTTATGTCACTAGAGGTGTGGGTTGCCTGTGGCATACTGGGGCTTGTGACGCTACTGTATGCTATTCCTTTTTTTATACCAAAAAACACAGCTTCACTCGTAAAAGGGAATTTGCGTAGTGTAGCTGGTCTCAAGATTTTTATAATAGGTGTCGTGTGGAGTGGGGTTACGGTAATCTTGCCGGTCTTGCAAGATGGAACTATTACTTGGGATGTAGGTGCTATATGTATACAGCGCATATTATTTGTGCTAGCGCTTATGATTCCTTTTGAGATACGAGATATGGTTTTTGATAATCTAGCTCTCAAAACTTTGCCTCAAATAGTGGGCATAAAAAAAGCCAAAATCATTGGAGTGACCTGGCTTTTATTATGTTGTATATTAGAATTCTTTAAAGATGAATTTAATCTTGATATCTTTTTAAGTCAGCTGTTTATTATGATGGTAACTAGTATTTGTATCTACCTATCACAAAAACGCTCTGCGGCTACCATATACTTTTCTTCCTTTTGGGTAGAAGGAATACCATTATTATGGCTGTGGCTTGTACTTGTGATTAACTATTTGAGCTATTAAGCTGTTCTTGAAGGCGTTGTTTCATAACCTCTTTTTCAGAGGTGCTTACCGTTTGCACAGTAGGATTATTTACAGCCTTCGTGAGTTTAGAATTTCTCATAGAGTATTTTCTACAAGCGCGGCAGTAAATAAGGTGTATATTGAGACGCACCTTTTCCAAAAAAGTAGCCTCTTTATACTGGTTCTTGTCGCAAATGTGGTTAGCCTCGTGACATTCTGTTTTTAATTTCATTTCTTAAAATTTAGACCCTTGAGAGGGTTTCTTTTTAACTATGTAATCATATTGATTACGATTTTTTTTATTCAGATTGGGGTTATAGCCAGTCTTTTTCCATACAACTTGCCATAGCCGTTCGGGCTCTGTGTATGATCACCCAAAAATTAGACGGAGTAATATCAAATTCATTACAAATGGCTTCAGTATCAAAGTCATCTATAGTTTTCATCTTAAAAATACGGGCTTGTTTTTCTGGCAGTTTACCTAAGCAATTAAAGATTGCCTCGCCTAGCTCTACATTTTGTATGCTATCTTCAGCCGTTTTATCAAAGGGGTCTGCTACGCGTTCTTCTAGCCAGTCGCCTTCACTTTCTTCATCCTTATAATTTATAAGTACTTCTGCCTTACCCTTTTTAGAGTTGCTCTTACGATAATGATCTATAATTTTACGTTTTAAGATAGAGATGAGCCAGGTGCGTTCTGTCGCCTCACCCTTAAAATTCTTCATAGATTTTAATCCCGCAAGAAATGTTTCGGAAATAAGATCTTGTGCCACTTCGCGATCATTTACACGGGCAATCGTATAATTAAAGAGGTAGTCAGAATATTGATCTACCCACTTTGTTGGGTCTATTTGATTAGTTGCCATAAAGTAAAGGTCGCATTTGTAGGATTTAAATAACAACTAAATATAAAGTTTTTCTTATTGCCGTGCTTTTTTACGCTTTCGCGAAAGCGGAATCTCCACCGTTTTCTAGTGTGTATTTGAGATGCGCGTTCCTTTTCTTAATAAGACGAGTTAAATAATTATAGAGGATTGTTTTATCAAAAAAGTCTCCAGCAAGACCATATGGAGTTTTATAAGTAATGATATCCTGCATTTTAGTGCTACCATTCTGGTCTATGAAAATGTGCTTGTGGTGGAATGACTTAAACCTACCTTTAATCATTTCATCTACAAAGCTCGTATAGGGTTTATACTCTGTAATAAGACTCGTGTGCGTTAACCAGAGGCCGAAATGTTTTCCTCGCCAGGTAACCGTTTCACCCTTTTTAATGCAACCAGAAGTTACACCAGCTATTGCTTTTTCTTGCGATTGATCCATAGACTGCATATGAAAGTCTATGTTGAGCGATAGTTTAAAAACAGCCGCTACCGGAGCATTAATTATAGTTTCAAGTTGTATGGTGCTCATAGTTATTAAGCTATTAAGTTATATAGTGCTTTCTTTAATTCTGGGTGTGTAAACGTAAATCCAGCTTTTATTAACCGTTCTGGTATCACATACCTGCTTTTAAGAAGTAATTCGGTTTCTGTTCTAATGATAAAAGCTCCTATCTCTAAAAGTGGTTTTGACGCAGGAAGACCAAAGGGAACTTTCAAAACAGATCTCATATACTTCATAAGTTCGCTATTAGTTGTGACCATAGGGGAGACTATATTAAATGGCCCTTTTAAAGTATCGTTTTTAATTAAAAAGTCTAAGCTTCGCACAAAGTCATCTTGATGTATCCAGCTGAATTTTTGTTTACCATCGCCTTGTTTGCCACCTAGGCCTAACTGAGTTATTTTTTTGATAGGTTGTAGTGCTCCTCCATCCTTCCCTAAAACAATAGAAGTACGTAGCGCAACTTTGCGAGTAAGTGGAGTATTGCTGTCAAAAAAAGCTTGCTCCCACGCCTTTGCAACTTCTACAGAAAAGCCAGTGCCTACCTTACCATTTACCTCTGTCATAGGTGTTTCTAGCGAGTGTCTGTATATAGTAGCTGTAGATGAGTTAAGCCACACCTGCGGCGGATTGCTGCACTGAGAGATAGCCTTACCTATAATGGTTGTCGTGTCTACTCGTGAGTTTAAAATTGCGTCTCTGTTCTTTTTGTGATAACGACAGTCTACAGATCTACCAGCCATATTTATGACTACATCTGTATTTTCAAATTCGTTTTTTCATCCTGTTACATTTTTTGCATCCCACAGTACTGTACGAACATTGTGAGAAGGTGCTTTTTGCTTTTGCGAAAGCAAAACTATTTCCTCAAATTGATTTTGAAAGTGGTTAATAAGTATACTGCCTAAAAAGCCACTACCGCCAGCGATTATTAATTTTTTCATCATTGCCTAAATTGTTTTATTTGATACGATTGATATGTCTTTTTCTTGCGAGGTAAGTGTATACTCACTCTGCTTGTATGTGAGTATTAAAAAGTAGATGCTTAGAGCAATGCCTAGTATAATTGGAAGCCAAAACAAGAAGTCAAACAATGAGAAATATTTTAAACATAAAAGAAGCGAAAGGCTCAAGACCGTTACAACTCCATATATTATAAAGTACTTCTTAAGATGGGGCGCTACGTCAGACCAGCGAAATAAGAGGTACACAAAGCAACATACTTGTATGGCTCCTGTTATGGGCAGGAAAAGTAAACCGCCATAGACTGTTATAAATAAAATCGCATTAGTAATAATAAGCGTCTTGTTAATGAGGAATAGTGTTTTCATAATATTTATATTTCAGAAATTATTGAAACTTTGAGTGAAATAAAAAGCACTTTTACAGTGCCCCTTAAATGTTGTGGTAAACAATTGTTACTTCATTAACTTCATAATTGTCTTTGTAATCCAGCTTTCTTTATAATCTGTAATTTTTTCTAGCATACTATCTGCTCTAGATACAAACTCATAGAGCTCTGCCGTTTTGGTCTTGAAGTGGGCAGCCTCTGTAGAGCCTGTTTCTTCTATACTACTTACTTCTTGCAAGACACGTAGTGTAGGTTTTATCTCTCTCTTGCTTCTTTCTTTGGCTATTTTTCTAGCAAGCTCATCTATGTTACTTTCGGCAACAAAATACTCTCGACGTTCACCCGTTTTATACTCTTTAAAGATAATTCCCCAGTCTATGAGTGCTCGCAGGTTCATACTCGCATTTCCTCTAGAGATATAAAGCTCGCCCATAATATCTTCCATACTTAACGCCTCTGGAGACACCATAAGTAAGGCGTGTATTTGAGCCATTGTCTTATTAATTCCCCATTGCGTACCTAGCGCTCCCCAAGTTTGTATAAACTTATTTTTTGCTTGATCAAATTCCATACGTCAAATATAAGAATGTTATTGTAATTTCAAAAATAAATGAAAGTTAAATTTTTACTGTCAGTTTTGTTATTCCTATTTTTGGATTATGAATGTACTTGTAATCTCAACAGTTTGGGTAGAGCCCACTTCTTCGGCAGCAGGAAGTAGGATGTTACAGCTGCTTACTATTTTTAAAGAAAAAGGCTGGGATGTCACCTATGCAAGTACAGCCGGAACTTCTCAAAATGCAATCTCACTTAGTGATTTTGATATTGAGACCGCAACGATACAGCTTAACGATGATTCTTTTAACGCTTTCGCGAAAGCGCACAACCCCACCATCGTACTCTTTGATAGATTTATGGCAGAGGAGCAATTTGGCTGGCGAATAGACGAAGCGTGCCCCAACGCTCTAAAAATACTAGACACCGAAGATCTGCACTGCCTAAGAAAAGCAAGAGCGCAAGCCGTAAAAGAAGAGCGAGTTTTTAAACACAAGGACTTAATTTCTGATATCGCCAAAAGGGAGATAGCCTCCATTTACAGATGTGATCTCACCTTGATGATCTCTACAGTAGAGATGGATTTGCTACAAACTTTTTTTAAAGTTCCTGCGTCATTATTGCACTATGTGCCCTTTCTAGTTTCTACACTTGAGACTGATTTTGTTCCTTTTAAAGAGCGGGCACATTTTATAGCCATAGGCAATTTTATACACCCGCCTAACTGGGATGCCACCCTAGAACTAAAAAAACATATTTGGCCACACATACGTCAGCAACTGCCGCAAGCAGAGATGCACATTTATGGCGCTTATGTGCCAGAGAAGGCGTTGCAGCTGCATAATCCCAAAGAAGGATTTTTGGTGAAAGGAAGAGCAGAGAGTGCTCACCAGGTGATAAGAAATGCCAGAGTTTTACTAGCGCCGCTTAGGTATGGAGCTGGCCTTAAAGGTAAATTTATAGATGCGATGCAATGTGGCACCCCATCTGTAACAACTACGATAGGAGCAGAGGGAATGAGCCAGCACCTAGACTGGCCCGGCAGTGTGAATGATGATTATGATGCATTTATAAAAGCCGCAGTCTCTTTATATAGTAACGAGTCAATATGGCAAAAAGCTCAAGAAAATGGCGTAAGGATGATTAATACCAATTTTCAAAAAGATACTTATGCCAGCCTGCTTACAGATACATTACAGGATCTAATGGATAATTTGATTATGCATCGTGCTGCAAACTTTACAGGCCAGATGTTACAACATCACACAATGCGCAGCACACTCTTTATGTCAAAATGGATAGCAGAAAAAAACAAAAAGGAGTAAGCCACGCTTACTCCTTTTTATTTTTAATAGACTTAATATATTAATCTATAAGTCCTGCTCTTTTGAGTAGTGCTTCTGGTTTAGGTTCTTGACCTCTAAAACGTTTATAGAGTGTCATAGGGTCCTCAGTTCCTCCTTTTGAGAGTACGTGGTCCTTAAACTTAGTAGCCACGTCTTTATTAAATATCCCTTGTTCTTTAAAATATTCAAAAGCATCTGCATCTAGTACTTCTGCCCATTTGTAACTATAATATCCAGATGAGTAACCACCTTGAAAAATGTGAGCAAAGGCTGTACTCATACAGGTCTCAGGAGTGTCTGGATATAAAGCTGTGTTGCCAAAGGCTTCTTTTTCAAAAGCTTTTACATCTGTTATATTACTCGGGTCTTGCCCGTGCCACGACATATCTAGCAACCCAAAGCTAAGTTGTCTCAAAGTTTGCATTCCTTCTTGAAACGTTGCTGCGTCTTTTATTTTTTGAACAAGCTCCATAGGGATTACTTCGCCAGTTTCATAATGAGTAGCAAAGAGCTCTAGAGCTTCTTTTTCATAACACCAGTTTTCTAGCACTTGGCTAGGTAACTCTACAAAGTCCCAGTACACAGAAGTTCCAGATAGGCTAGGGTAGGTGGTATTTGCTAGCATACCGTGTAACCCGTGACCAAACTCGTGAAAGAGTGTTGTAACTTCATTAAAAGTAAGTAGGGATGGCTTACTAGGTGTAGATGGTGTGAAGTTGCATACGTTAGATATATGTGGTCGCTCATTTACTCCATTCTCAATTTTTTGACCTTTAAAAGAGGTCATCCAGGCACCACCACGTTTTCCCTTTCTTGGGTGAAAATCTGCATAAAAAAGAGAGATGTACTTACCATCTACATCTGTTACTCTATAGGTTTTAACATCCTTATGATATACATCTACATCTGTTACCTGCTCAAACTGCAACCCGAAGAGACGTGTTGCTACTTCAAACACACCATTTATTACATTTTCTAATTTAAAGTAAGGTTTGAGTTGCTCGTCATCTAGGTTAAAGAGTTCTTTTTTTAGTTTTTCAGAATAGTAAGAGCCATCCCATTTTTGAAGTGCGTCTATACCGTCTTGTGTTTTTGCAAAATTTTCTAATTGTGCAAACTCTCTCTCTGCTGCAGGTTTTGCTTTTTCTAAGAGTTCGTTTAGAAAATCTTTAACCTTAGCTGGCGTTTGTGCCATACGTTCTTCAAGTACAAAATGGGCGTGCGTTTCATAACCTAGTAGCTGTGCACGCTCGTGACGTAAGTTTACAATCTCAATGACGTTTTTTTGATTATCGTACTCATTACCTTTAAAGGCTTTACTGCCAAAGGCAAGAGAAAGCTCTTTGCGTAGCTCACGATTATCTGCATATTTCATAAAGGGAATGTAACTTGGGTAGTCAAGTGTTACTACCCAGCCTTCTTTGTCTCTAGAAGCTGCCTCTGCTGCAAAGGCTTCTTTTGCACTTGCAGGGACTCCAGCAAGATCTTCTTCATTTGTGAGGTGAAGCTCGTAGCTGTTTGTTTCTGCCAAGATATTTTCGCCAAAACTGAGTTTTAATTTTGCGAGAGCTGTATCAATTTCGCGCAAGCGTGATTTTTTATCTTCAGGTAGGTTTGCCCCATTACGAGCAAAACTTTTATATTTTTTTTCTAGCAACGTTTTTTCTTCCACAGAAAGATCCAAATCATCTTTCTGGGCGTATATACTTTTAATACGCTCAAACAGTGTCTCGTTGAGAGTAACATCATTGCTAAAAGCGGTAAGAAGTGGCGATACTTCTTGTGCTATTTTTTGAATAGCCTCAGAGGTCTCTGCGCTATTAAGGTTAAAAAACACACTAGAAATACGATCTAGTTGTTGTCCAGAATAGTCGAGAGCAGCAATCGTATTTTGAAAGGTAGGTGCCTCAGTATTATTTGTAATAGCATCTATCTCATTACGATTAATTTGTATCGCTTCTATAAAGGCTGGCTTAAAGTGCTCGTCCTTAATAGTATTAAATGGAGCTTCATTAAAGTCTTGTAAAAGAGGATTAGATGTAAGTGACATATGTGCTTTGAAAATTAGAATTCGTTATAAATGAGTCATTTATCGAAAAAATAACGCATTTTGTCGATATATGCGATATTTTTTTTATGTTCGCTCTGTCTATTTGAAATAGATATATATTTGAGAAAATATGAAATTGATTTCCCCCAATCGATGTAGATATTAAAAAGGTTTGATTAATATTTAGAATGGTTAATAAATACAGTATCAATCCCCCACAACTGCATTGATAAAGACCGCTCGTAAGAGCGGTCTTTTTTATTTAATGCTTTTTGCGCCTTCTATAACTTTTTGCTTGAGGCCTTCTTTATAGGCTAGCATTTTGTCTTGTAGTGCGGTATCTCTTGCGCCTAGAATTTGTGCGGCAAGTATTCCAGCATTTTTTGCGCCGTCTAGTGCTACTGTTGCAACAGGTACTCCGCCTGGCATTTGTAATATAGAGAGCACAGAGTCCCACCCATCTATAGAGTTGCGAGACTTAACAGGCACGCCTATCACTGGTAATGGTGATAAAGAAGCAACCATACCTGGGAGGTGAGCAGCGCCACCGGCACCAGCTATAATTACATTTATGCCGCGCGTATGTGCATTTTTACTATAATCAAAAAGTTTATCTGGTGTGCGGTGTGCACTTACGATGTCTACCTCTATATCGATATCCATCTCTTTTAAGAAGTCTATAGCTTCTTGCATTACTGGGAGGTCACTCGTGCTTCCCATTATGATTCCTACTTTCATCGTGTTTGATTTATTGTGCGATTACTTTTATGCTTCCTTTTACCTTTTCGGCTACAGTTCTTGCTTTTTCTATATTGTGATCTACAATAGTTACGTGACCCATTTTTCTAAAAGGGCGCGTCTCCTTTTTACCATAAATATGAGGGGTAACCCCGTCCATACCCATTATATGCTCTATGTTTTCATATTTTACTGGGCCAGTATAGCCTTCATCTCCTACTAGATTTACCATTACAGAAGCCACTTTACTATCTGTATTGCCTAGCGGTAGATCTAAAATAGCTCTGAGGTGCTGCTCAAACTGGTTTGTAAAACTTCCTTCTATACTGTAGTGACCGCTATTGTGTGGTCTTGGAGCTACTTCATTTACAAGAATCTCATCATTTTCTGTCTGAAACATTTCTACCGCAAGTAAGCCCACGTGACCAAAAGCGTTAGAAACTTTCTCTGCAATATCTCGTGCTTTTTGAGCTACGGTCTCATCTATACGAGCTGGGCATATAACATACTCTACCTGGTTTGCCTCTGGATGAAACTCCATCTCTACCACAGGGTAGGTTTTAACCTCTCCAGATATATTGCGAGCTACTATTACGGCTAGCTCGTTTTTAAATGGGATCATCTTTTCGGCTATGCAAGGTACTTCTGGTAAAGTGTCAAGGTCACTTGCGGTGCGCACTACAGATACTCCTTTGCCATCATAGCCTCCTGTACAAGATTTCCAAATAAATGGCAGGTTGTCTAGCCATTGTGGAGATTCTTTTACCGCTTTCGCGAAAGCGTACTTCTCATAACTTGCTGTTGGGATGTTGTACTTTTTATAAAAGTCCTTTTGTACACCTTTATCTTGTATGTTGCGTAAAACTGATGGTTGAGGATACACTTGTATGCCCTCCTTTTCTAACGTCTCTAGGGCATTGATGTTTACACTCTCTATCTCAAAGGTTAATACATTTACCTTACGGCCAAATTTTACTACAGTATCATAGTCCATAAGACTACCTTGTGTAAAATGGTTGCAGGCAATCTTGCAGGGAGCCTCGTTGCTTGGGTCAAGTACGTAGGTCTGTATATCATACTTGCGGGTGTCGTAAAGCATCATTTTACCTAGTTGACCACCACCTAAGATGCCTAATTTAAATTGAGAAGAGAAATAATTTTTCATAGCATATAAGTTTTCGCGAAAGCGAAAAATAGTGGTTCAAAAATACAAAATCGTCTGAGAGTAACTCATAATTATGTATTCATATCGAGATAGCTATAAGGACTGATTTTCAAATACTATCTTTGCTCTTTATTATTTATGAAAAATACAATTACACTTCACGACTTAACGTTTGAAAAATCTATTTCAAAAACAGATGTGCAACACGCTGTAAACGGTGTGGCTGTGCGTCTTAATGAAGACTATAGAGGTAAACGACCAGTGTTTCTTACAGTGCTTAATGGTGCTTTTTTATTTAGTGCAGAGCTCATAAAAAAGTTTGACCACGAGTGCGAGATGAGCTTTATCAAGGTGGCTAGTTATGATGGAACTCAACAAAGCGATGAGATTCATACCGTAATGGGGGCAGAGCCATCACTAAAAGGACGAGATGTAATTGTAGTAGAAGATATAGTAGACTCTGGTAATACCATAGAGACTATTATAAAAATACTTGAACAAGAAGAGGTGGCGTCATATCGTATAGCCTCACTTTTATATAAACCAGAAGCCTATAAGAAGCCGTATAAGGTAGATTATATAGGCCTGGAAATTTCTAATGATTTTGTGGTAGGGTTTGGTCTAGATTATAATGGTCTAGGGCGTAACCTCACATCAATATATAAACTTAAAAAAACTCATATGACCAATCTGGTTTTATTTGGCCCTCCAGGTGCCGGTAAAGGAACACAAGCCGAAGTTTTAAAAGAGAAGTATGACCTAGTGCATATAAGTACTGGTGATGTTTTTAGATACAACATAAAAAACGCTACAGAACTTGGAACACTGGCAAAGTCTTATATAGACAAAGGACAGTTAGTGCCAGATACTGTTACGATAGATATGCTTAGTGCAGAGGTAGAGAAAAATGCAGATGCAAAAGGATTTATTTTTGACGGTTTTCCTCGTACAGAAGCTCAGGCAGATGCTCTTGCAACATTACTAGCTTCAAAAAATACGGAGGTTGCAGGTATGGTTGCATTAGAGGTAGATGATGAGGTGCTTGTACAGCGATTACTAGAACGTGGTAAAACTTCTGGTCGTGCAGATGATGCAGATGAGGATGTGATACGTAATCGTATAAAAGTATATTATGCAGAGACGGCAATCTTAAAAGGATACTACGAGAAACAAGATAAGTACCACGGAGTAGACGGGGTAGGTAGTATAGAAGAGATTACTGCAAGATTAAGTGACGTGATTGACACGTTATAGATTAGTGAAGAACTAATCATTACAATTAAATATAAAGGCTAGCTGAAAGATGACTGAAGGAAATTTTGTAGACTATGTAAAGATTCACACAACCTCTGGTAATGGGGGATCTGGATCTGCGCACTTACACCGCGAAAAGTTTATAGAAAAAGGAGGCCCAGACGGTGGTGATGGTGGTCGTGGTGGACATATTATAGTGCGAGGTAACTCAAACTTATGGACACTTATACACCTTAAATTTAAACGTCACCTGAGAGCTGGTCACGGAGGTAATGGTGCAAAGTCAAGATCTACTGGTCTAGATGGAGAAGATACCTATATAGATGTGCCTCTAGGTACTACAATAAAAGATACAGAGACAGATAAAGTCTTGTTTGAAATCACAGAGGATGGTCAAGAGTTTATCGCTGCCGAAGGTGGTATGGGAGGTCGTGGTAACTGGCATTTTAAAAGTAGCACTAACCAGACACCTAGATATGCACAACCAGGTATAGATGGCTATGAAGTCTCACTTACCTTAGAGCTTAAAGTTCTGGCAGACGTAGGTCTGGTAGGTTTTCCTAATGTAGGGAAGTCTACATTACTAGCATCTATCACAGCGGCCAAACCAAAAATCGCAAATTATGAGTTTACCACTCTTAAGCCTAATTTGGGTATTGTAGAGTACCGCGATTACAGGTCATTTGTAATGGCAGATATACCAGGTATTATAGAAGGAGCCTCAGAGGGTAGAGGGATAGGTCATCGATTTTTACGCCACATAGAGCGCAACTCTACACTGCTCTTTATGATTCCGGCAGATGCAGATAGTATCTCAGAGCAATACGAGATTTTGCTCAATGAGCTTAAAAAGTATAATCCAGAAATGCTCGACAAGAGCAGAATGATTGCTATTACAAAAAGTGATATGCTGGATGATGAGCTTAAGGCAGAGCTTTCTGAAGAGCTAGATAGAGAACTTCCTATTCCTTATTTATTTATCTCTGCAGTTGCACAACAAGGTCTTGTAGAACTTAAAGACGCCTTGTGGAAAATGATGAATGAGTAGTTAAGAACTAACAAAATATAATAATCCGTGTAAACCTTTGTTATCTTTATGCAAAACAAAGATTTATGCGGATTTTTTTATGCCTCATTATATGTGTCCTACTCACGAGTTGCGGGACAACATTTGTAGACTATGACTATGATACAAAGGTAGATTTCTCAAAGCTTACCTCTTATAACTATGACTTCTCTGAATCAACTGGGCTACTTGAATTTGACGAGCGTAGAGTGGTGAAGTATACAGATAGTATGTTGCAATCTCGCGGTTATATCAAGACTGAGACTAATGACTTTTTTATAAAAATTACATCCGAAGAGTATGAGACACGCTCTAGAAACACCTTAGGCGTAGGTGTAGGAGGCGGTGGAGGTACTGTAGGCGTAGGTGTAAGTGGCGGCATACCCATAGGCGGTCCAGAGCGACACCTCAAGATGGTTGTTACTGTTTACAAAGCATTAGGTAATCAAGCCACGGTATGGGAGGCTATAAGTGAGAGCGATATTAAAGTAAAGGCAAAACCTGATAAGCGGGATGCACATTTTAAAAAGTTAGTAGAAAAAATTTTTAACAAATTTCCGCCAGAGCAGTAATTGTACTTTGGCACCATAATGGTTTATATTTGATTAAAATAATATGATGAAAAAGTGGTTTATTATTCTATTGTTTCCTGTGGCGCTTTGTGCTCAGAATGGGAGTGATAACGCTTTCGCGAAAGCGGAAACCTATTTTAAACAATCTAAGTACAAACTTGCAAAGCCGCTCTTTTTAAATTATTTAAAAACACATCCTAAAGACCCTCAAACTCTAGAATATCTTGGAGACATAGAAGGGTATGCAAAAAACTGGGATGGAGCAATTCCTTATTACGAAGACCTAGTAGAAAAGTATCCAAACAACGCAAACTATCATTATAAATATGGGGGTGTACTGGGTATGAAAGCGCTTGCTGTAAACAAGCTGAGAGCTGCTACAATGATAGGAGATATAAAAGAACAATTTGAAACTGCAGCGACTCTCGATCCATCACATATAGAAGCACGCTGGGCACTTGTAGAATTTTATATTCAAATACCAGGTATAATAGGCGGTAGTGAGGCAAAAGCAAGAAAATATGCAGACCAGCTACTAGATATCTCAAAAGTAGATGGATATCTCGCTCACGGCTATATTGCAGAGTATAATGATAAACCTAAGCAAGCAGAGTATAATTATATAAAAGCTGTTGAGGTAGGTGGTTCTGTTACTTGTTATGCAAAATTACAAGAGCATTACGAGAAGAATAACGAACCACAAAAAGCCTTTGAAACGGCTTATGAGGCACAACAAAAACACGCCCAAGAAAACAGGTTGCAGTACCAGCTAGGTAAGGTAGCTGGGCAGTATGGTATAGGCCTCGATCAAGGTATTACAGGTTTACACCATTATATAAAATATCACTCTGCGGCAGATGGTGTGCCTAAGGATTGGGCCTATCTACGTCTTGCTCAAATCTACAAGCATAAAGGTGATAAAGAGAAAGCAGAGCAATGGATAAATAAAGCACTTGCTAGTAGGTCAGATTTTAAAGAGGCCTTACAAGAGCGCAAAGCCATTATGAATTTATAATACTAAGGCAGTAGCGCAGGATTGATATCACCTACATTTTCCTTAAGATAGCGCTCTATAAAAGAGTCTGTAAAGTACTCACTTCCTAGTAAGTTTGCAGCTTGTAATTGCGACTTTATATCAAGCGCTTGATATGCTTTAAGGTAGTCTAGAGAGAGTGCTTTGTAGCTATAATGCCAGGGTTCATATTTAAAGCCTTTCCTGTCATACGTATCTGTGTAGACAAGGTAAAAGCCAAAACTATTTGCGTGTGCATCCATCCATTCTTTAAACTTACAGAAGGGACCACTTCCGTGAAATTTTGACGGAACCAGTAATCCGCTAGTAACTCCTGGTGTGGCGTCTACAATATCTATATCTGTCCCCCAGTGATGCCTTGAGGTGCCAGGTATGGTAGAGTACTCAATAATTTTATTGATGGTTGCAAGGTGGCTTAGACCGCTTTCGCGAAAGCGTTTATACTTACGCTCCCATATTCTGTTTTGATGATTATAGTCCCTGTAGCTTGACACTACTTGAAATTTTATACCATCTTTAAGAGCAGCGGCTTTCATCTCTTCAAAAGCGATGGCGGCTTCTGGTCTAAGTCTATAAGTTGAAGTCTTGGTGAGCAGAGGTGAACCTTTGCCTAGTAGCTCATCTCTGTCTATCATCTCCAGTATTGCTGCCCTAGCCACAAGTGGGAGGGAAGCAGCAACTATACCTAGTACTGTGAGTTTTGAAAATGATCTTCTATTCATAAGAGCTGCTTTTTCATTCTATAATGAGGTCCTACTTTAGGAATATCAAACAAGGTGCCATCTACTTGATAACCTAGGTTTTTATAAAATTGCAGGGCTACGACTCGGGCATTAAACCATAGTAGTGTTTTGCCTTTTTCTTTAAGTAGCGTCTCACCTCTTTTTAATAGGAGTTCTGCAATGCCTTTTCTTCTATATTCTGGTAAAACCGCCATTCCTCTTAGTCTATATTGTGCGCCAGTAAAGCCCTCGTGACTGTCATCCATAAAACTCGCAACGCCTATAATGTCATTATTATGAAACATACCCAGGTGAAAGGTGCTTGCCTGCTCATCTGCCTCCATATAGACATCTTCTAGCGGACGCCCTTTTCTCAAAACTGGATGCCGTACGGGCCAGGTTTCTTTGGCGCTTATTTCTTTAAGTTGATAAGCCTCATTATTGAGATGATATAACCTAGTAGGCATATCGTGATGTGTAATGTTGTTTACAAAAACAAAGTTTAGCTTTTTTAAAACCTTTTGAGAAGCGGTATTGTTGTTATGAGTTCGAGCTATTACATAGGGTAGGTGAAGTTCTTTAAAAGCGTAGCTTATGCAGGCCTCACTAGCCTCGGTTGCATAGCCTTGATTCCAGTACTTTTCAAAAAACCTAAAACCTAGATCTACCTGGCGATTATCTTGATTAAACTTAAGGCCACACCAACCTAAAAAAATATTGTCACTCTTGCGTGTTACTGCATACCTGCCTAAACCTGTTTGAGTCGTAGTATGAGCTTTGTGGTAGACTGTTGTAGTATAATTTTTTATAAAGGCTTGTGCTTCTTCTATGTTTTTAAAAGGAGCATCACCTGTATATTTAATTACCTCTAGATTTGTATTAAGGGCGTAAAGGTTTTCTGCATCTTGTGATGTAAATGGTTTAAGATACAAACGTTTTGTCTCGAGCACAGTCATTATGCCAGTACATCTTTATAATCTGGGTTACGATCAAATTGAACTTCGGCAAAGGGGCAAAGTGGATTTATTTTTAACCCTCTTTCTCTTGCAAAATCAACAGTATGAGCCACAAGCCTTGATGCAAATCCTTTGCCTTCTTCTGGTATTTTGGTTTCTGTGTGGTCTATCGTTATTACTGAATCTCTATCTTTTGAGTAAGCGAGTTCTGAGATGATACCATTATCTCCCTTCATATAAAAAACACCTCTATCTTCTCTTTCTTTATGCTGGATATTCATATCTCTCCTTTTTCTGTTAAAGGTTGAAATATAGATTAAAGTGTTTTAGCAATGAGTGATTTTGGGAAAAATTTAGCGGTTTATGTAAAATGCACCGGCTTGATCTTTTTGATCTTTAAGTTTAAGTACATAGTAATAGGTTCCTACAGGCAGTTTGTTATCTTCTGCAATAGTGACTCTTCCTTGTGAAGTTCCATCAAAAGAGTTGTCATAGTTTTTCATACTAAAAACTTCTACACCCCATCTATTAAAGATAAACAGTTCATTATCTGGACTAGTTTCAAGACCTTCTATCACAAAGGTTTCATTAATTCCATCTCCGTTAGGAGAGAAGAATGTATAGACATTTATACCGCTCCCAGCTTTGAGAACAGATCCAAGTGTGTATGCCGAAAAGTCGTTAGGATCAAAAAGCTCAGAAGTAATCTCGCCATTTATCTCATTACCAGAAAAACTAGCATTTCCCAAATTCACCCATCTGTTTAAAACATTAGAAAAGCCTACAACACGCAGTGAGCTCAAGCCATCTGCAAGTACCGGCACTTGAGTATCTTCATCCCAAGTAAGTTTTGCTTGTACTGGTAGCGGCCCGTTCAAATCCCAATACTCATTAGGATCTATAACAGACAATGTGTTTTCAAACAGGTCTGTGTTAAATGATCCAGGTAATGTACTAGGAGTATCTGGATCTTCAAAAAAGTATGCAGCTTGATAGGTAGTTATGGCCGGGTTGAGAGGAATCACCGTAAGCTGGCGAATTTTAAAGTCATCTCCTATAGGAAAGTCAAATTCTAGGTTACCTTGATTTGTAACATAACCATCTACGTGATTACTATCGCTTTCACCCAGATAGATCGCATTGTTTGTGAAGTCAAGATTAATACCAAGGTCTTCACGAGGAGTGGTAATTCTACCGTTTATAAAATCTAGTAGGCTAGTGACTCCTACAGATACTTCAAAGTTGAGGTCATTTGGCACGTCAACTTCCATATTGAAGAATACAGGCTTGTTATTACCGAGTACAAAAAGTTCTTCAGTTGGATTGTAAAAGCCAGCGAGACCAAGATTGTTATCAAAATCACCGTCATTGATTAAATCCCCGTGAAAACCAATCGCGCCGTCTTGATGAATCTGGATATTTCCAAAGTTGTGTAGGGATTCTTGCGCTTTCGCGAAAGCGTTAAAAAGAACAATGAAGGCAACTATAAGTCTAATTTTCATAATATTATAGTTTTGTTATTGAGGCATTAGTAAAAACGGCATTTAAATTTTGACCTCCTGCATTGAGAACATATTGAAAATTTATAATGTCATTTGCATTAAAGCTATAGGAAATAGTTCCAGAAGAACCCCAGTAGTCTCTGCTAGGTAAGGTTACAAAACCTCTAGAAAGATAACCTATAAGATTACCATTTTGTCTAGCTGCTAAGATATATTTTGTATTTCCGGCTGGCATATTGCTGGTAGATAACGATGCAGATAAGGCATAAACGCCATCTTGCTCTATTCGTATTTCAGAATTTCCGACCACGGTAAATAAATCTTGGTCATTAGTCTGTATATGAGCGCTGGTAAGGGGCAAGTCAAAATAGGTGTTTGTTGCTGTTGGAAGAATTCCATTACCTCCATTTCTATTTAAAACGATTGTTCCTTTTTGACTACTTTGTAAAGTTTGCCACGCAACACCGTCATAAACTTTTAATCTATCTAGAGTAGTGTCATAAACAACCATCCCTTCTTTTGCCTCTGTTATAGCTTCAATATCTACTGTTGTAGCTTGATTAACACGCAGTAGGAGCTCTGCATTAGGTACTTGTGCGTTAGTAAAAGTGATAGCACATAATGTAAGCAAAACAAATAGTGCACAGTGTTTAAGAGTACCTCTTTCAGATTTTAGAATATTTAAATTTAAGCTCAAAGTGAACATCATAATTTGTTCTTTCTTAATAGAAAGTTTATTTCTTAGCATAGAAGCAGGCTGCTTGTGATATGTTGTGCTATATCTCATTACTTATAAGCTGTGTATAAAACTAGTAGCGCCTCATTATTAACATCGTCAGGTTGCACGTCTACCAATGGGTTTGTGCTGTTTGCAGTAATTGTACCATTTGTATAATTTACAGTAATAGTAAACCCATCTTCAGTAAAGGAGGTAAATGCTCCTTCTATTTTACCTAGACTACTACCATTTTGATCACCGTACCGTATACCTATACAGTTGCTACTGCTGGCATATCTAGAGTTGTCATTTATAGAATTTCCGTGTCCTCCAGAATACATCACTTGTTGTGTTATTGTGCCGTCATCATCTCTTGCAAACCCTTTCATTGACCCAAAAGAGTTGTCAATACCTCTATCATTGTTTCCTACGCCATTATCAGAATCAATATCCCGACTTTCTACATTTGCTGCCGCCGAAAAGGTTACCTGTGATGGCGTAAATGGAATGTCGCTTACTGTGACCACTCCTTCGCCAGAAATGATAAACCATCCAGTGTATATATTCTTCTCCGTAAGAAGTTCCAAAAACCCATTATTTGTATATTCAAAAATCCTATTTTCATCTGTATTATAAACGAGCATACCAATCTCTAGATCTGCGGGATCGTATGCGTCAATCTCTAACTGTGATGCCTTCTGTATATTAACTAAATATGCAGGGTCTGTGGTTTGCGCTTTCGCGAAAGCGTAAACAAACACAAGAAGTATAGTTATATATAAAGAGTTACGTTTCATAGTAATTTTATTCGTATGCTGTAAACAGAACAATTACAGATTCATCAAGTATGTCATTTTGTACTGCTGCCGAACCTGTCGTGCCTAGTGTGTACGTTACATTAAGATTAAATCCATTTGCAGTAAAGCTTGCCATAGATGCAGAGATAACACCTAGATTACTTCCGTTATTGTTAGTATATCTTAAGCCTATGCACTCTGTATTATTAGCATATCTAGATATGTTATTTATAGAGCTACCACTTCCGCCAGAAAATATAACCGCCTGTGCAATAGGGCTACCTGCACGTGCAAATCCATTCATTGCCCCAAACGTGTTTTCTAGTAAACCAGTATTATTTGCTCCTAGCGCATTGTCATCATTAATGTTAAACGAACCTATGTTAGGATGCGCCTTAAAAGTAACCTGCGACGGTTGGAATGGAATGCCGACAATAGCCTGAGTATATGTCCCAGTAGTGGTAAGTGTTGTATTATCTATTATAAAAAAACCAGTATATGTACCTGATGGCCCTACGGGTCCTTGTGGTCCTGTTGCTCCATCTGCACCTGCGGGACCTACTGGTCCTTGTGGTCCTGTTGCTCCGTCTGCACCTGCGGGACCTGCTGGTCCTTGTGGTCCTGTTGCTCCGTCTGCACCTGCGGGACCTGCTGGTCCTTGTGGTCCTGTTGCTCCGTCTGCACCTGCAGGTCCTGCTGGTCCTTGAGGTCCCGTTGCTCCGTCTGTACCTGCAGGTCCAGCCGGTCCTTGAGGTCCTGTTGCTCCGTCTGCTCCTTTAGGTCCTACTGGTCCTTGCGGTCCTGTTGCTCCATCTGCTCCTGCGGGTCCTGTTGGTCCTTGCGGTCCTGTTGCTCCGTCTGCTCCTGCCGGACCTATTGGTCCTTGTGGTCCTGTTGCTCCATCTGCTCCTGCCGGTCCTACTGGTCCTTGCGGTCCTGTTGCTCCATCTGCTCCTGCGGGTCCTGTTGGTCCTTGCGGTCCTGTTGCTCCGTCTGCTCCTGCGGGTCCTTGTGGCCCTTGAGCTCCATCTGCTCCTGCGGGTCCTGTTGGTCCTTGCGGTCCTGTTGCTCCGTCTGCTCCTGCGGGTCCTTGTGGCCCTTGAGCTCCATCTGCACCTGCCGGTCCAGCTGGTCCTTGAGGGCCAACAATACCTACAGTTACAGGAATGTTATTTTCATTTGTATATGTAGCAGTTCCATTACCATTATCTACGAGTGTGGTAACAGTTTCAGAAACATCAACTTCAGTCAGTATAGCCAAAAATCCTGAGGCGGTATATTCAAATATGCGGTTTACATCCGTATTATAGACTAACATTCCTATTTCCAGATCTGCTGGGTCATAAGCGTCTATTTCTGACTGTGATGCCTTCTGCACATTTATTAAATATGCGGGGTCTGTGGTTTGCGCTTTCGCGAAAGCGATCACAGAGATAAAAAGAATAAATAATATTTTTTTCATAATAGGGGTAGGGGATTAAAATCCTGGAATGGTTAATACTGTAAACATAAATTCTGAGTTGAAGAATGCACGGTCAGAACCACCATTGTCATTATCTCCAATGTTAACTGTAAATCCAGCTCCAGATTGTGCCGAGTATGATATACCTGGATCATCATTTCCTGCGCCTGCTCTTCCTGGCTGGCTTAACTGAATGATATAATTTGCATTAGGTAGTGCAGTGGTAAATGTTACTCTGTACGTTCCTGTACCTGTATTTACTACAGTAGCATTAAAAAGTGCTCCACCACCAGCAGCACCCACTTTTCCTACTGAATAAACCGTAGGAGCGACTGCCATAAATGCTCCACCATCTGTTCCGACAGAGAGCGCATTGTCTGCATCTGCACTTACAACCTGAGCGGTAAAGGGATTACCAGCCTCATCAGTATAGGTAATCTCTCCGGTGGCTGTGGCATCTGTAGAAGTAGGGGTGTCGTCTTGTGTAAACGTTGTAACTGTTTCTGCTGCGGCATCTGCCCATTCTGTGCCGGTTGCAGTAGCTGTTAGTACTTGTCCTACTGTTCCAGGTAAATCATTTTCGTCAAGTACAGGCCCGTCAAGGTCTAAAGTTTCATTAATTGTTACTGTTGTTGCGTTACTGGTCTCATCAATATTGATTGCTTCTATTCCTCCAACCGTTAATCCAATCTCATCTGCCGCAGGACTGTAGATTCCTGTATTTGAGTCATCTGTAAATCTATACGCAGGTTCGCCAGCATTACCATCAGAATTTAAAAAACCTGCAGAACGAATAGCTCCCGTTACTTGTAGCTTGTTATCTGGTGTATTAGTACCAACTCCCAATCTATTATTTGCAGCATCCCAAAATAACTGGTCATTGTCTTCAGTAGGAGTTTCGTCTGCTCCTGCAAAGAAAATAGAACCTTCAGTTCCTGTATGAGCTAGTGAGCTTAAATCTACTGGGTTTGGAGTGCCAGTTTCATCTATAAACTCTAACTCATTTGTAGTATCGTCAAAGGTTAGTGAAGTAACTGTCTCTTCAATAGCAAAAGGAGTTGCACCTTCATTGTTATATGTTCCAATAAGATTTGTATTTGTAGCAGTGTTTAAGTCAGTAATGTCTGTGATTGTTTCGTCAATTTCAACTGCTGTTCCATCTGCGTTTGTTACAGTTGCGATAAGNGTCTTCAGCGTTATAGGTAGCAATGGTATTTGTAACTGCCGCTGTATTTAAGTCAGTAACGTCTGTGATTGTTTCGTCAATTTCAACTGCTGTTCCATCTGCGTTTGTTACAGTTGCGATAAGGTTACCTGCAATGACATCTGTGATTGCGACACCGTTAGTATCAATAATTACATCAGACCCATCATTGTTTGTGAATGTGTATGTTCCATCTGCGTTATCTGTGATGTCAGCTTTGGCCACGGTGATTGTTGCACCTGCTTCGTTTGTGAAGGTTACGTTTCCGTCAGTTTCATCAGAGATCGTAGTAACTGTTT